>NZ_JAZHRX010000001.1:1373000-2059500 GCF_036924645.1 Bradyrhizobium sp. AZCC 2176 | reverse complement strand
CCGGATGTGGACGCTACATCCGTCGCTGGCGCGCACGGCGTCGCTGCTGCAGATCGCAACGCCCTCGCGCGGCGCGATCGAGGCCTATGGCAACCTGCAGAGCGAGGTCGCCAAGCTCGTCAGCGACGTCAACGGCATGCATGGCGAGGTCGACTGGACGCCGATCCGCTATCTCAACAAGGGTTACGGCCAGGCCGTGCTGGCGGGTCTCTATCGCACCGCGCAGGTCGGCGTGGTGACGCCGCTGCAGGACGGCATGAATCTGGTCGCCAAGGAATATGTCGCCGCGCAAAACCCGGTCGACCCCGGCGTGCTGGTGCTGTCGAAATTCGCCGGCGCCGCCAACGAGCTCGATACTGCGCTGCTGGTCAATCCGCACGATATCGACGGCATGGCGCGCACCATTGCGATCGCGCTGTCGATGCCGCTGACCGAACGGCGGATGCGCTGGGAAGCGATGATGGCGAAGCTGCGCGGCCATACGATCCAGCAATGGTTCGCCGACTTCACTGACGCGCTGCGCGAAAGCCAGCTGGACCGGGAAGAACTGGCGCCCGTGGTGACCGAGCCCGCGCTGTGGCCGTTGCGCTCCGGCACCCATAACGGCGCGCGGTATCACTAGAATTGGCAAGCTATCTCCTCTCATCCTGAGGGGCGGCGCCGACGCCCGCGCCTCGAAGGATGAAGGCCCGTCTGTGGCCTCATGGTGCTCCCGTCGATGCGCAGCATCGTCCGGAGACGCGCTACGCGCTTCTCACCATGGGGGAGTCCAAGCACTCATCTCAATGACAATACGACACGCCATCCAGCACCGGGCAGCGCGCCTTGTTCGGCGCGCTCGGATTTTCCATCGGCACGTAACCATTGCCCTTGCCGACGAACACGCCGGGACCGATGACGACGGACGACTTGTTGCCGATGATGACGCTCGGATGCGGCGAGGCCAGGTTCGATCGCGTGCCGTCCGCCCAGATGATCGTTTCGCCCGCGAATATTCCGCGCCTGCCGTCGTCGCAGGTCACGTCCACGCCCTGGCGGGTACAGGACTGCGCCATCGCCGGGCCGGCGGCGCCTAGCGCAAGTGCCGATGCCAGGATGGAGAATTGAAGCGCGCGCGCGATCATCATGCCGTCCTCCGCCGAAACAGTTGCCACTTATCGTCGTCGATCGTGGCCGGATTCCGGTTCAAGGTCCGACAAGGCGCCATTCATCCGATGGCGAGCGATCAAAATTATCAAATAAATTCAATGAATTGGAGAAATTTTGGCGACCGCGCCCGGCGTCCCTTGCAAAATCAGTCCTGTCCCTTCAAGAGGAGGCCTCCGGAGAGATGGCCGAGTGGCTTAAGGCGCACGCTTGGAAAGCGTGTGTGCGGGAAACCGTACCGTGGGTTCGAATCCCACTCTCTCCGCCAGAGGCGATCGGTTAGCTATTGATATAATTGGATTTTTATTCCGAACTGGTGAGGCAGTCCCCAATCAGGTCCCCAATCGCAATTGTCCCCAGAAAGCCCTTTTTGCCTTGCGGCGCTTCCGGCCGCTGAGCCAATAATGTGCGGTTCCATCGGAGGTAGTGGGGGCACGGAATGGCAAGGGCAGAGCCGAGCGGCATTTCGCTAACGGCGATCGACGCAGCAATTGCGAAGGGCATGATAGCAAGGGGCGATCGGCAGCACGACATAGCGGCGTGGTTCGGTGTAAATCCCGGACGGATCAACGACATTGCAACCGGGGCGAAATTCCGGGAAATTGTCGCAGCGCCCGACGACAAACTGCCTCCGCCCGGACCTTACATCGCGGGTCGCGACGCCCATGCAGCAATCATTGCTCTCGAAGCAGCAGCCGAGACAATCAACGCCGCGCTGGCGCTGATCCGCGAACGCGCAGCAGCAGGTTAGACGCCCGTGCCAATCCCCGATTATCAATCGCTGATGTTGCCAGTGCTAAAACTGGCAAGCGACGACAATGAACATCGCGTTTCCGAGGTGGTCAGCGCATTAGCAGCGCAATTTAGGCTCACCAATTCGGAGCGCGATGAACTACTGCCCAGCGGCAAGCAACCAGTTTTCAACAATAGGGTTCATTGGGCGAAGACCTATCTTTCCCAAGCAAAATTGCTGGCGAGGACTAGGCGGGGCTTTTTCAAGATCACGGATCGAGGGCGTGGCGTGCTTGCCGAGAACGTTGAACGTATTGACGCTAAATTTTTGAGGCGGTTCGACGAATTCAATGCATTTGTTGGCGGGAATAATGGCGCCCCTTCGGCATCCCCCGTCGCTTCTCCATCTGGAGAGGAAGTCTTAATTAAGAGCACGCCCGACGAATTGCTGCGCTCCACCATCAAGGAAGTCGAGAGCGCACTTGCGAGCGAATTAATTGAACGCATATGCGCAGCATCGCCAGCCTTCTTTGAAAGGCTCGTGGTCGAATTGCTGTTGAAGATGGGCTACGGCGGTTCACGCGTAGAAGCGGGCCGAGCAATTGGTAAAACAGGTGACGGGGGAATTGACGGAGTAATCGATCAAGATCAGCTTGGGCTTGACCGCATCTACATCCAGGCAAAAAAATACGACGCCAACACGGCAGTCAGCGAACCCGAAGTCCGAAATTTCTGCGGAAGCCTTGGCGCAAACAAGGCTTCGAAAGGCGTTTTCGTGACGACGTCATATTTCACGCGACCCGCAGAAGATTTTGCGAAGCGCCATGAATATAAGGTCGTCTTAATCAACGGCGATATGCTTGCGCGGCTGATGATCCATCATTCAGTTGGTGTTCGCATTGTCGAGACGTTGCACTACAAAAAAATTGATGACGAATTCTTCCCAGAGGAATGAGGCCTTGTGGGCCCAGATATACGTTGTCCTTGCTGAATGAATACTGCGTTCCAATTCGAATATTTTCCTGCCCGAGGGGAGGCAGCTGGGAGCCAAATGAACCGACATGAGCGCCGCAAGGCACAGGCGGTCGAGCGTAAATCGCTGCGACTGCTGAGACTACGTTGCTCTGGCTGCGACCGGGTTGGTCTAAGGATGACCAAAGAACACTTTTTTCCAAAATGGCTGATTGAACACGCCGAAGTTCACCACGAGGGCATTACGTGGCTCGACGAGCAAACCATTGACCCGGACAAGGCAACCATTCCGCTCTGCCAGGAATGCAACGAAGGTTTTGGGAATGCCCTAGAAGGTCGGGTGGCTGAGATATTCCGCGAACTGGATCGGGAAGCAGCCATCAGCGAGGATGACGCTGAACTTCTCGTGCGCTGGCTGTGGAAGTTTGAGGGACCTTCAATGGACGGCAAGAACCAATAAGCCGGAAGGTGTTTACACACGCCGCTACACGCTCCGTGAGCGAGTGGTCACGTCTGAGGCCTTTAACGAAGTGCGCAATGACATGGTGTTGGCAGTTGCGCTGATACGCAACAACGATCCAGACCATAAAGACTGGCCCATGGGATTGGACACGCCGCCAAGTGAAAACGCATTGACCATGAGCGGAGTGTTCGGGCGGATCGCTCTAATCTGTTCGTTGTCTCAATTCGCCGATGAAATCCCTGACGTTTATGGCAAGTTCCGCTTCGGGTCACCCATCGCGGAAAGAGCCAACAAGACGTTCCGGCCGCCAATTTCGTTCATTTACTCGCGGGGCGCCATCGACACCACCGTTCAGATAGGACATCGATTGGCGGAACTGCATGATGAGTGGGGGCGCGACGGCCGCTTGCGTCGAGAAGGAGGGATAATTATCCCAAGACGAAGGCGCGTTGAATTGCCTACCATTGGCAGGGCACACCCAGCCTTATCAGCGCGAATTGAGAAGCATTAGTTTCTGAGGTCGCTGCGTAGACACGGCGTCCGTCAACCCGCCTGCGGCGATGTGCATCAGTTCGGCGTCGCTCAACTGCTCAACACGCGCGATACGGTCGTCCAGTTCGGCGGTTTGATACGCCTTCACGTAGACATCGATCAGCTTGCCAATTTCGCCAGCTTCCACCCGGCGTGATATGACCGGCCGCCACCGCTTCCGTGACGGCGGCCATGAGATCGGCAGCAGCACGGGCACTAGTGATCGGCGGCAAGTGGAACATCGTCGGTCTATCTTTGCGCGGCGGGCAAATTCGGTCGAGGCAGAGCCGAAGCGCTACATTGTCCCCTGATAGCGCCATCTGGATGGCTTTCTGTGTCAACGCCGCCGCCTGACCGTCAAGCAGCCGTTCGCATGCGATGGTGGCGGCGTTGCGCGCACCCTTGGGGCGGCCCCGTGGATTGCCGCTTCTGCCTTTCTGAAACCGGCCCGCCTGTTGTCGGCCTATATTTTCACGCGCCTGATCAAGGCCGACAGGGCATTGCCCGTCGCCGCGCTGGTCATTTTGGTTCTAAGAATGAAGTTCCTCCAATCGTTGCGCCGCGAGTGGCTGACGAACATCCCGACCGAACTGCTGTCAGGCGCGCTCGTCGCACTGGCGCTTATCCCAGAGGCAATCGGGTTCTCGATTGTTGCCGGCGTTGATCCCAAGGTCGGCCTCTACGCCTCCTTCTCGATTGCCTGCGTAACCGCCATCGTAGGTGGCCGACCGGCCATGATCTCGGCGGCAACCGCCTCTACAGCCGTTCTCATGATCACGCTGGTGCGAGACCACGGCCTGCAATACCTGTTCGCAGCCACGGTCCTCATGGGTGCGATCCAGATAGTGGCCGGAGCCTTGCGCCTCGGTCTGCTGATGAAGTTTGTATCGCGCTCGGTGATGACTGGCTTCGTCAATGCTCTTGCCATCCTGATCTTCCTGGCCCAGTTGCCGCAGCTGATGCACGTCGGTTGGGAAGCCTACGCGATGGTTGGCGTCGGCCTCGCGATCATCTATCTTTTCCCGTACGTCACAAAGCGGGTGCCGTCGGCGCTTGTCAGCATCGTCGTCCTGACTGGCTTCACGATCTATTCCGGCATCAAGCTGCGCACTGTCGGAGATATGGGTGAATTGCCGTCAACCCTTCCCTTCTTCGCGGTGCCTCAGGTCCCGCTCAATCTGGAGACGCTGAAGATCATCCTGCCTTATTCGTTGACGATGGCTGCGGTGGGATTGCTGGAGAGCCTTCTGACCGCCTCGATCGTGGATGACATGACCGACACGGGCAGCAACAAGAACAGGGAATGCGTCGGCCAGGGTGTCGCCAACTTCGTCACGGGCTTCCTGGGCGCGATGGGCGGGTGTGCGATGATCGGCCAATCGGTGATCAATGTCACCGCTGGTGCCCGGACGAGACTTTCGACATTCTTCGCCGGTGCATTCCTGCTGTTCCTGATCGTTGTTCTGGGCGATTGGGTCAAGCAAATCCCGATGGCGGCGCTGGTTGCTGTTATGATCATGGTCTCGATCAGCACCTTCAACTGGTCGTCCGTCACCAACTTGCGGTCGCACCCATTGAGTTCAAGCGTGGTGATGTTGGCAACCGTCGTGGTCGTGGTGGCCACAGGCGACCTTTCGATGGGTGTTCTCACCGGGGTCGTCCTGAGCGGTGTCTTCTTTGCCGCAAAAGTTGCCCGGTTGCTCGGGATCGTCACCGAGCTGTCGGAAGACGGTCGAGATCACCTATCTTGTAACCGGGCAGGTGTTTTTCGCGTCCTCCAATAGCCTTGTCGATGCATTTGATTACCAGGACGTCCCCGAGCGCGTCTGCATTGACGTGAGTGACGCGCATTTCTGGGACATCACCGCAATCGGAGCGCTAGACGATATAGTTCTGAAGCTTCGTCGCCACGGAGCGCATGTTGAGGTGATCGGCCTGAACGAGGCGAGTGCAACTATGGTCGAGCGATTCGGCACTCACCACAAGCCAAATGCGCGGCAGAAGTTGGCGCACTGACGATGGTCGGGAGGGGACTTGACCCCCAGACTCTTGACCCCCAGCGAGCAAACCAGATGGGAGGTTGGCGGTCACCAAAACCCGACCGTCGCCTTTTGGGCGCTCATGGGACGTCGCTGTTCTCGCGCGAACTCTCCGCTTTCGGGAATTAAGCATACGAGGGTAGCGAGCTATCGGCGCTTAAGCCGTCTCTCGATCAACCATAAGCAGCAGACAAAAGTCAGATGTGTCGAACTGGTGCCCAGCCGAGTCTGTAATATGAACCCGCCAACCAAGGCGTTCGAGCAGACGAGCCTTGTCGACAGCAGCAACAGGGTTGATGCGAATGGTGACGGCGCTTTGTCCGTCTCGTGATGCGTGAATGGCGAATGTCATGGCATCCTCACCGGACACAAGCCGTTGAGCGAGCGGCCGAAATTTCGGTCGCTGAACGGTTCTCTCCAGGAACGGCTATTCAAAGTACGTCAGCCAACGACTGCCCGTGCAAGTCTATATTCAGCCCCTGCAAACCTTGGTCGCTGATTTCGCCTCCCATTGCTTTCAGGCTTTCCTCGCGAATCAACGACATCAGGCCACGTTTCAACGCGAGGAATTCCGACGACATCATCATCGACTGCTGACGCGGCCGTTCCAGCGGAATGGGAATTTCCGCCTTGATTGAGCCGGGGCGAGCCGTCATGCAATAGACGCGGTCGGAAAGGAAGATCGCTTCGTCGATGTCGTGGGTCACGAACAGGACTGAGATTTTCAGGCGTTGCCACATGTTATTGAGGATTTGCTGCATGATGACTCGCGTCTGGGCATCCAGAGCGCCGAATGGCTCATCCATAAGAAGAACTTTCGGTCCTGTCGCCAAGGCTCGCACGATACCAACCCGTTGCTTCATGCCGCCAGAAAGGCGGTCGGGGTATTGCTTTCCGAACGCTTCAAGTCCGGCCAGCCCGAGCAGGGTGCGGGCAGCCCTATCACGACGGGAACGATCCATTCCGCGCATCTTCAGTCCGAATTCGACGTTTTCCTGCACGGTTTTCCAGGGGAAAAGTGAATACTGTTGGAAGACCATCCCGCGTTCGGCGCTTGGACCCTTTACCTCTTCGCCGTCGACCGTGACCGTTCCCGCGGTCGGCTTCAGGAAGCCTGCGACCGCATTCAAGAGGGTAGATTTGCCACAACCTGATGGGCCGACGATGGAAACAAATTCACCAGGCTTCACGTGGATCTGCGTGTTCGTAACGGCGGCAACGGACCCGTCGATCGTCTCATAGCTCAGCGCGAAATTCTTGACCTCGATATGGCCTTCGCCCGCCTTTGCCTCGATTAGACTCATGTGCGCCCCCAAGGCATTGCGAGCCTTCCAGCAGACCGGATCAACACACTGGACGTCAGGCCGAGCACGCCGATTGCGATCATGCCGAGTGCGATGTCGGCGTACTGGACCAGCGAATAGGCTTCCCAAGTGAAATAGCCGATTCCGTACTGGCCGGAGATCATCTCGGCTGCGATCAGCGAAACCCACGCCACGCCCATCCCGACGGTGAGCCCGGTGAAGATGTGCGGAAGTGAAGCCGGAAAATAGACCTCGCGAAAGATCGAGGTTTCCCTGGCTCCGAGGCATCGCGCGGCCCGAACCAGAACCGGATCGACCAGAACCATGCCGTGCAGTGTATTCACCAGGATTGGAAAGAACGAACCAAGGAAAGTGATGAAGACGATGCTCTGTTCGTTAGTCGGCCAGAGCATGATCGCCATCGGCACCCAGGCGATAGCAGGGATTGGACGAAGGACTTCGGAAACCGGGAACACTACTTCGTGGATTAGCTTGAAACGGCCCATGACCAGACCGAGCGGCACCGCGACAAGTGCTGCCAACGAAAAACCGAATATAATTCTGCGACAGCTCAGCAGGACATGCATCAGGAATTTTGGGTCGTGCATTGCTTTTGTGAAGCTGTCGTAGACGGCGAGCGGCGAGGGTACGTTGGTGAATCGCACAAAGAACACGACGCGATATTTCGTAAGGAGGTGCCAGACGATCAGAAATGCGACCAGGGAAAGCGCGCCGATCAGCGTGGCGCGTAGACGGCCCTTGTTGAGCCGGAACCAGCGCGCGGCGAACGCGCCGACCGTGACGGCCTTGTGGGCTGGCTCCGCGCTGAGAGCCGGTTCGGCCGCGAGCGCGGGTGTTTCGCGTACCGTCGGATGCAGCGTACGCGCAGGGCTGCTGCTCATGTCTTGCCCCCGCCAACGGCCGACTTCACCGCCTCCTCGAAGCCGAGGACCTTGCCGTTGTTCTTTGCGGCGTAAGCTTCGGCGTCCTTCTTCAGCAGGAACGGTGCGATATCGCCGCCCGCGACCGCAAAGAAGGCCTGGTCGGCAAATAATTTGATGCCGCGCGCAGTATCGAAGACGTACGTGACGTTGATCTTCTTTCCCTTGGCCTTGAAATCCGCGTAGGCGCCGAGCGTGCAGGTGGCGCTGCTGAACGGAAGAATGCCGGTGTCATCGACCCAGACTTCACCGGACTTGCGGGGATCGGAGATCGGCTTCTTGCAGAACTTGTCGTCGCCGGAAATCTCGTAGTTCTTGGTACTGGCGAGCTGGGCGTTGTAGTCCAGTTTCATGTCGGCATAGGCCTTGCGGATGAAAGAGTCGTCAACCCATTTCATCGGATCGAATTCCTTCATTCGTCCAAGGTTCTGCAGCACCTTGACATCGACTTCTGCCGCGTCGATCAAGGCTGGCTTGATGGTGGGATCGGTAGTCATGTTGCCGCTCGGACCGAGGAAGATGTAGACGACTTCCTTGCTGATGCCGGTCCATTCCGCAATTTTTTCCGCCGCCAGTTTGGGATCGGCGCGGAGCCACTGGTTGGCGGCGATGATCGCTTTCATGTAGGCGACGACGACCTCGGGATACTTCTCGGCGAAGTCGGTACGGACTACGACGCCGTGCCAGGTCGGCAGGTTCGTTTCCACGCCGTCGAAGATCTTGCGGGCAAATCCGCGGAACGGCAGCAGCTCTGCGAACGGGACAAAGTCAGCGTGGGCGTCGATCTTCTTCTCCTGAAGGTTCGTCGAGCCGACCTCGGGACTTTGACTGACCAACTGGAAGAAATCCGCCGGATAGCCCCGGTCCTGCATCGCCTTCAGCATCATGCCATGGGCGGCCGACCCAAAAGGGACGCTGACCAGCTTACCCTTGAGGTCCGCGAACTCGTAATACGGCGAGTCCTTATGGACGACGAGACCATTGCCGGAGCCGGACATGCTGTAAGCCGCGACCGCGATCAGGCGGCTCTTGCTTTCAGGATTCTTCTCGAACGTGAACCCGTTGACGACGAGAGGATAGTCTCCCATCGCACCGAATTGCAGCTTGTTGGCCATCATGCCGTTGGTGACCGGAGGACCCGAGGTGAAGTTCTGCCATTCGAGTTCGAACTTGATGTTGGCATACTTGCCGTCCGTCGGAAGGTACTTCTCCAGGAGGCGCAATTGGCGGATGACGATACCGGTCGTTACGGTATTGGTCGTAGTGTCCTGGGTGCCGATGCCGATTGTGACCGTTTCGCCTCTGGCTGGCTGCGCGAGAGCCAAAGCCACGGACGCTACGGATATCGCTATCGAGAGTGAGTTGACTTGGCGGACCATGTTCATCCTCATTCGGTTGGAAGCACTGCACCCATGATTGGTTGGGCCACCGTTCCAGGCAAATGCGGACTTGCCATCGGAGTAGATTAGTTGCCGTTAAAGGCCGTTTGCATACTCGTTGGGCAGTTCTGCTGTGCAAAGCCGCTTACGTGTGCATCTAAACTCAATCCGACGCCTGTCCGCGCATTTCTTCCAGAATATTTGGCAGGCAGACGACGATCTGCGACCGCTTCGTCAGCACAATCCGCTTTTTTTGCATTCGCTTGAGGCTGATCGTCACCCATTGCCGGGTCGCGCCTACCATGTGCGCCAGGTCGGCGTGCGTGAAAGCTGCGGCGATAACGACACCGTCGGCATCCTCGACGCCGTATAGATCCATCAGGTGCAACAGAAGGTGCGCGAGCCGCTGCGTGATCGATCGTGTACCCAGCATCTGCGCAAGCGCCGAATAGCATTTGCCCTTGAACGCGAGCCCCTCAATCAGCCCGATCGCAAGATTGGGAATTTCGACGGCGAGCGCGCGCAGTTCTTTCCCGGGAAGCTGCACGATGCTGCAATTGCTGGAGGCGACGCCGGACCATTGATGAATGCCGGTATCGAAAACCTCTGGCCCGCCCACAAAATTGCCGGCATGCCAATAGGCGAGGGTGATTTCGCGCCCGAGCGGTGAGGAATAAAATACGCGGATTCGGCCGCTTTCAATCAGGAAAATACCGTCATGCTTCGCGCCCTGACTGAAGATAGTCTGCCCCCGACTGAGGACCTTGCGGCGCCCCTGCTTCAGGACGATCTCCCGCTCGCGTATCGTCAGTTTCTCCATCAGGGACGGCGGTCCGCCGATCAATTGCTGGTTCTCGGTGAGAAGCAGGGATGAGGTTGGCTTCGCCGCGGCAGCCGCGGTCGAAGGCGAGCTTCCGCGCACCCCATTTCCAGCCTGCAGCAACATTGCCGGTCTCCAGATCATTTGAGAACTGATCTAAAAAGCAGCAATCTTCGTGCCAGATTGGTCTTTGCCGTCAAAGACGCGGGCGAAAAACCCAAATAAAATCAAGGCTCAGCCAAGTTGGCCAAATAGCTTTTGGGGTAGATGCCCCGATTGTGTCCATCCGAGAACGAAATATTCAGCCCGTAGCCGAGGTCCGCGACCTCCACGATGGCGATGCCGGGGAAACGTTCGGGGAAGCGTTCGTCGAAGCGCGCGCGAGTGCAATGCGCGCATTTGCAGGATAGCCGAAGCTTCTCCGCCGTAACGGTCACCCACAATCCGCCGTTTGCGATCACAGATATTGAGGCGAGATCGGCGCTTACCTCGCAACTCGGTCCTTCTACGGCAATCGGTGGTGACATCAACATCGGCGAATCCATCCTGGGGCAGGCTACTTTCCGAGCGATCGCACAGATAGCAACTAATTGCCGGCGGGCGCCGAATGCCGGTTCTGGAAATTACTTGCTTGTTCCGCGTCAGTATCGCGAGCACCACTTCGCGAACATCGCGCGGGGTAGGACAATGTTGCACCGGTCGGGAGGGGTCATTGAACCGAACTGGCTTTGGAGAGATATCCCGGGTATCGTCCTCTGCGCGCTTATCGCCTGCGCTGCGACCTGGATGGCGCTTCTGGCCGGGTCGGCCGTCATCTGGGGCTTGATCCTCGGTCTCGTTCTCGCCGCGATCTGGTCGCCCCCGGCACTGTTTCAAACGGGTATTTCGTTTGCTGCAAGACAGGTGATGCGCATCGGCGTCGCGCTGCTTGGATTTCAAATCTCGCTCGCGACCCTTCAGATTCTGGACGTGGCTGATGTCGCTGCCCTCGCGATCAACGTAGCGATCGTTCTGGCGATAGGCTGGTTCAGGCCCGATGCTCGGAATCACAAGGGAGTTGTCACTGGTCGCCGCCGCTTCCGTCGCCATTTGCGGCGCCTCGGCCGCCGCCGCGGTTGCCTGTGTCGTCATGCGCAATGATTCGGCTAACAGAGATGTTGCCTGCACTATTGGCGCTGTCAGCATCATTTCGTCCGTGGCGATGATCCTATATCCGCTCCTGGTTCACATGGCCGGACTGGGCTCGGCTGCAGGCGGCATCTTTCTCGGTGGGAGTGTTCACGAAGTGGCCCACGCGATTGCCGCCGGCTACAGCGTCAATCCCGAGACCGGCGATATGGCCACGGTGGCAAAGCTTCTACGTGTGGCGCTCCTTGCACCAGCGTGCATCGCTGTATCCTTCATCGCAACGGGTGGGGAAGTTTCGCAAAAGCCCCTTTTGCCGTTGCCGCCAGTCTTTTTGATCGGCTTTGTCGTGGCGGCGTTGCTCAATGCTTCGGGGCTTGTCCCGCACGAACTATCTCAGGTGACCACGCCGCTTTCGCGTTTCTGTCTCGTCACGTCGATGGCGGCAATCGGATTGACGTTACCCTGGAGAAGCATCCGCGCCTTCGGCTTAAGACCCATCATACTTCTGCTTATTCTTTCTGCGATCCTGATCGGATTGTCGTTAACTTACGTTAAATATCGTTCGTTCTGATGAAGTCGGCGAAAAATTAGAAACTAATCGACCAAGAACTCAAGTCTGTCGTTGCGGCATTTTCGCTTCTCACCCAACGTTCCATCATCGCGCTCTCATGCGCGTTGTGGCGATCAAGCGATCGAAGGAGGAGAAGGACGATGAGCGCTTTTCAGAAGGAAACGGTTCTCTCAGTGAAACACTGGACCGATTCCCTGTTCAGCTTTACAGCCACGCGCGATCCGGGTTTTCGCTTTCAGAATGGACAGTTCGCGATGATCGGGCTGGAGGTCGAAGGGCGTCCGCTTGTCCGTGCCTATAGTATGGCCAGCGCCAATCACGAGGACGCCCTCGAATTCTTCAGCATCAAGGTTGCCGATGGACCGCTGACCTCGCGCCTGCAGAAGATCAAGGAGGGCGACATCATTCTCGTTGGCCGCAAGCCGACCGGTACGCTCATCACCGCAAACCTCATACCGGGAAAGCGCCTGCTGCTGCTTTCGACCGGTACCGGAATCGCGCCCTTCGCCAGCCTCATCAAGGATCCCGACGTCTATGAGTCCTATGAGACGATCATTGTCGCTCATGGCTGCCGCCAGGTCTCCGAATTGGCCTATGGCGAACGCCTGGTGGAGAAGCTTCGACAGGACGAACTGTTCGGGCCGCTGCTCGCCGACAAGCTCATCTACTATCCGACCGTGACCCGCGAGCCGTTTCGCAACCGTGGCCGCATCACCGACTTGATCGAATCGGGTCAACTCTTCAACGATGTCGGGCTACCCGTGCTGGACCGGGAAGCCGACCGCGTCATGTTGTGCGGCAGCCCCGGCATGCTGGAGGAACTCCGTGTGATGTTCATGGAGCGCGGCTTTGTCGAAGGCAATCACAGCGAGCCGGGGCATTTCGTGGTCGAGAAAGCCTTTGTTGAACGATAATGGCCGCGCCTGCCTATTTGTTGTTCAAGGGCTGACTTCGATTTCGGCAGCAGGCCCAAACATTGGGTTTCTCTCACCGGCGACAACTAATTGCTATCGTCGAAGGGCCAACCGAACAAACCTAAGCGCTAAGACGGCGAACACGCCGAACAGGAGCAAGTGATGGCAATGGATGAGATCATCGACGGGCTTTCGGAAGTTTCCTGCGATGTGCTCGTTATCGGCGGCGGTACGGCCGGTCCGATGGCTGCACTCAAGGCCAAGCTGAAAAATCCGAAGGCTAATGTCGTTCTGCTTGAAAAGGCGAACGTCAAGCGGTCGGGTGCGATCTCAATGGGGATGGACGGGCTGAACAACGCCGTCATTCCCGGTTACGCGACGCCGGAGCAATACACCAAGGAAATAACCATCGCGAACGACGGCATTGTCGACCAGAAGGCTGTCTATAAGTACGCGCAGAATTGCTATAAGATCATCGAGGAACTCGACAGCTTCGGCATCCGATTTCTGAAGAACGAAAACGGCGATTACGCGGTCAAGAAGGTACATCATATCGGCACCTATGTGCTGCCGATGCCGAACGGCGAGACGGTGAAGAAGGCGATCTACCGGCAACTCCGGCGCGCGAGAATCCTGATCTCGAATCGGTATATGGCGACGCGCCTGCTGACGTCGAGCGACGGACGTGTGGCGGGGGCCATCAGCGTCAATGCGCGCACAGCGGAGATGTTGGTCATCAAGGCCAAAGCTGTCATCCTCTGCATGGGTGCGGCGGGACGCCTCGGCCTTCCGACCTCCGGCTACATGTTCGGTACCTACGAGAATGCCGCCAATTCAGGCGACGGCTATGCGATGGCCTATCATGCCGGCGCGGCACTCGCGAACCTCGAATGCTTCCAGATCAATCCGCTGATCAAGGATTACAACGGACCGGCCTGCGCCTATGTCGCCGGTCCCTTCGGTGCGTTCACCGCCAACAATGAAGGATCGCGCTTCATCGAATGTGATTACTGGTCTGGCCAGATGATGCTCGAGTTCTACAACGAATTGTCGTCGGGCAAGGGACCGGTGTTTCTTCAGCTCTCGCATCTTCACGAGAAGACGATCGAGGAGATCGAGTCCACGCTCCACAAGGTCGAGCGCCCGACGCGCGGGCTGTTCCAGAAAGGACGGGGTACCGACTATCGGACCGAATCGATTGAGATGCACATCTCCGAGATCGGGTTCTGTTCAGGACATAGCGCGTCCGGTGTGTTTGTCGATGATTTTGCGCGCACGACCGTGCCTGGCCTCTATGCCGCCGGCGATATGGCCAGCGTACCTCACAACTACATGCTCGGCGCGTTTACAAACGGCTCGGTCGCGGGCACCGACGCGATGGAGTTTGCGGACAACCATGACTTCGCCGCGTTCGATACCGCCGATGTCGCCAAGGAGCGCGACCGGGTGATGGCGCCGACCAAGCGGGAAGACGGCATTCCGCCGAACCAGATCGAATACAAGGCCCGTCGCCTTGTGAACGATTATCTGCAGCCGCCGAAGGTCACGCGCAAGTTCGAACTCGGTCAGCGTCGGTTGGCGGAGGTTCGAGAGGATATGGAACAGCAGATGATCGCGCGGAATTCGCACGAACTACTGCGCGCGCTCGAGACCCAGTCGATACTGGACTGTGCCGACATGGCCGCGTACGCCTCGCTTTACCGTGAGGAAAGCCGCTGGGGCCTGTATCACCTTCGCACCGATTTCCCGGAGAAGGACAACGAGAACTGGTTCTGCCACACGCTTCTAAGCAAGAAGGACGGCAAGATGACCAGCGAGAAGCGGGATGTGGAGCCGTACGTCGTTCCGATCGCCGACGAAGAGAAGGATCTCTACGACAAGCAACGTATCCGTGCCAGCGCGTAACGGCCTAGCCACGAAGCAACAGGAGATTTAGCAATGCCTCTCGCCAGTTATCAAACCTCCGTGCCGGTCGTCGTTGACGATGCCAAGTGTATCGCAGACAAGGGGTGCACCGTGTGTGTCGATGTTTGTCCGCTCGACGTGCTTCGCATAAGTGACATGACCGGAAAGGCCTTCATGGCCTACGACGAGTGTTGGTATTGCATGCCATGCGAAGCCGATTGCCCGACCGGCGCCGTTAGCGTCAACATTCCCTACCTCCTGAGGTAATCATGTCGGGTCCTTTCGAATCCTACGACGATCTCGAAGACGCCGACGAGCGGCTCGGGGCCGCCGATCCGGGCGAGCGCCGGGTCGCGATCATAGCGCTTGGACATTCCGGGGATCCGGCGGCCGTTGGGCATCTTAGCGGCATGGTCGCCGATCCTGATATTGGCGTACGTCAGCAAGTGGCGATGGCGCTAGGGGAATTCGACGGCCCGGAGTCGGCCGCGGCCCTGGCGAAACTGCTCGTAGATCCCGAGCCGGCGGTCGCTTCCGCCGCGGCTGACAGCATGGCTGAATTCAAAGACCCGGCATGCGCCGACGCGATTCTTCCTCTGGTCAAGCACGGACACGCGTTTGTCCGCATGGGCGCGCTCCGTGCGCTGAAGGAATTACGGCGCAAGGACACGCTCAAGCCGGCCCTGGAGGCGCTCAGGGACAGCGATGCCGCCGTCCGCGTACAGGCGATAGGGGTGATCGGCTTCTTGAAGCTTGAGGAATCGATACCCGCGCTCACTGCATCCACGGGCGATCCGGATGCCCATGTCAGGCGAGCGGCGGTTAGTGCGCTGGCATTTTCGCAGATGAAGCCTGCGGCTGAATCGATCACCCGTACGCTCGGGGACGAAGACTGGATGGTCCGCGAGATGGCGGCGGAGACGCTGGGCCAGAACGCCAATGGCATGGTCGCGGCGGATCAGTTGATTGCCGCATTGACGGATGATTTCTGGCAAGTGCGGCTCAAGGCGATCAGAAGCCTTGGCAAGATGAAAATCGACCGGGCGGTTCGTCCGATCGGAAAGTGTATCACGCACGAGCAGGCAAATCTGCGCAAGGAAGCTGCGGCGGCGTTGGGAGAAATTGCCGATCCCGCCGCAGAACCGTTTCTCGTCCTTGTCGCAAATGATCCCGATCCGGAGGTCAGGAAAAATTCGCGCTGGGCGTTGCAGCAGATCGCTGCCAGGAAAGCGAAGACAAGTTCTTAGCGTTCCAAACCGCGGGATAATCTGGGTAACGAGTAAAATTGGCGATAGTTCGGAGCCTCAGATGACGTATGTCGTCACCGAAGCATGCATCAAGTGCAAATACACCGACTGCGTTGAGGTGTGCCCCGTCGATTGCTTCTACGAAGGGGATAATATGCTCGTTATCCACCCCGACGAATGCATCGATTGCGGCGTCTGCGAGCCCGAGTGTCCCGCTGACGCCATCAAGGCTGACACCGAGCCGGGCCTGGATAAATGGCTAGTGCTGAATGCCAAGCTTGCTGCGGTTTGGCCCAACACCTCTGACAAGAAGGAGCCGCCTGTCGACGCTGAAGAATACCAGGGCGCCGAGGGTAAATTCGGTAAATTCTTCAGCGAGTCTCCCTGTCCAGGAAACTGATTCAACGTTGCATGTGCCAGTAGGTCGTCCAACTGACAAACTCTGCATCACAATAGCTATTGGCTCCGCTCAGAATCACAGAACTTGTTGTCTGTAGCGATTGTTGCGAGTTACATTTGCTGTCGTCGCTTGTCCTAGCAAGTAGGAAGGCTTGTGATGCCTGTCACTGGACCGCTTAGCCACCTCGACATTTCAGTAGGCTATCCTGTGCGATCAATTGCCTTCTATGATGCATTGCTCACGGCTCTTGGATTTCATCGAACCGAGGGGTTCACGTCCGAGTTCACCAGCGCGAACCCGACGCGCGCCGGCTCGCGACTTGAAACTAGTGGGGGCGTTACGTTCGGAATCGAGGTTCGGCCCTCCCGTCTAGAGGACCGCGATCTCCGCTATGATCGATACAAACCAGGTCCGCACCATATGGCCTTCCACGCCGAAACCATTGAAAAAGTGGATCAGGTCCACGCCGCCATGCTCGCGGCTGGCGCAGAAGTCTTGGACGCTCCTGCAGACTATTCAGGCCAGCCCGGATACGGCCAGAGATACTATGCGGCATTCTACGCCGATCCCGATGGGGTGAAACTCGAGGTGGTTTACGAACCTCACTCTAACCCGTAGGCGAGGTCGGATTCTGGGCAATTGCGTTAATATTGGCATGTCCGCGACCATCAAGCTTAACGGTGGCCGTACCCCCAGTCGAATGATAGTTTGTTGGTCAACTCACTATTCAGGGGCGCCGCATACTATGGGCCGTCCAGCCAGCGACAAGCGCGAAAGACTCGTATTCTCGGCGATTGAACAATTTCACCAGAATGGCTACGCACGGACCTCTCTCGTCGACGTAGCAAAGGCCGCGGACCTGTCGGCCGGAAATGTCTTCTATTACTTCAAGGCAAAGGACGATCTGGCCAGAGCCGTGATTGACGAATGGTGCGCCCGGCTCGCCCGATATCTCGCCGTCCTTGAGGAGCAGACCGACGACCCCCGGCGGCGTCTCCACGCCTTCGTCGAACAGGCCCACATCTTGAGCGAGTCGTATGTCACGCTGGGTTGTCCGCTGGCGGGATTGACCCGTGATCTCCGCTAGGAAAGCGATGCGCTTAAAGCTGATGTTGCGAAGATATATTCGGTACAGTTTCGGTGGCTCACGCAGCAACTCAGGCTTGCAGGTATGTCGATGGGAGTTGCTAAGGAAAACTCCTGCGCCTTGATGGCCGGCTATCACGGCTCAATACTTCTGGCTTATGCGCAGAATGATTCGTCTTTCATTGAAGGTGAGGTTAAGCGCCTCAAGAAATGGCTTCGCGAAATTCGGGTGCTACTCGAGAGAGCTTCTTGAACCCAGCGGCCGGCGGAAGGCCATGTCCCCGCTTGGAATCAAGCCGCAAGGAACGGTTCTGGCGTAAAGCGGCCGTTGATGTGCCGCTGTCTCAATGCGGGTCGAGAAGATGATAGTGTTCGACCGGCGCAGTCGAGCGTCTCCATGTTGGACGATCCGAGATCGCGCCGTTCGAACAATCTTGTCCGCAACCAGCCGGAAGCCGCTATGTTAGACTGCGGGGCGGACGACAGTCCTGGTGCAGAGGATGCGATGTCGGACATCGGAGACAAGACGGCTGGCATTCTGCTCACCGAGGCCGACGCCGCCGTCACCCGCCAACAGAGCCTGATCGGCCGCCTTCCGCAGGCCGCGCGCGATCGGGTCGAACGCCATGGCAGAAAGCAATCCTATCAGCGTGGCGAGACGCTGTTCCTTCAAGGCGATCCGCATGATGGGATCGTGATCATCGAAAGCGGCCTCATCCGCAGCTACTACACCGCGCCTTCGGGAAGGGAGATTACCCTGGCCTACTGGCTGCCCGGGAATTTCGTCGGCGGGCCGGAAATCTTTGACGGCGGGGTTCAGGTCTGGTCCGCCGTTGCAGCGAAGAATAGCACGGTCTCGCATCTTCCCGGCGCAGGGTTACGCGATCTGGCCCGCGAAGTGCCGGACCTTGCGCTTGAGATCATTGATGCCCTCAGCTTCAAGGCGCGCTGCTATTCCTCGCTGGCTCAGATGCTCGGCACGCGCTCGCTGTCCCAACGCCTGGCGCAGGTCTTGCTGCACCTCGCGAATACCTATGGGTTCGACGCGGAAGCCGGCGACGGCGGCATTGTGATAGCTGCCGCCTTTACCCACGCCGAGATAGCGAATCTCATCGGTGCGACGCGGCAATGGGTGACGATCAGCCTCAACCGCATGCAGAAGGAGGGTGTCCTTCGCCAGAAGCGGGGCATGCTCGTCATCCGGCGCCTTGATCTGCTTTCAGCGGCCGCATCCGCCGCCGACGAGTAGTCCGATTGCGCCTACTCGATGCCGAGCTTGCTCGAATTTGCAACGTAGACCTAGCTGACGACCGCGATTGCATCGATCGCTATTGCGGCGTCCAACGCGATTTCGGTGACGCCAACACCGATTGAGCATGGTGGATTGACCGGGAAGAGCTCTCGCCTGATCCGGTCGAATATTGGCCAGTCCCGCTTCCGGTTGGTAAAATACATCGTCATTTTGACAACGTTAGAAAGCGTCGCTCCGTGAGCGGTCAGAATTGCCGACATGTCCTCGAAGATCTGTCGAATCTGGTCTTCCACGGATGGGAGAATGTGTCCGGTGCTCCGGTCTTTCCCCGCGAGGCCGCTCAGAAATACGAGGTTTCCAACACGGATACCGGGCGAATACCAACCCTCAAGACTCCGCTCCAGTTCTGGAACGTGTGCGACAATTTTCTCCATTTTCCAAAGAGCCTCCACGGAGTGCGATGAACGCGATTGGAGGTAATATCTTGTAGAAGCCGTTGGTGCGATCAAGTTGCGACTTTGTGCAGCTTGGCGCTTAACGCGCCATTCTCGAGTCCCGAGGAAATTATCTGACATTGCAGCCGTCGGCGCCTCGCGGCCGGCCAAATCGCTTCGCGATTTTGCTTCGAACGTTCGATGCAGCGGCGAATGTCGTTCATTAATGAACCGGCGATTCGCCAAATCACGCATCTTCAGCCGCGTAACTCCTTGGAGGGCTCATTGGCACAGGTATTGCCTAGATGTGCTCTCATATAGGAGAGCAGCATGTTTCAACCAGCTATATTTACGGTGTTGATCGGCGCGGCAATCGTGCTGTCCACGTCCGCTAGGGCGGACGTAAACGTCGGATGGCAAACCGGTGTCGTCAATGCCATCCTGACATACGCGGTAGAGACGAAAAAATTCGAACAGCAGGGTGTCAAGGTCCAGTTGAAGCCGTTTGCTGCCGGACCCGCGATGCTGCCGGCGCTCGCGGCACGCGAGATCGACTTCGGCTGGATGGGCGAATTCCCTGCAACGGCCGGATTCGCCAACGGCCTGCCAATTCAAATTGTGCTTACACAAAGCATCTTGCCGACAGATGTCCGCCTTGTCGCCAATCCGGCAGCCAAAATAGTAGACCTCAAGGATTTGAAGGGCAAAAAGATCGGCGTGACGATCGGATCGACAAGTCACAACCATGTGCTGCTGGCACTTGCATCCGCGGGGCTGAGCGAAACGGACGTAACGCTCGTCAACTTGGCGCCGGCAGCAATGGTTCCGGCCTATACAGCGGGTCAGATCGATGCAGCGTTCACCTGGGAGCCCGGCAGCGGTGAACTCGAGAAGCAAGGCGGTCAGCTGCTGGCAACAACCAAGAGCCTGGGGTCGATGACCGGCTTGTTTGGCGTCATCAATACGAACTACCTGTCCGGCAATTCCGCCGAGTTCCAGAAGTTTCTGCTGGGCTGGTCGATCGCGCTGTCCGACTATTCCAGGGATCCGAACGCCGTGCTGGCCTATGAAGCCAAGCGTTTGAACCAGACGGTTGGCGAGCTGTCGAGCTTGATCGCGCGGCAAGGCGCGATCTTCCCGCCGGTAGAGCAACAATTGTCTCCGGACTATTTGGGCTCGAAGGATACTCCGTCGGATTCTCGCCTGCTGGCTCACGTCAGCGGTATCGGCCGGTTCTTGCTCAATATCCAGCGAATCAATCAACTGCCGGAGTTCGCCCCGTTGATCAATCAAGCGCCGGTGGCCACTTTCGTACAGAGCAAGGGAAAGTAGCCTGAAGGATCGGCCGATGAACCTGTGCTTCTCGACGTTGCGCGAAGCGTATCGCCGCGATGATCAGTCAGTTCGGGACGTCTTCCGCGCGATTCTGGCTCTGTTGGAAAAGGACTCAACTCAGTCGGTCTGGATCTATCGCGCACCTTCCAATGAAATTCTGGCCAGCGTCGAAAAGCAATTTGCACGAAGGAGGAGCGGGGAGAGGCTCCCGCTATTCGGGCTGCCCTTTGCAGTCAAAGACAATATCGACGTCGCGGGGATGCCGACCACGGCCGCCTGCGCAGAATTCGCGTATCATCCCGAGAAATCGGCGACGATCGTCGATCGGCTTCTTCAACTCGGGGCCGTTTGCCTTGGTAAGACAAATATGGATCAGTTCGCCACGGGCCTCACAGGTATGCGTTCCCCGTATGGAATATGTACGTCTGCGTACGACGGCCGCTATATCGGAGGGGGCTCGAGTTCGGGGTCGGCCGTCGCCGTCGCGAAGGGATTGGTAAGCTTTTCCTTGGGGACCGACTCCGGTGGTTCCGGACGCATCCCCGCTGGATTCAACAACGTCGTCGGGCTGAAACCAACGATCGGGGCCGTGTCGTTGAGCGGCATGGTACCGAATTCGCGCTGCTTTGACTGTCCGTCGATCTTCGCGCTCAAGAGTTCCGATGCCGCAGAAATCTTTGATGTGGTTTGCGGTTTTGATGAGAGCGATCCATTCTCCAAGCGCGAGGCTAGCGCCATTTCAGTCCCTCATGGAGGGGCTGACCGATTCCGTTTCGCGACGCCGGCGTCGGACCTATGCGAATGGTATGGCAATGAACACTCGGCTAGATCGTTCGCCGCAGGCATTAAGCGGTTGGTCGATCTGGGCGGGCAAAAGAGCGAGATCGACTATTCCTTGTTTCGCGAGGCCGGCGATATGATGCTGAATGGTCCGTGGGTGGCCGAACGAAAAGCCGGGATAAGCGAATTTTTCGAGAAGCATTCCGATGCATTGCTGGACGTCGTCCGAAAAATTTTCGAGCGCGCCGATCAGTGGTCGGCAGTAGACGTCTTTGAATGGACGTATCGATTGATGTCGCTACGACGTCAGGCGGAGGGGATATTCAAACACATCGATTTTCTGCTCGTTCCTACTGCGCCGCGTCCCTTTACGGTTGAAGAAGTTCGGGCGTCGCCGATCGAGCGAAATATCGAAGTCGGCTATTATTCATATTTCGTCAACCTGCTGGATCTCTGTGCGATCAGCGTGCCGAATGGCTTTCTTCCGAATGGGATGCCAACTGGCGTGACATTTGTCGCCCCTGCCTGGCACGATCGAAAGCTTGCGATGTTCGCACAACGTTTTGCCTCCCGCATGATTCATGACGGCGTACCTTCATCCTGAGGGTCTGCATGGTCGCCTAGGGTCCCTGTGCCTGCTTTGACGACCGGCACCGTTCGCTTCGCCTCAATCTACCTTCAGCGACATCCTACATCACCTGACGCTCCCGCTGCCCACCAGGCCCGCATCGGAAGCCTGTATGAAATTTTCTGACACAAGGGGCAGACGGTGCCCCGGAGCCATTTTATGCTGGAATCATAGAGGGCTACCGTCCGCCCGGCGCTTCGCATGCTGCAACGGCGCCGCTGGCATATGCCTTGCTCTTAGATCTGGTGAAGCAGCCAGGGGAGAGCCATGCAGACGACGGCAGATGTGATGGAGCAGGACGGCCTTTCCGAGATCGAGCGGCGGGTGCTGGAGCGCGTCACCGAAAAAGCCTGGCTCGATCTGACCTGCGAACTGGTTCCCGCGGGCCAGCCGGAAGCCGAGAACCCGCTCGATCCGGACGAGGCGCCCGCGCGGGAAGAGGGCGCTGCCATCTTCATCGCGGGCAAGCTGCAGGAGATGGGATTTGCGGTCTCGTTCCCGACCAAGCGCGAGGGCCGACCGAACGTCGTTGGAATCCTTGAAGGTGCCGGCGACGGTCCGTCCCTGATCCTCAACGATCATCTCGACACCTACCCGGCAGGCGACTGGAACGCCTGGACGATGACCGGCGGTCATCCGTTTCGTCCGACCCGCCATGGCGACAGGCTTTACGCGCGAGGCACGTCCGACACGCGGGGCAATCTTGCATGCACGCTGCTGGCCGCGCGCGCCATCCGCGAAGCCGGCGTCAAACTGCGCGGCACGCTCAAATGCGTCTACACCGCGGATGAAGAAAAGAACGGACCTGACGGGTCGATCTTCCTGCTGGACGAATGCGGGCTCGATGCCGATTACACCATCGTCTGCGAGCCGACCGGCTGGACCAGGCCTGACGGCCGATCGGGCATGGGCATTGCGGTCGCCAACGGCGGAAACTTCCTGGTCGAGATCGAAACAAGCGGCGTCAAGACCCATATCTGGCGCCCTGACACCGGGGTCAACGCCGTCGCCAAGATGGCGCGGCTGCTCACGGCGCTGGAGACCATGACATTCAGCCATACGCCCGCGAGAATTGCGGGTGGTACGCGGCCGATGACGGCGCTGGTCCGGGTGCATGGCGGCGTCAAACGGGAGATGCAGTTCACGCCCGACGTGGCCCGTGCGGTGATCGCAGTCGTCGGCATCCTGCCTGGTATGACGCCCGACAGCGTAATGGCGGACGTGCAGGCCCTGATCGATACCGAGACGGCGAGGGATCCGGAGCTGAAGGCGACGGCGCGGCCTTATCCCGGTGCGCTGTTCGTCGATGGCACGCTGGAGCAGGACGAGAATATGAATCCCACCGCCTCGCTCGGGCGCGCCTACAAGCGGATCTACGGCGAAGCGCCGGCGATCTACCGCAAGAACGCCTTCAACGACACCATCCGGTTCGCGGAGCGGGGGCGTGCCGCCATCACCTTCGGCCCCGGCGAGGACGGTTGGCCGCCCATCAACGAATACATCCACATCGGCAAGTCGGTCGCGGCAACGAAAATCCTCGCGCTCACGGTTCTCGACCTCGTCGGTCCAGTCGCATGACGGACCACGCATTCCTCTCTTTGTTCAGGAGACGGCCCATGATCCGCTTCGCCCGATCGCTGTTGTTTGTCGCCAGTCTTGCCCTTGCACCGCTTCACGCCGCGTCGGCCCAGGATATGAAGCCGATCAGAATCGGATTCCAGACCGGTGAGATTAACGTCATCCTTTCCTATGCACTGGGCTCCGGTCTGTTCAAGGCAAATGGCCTCGATGTGAAGACCGCCCAATTTCCGGCCGGCCCGGCCATGCTTCCGGCAATAGCTGCAGGCGAGGTTGATCTTGCCTGGATGGGTGAATTTCCGGCCGTCACCGGCTATTCCAACGGTCTTCCGATCCAGATCATTTTCATGGAGCGGATCGACGCAACCAATGTGCGCCTTGCGGCCAACCCAGCGGCGGGCATCAAGGAGTTGAGCGACCTCAAGGGCAAACGCATCGGCGTCGCCACGGGATCGACGAGCCATTACCATCTGCTGCGGGCGCTCGAGAAAGCCGGCCTCAAAGCAACCGACGTCACCCTCATCAACCTCACGCCGGCGAACATGCCGCCGGCCTATGTGGCGGGGCAGATCGATGCCGCCTTTGTCTGGGAACCGAACGTCGGCGCCATCGAACGCGCCGGGGCAAAGCCGATCGCGACGACGAAGAGTCTCGGCATGATCACCGGTGGCGTATGGGCCGCGCGGAAGGCGTTCACGGACGGCAGCCCTGCGACGTTGCAGCTTTTCCTAAAGATCTGGGACCAGGCTCAAAAGGACTACAAGGCCAAGCCCGCCGAGGTGCGCCAGTATGAAGCCAAGCGGGTAGACGTGGCCCCGGAGCAGTTCGACAAACTCATCGAGGGGCAGGGTGCAGCCCATCCGACTTTCGAGCAGATTTTGACCGCCGATTTCATCGGACCTCCCGGCCAGGAGGCGAATTCGCGGCTCGGCAAGCATCTGCAGGGCATTGCGGCCTTCCTTGTCGAGGAGAAGCGTATCCAGGCCGCTCCCGCCGACTGGTCGGGACTGCTTTATACCAAGCCGGTTCAGGCCTACGTTGCGGGCCTCAAATGAACCCGGGCGCCCGCGTCTTGAGCATCGTACCTGACAAGACCGTGGAATTGACGGTGGACGAAACCGGCGCACCCGCGCCGGCCAAGCCGATGCTCAAGTTCGAACGGGTCGGCTTTGAGTATGACGGCCGCTCGATCATGCGCAACGTCTCCTTCGCCGTCCGCCCCGGTGAACTCGTCGCGCTGCTCGGACCATCTGGCTGCGGCAAGACCACGATACTCAATTTGGTCGCCGGATTTATCCAGCCGACCGAGGGCGTCGCGTTCATCGACAACCGCGAGATCGCCGGGCCGGGTCCGGATCGCGGCGTCGTATTTCAGGCGGCCGCGCTATTCAACTGGATGACCGTCGCGGACAACATTTCGTTCAGCCTGCGCTGCGCAGGCCGCCCGAAGGCGGAGCGGCAGCAGGTCGCGGAGGAGATGGCGGCGCTGGTCGGGCTCTCGGGCTTCGAGAACGCCTATCCGTACCAGCTGTCCGGCGGCATGCGGCAGCGGGTCGGCCTTGCCCGCGTACTCGCCGCGAAACCCAAAGTCATGCTGATGGACGAACCGTTCTCCGCCCTCGACGTGCAGACCCGGGAGGTATTGCAGGAGGAGGTGCTGCGCATTCGCGAGCGCACCGGCTGCACGATCCTCTTCGTCACCCACAGTATCGACGAGGCGGTATTCCTCGGCGACCGGATTTTTCTGCTCACCGATCTGAAGGACGGTTCATTCGACGAGTTGGCGGTCGATCTGCCGTCTCCGCGCGATACCGGCGAAAACCGCTTGCATCCGGCGTTCATTCGCCTGCGCGAGATGATCTACCGGAAGATGCGCCATTGACCATTTTCATTTGCCGTGAGGGCTTCGCATGAATTCCACCGCGATCAAGGCAAGGCGGCAGTATGTGGCGCTGGCAATCCTCTCGCCGCTCACGATTTTCCTGCTCTGGACGTTCGTGACGATGCAGGGAGCGGTGCCGGCGACGATTCTGCCGTCGCCGGGAGCGGTAGCGACCAGTTTCCTGGACATGATTCAGCGAGGTTATTCCGGTGTCGGAATCTGGACCCATATCGGCGCCAGCCTTTGGCGGGTCGGTATCGCGTTCGTGGCCGGCTCGGTGCTCGGTATTGCGTTGGGACTGTTGCGCGGCCGCGTTCCGGCGATCGACGCGCTTTTCATCGTGCCGTCCGAGTTGGTGCGGCCGATCCCGCCACTCGGCCTCATTCCGCTTTTTATCCTGTGGTTCGGCATCGGCGAATTGTCGAAGATCCTGCTGATCTTCCTTTCGGTCTTCCTGATCATGATGGTCAACGCGCAGGCCGGCTCGCGCTCCTGCGCGCTCGACGCGCTCAGGGCGGCGCAATCGATGGGCGCCAGCCGCTGGCAGACGTTCCGCTTTGTCGTGCTGCCATCGGCGTTTCCGCAGATCATGACCGGCCTTCGCATCTCCATGGGCGCGGGGCTGACGATCCTCGTTGCCTCCGAACTGCTCGGCGGTGACCGCGGGCTTGGCTTTGTGATCCTGGATGCCAGCAGTTTCTTCCGCACCACCTATGTTTTTGCGGGCATCATTCTGATCGGCCTGATCGGTCTTATCAGTGACCGGGGCATTGCCTATCTCGCGCGCCGCATCGTGCATTGGGAAGGCAAGAGCTGATCTGGCGTTCCCGATCTGGCCTCCATTCTAAGGGAAACACGCTGTGACATGTTCCGCGACAGCCATGTCGAATCTTTCGATAACCCGTTGACCCTGGCGTCCGTTCGCGAGGCTGGCCGCGCTGGCGCGCGGGCGGGTGATCTGATCGCTGAAGCGTGCCGGCGCGCCCGTGCCGCCGCAGAGGACTGCATTTTCACCGCACTTGTGCCGGCCGAGGAAGCCATTGCTCGTGCCAAAGGGCTGCAGCGGCGTGCCGCGCGCGCTTCCGACGCGCGTGCCAGGAATATCGACATGAATACCGCTCCGGAGCTCAATATGGCAAACGGCAATCGCCGCAACCGATCAAACCAGAGCTGCCGCACCCCGCGGATAAAGCTTTTGATGCCGGCGCCCCTTCCAGCGTAATAACCACGCGTTCTACTGCGTAATGACCTGGTAGGTGTCCTTCGATCGCCCACGCGGCGGTGCACCAACTGGCCGATAGGTAGAGCAACTATTCAATTCATTGGAGCACGCGCCTATGCCCAAGAATCCATTTACCGACGTCTGGCAGTTCCTGACCGCGACTACCGGCGACTATCTTCAGCTCGGAAACTGGCGCTTGCTGATCCTGGCGCTGTTCTGGGCGCTGCTGCTCGCCGGCATTGCAGTGGCCTTCCAGAATTGGCGGGAGGATTCGGCGCAACGTAGCGGGCGACATCTTGGAATCTGGCTGGTTCGGGTCCTGATCGGCTGCATGTGGTTCGAAGGCATGTTGTGGAAACTCCCGCTACCCGTGTCCGGCGGTCTGCAATACTGGACCGAACAGGAAACGACCCGCGCAGCGTTCGAGTTTCACGGCACCTTCGTGAAGGATGTTGTGTTGCCCTACATGAGCGTCTTTGGGCCAATTGTTTTTCTTGCCGAGCTCGTGTTTGCCGCGTCGATGATCCTCGGGCTTGCGGTACGGTTCGTGGGCGTGCTGGCCATCGCCTATACGCTGCAACTTTGGCTTGGCATCTATCGGCCGGGCGATCCGGCCGAGTGGCCGTGGACGTACATGTTCCTGGCCATGCTGATGTTCCTGTTTGTGCTCGAGGGCGCCGGCCGCAGTCTCGGCCTTGATGCCTGGTTGCGCCGCAAAATCCCGGCCGTGCGCGATGGGAAGGGACCTGTTGGCCGGTTCTTCAACATCGCCGGTTAGTCGTTGTCGTTCTACGGGAGACGAGCATGATAGCACTGGCCCGCGCGGTGACGCTTCTTGTGGGCCTAGGCCTAGGCGCAAGTTGCGGACACGCCGCTGACATTGGCTATCTGGCTCCGCCGGGTGTCCCTGCAAAGGAGTTTCCCGCGCCTCAGCGCCCGGTTGCGCAGATCGTCAGCCCAGGCCGTGCCTCCGAGGAGCACCGCGATTCCCTGAATGAGGCCGGTGAGATCGCCCGCCTTCTTGAACTCAAGCCAGGCATGACCGTCGGCGACATTGGTGCAGGCAGCGGCTACCACACGGTGCGTCTCTCCCGTCTCGTCGGTCCCACCGGCTCCGTCATCGCCCAGGACGTCACGCGGAAATATCTCATCGCGCTCGCCAGGCGAACGCAACGCCTGAGGCTGACAAATGTCACATTCGCGCTGGGCAAACCACACGACCCGCGCCTTCCCGGCTCCTCGCTCGACGCTGCCATCCTCGTGCACATGTATCACGAAATAGCTCAGCCCTACGCCTTCCTCTACAATCTGGCGCCCGCCTTTAGGTCGGGCGCGCGGGTCGGAATTGTCGACCTCGAGCGTCAGACGTCGGAGCATGGCACGCCAATCGAGCTGTTGCGTTGCGAACTCACCGCCATTGGCTATCGCGAGGTCGCCACACATCAGCTCGCAGGCGACGGCGGATACCTGGCGGTGTTTTCGCCACCGGAGCCACGGGATCGAAAAGCCCCCCGGGACATCGTTGCTTGTCGGGGTGCCGGCACTCGCTGATCTAGCCACGCCTCTCTCCCGGACCCCTTTGGTGTCGCAGCTTAATCGCGAGGCGAACAAATGTCGTCGAAATCGACCAAGCTGCCTTGATGCCGGCAATGAGATTGCCGGAGACCTTCGATACCCCACCGATCCGGCGCCGCTGCCCCACGGCGATCTCGAGTGCCGGCAAGCGAGCGGCTGCAACCCGCATCAGCATTTCCAGGTTCCAGCCATATGTCTCCTCCTTCATACCGAGATGTCTGAGCTCATCCCGCCGGATGGCGCGAAACGGCGACAGGTCGGTGAAGCCTGCGCCATAGACGAGGCGCAGGAGCAGCCTGGCGACATGGGCCGCGAGGAGCTGCTGCGGCGACAGGCTGCCGGATTCGCGTGAACCGCGAACGCGCGAGCCGACAACGAAGATGGCCCGCCCAGCCACAATCGGCGATACAAGATCAGAGATGCGCTCTGCAGGATCACTGCCGTCGCCGTCGAGAAAGACCAGAATGTCGGCGTCACCGCGCGCAGCGGCGATGCCTGCCTGGATGGCGCGACCGTAGCCACGTCGCGGCTCGACAATCACGCGAGCTCCGGCAGCCCGTGCCCGCTCGGCCGTGCGGTCCCGCGAACCGCCGTCGACAACGACGACCTCACTCACGTTCTGTGCCAGCACTGCAGCTACGACCTGGCCGATTGCCGTTTCCTCGTCAAGGCATGGAATGATCGCCGAAACGACCGGCGGTTGGCAAAACACGGGCCGCTTCCAACCGGTCCCGTGGGTCACCTCGTTCATAAGCTCCAGCGTAGGCCGCAATTGGCGCAGCACTTAGGTGGTTTGTCCGATAGCAGGGCCGCACGAAACTCCCGATACGCGGACCCGTTCCAGATGTCGTGTAAGGACTGCTGCCCTGCATGGCCAAGCGTGTAGTTCTCGTAGCCATGTTGCGAAAATGGCGCGATGCAGCATGGCAAGGCACGGCCATTGGCCGTGAAATACATCAACGACCACGGCCGTCGGCAGAGTGACCACGGCGAACCGTCACCACTGCCCTTTAGGCTTAGTCCCGGCTCGCTCGCCGCGCCCGACGCGCTGAAGGTCACGCCGAGCGAATGCGCCAGATCCTCCGCCTCTTTCAAGTAGGCCGCTTCTGCCTGCGTCAGGCGCTCGAACAGGGCCTGATCCGGTCGCGCCATGCCAATGGCGGATTCAGTGAAGAATACGAGCCGTTGCAGATAAACCTCTTTGACACCGATCTCCGCCGCAACTTTCACAAATGCAGGCAGTTGCTCGGCAGTCTCTTTCAGACCGGTGAGCCAAACGGAAACTTGCGGCCTTGCGTGCCCCTCCCGCTCCTGTAGCTCGCGAAATGTACGAACATTGCGGACGATCCGACCGAAATAGTCCCTACCACGAATCGCCTTGAAGCTCTCGCGATTTGACGCGTCGAGCGATACACGCAGCTCATCAAGCCCGGCGTCGATCAGCGCACGGCCGTTGCGCTCACTGAGGACCGTTCCATTGGTGTTGAACAAGACGTAAACGCCGCGCTCTTTCAGGTATTTGACCATTCGCGGCAGGTTCGGGACCAGCATCGGCTCGCCAACGCCGTGCAGAACCACGCGCGCCAGATCGGGAAGCTGGTCGACAATCGACGTGAACAAACCCCAGCTCATGTCTGCCGGCGGCTCGAGCTCCTCGTAGGTGCGAGGACAGGTCGTGCACAGCAGATTGCAGCGGTTGGTCACTTCCAGATAAGCGCAGACCGGCGGACGCTGGGCGACCTCGGCGCGCTCGCCCGTGACCGTCTCGTGATAGCGGCGCGGATCGAACGCCGCGCGAGTGCCCTGCACTTCGCCGGAAACGTTCATTGCGATGCCCCGGAATCTGCAATTCGCTGCATGCGGGCTCTCCACGCCGTAAAGGCGCAAGCCAGGAAAAGACCTCCGAACAGAATTGATTTGCTCACAATTCGCGGAATGTAGAAATCCCAGTCGAGCTGTTCGGACAGCAACAGCGCTCCGATCGAAACGGCCCACGTAGGCGCGGATCCACACAGGGCGACAAACGGCATTATAACTAGAAAATGCCAGGGATAGTTGGGCGACAACAACAGGAGCGCCAGAAGTAACAGCATGTTGATGTCGGCAAGACGGGATGCGATGCTGTGATGAGCGCTGCGGGCCACGGAGAGCCCTGTGAACCAAAGAACCAGCGCGGCCAGTGCGACGTAGGCGGCAACATCACCTTCATGATAGCCAAACACAAGGCGCCAAAGTGACAACAGCCAGAGATCGTTGCCGCCACTGATGCCCTGTTCTGTCAGATAGCCTTTGGTCAGGAATCCGAAAACTCCCGAGCCGACCGACAGATAGGGAAGATAACAAAGCGCGACGGTAGCGATCACGACGAGCGGCATCTTGACGTCCCAGGGGCGCCAGATCCCGGCCAGCACCGGCGCCGCATAGGGCTTGACCAGCACTGAAAGAGTGATCACCACGGCTCCGCGGAGAGCACGGCCGGTCAGGGCGATCCACATGCCCAGCAGCATCAGCGCAACCATCAGCGCGTCGATGTGGCCGTTGTTGGCAATCTCCCACACAGGCAGCGGATGCCAGAGATAGGCAACTATGCGCGTCACCGGGCGATCCAAACGCCGCAACAGGACCACGATCAGTATCACTGTGACGGACTCGCACCCCAGCAGCGCGAGACGCATCGTCGTCACGCTTTCGCCGATCCGCGTGACAATGAGGAAGAAGAATTGCGCCCACGGGAGGATAGATGGTTACGGCCGTATCAGCGCGGTTGATTTGAGGAAAGACCATCCTGTCGCGCAGAAACGCCAGCGACTCATCGGCCGGCATGAAGCGATAAGGATTGATTCCTGCGGCCTGAACCCTGCCATCCCAGACGTAGCGATAGACGTCGCTGGACAGAAGTGGATCGAACAGCAGCACATAAGCTCTCAGCACGATCCCAAGTCCAACGATAAGCCATAGTGCGCGACCAGTTGGCGAACGTTCCGCCAGACTTGTCGCCACGATCGTCAGCAAACCTGCAAGTATGCCCAGAGCAATGAAGGCATTGTCGCCGGCAGCCTCGAAGGCATAAGGAGTCACCAGGGTAAGACCGCTCAGGACAACACCGATGCCGGCCAACAGGCAAAGTGGGGATATCTTGTGGTCGGAACGCACCAGTCGACCGAATTGACCAGCGATCGCTCCTGGCAAGGGCTTCATTGGCTTACCTGCGGCGCGTCCTTCAAAAAGGCCCGGCTCGCCGCGGCAAATCCGCCGCCGCGAAAGCGGGTCGAATGCCCGGCCAGTTCGTCCTGCAGCCAGCGCAAGGTTTCGATATCGTCGACATCGTACCATTCCGGTAGCAGGATCGTAGCAAGCCCGATTTCGGCAGCGCGCTCGCGCGTCCTGCGAGCTACGGTTTCAGTTCCCCACGCGATCTGCGTAAACAGGTGCTTGTGCGGATGCTTCAAGCCGATGAGATAGTAGCCACCGTCGCTTGCTGGCCCAAGGACCATCCGATCTCCGGACTCGCGCATGGCTTCAATAGCCTGTACCAGCAAATGGATCGGCAGCGTCGGGCTGTCGCCATTGACAAGCAGGACACAGTCATGTCCGGCGTCCAGGAGAGCGCGTGTCGCGCCAAGCAGCACCTGTCCCAGGTCATCGCCAGGCTGCAGTAGCAGTCCGAACCCTGCCGGAAGCAGTTGCCGCATGACGTCTTCGGTGCCCGCCGGCGCGTAGACGCCATAGCCGCGCCTGCCGAGTGCCTCAGGGACCGCTTCGATTGCCGCGGCCACGTCGCGCAGAAAGCAGGCGGACAGTTCTGATGCTGCAACGTCGCCAATGACCGTCGCAAGTCGCGTCTTTGAGCGGCCGGGCAGCGGCGCCTTGCATACAATCCCGATCGCCGCGACGCTCATGGCAGCCGTGACAGCAGGCGATCAGCGGCGATCGCGATCAACTGCAGCGCGTCATGGCTGCCGTCTGCTTCGCCCTTTTCAAAATCGCCGTCGACGCGCCCCATTTGATTTGTCACATGTGCAAAGCACAGGACGGGCTTTTGCCTGACTTGTGCGAACGCATAGAGCGCGGCTGCTTCCATTTCGACTGCCATCAGATTCCTTTTGACCATGGCGTCGATCGCCGGCTGGGTCTCGCGGAACGGCGCGTCGGTTGTCCAGGTCGCGCCTGTGAGCACCGGCACGGGAAATCCACCGAATGCGCCGTTGAGCGCCGCGATCAATCCGGCATCCGCATCCGAATAGTCGGACGGCGCCATGTAGTGATAGCTGGTGCCTTCGTCGCGCAGCGCGCGTTCGATGATGATGAAATAAGGCGGCGGGCGCATCGGCACGATCTGCCCCGAGGACGTGACGCTGATCAGGAGCTTGCAGCCCGATGCGAACAATTCCTCGGCGATCAGCACCGCGTACGAGGCGCCGACGGCGCAGCCGACAATTCCGAACTCAATCCCGTCGCGACTGAAGCTGTAGAGCTGCGTGTGATAGCAGGCCCATCCCGCTTCAAGCCGGGCCTCGCCACGGGCGAGCAGGCTGCGCACGATGTCGCCGTCCGGATCGAGGATGCAGATGTTCGGGATGCCGGCGTCCGTAATCCGCTTTTGCCTGCGCGCTTCGCGCAGCAGATTTTCCGGCGTGAAGGCGGACGGCTGCGCATAGTGCTTTTGCGCGAGGATGGGCGGGACCCCGCCCTCATTGACTGCCATCACCAGACAAGCCTCGTCACCCGGTTGCCGGTCATTGGTAGCTTTCTCTCCGGCAACGGGCAAGCTCTCCGCAACAGCGGGCAAGCGCCGCCAAGGTTTCGGCGACGTCAAAAAAAAGATTTCAGGTGGTGTAACAAGATGGCCTTGAAGAACGTAATAACCGCGGCCCGTACTCGCTGCTGGCATGGCAAGGGCTTGCCATGCCCTAAGCCAGTCGTGTTGATCCGATGGTGCGCGTGGCGTAGCATTGGTCGCAAAGGTAGCGGATGCGAGATTTTCGAACTTTGGTACGCAACACCTAAGCGTCGAGGGTCGCCATGAATCACGAGACCGCAGTTTCGAATGCCAAAGAAATCGCCGATCGCATTCTCGCACCGGCGGCCAGGCAAAACGACAAGGAAGCTCGATTTTCGTCCGAGGCAATCGCGGCGCTCGGTTCGGCCGGATTGCTGGGGGTGATGCTGCCCGCCGAGGTCGGCGGCTCGGCCCTGGGACCGCGGACGTTCGCTGCCGTCGTTGCGGCGCTCGCAGAAGCGGACGCGTCCGCCGCGATGGTTTATTTGATGCACATGAGCGCTACCGCAACGATTGCGGCGGCCCGTCCGGGTGCCACGGTTGCGCAGACGCTAAAGGATATTTCAGCCGGAAAACATCTAACTACCCTGGCATTCAGCGAAGCCGGATCGCGCAGCCACTTCTGGGCGCCCGTTTCGCGAGCGAAGCGCAACGCCGTCAACGTGCATCTCACGGCCAAGAAATCCTGGGTGACAAGCGCCGGTCACGCGCAAAGCTATGTCGTCTCGGCGCTCGCGCCTGAAGGCAAGAGCCCAACGGATTCGACCATTTATCTTGTCGCCAGTGACACGGCCGGACTGTCGGTCGCCGGCCCATGGGATGGTCTCGGGATGCGCGCCAACGCTTCCGCGCCGATGATCCTCGATGATTGCAAGATTGAAGCCGATCGCCAACTCACGGACGACGGCGCCGGGTTCAAGGCGATGCTGGAGGTCGTGCTTCCGCTATTCAACCTCGGAACATCGGCGGTCGCGCTTGGTCTTTGCCGGGCTGCGGTGTCGGGGACGGCAGCACATCTCAACGGCGCTCGCTTCGAGCATTTGGGCCAGACGCTCGGCGAGAGCCTGCCGACGCTTCGCGCACAGCTTGCAACGATGCAGATCGACACCGATGGGCTTGCAGCGCGCATCGACGATCTCGTTGATCATCTTGAGCGCCCCCGAGACACCACTATGCTGCGCGTGCTGGAGAGCAAGGCGGCGGCGGGTGATGTTGCTATCGCCGTCACCTCGGCGGCGATGCGGGCGTGCGGAGGCGCTGCGTTTTCCAAGCATCTGGCCATCGAGCGATTGTTCCGCGACGCACATGCAGGCGCCGTCATGGCGCCGACGGGCGATGTGCTGCGCGAGTTCATCGGCAAAGCCGTTTTGGGAATACCGCTGTTCTAGTGGTCCGATCCTAACATTCGCATTCCATTCGGAACCACGTTTGCGAGCGTTAGGATCAAAGGACCACTGGCAAACTATAGTGATCGCATTTGGAATATTGAGCTCGGGAAGCGAGATGCAATCATGAGCCCGACGATCTGGGTAGGCGCCGTCGCATATGACCCGAAGGTGGTTGGTATCTGGGAAGGCATGCGACACTACTTTCACGAGGAAGCGGGTCTCGCCGTCGAGGTGGTGCTGTTTCAAAGTTACGAGACGCAGGTCGCTGCCCTCCTGGCCTCGCCGAGCGAACGGCTGCCGCGCATCGACATCGGATGGAATACGAACCTCGCCTATATCCAGGCCGATGCCTGGAGCGACCATCGCTGCCGACCGATCGCGATGCGCGATACGGATGTGGGCTGGATGACCAAGATCGTTGCGGTAACCGGGGGGCCGGTCGCTGCGCTTGCCGATCTTAAGAGCCGCACCCTCGCTCTCGGCAGCCGCGACAGCGGCCATGCGGCAATCCTCCCGGTTTATTTTCTGCACCGCGAGGGACTGGTTGAGGGGAAGGACTACCAAACGCTGCGCTTCAACACCGACCTTGGCAAGCACGGTGACACGGGTACAAGCGAGTCCGAGGTCGTTCGCGCGGTTCTCGACGGCCGGGCCGATGCCGGCGCAATCGGCAGCCCATTCTTGAACGCGGTGCGTACCGAGCGTCTAGTGCCGCAAGGTGCGCTGACCGAGATCTGGACCTCGCAGCCCTATAACCACTGCATGTTCACTGCTCGGTCCGATCTGGACCCCACGTTGGAGCAGCAGTTTGCCAAAGCATTATTTGGGATGAGCTACGATAACCCGGCCCATCGTCCTGTGCTAGAAGCGGAAGGGTTGCGCCAATGGATAGCACCGCAGCTTGATGCGTATGCGCAGTTACGGGAAGCGTCGACGCAGCAAGGTTTCCTAACGCGGCCTTTGGCCTAGCAGCCGAGCCAAAGCCCCGATCCGGCGTTGAGCGCGCCGCGCCTTCGTCAGGCGCAATTGAAAATCATCGCCAACCTGCGCTGATGCTCGGATTCGCGATCGAAGGCGCGGCGCACGGCTGCGAACGATTCGGCGAGCGGAAAGATTTCACGGCTGACCAGCAGGTCGTCATCCTCGGCTCCAACCGGGTGCCAAAACACGCCCTCCGCCGTAATCGTTATCTCGGGAACCAGATCCGCCCTTGCCAAAGCGATGCCCTGCGTGGCCGAGCCTCGCAGCGCAATCCGCCTGATCACCCGGTTCTCCTCGCTAATATGATGAGCGTCAAGGAAGCTGCGGAACTCATCGGCCTCTGCGTCAGTCGACACTGTAGCCGCCAAACGCACCCGGAATCCTTCAGCGCGGGCCCGTTCGATTCCCTTCCAGGCGCGTGCCCATGTCCCCCTTCCACGATGGCTGTCGTGGCGCTCCGGCGTGGGACTATCGAGGCTAATCTGGAAGGTTACGCGCTCGCGCGGCAGCGAGCGCAGCGTTGCGAGCCGACTTCCGGCAAACAGCATGCCGTTGGTGAGAACTGTCGTCGGCGCCGCCGCAGCGCACGCGGCAAGGATCTCGCCAATATTCGGCAGCATGAATGGCTCGCCGCCGGTCACAAAGATTTCACCTACGCCGAGTTCCGCTGCCTCGGTAGCGATCTGTCGCACCCGCTCGATACCGAGAGCCCGCCGCGGAGCTTTGGGTGACGAGCGTACACAACAATAGTCGCAGCTCAGGTTGCAGTCGAAGTTGGTATAAAGCCACAGACGAGAGCCGACAAGCCGATCTTCTCCGACATTCTCGGGAGCCTCTCCGTACCGAAGCACCCATCGCGTGCGGCCGTCTTCGACTGCTGTGTCGACCAAACTGTTGCGGGTGAAGCGACACCATGCCTCGAGCTCGGGGCCGATACTTGGATCGCCGCTGATCACGGCTACCATATCGCCCTTACGGCTATGGCGTAATGCAGCTATCAAATCCGGCAACAGACCGGAGGCAAATGTCTTGCTGCCGGCGTCGAGTTCAACGTTCGCGTTCGTCCTCATGCATAAATCCTCGGTCCTCCAATCTACCGCACCAGCTTCGCTCCAGAAACAATCTCACTAGAGCGCAACGAACACCATCAATTTCCTACGAAAATGCAGCAAAATCAACGATCGCGTGCTTGTTCCTCCCGCTCATAACGGTTTGGTTGCAGGTTCGAGTCCCGCCGGTGCGACAGAGGCGCTTAGTTGCTTTCATTGCTGGGCAGCGGCTTCATTATTTATGGGGTCATGCCCCTCAGGAGTTTTATTCCGTGCCGCAAGCTATCTTATCCGCGCAGAGCCGGCCTCTACGTTCGCCTGCCGAGTTAGCCTCCATCATCACAACCGTCTATGAGCGCATCGAACGGGACCGGCGCCGCAACTGCTGGATCTATGTGCGGCCCATGGAAGAAGCGCTCGCGGAGGCTGATGCCCTTGTGCGGCGAGCGGAGGAGGGTGAAGTCCTGCCGCTCCTTGGCGTGCCATTCGGCGTCAAGGACAATATTGACGTTGAGGACATGCCAACGACAGCAGCCTGTCCGTCATTCGAATATGTGGCTGCGCAATCGGCCAGATGCGTCGAGAGATTGACGGCCGCGGGTGCGATCTGTCTTGGCAAAACCAACCTAGATCAATTCGCAACCGGACTGTCCGGCACCCGCTCCCCTTATGGCGCCTGTTCCAGCGCTGCCAACGATCTGTATATTTCCGGCGGTTCGAGTTCCGGTTCGGCTGCTGCTGTAGCATCCGGCCATATTGCCTTCGCTCTCGGCACAGATACCGGCGGCTCGGGCCGGATTCCCGCGGGCTTCAATGGGATCATTGGGATCAAGCCAACCGTCGGCCTCGTCTCATCCCTGGGGCTTGTGCCGAACTGTCCGACGCTCGATTGTCCCTCGATCTTCTGCAATTCCATTGCCGAAGGTCGAATTCTGCTCGGGTTGATCGAAGGATTCGACAACACCGATCCTTTTAGCCGCCCACGGATTGCCTCGTCCTCCCCACTTCCTCGCAAATTCCGGTTCGGCCAGGTCTCTGTCGGTCATTTGAATTCATTCGGTATGCCGGAATGTAATGACCTCTACAGGCAGGCCTGCGCGAGGCTTTCGGGACTGGGAGGTCAAGCCAGACAGATTGACTTCACCCCCTTCGCCGAAGCCGGTGAAATGCTCTTCTCAGGGCCTTGGATTGCTGAACGTTATGCGGCGATCAGTAAGCTCTTGGACTTCGATCATGGAGAACTGCTTGAAGTCACCCGCAACGTGCTGAGCGCAGCTGCCCCGTTTTCCGCCATAGATGCGTTCGCCGCGCAACATCGGCTCTTGAAGCTGCGACGCCAGATCCAATCGCTTTTCGAGGAGATCGATGTCTTGGTGGTACCTACCGCGCCACGCCCCTTCACGATCTCGGAGATGATGGAAGATCCTATCACGCTCAATAGTCGCCTCGGTTTTTACTCCTATTTTGCCAATCTCGTGGACTTGTGCGCGGTGGCAGTTCCCAACGCAACGCTCGGCAACGGCATGCCAATGGGCATCACTTTGCTAGCGCCTGCGTGGCGTGACCATGCTCTTCTCGACCTTGCCGAGCGATGGCTGCCCGATGCGAAGGCAGCACTGTTCGATCCAAAAGTTTATCCGAAGGCCGCGCCTTAGACGACTTCGAGATCGAGAGCGCGTAGATTGAGGATCACAATCAAGCCTCGGTGGTAACGGATGACGCCCCTTGCCTGCAGGCGGGAAAGCTGCACCGTAACCCATTGGCGGGTTGAGCCGATCAGATTGGCGAGATCACCATGCGTGAACGGGATCCCGATCACGATCTCACGACCTTGCTGCGAGCCGTAGATATTCGAGAGAAACACCAACAGACGGTGCAACCGCTCGGTAACCGAGCGGGTCCCCAGCATTTGCGCCATGGCCGAGTAGCACCTTGCCTTGAACGCGAGTGCATCCAGGAGCGCGACCGCGATGCTGGCCGATTGAAGCGCTAGCGCGCGCAGGGCTGGGCCGGGCAAAAACGTCACCTGGCTCCGCTCCACCGCAACCGAAGACCATACGTGGGCACCGGTACCGAACAGATCCGGGCCGCCGACGAAATTGCCAGCGAACCAGTAGGCCAGCGTCACCTCACGTCCGGAAGGAGCCGCGTAGTAGCTGCGAATACGCCCCTCTTCGATCAGATAAATGCCGTTCTGCAGGTCGCCCTGCCGCCAGATATGCTTGCCTGCCTGCAGGACCTCCTCGCGACCGATGGCGAGGATACGACGCCGGTCAGCCTCACACAACGGATCCAACAAGCCGGGCAGCGACCCGACCAGAGCATCCGACCCCGCCAGCATGATGCTGGTCGTATTCCTGAGACTTGCCGCTGACATCTGCTCGCTCCCCTTGCCGCCGCAAGGAAAACCATTCAAGAGCCATGCCAAACGATGTCGTCAGGCGCCTACGTCCTGATTTCCAGTTGCTCGAAGGCCCTGCGGCCTTCCGAGCGGATCAGGTCAAGGCAATCCCGCTTGAGGGCGAGATAGGCAGCCTCCGCAACGATGGCGCTGGAGCGCGGTCGCGGCAGGCTCACCTGAAGATCTTTGAGGATGCGGCCTGGTCCGGCGCTCATGATCAGCACGCGGTCAGAGAGAAGGATCGCTTCATCGATGTCGTGTGTGACGAAGACGATTGTTGCGTTGATCCGCTCGCGGAGTTCGAGCAGATTGTCCTGCATGACCGCCCGGGTCTGCGCATCCAGCGCTCCGAAAGGCTCGTCCATCAACAGCACGCGCGGCTGATTGGCGAGGGCACGGGCAATCGCAACCCGCTGCTGCATGCCTCCCGATAGCGTGTGCGGATATGCCGACGCAAATTTGGTCAGTCCGATCATCTCGATGAGGTCGTCGGCAGTCCGCAGCGCCTCCGCTTTCGGCTTGCCGAGGGCCCGCGGCCCGTGCGCGATGTTCCGGCGCACCGATTTCCACGGAAACAGATGTGGCTGCTGGAAGACCATCCCGATCTCGGGCCGTGGCGCGAGCATTGCTTCGCCGGCTATGAGGACTTGGCCTTCGAATGGCCGCTCGAGGCCGGCCATCGCATTCAGGAGCGTGGACTTGCCACAGCCGGATGGACCGACGATCGAGACGAATTCCCCCTGGGCTACCGCCAAGGATACGCGGTCGACCGCGATGACCTGTCCGCTCGGCGCATCGAAGACGATGCTCAAGTCCTCGACCCGGATGATCGCCTGACGCGCCGGGGCGGAAGGCGAGTACGTATCCACGAGCCTGAGCGGCTGTTCTGGACGAAGCAGGCTCGGGGTCATCGCCACCACACGGCTCGTTCGGCAAGAATCGCGAAGGAACGGTCGGCGACGAAGGAAAGCAGCCCGAGAGCCGCCAACCCGCCCATAACCTGACCCGTTTGCATGTTCTGTTGCGCAATTTCGATACGGTAGACGATACCGGCGAACGCTCCCGCCAACTCCGCGGCAACCAGCGTGTAGAAAGAGATACTCACCGCGGTCCGAAGACCGACTGTGACATAGGGCAGCGCGCCAAGAAGGACGATCTCCCACAGCATCTGCGGTTGCGGCGTGCCGAGCATCTGGGCGGCACGGATAAGTCCGCGGTCGACTTTCTGCACCCCTATGTGGGTCGCGAGCCATACCGTGAAGAACACGCCCCAAACGACCAGGAAGAGCTTGCCTGTCTCCGAGAGGCCAAACCAAAGGATGACGATCGGCACGAAGGCGATGGGAGGAATTGGACGAAGGATGTGAAACAAGGGTGAAAGCAGGCTGGACACCAGCCGGAACCGGCCAGTCAGGACGCCGAGCACGATCCCGCCCGCGGCCCCGATCGCAAATCCCGCGGCCACGCGCGAGAGGCTCGCCATCAGGTCGCCGAAAAACTGTCCACTGCGGATCCATTCGAGAACGGCGACAGCGACGGTCGTTGGCGGCGGAAACAGCACGGCGTTCACGATGCCGGAGCGCGCAACCAGTTCCCACACGCCTGTGAAGGCGGGCACGGAGAGAACGGCGACCAGTACGCTCAGCCGTGCGGTCGCGCTCGCGCTGCTGCATCCCCCGACGCTCACGGGCGCGGCTCCAGTGTGACGCGAGCTGGATCGAGCGCCTTCAGCGGCGCCGTCACCAAGACTTTCGAGAAATCGGGCATGCTCGCTCCAGGGGGATGATTGCCGGTCTCGAGCCGCCAGGTGGCATGGGTTTTCAGAGTCGCGAGAAGCTTGTCGTCGAGGCGCACATGGTAAACATAGTCCGGCCAGATCGCAGCCAATTCGTCGCGTTTCATCCCGGTCGCTGCGGCGATGACGTCTATCGCTTCATCCGGATGCGCCTTGAGCCAGCCCTCGGCTTCGATGAGGGACGCCAGGAACTTACTGACGATCGCCGGGTTGGCCGCGAGGTAAGACTGCGTAACGACAATATTGAAGGTCTCCGAGTAGAGACCTTTGGTCTCAAGTGGGATCGCGCCTTCGCCAAGAGCCTTCTTCGCATTCGCGACGTGCGGCTCCCAGGTATCGAACGCGTCGATGCTGCCGGCCGCCATGGCGGGAAGCATCTCCTGAGGTCGCAGGTTGACGAGCGTCACGTCCTTCGACGTCAGGCCCGCCGCTTTCAACAGAACCGACGTGTAAACTTCGCTGCCGGTTCCGGCCGTAAAGGCGATTCGCTTTCCACGCAGATCGGCCGTCGTCTTGATCCCAGCAGAAGCCGCGGTCATGGTCTTGAGATCCGAATATTCCATCCCCGCCACGAAGGCGATCGGCTGTTGCGCCATCGCGGCCGCCGTGACCGGCGCCTCGGCGGTTGTCGCGATATCCGCCCCTCCCCCAAGCACGGTATCGAGGCACTGCTTCCCGCTGGTGAAATTGGAGACCGAGATGTCGAGCCCCTGCTTGGCGAAAATGCCCTTCGCATTGGCGACGATCGTCAGTCCCGAGATCGGCCCAAGATTCTGGGCGAGCCGCGCCTTCAGCAATTCTTCGGCTGTCGCGCGCTCGGGCGTCGCAAACAGGAAGGACGCAGATAGGACGAACGCGGCAGAGCGAAGAGCGGTTGTCGATCGCATGCCAAACCCCTGTGATGCCGGCGATCGGAGTGATCACCGTGACGAGAGGGTCGTCTGAAGACGGGAGACCGTGAAGCAATTAATCGACAAGGCTCGACGCTGTCCAATTTTTCCGCAAGCAGACCAGCTTCCGACTGTGACCGGGGCAATAAAATTCATCAAGCTGCCCACACCTTGGGCGCATCGTAGCCGAGGCTGATCTGTTCGGGCCCGGAACCGCCTCCTGAGAAACGGAGAAGGCGCCTGGTGCGACCCGCGTTCGCAGCGCGGGCGGCATCTAGGCGCCGCCGGCTGCAGTAACTGCACCCTGCTGGCTTTGATCAAGCCCTGATCCCGATTCAATCAGAACCGATCGGACTTTCGATGCCGTTGCGTGCGCGGCGAAACCAAGCCCACGTCTGCCGCGTCACTGCGATATAGCCCGGGCCCCGGTAGACGATCTGATCGGCGACGATCCCGTTCAGTTTCGGCAGCGCATGGAACGGAATCGAAGGATAGGCATGGTGCTCGACATGATAGGGCATGTTCCATGCAAACCAGCGCACGAACATGGCGGTATAGGTGGTGCGGGTATTCTGGAAGGCGCTGCGCGTGCGATCGCAACCGGTATGTTCGGCAAGGAGATACGGACGCAGAAACAATTGACCGACGATCACGGGGACGACCCAGACCCACAACAGGAACAAGGTGTGCAGCGCGACCGATGGCAGCAGCAGCGCGACGTAGCCTGCCAGATAGAGGCGCGCTTCCCTCACGACAACGTGGCGCTTGCTTTCCGGAATCCAGGGTGACGTGGCATTGCCGGTCAACGCATGGCGAAGCATCAGCCGCGCCCGGAAGGCAACCTGCCGCAAGCCGCTGTAGACGATCACCAGTTGCGCGTCCGAGGTCGGGATCGGAACCGACAGCAGTTCTGGGTCCCTCTTTGGATCCTGCGTATACCGATGATGATCCCAGTGGAACAGGCAGTAATATTCGTAAGGCAAGCCGACCGCGAACGAGGAGAGATGACCGAAGGCGAGATTGAGAGCGCGGCTGCGAAACGCCGTCTTGTGGGCGGTCTCGTGTACCACCATGAACAGGAATGCGACGAAGTAACCTTGGACGACGACCAGCGGCAACGCCCACACGATTCCGTATCGCGACGAGACCAGCCAGATCAGCGCGCCGACAACGACGATGACGCCGTAGTGGCTGGCCGCACGGACCAGACCTCTCCAATTGCACCGCATCGACAACTCGCGCAGCATGGCCGGAACCAGCGGCTTCTCTCCGGTGGCAGTGATGGCATTGCTCATGATCGTAGTCGCCTCTTTCCGGGATCACACGCTTGACCGTGCTCTTGCGGACGTTGGAATTCGTCAAGCGCAGACCGATCTTAGGGAGCGACGCCGCAAATGCAGAAGCAATTAATTTCACGGGCGTTGGCCGCCGGGCATCCCGAGATTTTCGGCCCTCGCTCCACCGCATCGGCCGGCGACGAATCGTCGCCGGCCGCCTCGAGCGATCGCTCAGCGCCTCAAGCCCGTGCGCCTTGTAGCGATCGAAAATCTTGTAGCCGGTCTTGCGGGAGACGCCGAATTCCCGGCACACATCCGTCATGGCCTCCCCGTCCAGCAGGCGGGCAACAAAGCGAAGCCGTTCTTCCATCACCGAACTCGCTTTCCACGGCATCCACACCTCCCGCTTGCAAAAAGCGAAAAAGTGTAACCCATGTGTCCGGTACGAAATGTCACCTATGTCTCGGGCCGCTCAAAGAAGTCCAAGAAACCCCTGCGGCAGAAGGACTTCTCGAAAATGGCAAATCGTAAAACCACACCCGAAGACCACACCCGCCCTCCCGATGGCAAGCACCAGCTTGCTGACCTCGCAACGCTTTTGGGGCTGATGCAGGCCGCTAGCAAGCTCAGTCAGGACCTTGACGCTCTCGCCAATGAAGTCGGCGGGTCATTGGAGAAGATGGCGGACAGGTTTGGCGTGCCCTTCTTCGAGGTCCACAGCACCTACCGCAAGCAAATAGCCCGCCCGAAGGGCAGGAAGGCTCCGAAGGCCCGAAAGCGCCGCAGCGCGGCCGGTTAGTGTGCCGTTCGGGCAAAGGCAGTGCGCTAATCACGTGCTGCCTTCGCTCCGATCCGAAAAATACCGATGCAACCCCTTCAGGCTGCACCGGCAAGTCTGATCCTTCCAGCCTCTATGCGGGCTGATGTTTAGCGAGGAAGCTCTGTCTTCCTCTGCCTCTCCCGGTGACAAGGTACTCAACACCAAGATGTGAATCGGCGCGGGGTCCCGACGCCGGTCGGCACGTTAAGCTATTGATCCAATTTGCGGTGGAGGGGTCACTCTCGGGTGCTTATTCACAGTCAAGAACCAGGCGGCTCAAACCGGCCGCTCTTCGCCGGCTGTGCGTGGGCTGCCTCGTCCACCGAGCGAAAGGATTTCGGAAGCGGCATTGCTGATCACCTTGGTCATGGCGGGGCCTTGTAGTTCAGCCAAATTTCAAGATGTTACGTCGCCCGCTATGCAAAATCGGCAGGTCGCGGAGGTCAAATTATTCGGATGAGAGAAACCAAATTCCGATCTGATAGGGCTCCCAGCCTTCTTTTCGATATCGTGGGAGTCGTCATCCTGTGGTCGGATTTTGCATAGACGAGGCCATGCCTGGACAGACATGATTGGCGAAAGCGGTCTCGTCGTGGCCGTTGAGCCAAACACGAATGAGGAGAAGAGATGCCCATCTCGATTTCAATGATCGTTCTGAGCTCGCAGTTGGTCATGCCGGTGGCTGACAGTGTGCCGAAATTCGATATCGCGCGGAGTTGCAAGCTCGATGTCGCTGCCACCGTTGGCCTCTCCGTTGATCAGTCCCTAAAGAGCTGCATCAATGACGAACAGAAAGCCAAGCAACAACTCGCCAGCCGATGGTCGAAATTTCCTGCGCCAAGCCGGGTGAGCTGTGTCTCGCAAGAGAGCATTGGCGGCACGCCGAGTTACGTCAGTTTACAGACCTGCCTCCAAATGGGACAGTGGGCGCGGTAGCAGCTCAGCCGTAGTGATCATATTCGCTCAGCGCAATCCGGACTTCACGGGCAAAATCAACCAGCGAGATGGTGAACGCGCCGAGCGAAATCATGAAGAAGACGGCGACTCCGCGTTCATGCTGTATCTGAAAGAACGCCGTTACAAAAGCGACGATCACGAGAAGCGTCACCGAGATACTTGCGATCACTGCCCAGAAGATCGCCCGGTTCATCATCGCCGCGCGCTGCATCAGACGCGGCAGATCGGCCTTCAGCCGGCATCGGACCGTATCGTCATCGGGGATCCCGTTCAGGATCACCGTCCGGTCAACGATCCGGTTCAGGCGGGAGATCAGGATAGCGATGAAGGCGCCCAGTGCGCCCAGCAGGAAGGCGGGGGCCGCTGACTGCGAGATAACGTGAGATAGCTGAGTTACGGATGGCGTATCTGTCAACATTGAGCGGGCTTCCGGTTCACGATCAGGCCGCGTCTTTTGGGCCGCCCGACTTGTTCGTCGCACGTAACGCATCATCCGATGGATCGACTATGCAAAATCGGCGTCGTCTGCATTGAGCCGTCGATTCATTGGGACAGATAATCAGCGTGCGCGTCGATCGCGGTCCGATCTTGCATAGGCAGGCGGCTACGCCGGTTCGTATAACTACTCCCGCACATCAGCCCGAGTGGGCTCATCTATAACAGCGAGCGGTGTGAGCCTCGCGGGGAGTGATCGATCATGCCCAGCTATCATTTTGTTCGGGTAATAAGCCTGGCCGCGACGATGCTTCTGGCTCCCGCGTTTGCTTCGGCCCAGCAGCCGCCTCCGGGCGTCCAGGCCGGCATGCTGACCTGTAACCTTGCTCCGAGCATCGGTCTGATTGTCGCCGAGAGGCAGCGCATGAGTTGCAGGTATGCACCCAACGGGGCCTATCCGCCTCAGGACTATAATGGGGTGATGAATACCGTCGGGCTCGAGCTCGGGATCAGCGCAGGTGGAGTGATGGCATGGGGCGTGTTTGCTCCTAGTCACGGAGCCCCGATCGGGGCGTTGGCCGGCGAGTATGTGGGCGCCAGTGGCGACGTTGCGGTCGGGGTAGGGGTCGGAGCCAATGTCCTGTTTGGCGGCTCAAACCGGACGATTGCCCTGCAACCATTATCGGTCGAGGGGCAGGCGGGTTTGAACGTATCGCTGGGCGTGTCGGGCCTCACGCTGGCTTTGGCGCCCTGAACCCGATGGCAAGTCCAGCGATCAACCTGTGGCCGCGATGGCTCAGGATATCGATTGTTGGAGCAGCGACAGCCGCGGCGGTCGGCGGCGGATGGTTCGCGTATCGCTACTTCGCCAAGCCCGTTGTGCTTACGGTGGCCGCCGGGTCGGCGGATGGCGAGGCGCTGGCGCTGATCTCGGCGATATCAGCGCGCCTGACGGCATCGAACTCGCATGTCCGGTTGAAGGTCAGCGATGCCGGTACATCGGCAAAGGCTGCCGAAATGTTGGCCGCGCACAAGGTGGACCTCGCCGTTGTCCGCGGCGACACAGGCGGTCTGGCCGATGCCAGGAGCGTGTTGCTCCTTACCCACGGCGTGGTCTTGATCATGACCCCATCGGCTGCAAGCGCCGACAGTCTGGGCGATCTCCGCAATACGACGATCGGCGTCATCGGCGGAGCGATCAACCAGCCGGCAGTCGAGGCACTGAAGCAGGTGTATCAATTCGACCGCGCCAGGGTCAGTTTTCAGGATGTTACCGTCAACGATGCCGCAGCAGTGCTCGCATCGGGAAAAGTTCACGCTTTGCTGGCCGTCATTCCGCTGACGGAAAAATATCTCGTGAAGGTCAGGCAATTCTTTCAGCAGGAACGCGCCAAGGGATCGGCGCCAAAGCTGATCGAGATCGAATCGGCCGGCGCGGTCGCCGATGTCGCGCAGTACTACGAGAGCTATGACATTCCGAAGGGAACCTTGCGGGGCGCACCGCCGGTCCCCTCCGATGACCTGACGTCGCTGCGCGTTTCGTACTTTCTCGTCGCCAACAAGTCAGTCAACGCCGACGCCATTACCGACCTGACGCAGTCGCTGGTCGATGCGAAGCGGGACCTGCTGTCGCAATTTCCGATACTGGGCCAGGCCGCAGCACCAAGCACGGACGCGGACGCGCTGATCCCGATCCATCCGGGGGCCGCGACCTATTACAATGGCAACCAGCAGAGCTTTCTCGATAGGTATGATGACAAGCTCTATTACGCCTCGCTGCTGCTGGGCACGCTGATCTCCGTCCTCGCGGCAGCCTGGCGCTTCGCCCGATCCGGCACCGGGCCCGAGAGCATGCTGGCGCCGCTCTACGAACTCGGCAACGAAATCAGGAATGCGAAAAGCGAAGCCGAACTTGAGGATATCGAAAAGCGGATTGACGATATCCTGAAGAACGAGCTTGCCAGGAGCGCGAGCGAGAGCGCCGACAGTGCCGAGATGGCCGCGCTAGGCCTCGCGGCCCACAGGCTACAGTATCTGATGAGCCATCGCCGGATGCTGGTCCGTTCGACAGCGGCCTCCCGACAGTAGAATCCGCCTACCGGATTACTTCACAATTCGATGCTTCGTCGGTGTCACGGTGCTGGTCGGCGCCATCGGCGAGATCGAGAACGTCAGCCAGGCATTCCATCCCGACGGTCGGTTCTCCGCCGCGAACTCACCATAGGCTTTCAGGTTGACGTATCCCTGCATGTCGCCGACGGGAAACAGGAAGCCGGCCTGGGGGCCGATGCCGAACACGCGCGAGCGAAAACCTCCGAGGATCGGGTGCTGGCCGAAATCGTCGGTGATCTGCTGGTAGCCATACCCGACGAAACCGACGAAAAACTGCTTGGAGAGGAATTGCGACATTCCCCAGTCGACATGGAAGTCGATTCCGTTCTGGTAGTTGGTGTCGTGATTCTTGAAATTGTAGGTAAGTCCCGCAACGGCCGAAAACTCTTGGCCCGCCGCCGGGTTGAAATAGGTATAGCCACCGCCGCCATCGATGGCGGCATGGCCGATGCCGAGATTGGCAAGGCGGGTTGAGCTGTAGGCGCCGACGGGGATGTCGCCGGTTACATAGGTCATGAAATTGTGCACGCCGGCATTCCACTTCAGCGTTGCCTGCGGGTACAGGTCGCCCACCGACGTGATTGAATCCTGGATGAAGCCGGTTCGGGTCACCGCCAGCGGACCGAGGGCTGCCGTCAGCGTGCCGTCGACACTGGCGCTCGAACGCCCGAACAGGCCGGTGACGCCGATCGCCAGTTGTCCGCCGAGCACCGGCGTTGCGAATGTATAGGTAGGATTGAGCAGAATGAGATCGCCTTGCGCACTCAGACTTGCGTCCAGGCTGACAGCGACGTTGGCGGGGATCCTGCCGATCTGAATCTGCCTGGCTGCGGCCACCGCGCCGGACGCTTCCACGGTGGTATGATAGTAGACTGCAGCCATCGACCAGCCCGGCACGGCGGGGACGGCCGCGAGGCTGCCAAACCGGCCAGGCAGCCAGTACGAAACGCCGCCTTCGTCGGCGCGGGACACGCTCGGAAGGCAAGCCAGTACCGCAATCGCGAGGCAGGCGCCCGAACGAATAAGCGGAGGATTCGATGTTCGTTCGTTGCGTGTCATCTGCATGCCCCTATCGCAAATTTCCGTCCGTCAACTACAGGTTCGCATAGATTGATGCAGTGCTGTCGGCGTTCACTATGCAGAATCGGTCCGCATCGAAAATTCGTCGCAGATGTTGCGTCGATGCCACTTGAACACCGGCCTATGCGCTGTAGCGGGCAGTTGCGATTCCGGCTTCAAGCGCTCAAACAAGAGCTGCCGCCGCGGCCGGAACCACCGATCGCAGGATTTCCGTCCGGCCAGCACGCTGAAGGGTTTGCGACGGGCTTTCTCCGAAAGCTTCGCGGTATTCCACCGAAAATCGGCCTAGCTCCACAAAACCGAACGATATCGCAATCTCCGTGACCGTGGCGGAGCCAACATCCGCCGATAAGAGCGCATGTCTCGCCCGGGACAACCGCAACATTCGAAGCTGCCGGCACGGCGGCACACCGTGGATTTGGTGAAATGCCTTCCGAAGCGTTCGTTCGCTGACGCCGAGAGTGCGACAGAGGGCCGAAATGTGAAGCGACTGATCAGAACCAGTAAGGGCAAGTGATTCGGCCTGTTCGACGAGATCGTAGTAGGCTCTGCACGTCGGGGTGACGAACGAATCCGCCACACCTGAGATCTGGCGATGGATGGTCATTGGACGCCCCATGAACTCGGTAGAATGGCTCGACAGGGCTGACCTCATCACGGAGAGCGGCCGGGCGATATTGTCCTTTGGGGAAGTCGGACAGCCGTTTCACTACCCTCAATTGCGCACGCAATGAGAAGGGCTGGTCGTTGCTGCTAGGCGGAGGAGCCGGGCGAGAGCAGCGGCGTCAACAGCCCCAGGCGCTCTGCAATGGATACCGCCTCTGCGAATGATTGAACCTGCAGCTTCTGCATCACCATGTGCCGGTGAGCCTTCACCGTCCGCTCGGACGTACCCAGCAAATGGGCAATCTGCTTGTTGAGTTTGCCGCGCACCATCAACAGGAACACCTCGTTCTCGCGGGGAGTAAGCGATGCGATCAGGGTCTTGAAGAAGTTAAGCTCGTTCAGGCCTTTTCTTGCCTTGGCGTAGCGAGCTTGCGCGCGTTCGATCGCATCCAGCAGCGTCGCCCTGGAAAGCGGCTTGGCGAGAAAGTCTTCCGCGCCGGCCTTGATGGCGCGGACGCTGGTGGGAATATCGCCGTGGCCGGTCATGAAAATAATAGGCCAGTCATGGGCCGATTTTGCGAGTTCTTCTTGTAATTGCAATCCGTTGAAAGACGGCATTTCGACGTCTAGCAGCACGCAGCCCGGTCTGGCGTCGGCGAGGCCCCGCAAGAAAGTGGCCGCAGAATCATAATCCGCGACCTCGTAGCCCGATACGCTCAATAAACGGGATAGCGCACCGCGAAAGGATGCGTCGTCGTCCACGATATGAATTACAGGCGCTCCTGTCATGGCAGCACGCAATCTTTTACTTTTCGCAAAGGGCGCGTCGCGCAGCATTCACCGGAATGCCAAACCCTTGCAGCAATTCGGAAAAAATCAGATTAGGGAGAATAGCTTTGACGTGCGATATCAGTCAACGACGAGGGTATTGGCCGCGGTTACGCGGCGCACCAAGCAATCTGTGGTAAAGAAGGCACAGATCGGGTTTTCCGGTTACAGATAGGCCGTGTAGGAGCTGACCCAGACCAGGATGGAAGCAAGAAGTCCGATCACGCCTGCATTCGAGGCAAATACCGTGGCGCCGCCGGACATGCCGAGCCGAAGCGAGTCGCGGCTCATCCCATCCGGAACGGAAATCTCTGCAGGGAAGGATGATGTGCCGCCAAGCGCCGTGGTGCGGGCAAGCGTCCCGGAGACAGCAATCTGGCCTTGGCCGATACCTTTGGGAATGGCTGTAACCTTGGCATGATAGATCCGCCCCGGTGCATTGTTGAAGACTATGTCGACGGGTGCCCCGACCTTGATGGTCTGGAAGCCGTTCTGCGAAAACATCCCGACAATTGTAATCTCATTTTCGACGATGAACGACATCGCCGAGCGGGCCTGCAAGGCGCGATCGCCGACAGTAAGCGCTACGACGGTCACGTAGCCGTCGGCAGGGGCGCGCACGGCAGTTTGTGACAACTCCCAATTGGAATTCTCGAGCTGCGCCTGGATTTGCGCCACAGTTGTGTTGATACCGCCTATTTCGGAATCCAGCGCCAGCTTCGCGCTGTGCTGGGTGGCCCTGGCGGCGTTGAGTTGAGCTGAAATCGTTTCGTACTGAACTTGCGTATCCTGTTCCTTGAACTCGGTGTTGGCGCCGCTGGCATAGAGCCGCTGGATGTCATCAAGGCGCTTCGCATTGTATTTCTGTTGCGCCTCCAGCCCGGCAACGTTCGCGGTGGCCTGTTCGTAGTTCGATTTCAGTATCTCGGTCTGTTGCTGTGCCGCGGCGAGCGACGCCTTTAATTGCGCGACCTTGTAGTGAAAGGGGGCTGGATCGATTTGGAAAAGGATGTCTCCCGTTTTCACAGGCACGTTCGGCTTGACGGGAATAGCGACGATCTGTCCGGACACATTGGGTGTCACCTCGACGACGCGGCCGGTAACTGTGACGTTGCCGGATGGCGTGAGATAATTGAACAGCGCCATGAAGGTCGCGAGAATGAACACGCCGATCAGTGTCGAAATCGTTCCCGACAACCAGCCCCAGCGGACCAGCTTGAGCCTGGAAAATATCGCCCACATCGCGAGCACATAAAGGCACAGGATAATAACCACGGGCGGCCCCCTCTCGTTTCGCGGCGCCAACCGCTCATTTGCCGGATGTGCGCCGGAACGCGCTATGCAAAATCGGCTCGCGGCGAGAACTCTTTATTTTCAGATCATCTCAGCAAATTCTTTGCGTCGCCGGTTTTTGCATAGTCGATCGCGCGAAGCCTTCTCATAGTCGTGGACGAGCGTGACCATGCGAGACGTGGTCAATCCCATTCACAACAGGAGAGGCAGACATGAAGCGCGCAAGGCAGGCACAGATTGCGGGACTGCTCGTGGTTTCGGCGTTGATTGGCCCGGGGGCGGCCTTCGGACAGACGGCCCCGGTGCCCCACAACATGAAAACAATCGGTGCAGCTTCAGGGCAAGCCAAGTCCGAGCTCGTGCCGTCGCTGTTCGTGCTTAATTCGCGCGGTGCTACCCTGCAGGGCGACGCGCTGACCCTGACCGGCGTGACACCGAGCTCGATCATCTTCGCGGACCGTCCGGTGCGCGCCGCGGGTCACCAGCCAACCGCGGACGTGATCGCGGAATGGGGATCTGGTGACGACAGCTTTGCCAAGAACCCGCCGAACGCGACCGTGTCGGTACTCGGCAGGGACGGCTCGGTAAAGGACGCCGTTGTGGTGCTGAAGAACCCGAAGCTCGAGGGCGACAAGCTCACCTTCAACGTCCAGGTCCTTGAAGGCGATCTGGCCGGCGCCGACGGCGCGGCCGCGCTCTTCATCGACATCATTGGCCGGCCGTTCACGCCGCTGTCGTTTGCCGGCGTTGCCCGCCGCACGGCGTTCAGGGGCGCGATGTATGCCGGCGCCGTCGGGGCGGCAGCGTATGGCGCGGCTGCGTATTACCACCCGTACGCATACGCGTACCCCCGTCCGGCCTGCGGCTATTACCCATATCCGCCTTGTTACTGAAACGGATGACGACACTGGGAGGCGCGCTTCCCCGTGTTCCATCGACTGGTTCGGCTTCAATGCGCAATCGGGAGTTTTCATCATGCAATCCAGCAGACGATTTTTTGTTCGCGCAGCTCTTGCAAGCAGTTTGGCTGCAGCATCCTGCTTCGCTTTGAGTTTACCTGCGAAAGCCCAGGCGTTAACGCCTGCAGAAGCGCAGCAGATTGCCACCGACGCCTACGTGTACGGCTATTCGCTCATCACAACCGAGGTCACGCGCGTCCAGATGAGCAATGTGCCAAAGGTCGGGGAATTCAGCAGCCCGACCGCACAGTTCGTCAACGTGCCCAAGTACCCACCGGCGGACTACCGCGGCGTTTCCGCGCCCAATGCAGATACGCTGTATTCGGTGACATGGCTCGATCTTAGCGAACCGCAGGTGTTCAGCCATCCCGACATGGGGGACCGGTTCTATTTGTTCGAGGTGACGGACCTGTGGATGTCGGACTCGCAGGAATCGCCCAGCAAACGCACGGCCGACGGGAAGGCCGCAAACTATTTGTTTTCCGACCCGGGCTGGAAGGGCGAAGTACCGGCAGGGATGAAGCACTTCCCGGTCGCGACACGCTACATGGTCATCCTCGGCCGGACCTACGCCGACGGCACCGAACAGGACTACAAAGCCGTCAACGCGCTGCAAGCGCAGTACAAGATCACGCCGCTCTCGTCCTGGGGCAAGCCCTATACCCCGGTGACACCGCCGGTGAATCCCAATCCCGGCTTCAGCATGACCGACAAGCCGCAGACCGTCATTCTTGGGATGGGAACGGAGGGTTATTTCAACCTGATGGCCAAGCTGATGGGCGGTGCCGCGCCACCCGCGACGGAAGATGCGCCGATGCTCGCGCGCATGGCGAAACTCGGCATCGTGCCCGGCAAGCCGTTCGAGCTGAGCAAGCTCGATCCCGCCGTGCAGGCAGCGCTGAAAGACCTTCCGCAGACCGCGCTGAAGAAGATCGAAGCCAACAAGGACAGCATGGGCGAGATCGTCAACGGCTGGATCGTGTCGAAGGGGCTCGGCACCTATGGCCCCGCAGACTACCTGAAGCGCGCCACGGTGGCGGCCTTCGGCTGGCCCGCCAACCAGGAGAAGGACGCGGTCTATCCCTACACCGAGGTCGACTCCGCCGGGCAGAAACTGAACGGCGCAAACAAGTACACGCTGACCTTCGCCAAGGACGCGACGCCGCCGGTCAACGGCTTCTGGTCGATCACCATGTACATGATCGACCAGGGCTGGTGGTTTGTTCCCAACCCGCTGAACAAGTTCACCGTCAGCATGCGCAACAATCCGAAGCCCAATGCCGATGGCTCGCTGACGCTCTACTTCCAGAACGAGTCGCCGGGCGCGGACAAGGAAGCCAATTGGCTCCCGGCTCCGAAGGGCGACTTCCTTCCGATGATACGGATGTACTGGCCGAAGGACAGCGGGCCTTCGATCCTGAACGGCTCGTGGAAACCTCCGGCGGTGAAGAAGGAGAGTTGAACCAGCCGCGAACAACAACTGCACAAATCAACAAACAAGGAGCCGACACCATGTTGACGAAACGCGATCTGCTTCGTTCCGCTGCGATGACTGCGCTCGCCGTCACAACGGCGAAGTCCACCCCGGCAATTGCGCAGAACAAAGCCGATTGGCCCAGGCCGTTAGAGGCCAAGGACATCGCCGAGGCAGGGTTCATCTACGGCCTGCCAATCGTGATGAACTATGCCATCATGTACGAGTACGCGGTCGATCGCAATTCGGGGCAGTTCAAGGCGCCGTTCAACCAGATCAAGAACGAACCCAACGTCTACACCTACAAGGACACGGCAATCGTCACGCCAAACAGCGACACGCCCTATTCCTTCGTGTGGCTGGATTTGCGGGCGGAGCCGGTGGTGCTCTCGGTGCCGGCAATCGACCCGAAGCGCTACTACTCGGTCATGCTCTGCGACGGCAATACCTACAATTACGGGTATATCGGCACCCGAGCCACAGGGAGCGAGGCCGGCGACTACATGGTGGTCGGGCCCGACTGGAAGGGCGACACCCCGGCGGGCATCAAACAGGTGTTTCGTTCGAGCACACAGTTTTCCCTCGCGGGCTATCGCACCCAGCTTTTCGGCCCGGATGACCTCGACAACGTCAAGAAGGTGCAAGCTGGCTACAAGGTGCAGATGCTCTCGACCTATCTGAAGCAGACGCCGCCGCCGGCCGCGCCAACCATCGACTTCCCCAAGATCGACAAGGAACTCGTGAAGACCAACTTCTTCGATTATCTCGACTTCGCGCTGCAATTCGCGCCGGAACAGGGGAATGAGAAGGAGATACGCGCCAAGCTGGCACGCATCGGCGTCGGGCCGGGCAAGACCCTCAACTTCAAGGACCTGCCACTGGAGCATAAGCTGGAGCTTGGCCTCGGCATGAAGGAGGGCCAGCGGAAGGTCGACGAGGCCGTCGCAAATGCCGGCAAGGCGATCAATGGCTGGCGGGTTAGCGGTCTTCCGGGCGATAGCGCCCACTACAATGGCGACTGGTTGAAGCGTGCCGTCGCCGCTCAGGCCGGCATTTATGGCAATGACCCGGCGGAAGCGACCTATCCGTTCACGCGCGTTGACAGCGACGGCCAGACGCTCGACGGCAGCAAGCACAATTACACACTGACCTTCCCGGCGGGACAACTGCCGCCGGTGAACTCCTTCTGGTCGGTGACGATGTATGACGGCAAGAGCCAGCTCCTGATCAAGAACCCGATCAACCGCTACCTCATTAACTCGCCGATGTTGCCCGGCATGAAGAAGAATGAGGATGGCTCGCTCACCCTCTACGTCCAGAAGGACAGCCCCGGCGCGGACAAGGAAGCAAATTGGCTGCCTGCGCCCAATGACACGATCTATCTCGTGATGCGCTTGTACTGGCCGAAGACGGAAGCGCCGTCCATCCTGCCGGCCGGCGAAGGCACCTGGCAGCCGCCCGGCGTCAAGCGGGTTTGACAGACGTCCGAATGCAGATCGATTCGACAATTCAATCGAGTTAAGGAGTAGTGCAAATGTTGACGAAGCGAGATTTACTTCGTTCCACTGTGGCGATCGCCGCCGGCGCCGCGATTGCCAGGCCAAGCCTGCTGATGGCGCAAAGCTATCCCGGTATCATCGAGGCCAAGGACATCGCCGAGGCCGGCTTCATCTACGGCCTGCCGATCGTGATGAACTACGGCACCATGTACGAATTTGCCGTTGATCGGAATTCGGGGCAGTTCAAGGCGCCGTTCAATCAGATCAACAACTTATCCCACGTCGCTACTTATAAGGACACCGCCGTCATTACGCCGAACAGCGACACGCCCTATTCGATTTTGTGGGTGGACCTGAGGGCGGAGCCGATGGTGGTTTCGGTCCCGGCGGTGGACCCGAAGCGCTACTACGCTGTCCAGCTGATCGACGGCAACACATTCAACTACGGCTATATCGGCAGCCGCGCCACTGGAAGCGAGGCTGGCGACTACATGGTCGTCGGACCGGAGTGGAAGGGAGCAACTCCCGCCGGAGTCAAGAACGTGTTCCAGTCGACCACGCAGTTTTCGTTCGTTCTCTTCCGCACCCAGCTTTTTGATCCGGGCGACATCGACAACGTGATGAAGGTGCAAGCCGGCTATAAGGCGCAGCCGCTTTCCGCCTATCTGAAGCAGCTGGCGCCGCCCGCTTCGCCCGTGAATTTTCCGAAGATCGACAAGGAACTCGCGAAAACGAACTTCTTCGAGTATCTCGATTTCTGCCTGCAGTTCGCGCCGGCGCTCGAGAGCGAGAAGGATATCCGCGCGAAGCTTGCGCGCATCGGCGTGGGGCCGGGAAAGACCTTCAGCTTCAAGGATCTCCCGCTTGAGCATAAGGCGGAGATTCTCGTCGGAATGAAGCAAGGCGAACGAAAAGTCGACGAGGCCGTCGCAAAGGGCGGCGTATCGCTCAACGGATGGCAGGTCCACTCCTTCTTTGGCAATGCCGCGTTCTACAACGGCGACTGGCTGAAACGCGCCACGGGCGCCAAGGCGGGCATCTACGGCAACGATTCGGTCGAGGCGGTCTATCCGCTCACGCGCGTCGACGCCGAGGGCAAGACGCTCGACGGCGCCAAGCACAACTACACGCTCACCTTCCCGGCCGGTCAATTGCCGCCGGTCAACGCCTTCTGGTCGGTGACGATGTACGATGGCAAGACCCAACTGCTGATCGAGAATCCGATCAACCGCTACCTGATCAATTCGCCGATGCTCTCGTCCTTGAAGAAGAACGCGGACGGGTCGCTGACGCTCTACATCCAGCACAAATCGCCGGGCGCGGACAAGGAATCGAACTGGCTGCCGGCGCCGGACGGTCCGATCTACCTCGTGATGCGGCTCTACTGGCCGAAAACAGAAGCGCCTTCAATTCTGCCGGTCGGCAAAGGGACATGGCAGCCACCCGGTATCATTGCCGCGTAGTAATTATCTCCGACCCGCCGATGCACGGTGCCGCCGGATGAGGCGCCGCGCAGCCCGGACTGCAACAAGGGACGAAGCACCATGAAACGCTACCTGAGATTGGCCAGCGCTACTCTTGCAGTGGCTGTCGACGAGGAGAGAGCTGTGATGCGTACGACGAGACTGCTTTGCGCCACCGTTGCAGTGGTACTGATGGGCTTGGGCGCCGCTTCCGCACAGACCTACAAGATGACGACGCCTATCGCGCCGGGCGTCGCCGTGCCGGACAAGATCGAGTCCTCGATCGGGACGCTGAATCTCAATCACGGCTACCCGTCGGCCGATACGGTCGACAAGATCTACGACAACCTGGACCGTTCGCGCGCGCTCCAGGCTTATCTGCTGGCGATTCCGATCGTCAATCAGGCCGGCATGCGCGACTCGCTGCGCAAGTTCGGACCCGATAACCAGACCAATGTGATCTGGGAAAATCTGATGGATTCGAAGACGGTCGCCCTGACTGGCAACGACAACACGATCTACAACTTCATGTGGGTCGACACCAGCAAGGGACCGTTGGTGGCCGAGATTCCGCCCAAGGTGCTGGGGATGATCGACGACTTCTGGTACAAGTGGGTGGGCGACATCGGCATCACCGGGGCCGACAAGGGTGAGGGCGGCAAATACCTCCTGTTGCCGCCTGGATTCAAGGGCGACATACCACCGGGGTATCACGTCGTGCGGCCGAGCACTTTCGGCAGCTACCTCGTATTTCGCGCCTTCGTTGTGGACCGCTCCACTCAGCCTGCGGTCGATTCGGTCAAGAAGAACCTGCGGATCTATCCCTTGGCCGAGGCCGCCAACCCGCCGCCGATGAAATTCGTCAATGCTTCCGGCATTCCCTCGAACTTCGTCTCGCCGGGTGACTACTCGTTCTGGAGTTTGTTGAACCAGGTCATCCAGGAAGAGCCGGCCAACGGTTCCGATCCCACCACCCTGGGCCTGTTCGCCTCGATCGGCATCGTCAAGGGCCAGCCCTTCAATCCCGATGAGCGGATGAAGAAGATCCTCATCGACGCCGCCAATATTGGCGCCGTGACGGCGCGGACGATCGCCTTCAAGGTTCGCGCGAAGGATGCGTATTTCTATCCGGACAGTACGTGGCGCCTGCCGTTTTTCGGCGGCTACAAGTTCGAGGTGGCGCCCGGTGTCAGCAACCTGGACGGTGCAGTCTTCTACTATTACTTTGCCATCGCCGTGACGCCGGCGATGGAGGAAAAGATGGTGGGCCGGGGCTCGCAATATCCCTGGTCGGTTCAGGATGCGAAGGGCAATCCCTTTGATGGCGGCAACACTTACAAGCTGCGCCTGCCGCCAAATATCCCGGTCAAGGATTTCTGGTCGGTCATCGTCTACGACAACCAGACCCGCTCGATGGTGCAAACCGACCAGCAAGCCCCGAGCGTCAGTAGCCAGAACAAGGGTGTCAAGGTCAATACGGACGGCTCGGTGGATGTCTACTTCGGACCCAAGGCCCCGGGGGGAATGGAGAGCAACTGGGTGCAGACGATTCCGGGCAAGGGCTGGTTCATGATCCTTCGCCTCTACGGTCCGCTGGAACCGTGGTTCAACAAGACATGGAAGCCGGGCGAGATCGAGCTCGTGCAGTGATGCGGTAACGGAGCGGCAGGCTAGGCGCTTGCCGCTCCGCATCGGTGCGGAGGATGTCGTCTCTTGCGGGTTACTTCTTCTCTTCTTTCGCGGCCAGTGGAGCGGCCTCGTTCGCCGTGCGGATGAACTCTTCATCGCACCGTCGTACCAGGCCTTGATGGCCTAGACCGTTGGGAGCGTACGTGCTGCCTGTGTGCGGCTACTACCGCTATCCGCGTTCTACTGAGAGGAAGCGGGGGAGATGCTGACTTCTCCCGCTTCAATTCAGCGACCAGGCGACGAGCTCAGCAGGAGAATGGAATGGAGCGCAAGATGTACAGGGCCCAGATTTTCGCAACGATACTGTCTGCGACGGCGATTCCGGTTGCCCGCGCCCAGGTCGATCTCAGCACCTATGCCGACGCCAACGGGTTCTTGAATGTCCAGAAATTGACATGCGCTCAACTCGCCGGGACCTGGCAAGGCGATGCCGACCGCCTGACAGCCTGGTATAGCGGCTGGTACAACGGACTTGCTCGCAAGCACTATATGGATATCGTCAAATCAAAGGAGGCCGAGCACGAAATCATTGTCTATTGCAAGGCGAACCCCGGTCAATTGATCATTGAGGCGGTCGCCGTCGTGTTCAAGGACATGCGGGCGAAGCTGGGGATTGAAATGAAGCCCTAGCGGTTTCACAACGATCTCGGCGACCCTGCGCAAGGAGCGGATTGTGCATAGCGTCCTAGGGAGGGCCGAGGCAGATTGCTATAGCAAGCGGCGCGCTGGAACCAGTCCTGATCGCGATCCGTAACTGGGAATTGCTTTTCTTGCCGAAACTGCAAACAGCCAATGATCGTTTCGTCATGCGCACCATAGCTGTCGTCGATGACAATCCCAGCATGCTGCAAGGTCTAAACCGCCTTTTGTCGGCCCATGGCTACCGCGTCCGGACGTTTGCATCGGCAGAGTCGTTTTTGGAGGCCCAGGCCGAGTGCGAAGCGGATTGTTTGCTGCTGGACATTCACCTTGGCGGAATCTCCGGCATCGACCTGCAACGGCAGTTGATCGCGTCAGGTAGGGAATTGCCGGTCATTATCATGACGGCCATCGATAGTGAGGTCACCCGGCAGGAGGCATTCGACGCGGGCTGCATTGCGTATTTGAAGAAGCCATTTCTGTCAAAGCTGCTGATCGATGCCGTCGGCAGGATTCCCTGAGGAAGGGAGCCCAATTCCTTAACGATTGCAGGAATAGGTACTGGGCAAGTCGAGTAGGATTGGGTTCCGGGTCATATCGTGACATCCCGCGTAAACGGACCGCCTTATCGCATGATAATTCGAATATTTCTCAGTTCGATCGTTCTGCTCCTGGCGATGACCGGTGCGGCTTTTTCCCAGCCAAAGCGGGTGCTGATTGTCCATTCCGTCGGCCGCGATTTCTCGCCGTGGGATGACTACGCAAGAAAGATCCGGGAGGAGTTGAGGCTTCAGTCGAAAGATCCCATCGATATCTTCGAGGCCTCCCTGTCGACGGCCCGCTTCCCCGACGGGAACGAAGATGCCTTTGTCAGCTATTTGAATGCGGTGTTTTCCGAGCGCAAACTCGACCTGATCATGACGATCGGCGGCCCCGCGGCACGATTCTTTCAGCAAAACCGTCAGCGGATTTTTCCTTCGGTCCCAACCTTGTACGCGGCCCTCGAGCAGCGGATTTCTCCGGATGCGCCGGCGACCGATGCGATGGTCTCCGTATCTATCGACGTATTAGGCACTCTCGAACAGATACTGAAGTTGGTTCCGGAGACGACCAAGGTCTTCGTCGTGCACGGGAGTTCTCCGATCGAGAAGCGATGGCTGGAGGAGATGCGCAAGCTGTTCCAACCGCTGACAAGCCGGGTCGAGATCACTTATTCCAATGAACTGTCGCTGGAAGAGATCCTCAAGCAGGTGGCTGTCCTGCCACCCCGGACCATCATCGTCTACGCGCAGATGTTGGTGGACGCCGCCGGCGTCGTGCACGAAGGCGGTCGAGCCATAGACCGGATTCACGCGGTCGCAAATGCGCCAATCTTTTCAGAACAGGACACGTTCTTCGGCCGAGGGATCGTCGGCGGCCGGATGACGAACATATCCGACGTCAGCCGCCAGACCGCCGCAGTTGCCGTGCGCATTCTCGGCGGAGAGTCGCCGGGCAGCATCAAGACGCCTCCGATTCCAGCGGCATCGCCCAGATACGACTGGAGGGAGCTGAAGCGCTGGAACATCAGTGAAAGCCAATTGCCGCCGGGCAGCGAAGTTGTTTTTCGCGTGCCCAGCCTCTGGGAGCAATATCGCCCGCAACTGACGGCTGTTATGGCGGCCATCCTGCTGCAGGCGGGCATCATTGCATTGCTGCTCGTCGAGCGGCGGCGACGCCTTGTCGCCCAAGCGGAGGCGACCAGTCGCCGTCAGGAGGTCGTCCGTCTGAATCGGGTCACGACCGCAAGCGTTCTGTCGTCCTCGATCGCTCATGAACTCAATCAGCCGCTCGGAGCTATCTTGAGCAATACCGAGGCCGCGCAGATGTTGCTCAAGGCTCATCCACTCGACGTGGCTCAGCTTGGCGAAATCCTTTCCGATATCGTCCGGGATGAGCAACGTGCGAGCGAGATCATCAGCGGCCTGCGGAATTTGCTCAACAACAGAACGGAAGCCGATCTGCAGACGCTCGATTTGAACGACACCGTGCGCGACGTCGTCAAGATTGTGTCTCCTGAAGTGACGAGGCGGGGAGTGATTTTACGTACCATTCTTGCGCCGCAGCCACTACGGGTGCGCTGCGATCCGATTCATCTGCAGCAAGTCATCATCAATCTCGTGATGAACGGCGTGGACGCGATGGAAGAGGTGGCCAACCCGCATAATCTGACGATCCGAACAAACCTGGCTGATACCGACTGGGTCGAGGCCCGAATATCCGACTCCGGCCCGGGTATCCCCAACGATAAACTGGTCAGCATTTTCAATGCGTTTGTCACAACGAAGCCGCAAGGGACGGGGCTGGGACTCCCAATTGCACGAACGATACTCGAAAGCTACGGCGGCGAGCTGTGGGCCGAGAACCGCACCGGGGGCGCGGTGTTCTCCTTTAGGCTTCCGGTGGCCAGCGCTTAGGCAAAATGAGCGGTCACATTCGTTGCGCCCATATGACCTGCCGTGATGATTTCATCTGTCCATCGCTGGCACGCGGGCGATGCGTTACGTACTAGAACCGCCTCACCGCTGATGAAGTCAAAGATTATCGAAGCGGGCGCATCCGGCTATGCAAAAATCAGACATGGACTTCTATGGACGCCTATCCGTTTTCGCATAGACGACGCGCGCCCGACTTGCATAGAAATCGAACGAAGAGCTGACTGAGGGCACGTTTCTTAGAATGCCGTGAAGCCACTGCGAGCTGGAGGCCACAATGCCTATCTCGATCTCGATGATTGTCGTGAGTTCTCAGTTGGTTGTTGCAGTGGCTGACAATGTGCCAAAGTTCGATATTGCCCGAAATTGCAAGCTCGATGTTGCCGCTACCGCCGGGCTCTCCGTCGATCAATCGTTAAAAAGCTGCATAAGGGATGAACAGCAAGCCCGCCGGCAGCTGGCCAGCCGGTGGTCGAAGTTTCCCGCGGCCAACAGAGCAAACTGTACCGTGAACGAAAGCGTTGGCGGCACGCCGAGCTACGTCAGCCTGTTGACTTGCCTTCAACTGGACCAATGGGCCCGATGATTGCTCAGTCTGGCCTTTCGTACTGTGCGTCGCGCTTACAGCTAGTCGATTCAACTCCAACCCATCATGCTCACTAGCCCGCCAGCGGCCGGGTGTGCTTTGATTGGTAAAATTCCGATTATGGGGTGCTTTTGACGGAAGACCGGATGGAAAATTTGGAACTGCAGGGCGTGTTTATCCTGTTGGTCGAGGATTCCTGGTACATCGGCAAAGCCTTGAAGACCTTGCTTCATGTATTGGGAGCGGACGTGGCCGGACCAGCCGCCACCACGGCGGACGCCGAGCGCCTGGTTGCCGAGCGCACCCCGGATGTAGCCATCGTCGACATTAATCTCCGAGAAGGAGAGCGGGCCGACGGCTTGATCGATCGGCTGCATGAACAAGGCATTCCAGTTATCGTGCTCACTGGCTACGCGGTAGTTTCTCTAGCCCCAGGAAAGGCCGAGGCCATTCTGCAGAAACCCGTCAGCAAGGAACAGCTTCTTGCGAACTTGCGCCCGATCATTGCCAGGAAGGTGGATCGATGAAGGGGTTCTCCCGTGCGATGGTCGCTCATCTGCGCTTGAGGGGTATCTCGATTGTGCAGCACACGCCCTCGGACGAAAACGCGAGGTCGACCGTACCGCCGAGCTCATGAGGGATGAGATCGCAAATGAGGCTGGTTCCGTACCCGTATTGAATGGGAGCCGATACCGGCGGGCCTCCCGTCTCACGCCACACGATCGTCGCACTTGCCGCCGTATCGTCGCTGTTGCCGCACTCCCAGCTTACCGACACCCGGCCATCCGGAATCGACAGCGCGCCGTATTTGGAGGCGTTCGTCACAAGCTCTTGCAGCACCATCCCAAGCGCCTCGGATGCCGCGGCGGTGAGTGTGATGTCGGGGCCGCCAGTCGTCGTATTTGCGTCCGTCGCGTAGGGAGCTAGCTGGCGGCGGACAATATCCGCGAGGCGAACGCCCTGCCAGTGACCTTGGCTCAGTAGCTCATGAGCGACTGCCATGCCTTGGATGCGGCGATCGAGTGCTTGGATAAACTCGTCCATCGTACTGCTGGCCTGCCGCGTATACATGGCGACCACGGCAACGCGCGCGAGCACGTTCTTGACGCGGTGGTCAAGCTCCGCGATCAGCAAGCGTTGGTGCTCGTCAGCCCGCTTGCGCTCGGTAATGTCGCGGGTCAGGCCCTTGATGCGCACACAGTGGCCGGCTGCGTCGAACTCGGCCGTCGCTGTTTCCTCAAGCCACATTTCCTGGCCGTCAGGACGCATCACACGGAAGGTGACCGCATACGAAGGGCTGTCGGGGCGGACATTCCTCACGTGCGCTTTGAAGTGCGCGCGGTCCGCCGGATGAATCGACGCAAGAAAATCGGTCCCGGTAAAGGGCGCTTGCGGGTCGTATCCCAGAATCTTTGCCGCGTTATCGCTGCGGTGCGACGAACCGGTGCGGACATCCCATTCGAAAGCCGTCACCGCCCCGGCCGTCAACGCCTCCTGCAGCCGCGCCGCGCCCTCACTGAGCGCTGCCTCGTGCAGACGCCGCTCTGCGAACAGCGCGGCAAGAACGAACGTGCAGAGCGACGTCGTCAGGATGCCGGCTTGGGCACCCAGGATGCGGTCGGCGATCGGGAGATCGGGGTCGCCGAAATACCCGATGCCGAAGGTAGTCGTCCATACTATTGTCAGTGCAACGATGAACGCGGCCGCCGCGGCGAACGCCGGCCGGCAGCGGGCGGCAAGCCACAGCAACAGTGGGAACAGCAAGGCGAGCGGCACCAAAGTCGCCCATGATTCGCGGGGTAGAAAGATATTAATCGCGCTTGTCGCGGTTATCGCCACGAGCGCCATGGCACCTTCGATGGCCTCGCTCTGCGGCGGCGGGTTGCGCACGGCCGCGGCAACTCCGACCAACACCGGTGCAACCGTGACGATGCCGAGGGCGTCGGCCGCAAACCAATGCTGCCAAATGGTCAGGATCGGTGCCGTCGAGCCGTGGAACAGTTTGAACCCCAGAGCCCCACCGATCCCGGAGACGGCCGCCGCGAAGACCGCTGCCGAAAGTAATCCCAGGACGTGGCGCAGCCGGTCGAGGCCGAAATCCGAACCAAATTGGCGCTCGACAAGGACAGCCGTGAGGATCGCTTCTCCAGCATTGCATAAGGCGAAGGTGATAGCGCCGGCGAAGGTTCGGTCTCCCAACAGATTGGCTACGATCGTTGCCGCCATCGTACCGATTGCCACCGGCCATCGTGCACTCCGGCCCACCGCTATCAGGACGCCGGCGGCAACACCGGAGGCCGGCCAGAACACGGCTACGCCGTCAGGTTTTGTCAGTAGAGAAAGACTCAGTCGCGCCGCCAGGAAATAGGCGATGCCGACCGCCACAGCGAGCCCGATCACGCTGACCCATCGCCGCGTCGGATCAGCGACAGGGAGCACTCGGCGCTGGACCTGATTTCGTAGATCCTGAAGCACGCGGCAGCCTCTCTCGAACCCCGCATGTAGCACAAAACGTGCGACGCAAGCGATATTAAGCCCTATTGCCAGCGCGCAACCGAAGTCGGTAATGCCGAAAGCTGAACCGCTCAGGCCGCCCCAGAAACTGTCCGATTTTGCATAGTCACCGGTATGAAGAAGGTTCACCTTATCGCCTGCGATGTCGCGCGGCGTATGTCAGCGCGGATTGTTCAATGAACCGTTTAGTCAGAAGGGCGGAGGTAACGATGAAGAAGCTTTCGATCGCGCTATCTGCGTTGCTGATGGCTGGGTTCATCACGGCAAGCACTGAACCGGCCGGGGCGGTAGTGTATTGCCAATATGTTGCGTATCCGGTGGGATGCGTCGCACGGCCCGGCGTGGTGCTGCGGCCGCGGCCGGTCGCGCGAGCCGTGGTCACTCCCGGCGTCGGTGCTGCCGGAGTTGGAGTACGGCCTGGGACACCGATGAATCGCGGGGGTCCGGTTAATCGTGTCGGGAGGCGCTGAAACTGAATTGGGCGCTGCAACCTCGCGGGAGGCTTCTGGCTTCTGGCGTCAGCGGTTGAGGCTGCTAAGCTACTACCAGCAAGCGATTTACTGCCCTGCGAAATGCATAATATGCGATGCTGATCGATGTCGGGGAGAGGTCATGAAAGCGATGAGCGATTGCAAAATTGGCTACCTCAGAACTGCGGCATTGGGAGTGGGGCTAATTGGGCTCATAGCTTCACCCGCATCGGCCCAGCGCGACCGCAACGCCTCAAGCTGAACCGCGCTCAACCGCACGTCAGGCGCGTGCCCGGCAGCACATGAATGATCGGCGGATCAATTCCGTTCTGTTCGAGGCCGCCTGGCCTGGACCGGACCGCTGGCTAAGGTCAGCTCTCAGAAGCCCGCCGCGCATCTGGCGGCGCCCAGCGCATGCGTGCCGCCGCGTGCCCAGCTGGTCTCGCGGCGGCCTGCCAGCGCCAATCCTACGACCTATGGAAGCAATTGTTTTTTGAGCTTCTGGCCGACATCGTCAGTTGCCAAGCTATCTGCACTCGGCGACGATTTTCTCCAGGTTGCTTACTCGCTCGAATGAGACAGAACTGGAGTTTCGGTTCGGGCGCGCATATCGCGTTGCAAAATAAAGAAAAGCTGGCGCCCGCGCAACGTGCCAAAGCGCGCCTCCTTACTCCGTGTCAGGTTGCCTTGCGAAACTGCGCTATGGCGAAACCCCATTTTCCGGCCGTAGCTCAAATGGTGGATTTTGGCCCAGGAAGGTCGAAAATGCATTATCTTTCAATGGGGGTTGACTGACACTCTCTCCGCCACTTTATCAAGCTATGTCGTTGATAATATTTCAAATTTTAGATCGAATTTCGCGTTGGTCCCAGATAAGCCCCCAAAATCGACGGAGTTGCTTCGCGCTACTGAAACTTGGACTCTGTTTGGCTTATGTCGAACTCGACATAACCCGAACTATGTCGAGCGAGAAGTTATGTTGCGACGGCCATCCGGTCCCTGACCGTTGAGGGTCAAAGGGCCAGCTCGCTTTACATAACTATGAGGCCCGCGCAGTCGCGAGCATCGCCGCCAGCCGGTCGGACACCCCAGTGAAAGTACCCTTCTTGATCAGCGGTGGCGCGCCGGCATCAGGGATTTCGAGCTTTTCGGCTGGATCGATGCGCAGATAGATTTCAGTGCTGACGACACTGCTATGACCAAGCCAGAGCGCCACCCGCCCGACGTCGCCGGTCGCCTGGAGCGTATGGATGGCGCGGGCGAATTTTGCTCCTTCTGAAATCGTAGCGTAACTTCGCACCGCCAGATTCGCACCTCAGCAGACGGTAGCCACAGCTCGCCGAGTGGATGGCCACAAGCCAGCCGGTCGCGGCTGTGACTCGCTCTGAAAGAGGTGATTATGGGCAGTCAGCTTTCGCGGACAGCGCCTCCGGCCAAGCATGCAAACGTCCAGCCGATTGCCGCCACGCCCGAGCTTTCTTCCGTCGCTCCTGAAGGCGTAGCGATGCCAAACGAGAATTGGACTGGCCGAGAATCCATGAATTGGCACTTCTACCAGTCCTGCAATTTCTTACGATACTACGATGGCAATGTTCGCCAACACGGTCATGCAAGCCACGGTCGTAGTCTGGAACATGGGAGGCCGAAATGCCTCGAACAAAAACTCCTGCCGCCACGCCGGAGCTTCCTTCCGCCGTCCCGCTGATGGCGCTTTCGACCGGTTTCTGGGCCTTCAAGACTCTGGCCGCTGCGCACGAGTTGGACCTCTTCAGCCGCCTTGCGGGCGGCGCCGGCATCACGGTTGCCGGGCTGGCGGAAGCCCTCGGCCTGCATCCACGCCCGGCCGAGATGCTGTTGACCGGCTGCGCTGCACTCGGGCTTCTGGAGAAAACGGACGGCCGTTATCGCAATACGCCGTTAAGCGAAGCCTATCTCGTGCGCGGGAAACCGTATTACTTCGGTGGCTTCGTGCAGATGGCCGACAAGCGGCTCTACGCGGGCTGGGGGAGGCTTACAGAGGCGCTGCGCACGAACCGGCCAACCACGTGGGACCCGGCAGTGCAATCCTCGATGTTCGACGGCGAGGATCCGACGATGCTGGCACTCTTCTGGGAGGCGATGCATTCGGTCTCCACTATGACCGCGCGCAAGCTCGGCGAAGCCGTGGATCTCAGTCATTTCCGCCGCCTTCTGGACATCGGCGGCGGATCGGGCGCGTACGACATCGAGCTTTGCAAACAGTATGGGGAGCTGCGCGCGACCGCGTTTGATCTGCCGCACGTGGCCGCGATCGCCGCGGGAAAAATTACCGAGGCCGGCTTGACCAACCGCATCGAGACCGCTGGCGGCAACTTCTTCGAACAGCTTCCCGGGGATCACGACGTGCATCTCCTGTCGATGATCCTGCACGATTGGGACGAGGCGAAGAACCGCGCCCTGCTGCGCCGGTCCTTCGAGGCTTTGCCGAGCGGCGGCGCAGTCGTGATCAGCGAGCTTCTCGTCAATGACGAAAAGACCGGGCCGGCGCCGGCTGCGCTGATGAGCCTCAACATGCTGATCGAGACGGAAGGGCGAAACTACACGCCGGCCGAATATTCGGCGTGGCTCGAGGAAGCCGGATTCCGGGACATCGAGACGGTCTGGTTCGACGCACCCGCCGCGAACGGCGCCGTGATCGGCCGCAAGCCGTAAGGCGCAAAGCGGAGTGGAATAGGCGCCCTGCAGTTCAAATTCCGAGAATAACCGACTCCAAAGGATCTCCAAAATGTACGACGTCGTGATCATCGGCGCGCTGCGACGGACTGAACCTACTCGCCATCGACCGCACGACCTTTCCGAGCGACACGATGTCGGGCCGCTTCATACAGCCTGCCGATGTGTCCTGCCTGCGGCGGCTCGGCCTGCTTGAAAACCTGGAACCGCTTGGCGCTCCCGCGCAGGAGACGATGACTGTGGATTCGGGCCGGCCGCCCTCGCCGCCCGCCCTGCGTCGGCAGCCGGTGGCGCGGCCGTCGACCATGACGCTGGCCGGTCTGAAGTCGGCCGGTCAGATGCAACGCCCTGACGAACCGGCACGAGGCTCTCGCTCTTCGAACGGGGGACCACCGCACTTGCTTTCTCTGCGCATTCACACCCAGCCACCGTCCACCACGTAATGCTGCGCGGTGCAGGCCGATGCTTCGTCGGATGCCAGGAAGACGGTGAATCTCGCGATCTCGTCCGGCATGAGCTTCCGCTTCAGGCATTGCCGGCGCATGAGCTCGGCCTCGCTTTCCGGAGTCAGCCATTTTTCGAGCTGGCGCTCGGTCATGATCCAGCGGGGCGATCGCGTTCACGCGGATATTGGAGGGGTCGTAGTCGCGTGCGAGCGAGCGCGTCAATCCGATGACACCGGATTTGCTCGCCGTGTAGGCCGCCATGCCGCCTTGCGTTGCCATCCAGGAGGTCGAGCCCGAAATTGATGATGACGCCTTGCCGGGCGGCCTTCATGCCCGGCAGCACGGCTTGTGCCGCGAAGAATTGATGCTTGAGATTCACTGCGATCCGGTCGTCCCAATATTCCGGCGTCACCTGTTCGGCCGCGTGCCGTTCGTCATGCGCCGCGTTGTTGATGAGAATCGTGATCGGCCCGTGGACCTTGCAGGCTTCCGCGATGCCTGCGCGCAGCGCGGGGATATCCGTGACGTCGACATGCGCAAAGTGGGCAGCAAGTCCTTGGCCGGAAAGGTCCCGCGCGAGACTGATGCCTGCCCCGTCCGCGATATCGAAGAAGATGACGGTCGATTTCTGGTGCGCGAAGCCGCGCGCGATCGCTTCCCCGATGCCGGATGCACCACCGGTGACCAGCACGACCTTGCCGGCGAGATCGGGATAGATGGCGACCATGGCTTCCTCCCAAGCGGTGCGCGTGTGGCTGAAGGCGGGGTTTCGGCGATCATGCAGGCCGCGATGCACCAGGATGCGCGTCGTGAGTTCTTTTGGCGTTGGATCTAGCCGCGCGCCTTACACGTCGCTGAGGCTCGTCCACATGCTCTGATTGTTACTCGATCGGACCGCGGCAGCGATGAATTCCATTCCTTCAAGTCCGTCAGCGAGCGATGGCAGGTCGGGACAGGCAGCATCTCCAGAGCGGATCAGCTGAGCAAACTGACTGTAAAGTGTGGCGAACGCCTCGAGATAACCTTCGGGATGCCCGCTCGGCAGTCGAACCTGAATCGGAGGAGCGTCGCCGGAAATCGCGCCGCCTCGCGTAAGAAGTTGCTTGGGCCTGCCAAATCCGGTGAACCACATCTGGTTTGGATTCTCCTGGCGCCACTCAAGCCCGGCTTTTTCGCCGTAGACGCGAAGCTGCAGACCGTTTTCGCAGCCTACGGCAACTTGGCTGGCCCACAGCATCCCGCGTGCATTGCCTTCAAAACGCAGCAGTATATGCACGTTATCGTCGAGCCGTCTGCCCTCCACGAAAGTCGACAGGTCCGCACTTACCGCCGCCGTTTTTAGACCCGTCACAAATCGTGCAAGGTTGTAAGCGTGCGTACCGATATCTCCGATGGCACCGCCTAATCCTGAACGAGCAGGATCCGTGCGCCAATCCGCCTGCTTGTTTGAAAGTGGGCGAGTTAGCCAATCTTGCGGATACTCGACTTGAACGACCCGAATCTTGCCCAAGTCACCATTCGCCACCATGGCACGCGCCTGTCGTACCAGAGGATAACCCGTGTAATTGTGCGTCAACAAAAACTTCGCGCCATTCTTGGGCTTGATCTTGGCCAGCGCACGAGCCTCATCGAGCGTTGACGTGAGAGGCTTGTCGCAAATCACATGAATTCCGGCTTCAAGAAATGCCTTGGCCGGCGCAAAATGCAGGTGATTGGGTGTAACGATTGAGACGGCCTGAATGCCATCTTCGCGGGCAGACTCTTTCGCCGCCATCTCGGCGAAGCTTGTATATATCCGGTCTTCGGCCAGCCCAAGGCTTCTACCAGATTCTTGAGCCAGGGCAGGGTCGGAGGACAGCGCTCCTGCAACCAATTCATAATCGTCGTCAATTCGCGATGCAATTCGGTGCACGTAGCCGATGAAGGCGCCGATCCCACCACCGACCATTCCCAATCGGATGCGCGACGTCTCGCCGTCTCTCATGGCGTGCCCTCATCTGACTGCAGACCAAGCATTTTCAGATTTGCTTCCCTGTCTATGCCGGAGCTTGCAAAGTCATCGAAAGCTCGCTCGGTTACCCGTATGATGTAATCGGAGATCAACCGGGCTCCTTCCCGAGCGCCATCCTCCGGATGCTTTAGTGCGCATTCCCACTCCAGCACGGCCCACCCCGCGTAATCGTAGGCCGTGAGCTTCGAAAAGATCGATCGAAAATCAACCTGACCGTCTCCAATCGATCGGAAACGTCCGGCGCGGTTAACCCACGACTGAAATCCTCCATAGACCCCCTGCCTGCCGGTTGGATTGAATTCGGCATCCTTGACGTGGAACGCCTTGATGCGCTGGTGATAGATATCGATGAAATCGAGATACTTGAGTTGCTGCAGCACAAAATGACTTGGGTCGTAAAGAATATTGGCGCGAGCGTGGTTCTTCACTTGATCGAGGAACATTTCGAAAGTCGCCCCGTCATGCAGATCCTCGCCGGGATGTAACTCGTAGCAAACGTCTACGCCGTTGCGATCGAACTCATCCAGAATCGGTAACCATCGGCGGCCAAGCTCACTAAAGGCATCGTCGACCAGGCCATGTGGGCGTTGGGGCCAAGGGTAGATAAAGGGCCACGCGAACGCACCCGGAAAAGTTGCATGGGCGTTCAGGCCAAGGTTGCTCGAAGCCCTTGCGGCCCATTTCAATTGTTGAATTGCCCACGCCGTCCGAGCGGAGGAATTGTCATGGACCGCAACAGGCGCGAAACCATCAAAAGCACTGGAGTAGGCCGGATGCACTGCCACCAGTTGCCCCTGAAGGTGCGTCGACAATTCAGAAATCTCGAGTCCATGACGATTGACTGTGCCACGCAGTTCATCCGCATATGTTTTCGACGTCGCAGCCTTTTCCAGGTCAATAAAGCTGGAAACCCAGCTAGGTATCTGCACGCCCTTGTATCCAAGACCCGCTGCCCAGGCGCATATGTTATCCAAGGTATCAAACGGAGCAGCTTCGGCGGCGAACTGAGCCAGGAATATTGCCGGTCCCTTGATGGTGCGCACAATTAATCTCCTCTCTCTCTCTCTTGTCTTCGAAGGGCCTTAGCCTGACGGCCCGGACCCATGGTCACGGTTGAAGGGATCGCGCTGCACCCGTCTACATGGTGACGGCGAGATATTTCGCTTCCATGAACTCGGCGATGCCGTGCCCGTGCCCGCCTTCGCGTCCAATGCCGCTCTGCTTGACGCCGCCGAACGGGGCGGCCGGATCCGACATGAGGCCGCGATTGAGCGCGATCATACCCGTTTCAATCTTCGCGGCTACACGCATGCCGCGGGCAAGATCGCGGGTATAGATGTAAGCAGCGAGCCCGTATTCCGTGTCGTTCGCCCGCTCGATCGCCTCGCTCTCCCGTTCGAAGCGCGAGATCGGCGCCACAAGACCGAAGATTTCCTCCTGCGCCATCGCGGCGTCGGCCGGCACGTCGCAGAGGACTGTCGGAGGATAGTAAAATCCCGTCCCGCTCCCGACCGAGCCCCCGCACAGAACGCGCGCGCCACCCGCGACGGCGTTCTGAACCAGCCGATCGATCTTATCGACGGCCTTTTTCGTGATCATCGGACCGCATTCGGTGGCGGCTTCGACGCCCGCGCCCACTTTTAGCGCCGTCATGCGCTTTCGAAGCCCTTCGGCGAAGGCGTCGTGGATGCCGGATTGCACATAGATGCGGTTTGCGGCGGTGCAGGCTTCGCCGGCGTTGCGCATTTTCGCTACCATCGCGCCGTCGAGCGCAGCCTCGAGATCGGCATCGTCGAAGACGATGAACGGCGCGTTGCCGCCGAGCTCCATCGAGCACGAGATGACGTGCTTGGCTGCTTCGGCGAGGAGGTGGCGGCCACTCCGGTCATGATCACGCATTCACAGAAGCACAGCGACGCGGCTGGCCGGTTACAAAACTGCAAGGCACGCATTTGCATCCTACGCTGCAGCCGGCAGAGACCGCGGATGCGATTATTTCGATGTCGCGTCAACTTGCGTCTGGCGTCTCCTCAGCATGAAATGCCCGAACGCCGAAGCGATAGGCTTGGTCGGGTCGTCTTGCCATGCCTGCGCTTCGAAGGCGACGATGCGCAGGCCCTGCTTGACGATCGAAACTTTGGCGTAGCTGTCCAGCGCGCGGCCGGAACGCAAGTAATTAATGGTCAGACCGATCGGCTTGGGCGGTGCCAGTACGCCGAGCTCGCGCGTCACACCCACGATCGCGGTCGTTTCCAGAAAGGCGCCGGTCATGCCACCGTGGATGGCGGGCAGCACCGGGTTGCCGATGATCTTTGGCGAGAAAGGCATGACAAGCGTGTCATTCTCGCCGAAGCGGATACCAAGACAGCGCGCGAAGGGGCTGTTGGCAAATGGGCTTGTCGGATCCTCCGGGACTTCGAGCGCCGGTGGCGCGCCATCGTGTATCGGCCTGTCGGTCAACATGTTGGTCCGGTTCGCACCAATCATGAAGCAGGCCGTCGCGGTGGCGACCGGATCATCCTCGGATTCCTGGTAGGCGGCTGAGCGTACGAAGGCGATCGAGCGGGTGACGCGATAGCAGAACGAATGCGCCTTGATGTCGAGGCCCGGTGTCGCAGGTTTCTGATAGTCGATGCGCAGGTCCAGCGTGGCAATCGATCGCGTCCCATCGAGGGCAAGCTGGACGGCCATGCCGCAGCTCTCGTCGAGCATGGCCGTGACGACGCCGCCGTGAAGAACGCCTGTCTCGGTGTCACCGACGAAGACGGGACGGTAGGGCAGGCTTGACCAGGCCTCTCCAGGGGCGGCGCGGTCAAGCCGAAGTCCGCTGATGTATCCATAGACAGAACGGCGCGCTTCGATGGCCTTGGCAAGTTGGTCAAACGGCAGGGGCGCATTCACTGATTTGGTCATGCGGACGTTCTAGACCAACGCTGCGGCGTGGGCAAAGGCGCCGGCGCGGACAGCCCATGGCGGTTCTGGGCCTCAGGCAAGGCAGAGTGCCGTCGCGCTACCCCGCCTGTTGAATGGCCATATCGTACGCGTCGATCGTCGCCTTGGCGCGTACGGCGACTTCCTTCGCCGTCATGCCCGGCTTGTAGAGGCTGCTGCCGAGGCCGAACGCAAGAATACCGGCCTTGGTGTAGTCCGCGAAGTTCTTGTCGGAGACGCCGCCCACGGCGGCGATCGTCAGGTCTGCGGGAAGAACGGCACGAATGGCGGTGATCCCCGCGGCGCCAAGCACGCTCGCCGGAAAGAATTTTAGGCTCGATGCGCCCGCCTTGGCGGCCAGCAGCGCCTCCGTCGGGGTAAAGACGCCGGGCATCGTGACCATGCCGCGTGCCCGGGCGCTGGCAATGATTTCGGGATCGACGTTGGGAGTCACCAGAAGCCGTCCACCAACGTCATGGAGCCGCTCGACAGCTTCCAGCGTCAACACGGTGCCGGCGCCAACCAGGATTCCGGCAGGAGACTTCTTCACGGCGATCTCGATAGAGCGGAAGGGATCCGGCGAGTTGAGCGGGATCTCGACCGCCGTCATGCCGTTGTCGATCAGCACGCTGACGATATCCTCCGCTTCCTCGGGCCTCACGCCGCGCAGGATCGCGACCAGCGGACGCTTCATCGGGGGGAATGGGATAACGCTCATCGCCTGATCCTTCATACGTTCCAAATCGATTGCGCGGCCATCGAAAGGCCGCGACGAACCGCATCCTCGGCTCCGATTGACCGGACAGGAACGGAAACCGCTTCAAACGCCAACTGATAAAGCATCTGAAGCCTGCCTGACGCCACCAATGTGATGCCGGTCTTCGGTATCTCTCCGGCGAGGCCCGCCGCCAGTTCGAGACCGATCAGGGTCCCCGATATTTTTTCCCGGGCCGACGATGGCGTGCCGCCGTAGAGAAGCTGACCCGATCGCACCTGGAATAGCAGATTGGCGGCGAACGCAGGCGTCCCAAACGCGGCGATGACCGCCGACTTGAATGTCTCGATGTCTTCCGCGTCATCGGCGCCGGTCACCGCATGGGACAGAATCGTTTCGCGCGACACGACGTCGAACAGCTCTCCCGTCATGAACGTCGCGAAGCGTTCGACGGTCCCGCCGCTGACCCTGACCCACTTCGAATGGGTGCCGGGCATGCAGACGACCGCATCGTCCGCCGCGTCCATGCCCAAGGCACCGAGCAACTGGGTTTCTTCGCCGCGCATCACATCCGGCGCCTGGCGGTCTCGCTGCGCGATTCCCGGGAGGATGCGGATGTCACGGTCCTGTCCCGGCACCGCGACGGCCTGCTTCAGGATCGATGCGAGCCGCGCCGGCGTGTCGACATAACCGGCTTCAATCCACCCGCCCCGGGCGCCGGCCATGCCGCAGACGACAATGGGCAACCCGGGCGCGGCGCCGACGGCATCCAGATGCGATTGCAGCACGGCCGCGAAGCCAAGCTTGGCTGCCGCCAGCATGCCCTCGTGGCTGCGTCGTTCTCCCAGGACATTGCCGGCCCGATCGACGAGCCAAAGCCGAAAACTGCTTGTGCCCCAATCGACCGCGACGTATGCAGCCTCGCTCATTTCAAATCCGTCCCAGTGTCATTCGCATCGCGGGGGCCATAGTATCACGCCAGTCCGCCGGCGAGCTACGCTTGCTTTACAATTGATTTGCGGGGCCGCAATCAGCATGATCGAAGTCATGCGGTGCTATGCTGTTTTTGGCGGTGTGGCTTCGCCAACGAGCGCACGTCCGCAACAATGCGGCATAACAACAAAAAACAAAGACTTTGGAGGACGCCATCGTGATCAATCTTCCCTTTAGAAGCGCCGTCACGGGTCTTGGTCTGCTGATTGCGGCGCTTGTGCCGCAGGCCCATGCGCAATCGACCCCGAAGACCGTGACGCTGGTGGTCCCGTTCGCGGCCGGCGGCGGCACGGATACCGTCGCGCGTCTGATCGGCGAGCGGATGTCGCGCACGCTCGGCCAGACCATCATCATCGAGAATGTGGTCGGCGGCGGCAGCACGCTGGCCAATGACCGTGTTGCCCGATCGGCACCCGACGGCTCGACGGTCCTGATCAACCACGTCGCGCTGCTTGCGGCGCCCAGCCTGTTCATCAATCTGCGCTACGATACCAAAACGGCGTTTGAGCCGGTCGGCCTCGTCAACAACGCGCCGATGGTCCTGATCGGCCGCAAGTCGATTCCCGGCGCGGGACCGAAGGATTTTGTGGACTGGATCAAGGCGCAGGGCGACAAGGCGAACTTCGCGCATGGCGGTCTCGGGACCAACAGTCATTTGTGCGCCGTGATGATGGGCAATGTGCTCGGCTTCAAGCCGACGGTCGCCGCCTATCGCGGCTCGGCTCCGGCAATTTCCGATCTGCTGGCAGGGCAGATCGACCTGCTGTGGGATCAGGTAACCAACGCACTGCCGCAAATTCAGGCCGGGACCCTTCACGGCATCGCCATTACGTCGCCGCAACGTCTGGAACAGTTGAAGGATGTGCCGACCACCGCCGAGCTCGGCATGCCCGAGGTCAGCTACTCGATGTGGCATGGGCTCTACGTGGCGAAGGGCACGCCCAAGGAAACCATTGCTGCACTGAATTCCGCGCTCCGCGCGGCGCTGGCCGAGCCGGTCCTGCTGGAGAAGCTGAAGCAGCTCGGAACCCTGCCATTCCCCGAAAACGAGCTGACGCCCGAGGCGCACGCGCGCCTGTTCGCCAGCGACCTGCCACGGGTGGCCAAGCTCGTTGAAAGCTCGGGGATCAAGGCGAGCGAAGCGAAGTAGGGCGGCTCGCGCGATGCGGGAAGGGCAGGGCCGAAATCGGTCGGCTCCATCACACCATCAGATCGTGCGGCGCATGGCTGCTGGCGCCACTCCACGCATGGTTCGGGCCGCTGCTGATGTTATCAAACCAGTGATGTTCCGAACTGTCGGGCGCGTGATGGCTTGATGAAGCCATCTCAATCGCTTGTGCTGGTTCTGAAATGGCTGGTGGTTCGTCGGCTTTTGCAATGTATCCGCCGTGACCGACCGACGCCGAGGCATGATCCACGTCTGCGACACTCGAAACGTCCAGAACGGAAATCTTGTCCTTGAAGTGGAATGAGTCGCCATGCCCATGCGCGCGGAGAGTCGCTGAGCCAAATGCCGCATCGGCAATTGTTGGCTCGAAATCATGGGCTCCATGCTGGGACGCGGTGCTATGCCTGTTCAGTGCGCTTGAGCCCCAATGGTGACCGTGTCCATCGACATGAGCATCATCAGCGTCTTCCATGGTCGGTGGCCTGTAATCGTCCCATCGTCCATGATCTTCGTTGTTCCATCGGATGCTGGAGTGCACCACAGAATTCAACGACCAATCGTCGGAAGATCGCGCGAGCCAGTCATCGCTATCCGGCGTTCGGTCATGCGCGATCCGCCGCGGCGCGTCTCTATCGTCGTCCAGCATGGCGCTGGACGTGGTGTGAACGACGGCATCGTGCGTCGAAGTCTGATCCAGCGCGAGGTCACTGTCCGCCGGTGCCGTAAGGTGAATACGCTGTGGTTCGAGCGATGGTCCGCTTGTTAGAGTAACAGCTCCGTCATCATGGGTGGATTCGGTTGGTTGCGTCCGTGCTTCGTCAAAGCGGGAAAAGTCGAAGTGGTCGCCGTTCCACGCTGTTCGCAACGCCCAGCTTCCGCCGTTGACATGCGCGCCGTCGCCGTCGGGCCCATCAAGCGAAGCGTCTGCGGCGACCGTTGTGACAGCGTCGTCGGTTTCCGCCGTCGCGGCCAGCTCGGGACTGATAGGCTCGGCCGCGACCACGACCGGCGCCGCCTTCGGTTCGGGGACGAAATCCGAAGCCTGAACGGTTACAAGTCCTTCCAGATGAACTTCGAGCAGCGCGGAATCGCCGATATCGAGGACTTGAGCTGTCGGATTGACAAACAGAATGGTTTGATTCGTCGTGCCGTCATAGAACCAGGCGACCGTATGCGCCGGGACGGATGTGCTTGCGGACGTCAGCGCCAAGAAGGCAAGAGCGGCAAGAGCCGTCAAATCGATCCTGTCGGACCCCGATCTGAAATCGGTGATAACGTCGAACCGGGCCGCGTTGGAATCTGCGGCGGACAAATAAACGAAACGATCGTCCCCGTTGCCGCCCCTGAGATTGTCCGCGCCATATCCACCGATGATGGTATCGCAGCCATTATTGCCGTTGATTGTATCGCTTCCCGAGCCGCCGTAGATCTTGTCATCCCCGTCATTGCCCTTGACCGTGTCATCGCCCGAGCCGGCGTAGATCAGATCGCTCTTGCCGGTGCCATTGATGGTGTCATTACCGGCGCCGCCATAGATGATTTGGCCGCGGTCACCGCCACCCGCGATGCTGTCGCCTCTGGGGGTCCCGTAGACATAGGGCGGATCGCATATCACGGCGTTCCCTGTCGCCAGGTAGTCGAAATCGTTCGGGTCTGCGTCGCTGGCGCCGTGGATGGTGATGGTCACCACCTGCGCGGTGCCGTCGATGGTGGTCACCGTGAAGGTGTCGGTCAGCGTGTCGCCAACGTCGAGCGCTTGCACCACGCAGTTGGCGTCGTCGAGCTTGTAGGTCCACACGCCATCTGCCGTCATCGTGAAGGTGCCATAGCCGCCATCGCTGGCCGTCGGGCAACTCACCGCCGTAAAGCGGTTGGGCGTGTTGTCGACGTCCGTATCGGTGAGCGTGCCGGTCGCGGTCGGCTTGTCGCAGTTGGCGCCGCTGTCCTCGGTCACCGAGCCGGTCGTGGCGCCGGAAATCACTGCCGCGTCGTTGGCGCCGTGGATGGTGACTGTCACCATCTGCGCGGTGCCGTCGATCGTGGTCACCGTGAAGGTGTCGGTCAGCGTATCACCGACATTGAGTGCCTGCACCGCGCTGTTGGCCTGGTCGATGGTGTAGGCCCACACGCCATTCGCCGTCATCGTGAAGGTGCCGAAGCCCCTTGCGCTCGCGGTCGGTGCGCTCACCGGCGTGAAAGTATTGGGCGCATCGTCGACGTCGGTGTTGGTAAGCGTGCCGGTGGCGCTTGGCGTGCCGAGCGCGGTGTTGGCGGCGCCACTGGCCTCGATAACCGCGCCGGATGTGGTGCCGGAAATGATGGCCGCGTCATTGGTGCCGTTGATGGCGATCGTGAAGGTTTGATCGGCCGAGAGCGTACCGTCGGATACGGTGATGGTGAAGTCCGTGGTCGTGGGCGCCGTTAGCGCATTGATCGCGTTACTATCCGGAACGAATGTATAGGCGCCGGTCGTGCTATCCACGTAGAGCGTCCCGTAGGGACCAACCCTTGATACATCGTACGTCACCCCGTCGATGACAGTGCTGCCGGCGATTCCGCCATCGATGCCGAAGGTCAATGTGGCGCCGCTATTGGGACTGCTGGCAAGGAAAGTGCCGCTTGTCGCAGCGAAGACGTCAAAGACCACGGTGTCGGTTTCAGTCGGCCCCAACACCGCAGTCAGCGTCGGCGGCGATGGCTGCGGAGGCGGCAGCTGTCCGAAAATGGTCTCCGGGACCGAGGCGAAGATCGATGGGGGCAGAGCAGGCAAGTCCTGCGCCGGGGGAGGACGATCAATCTGAATGAAATTGATCGGTTGCACCGGCAGCCGTTCCAGGGGCGGAGGTGTGCTCGACCCGGTCGACCCCAGCCCTTTCTCGAAGGTGGCGAGCGCGTCCTGCTGTGCCGCCTGTAACTCGGCCATTCGCGCCGCCGAGTTCGTGATCTGCGCAACGCTGATCGAGGACCCCTGCGAACGCAGAACGACGGTCTGTCCAGGATCTTCAACGAGGAAGTGTCGAGGGATCACCTCCTTGGTGACCAGCTCGAAGGCGCCATGTTCGAGGTCCTTGTAGGTGATGTTGCCGTCGTCCAGAAATGTGATGTTCGGGTCGGCAGCCTGGACCTTCTTCACAAGCGAGAAGGTCAGTGCTGTAAGCCACAGCATGCCGAACCCACCGGCACGAGCCCGGCTTCGGGAATCGCCCACTGTAGCCTGAGCGGCCGTGCAGGTCGCACGCCTGAGGGTGCCGGAACCGGCCGCGGCCTGATCGTTGCCGATTTGAGGAAGCGGGGCCGCAGCGGCCTTCCGTTCGCCCCCAGTCTCGGCGTGGGACCCGACGAGCATGGCTCCAACCCTGCCTGCCACTTACCTCGTGCAATTCTTCGCGGCCTGGCTTTGCCCAGGCCATGAGGTCAAAATACCCCGGCGCCGTCAGCCGAAGGCTGGCCGCCGAAACCTCCTGATCCACGCTACCCAATCCCTGGGCGCTAGGCTTTAGGCTCAAAAGGAGTAATCCTTTTGAGCCGATGACAGATGATGCCTTCTCCCGACATCGGGTCTAATGTTGGGGTACAATGTCACCTTGGCCGACGGTTCAAAGCGTCGGCGAGCGGTTTCTCGGACAAGATCTTCTCGGAAGAGAGGGATCATGCGCACGCATGCGATTGCCGTATTGGTGGCAGGATTCGTTCTGGCGGCGGGCGGGCTTTTCGCCGGACCGGCTCACGCGCAACGCGATATCGCCAAGCCCGCCGTTCAGGATCTCGCACCAAAACCAATTGGAAAAGTTGTTGTCGCCACGGGTTCGGTCACGCTTGAACGTGCAAGCGCGGTGGTCATTCAGGCGAGTACCGCGGGCCAGGCGGGTCAGGCGAAGGTAGGCGATCTCGTCTACCAGGGCGATGCCGTCGCAACCGGCGCTGACGGCCGGGTCGGTATCAACTTTACCGATGGCACTTCCTTCAATCTGTCGAACAACGCGCGCATGGTTTTGAACGAGTTCGTGTACGATCCAAATAGTACGTCCAACGCCAGCCTGTTCAATCTAACCAAGGGAACCTTCACCTTCGTCGCAGGCAAAGTCGCGAAGACCGGCGATATGAAGGTCGACACGCCTGTCGCGACCATGGGCGTTCGAGGTACTACGCCACGCGTCGAAATTTCTGATGATGGGACAGTCAGATTTTCTACGCTCATTGAAGAGGGCAAGAGCCGGGTCACGAGAAAGGCACCGGCAGTGCAGCAACCCGATCAAAGGACTCTTCCGAAGTCGAACCTAAACATCTGTCGAGGGTGCTAGCCGTTGTGAGGCGCAAGCCGTTCCCGGTGCAGGCAACTGTTCAGCCAAACGACTTCCGGGCGTGGAGCGTCCAGGTCATCGGCCGCTCCTTTAGTGGTACCAGAATCGGAAAGCCCGGTATGAAATTTCATGCGAGCGGATCCCTCATTCACGGCGCAGCGCCTATTCTTGTCTTGCTGCTGCTCGGATCGCAAGCTGCGGCGCAGACCCCCAAGAAGGGTGACTATCTCAGCAATGTTGATCTGTGCAACGGTTCCGATCGCATATCGCTTGCAGCCCGGATCAATGGTTGCACAGCGCTGATCGATTCCAGTCAAGGCACGACGGCCTTGGCTATTGCGTATAACAATCGTGGCAATGCCTATACCGCAAACGCAGACTTTGACCGCGCCATCCCTGATTTCGATCAATCGATCAAGCTGGATCCAACTAACGCCAAGCCTTTCAACAACCGCGGCGCGGCTTACCTGCGGAAGGGCGAATACGACCTCGCTCTCAAATCTCTCGATGAGGCGATCAAGCTGAATCCGAACTACGGCAGGGCTTTCGTCAACCGTGCCGGAGCTTACCTGAAAAAGAACGAATATGAGCGCGCGGCGCGAGACTACGACGAGGCCATTCGTCTGGGGGCTAGTCTGGAAGCTGCATGGAGTGGACGCTGTTGGACCCGAGCCCTGCTCGGTTCGCTGCAGGCCGCGCTTGAGGACTGCAACAAGTCACTTCAGTCGAAACCGAACGATGCCGCCACCTATGACTCGCGTGGACTGATCCACCTGAAGATGGGACAGGCTGACGCGGCGATCGACGATTTCAGTTCCGCGCTTCGAGTCGATCCGAAGCTGGCGAGCGCGCTCTATGGGCGCGGGCTCGCCAGGCTCAAGAACGGCGACAAGGCTGGCGGCGATGCCGATATTTCCGCGGCAAAGACGATCCAGGCCGGAATCGATGACGACTTCATGCGCTATGGCGTGAGCGCCAGCAACTGATCAGTGGGGTCGGCGCGACGAAAAGCGGCCGCCGCGCCTGCACTGCCAGGCTAATCCAGCTTTACGTTTGCTTCCGTCACGACCTTGCGCCAGCGCTCGATTTCCGCGGACACCATTTTGGCGAACGCGGGACCCGTGACGTCGGGGACATCGGAGCCGTTGCGTTCCCAGGCTTCCTTGATGGCAGGCGTCTGCATGGCCTTCTGCAATTCCTTGACCATCCGATCGACGATCGCCGGAGGCGTATTCTTCGGTGCGAACAGGCCGTACCAGGTCGATACTTCATATCCGGCCAGGCCGGCTTCTGCAGCGGTCGGAAGGTCGGGGAAGGCCGGCACACGTTTCGGCGCGGCCACGGCAAGCGCGCGCAACTGTCCGGCCCTGACGGGGGCTGCCGACGAGCCGAGCCCGTCGAAGACAACAGGCACGTGGCCGGCGATCAGATCCTGCATTGCAGGGCCGGCCCCGCGATAGGGGACGTGCTGGATGTTGGTCTTGGTCAGGATCTTGAACAGCTCGCCCGCGAGGTGATGCGTGGTGCCGGCGCCGGCCGAGCCGTAGTTCAATTTGCCCGGATTGGCTTTGGCGTAGGCGATGAACTCGGCGAGCGTCTTGGCGGCAACCTTGTCCGGATTGACGACCACCACCTGCGGCGGCCGCGCGATCAGCGCCACCGCAATAAAATCCTTCTCGAAATTGTAATCGAGGTTGGGATAGAGCGAAGGGGCGATAGCGTGATGCGCCGCGCCCATGAAGAAGGTGTAGCCGTCGGGAGCTGCCTTCGATGCCGCCGATGCGCCGACCGTGCCGCCGGCGCCCGCGCGGTTTTCGATCAGCACGCGCTTGCCGAGCTGCGCATCGAGCTGGGCCGCCAGCGGACGGGCAAAAGCATCGGTGCCGCCGCCGGCCGCGAACGGCACGATGAACGTGATCGGCTTGTCCGGCCATGTTTGGGCTTTGGCTGGGGTTTGGGCCGGGGCGGCCACGGCGGAAACGATCGCCAGAAGCGTAAACAGGGCGTACCGGACAACTCTTGGTTTCACAGCATTTTCCTCCGGATATTGCAGGTTGGCGTCCGCGGTCAGCGGCGCGGTCGTCGTTTTTGCTCCCTGGTTCCGGTTTAAATCCGGAAATGGGCAGGCGACGGGCCCCACCGTATGCAAGATGCCACACGTGATCCATTAAAATGATCGGTCGGACGCGGGCAGGCACCGGGACGTTTGGTCGCTCCCTCGGTCATCCGAGCCGCCCGTTTCCGGCACGGTTCTGCCAAAATATCCGGGAAGGGGGCGGGCGTACGCTCTTATCGGGCGCGTACGGAGACCGGGACTCCGGGGCGGAGCAGGAGCACGATCAGCAGCACAGGCAAGAGCGGGGCGATTCTGGCCAGGGGAAACAGCAAGGGCGGGCTCAGCAGCGGCATCAGCCAGATCATGAACGCCAAGGTCCAGCACCACAGCGGCAGCGGAGCGCTGCGCGCCATCAACCAGAATCCCGCCGCGATCACCAGCAGCGTCACATCATAGGGTCCGGAATGCGGGGCCGCGAGGACCGTGGCGGCCAGGAAGACCGCCGTCTTCTCCCGCGTCCCCAACCGCGATCGGAACGCAATGACGACGGATGCCGCGGCGCCGAGCGTGGCGAGCAGTTGAATCCACGACGCCAGCCATTGCGGCGCGCCGAGCAGAACCGCGCAGGTGTAGACGCTATGGCCCCACATGCGACCGAACTCGATCCACTTCTCGCTCGGGCTGACGAGATTCTCGAGGATGAGTGGAAACCAGCGCAGCCACAGGTCCCATCCGAAAATCAATCCGCTCGCGATCATCATGGCGAGCGCGGACAGGCCCGACGCCAAAAGTGCGCGCCACTGCCCGGCCGCGATCAAGGCGATCGGGACCAGGATGCAGAACTGGGGTTTGAACGTCAGTAGTCCCAGCACCAGTCCACCGAGAAAGGGACGCTGTTCGAGCAGGCCAAACCCGCCGACGATCAAGGCTGCGACCAGAAAGACGGCCTGACCGTCAATCGCATTGATGGCCGATGCCGGGCAAATCAGCGCGGCAACGAGCAGGGCGCACGACGTCAGAGCGGCTGGCGTACTCGATCGCAGCGCGAGTGCCAGCAACGCGCCGGTCACGATCTGAAACGCCACGTAGGAGCCAAAGAACCCCAACGGCGCGAACGGCAGCAGCATCAGCAGAAAGCTCGGCGGGTAGGCCCATGGCCGAAATTCCAGCGGCTTGGAGAGCCAGCCTGCAAAATTCGTGTTGAGGAAGTCGGTGAAACGATCGCCGTCGAAGATCAACGGCGCGTTGCCGTCGAGGACCGAGCGGATCGCGCCGTAGAAGACCATCCAGTCGGTACCGAGCGTATTGTAGTCGAGCCCGATCCTGCCCGGATATGGAATGGTCGTGAGCAGATTCAGCCACACGTAAAATGACATCACAAGGCCCGGGATCAGCACGACCGCGGGCGGCCGGAGCACGTCCCTCTGCTGAAAATTGCCTCCGCCGTGTGCCACGTCCATGTATCGTAGTCCTGTCAGTTTTCCCGCCAAACGATGAGCTGTCCTGCTGCGGGCTGATGCGAATCGGCATCAATCTCACGACGACCGGGACGATGTGCCGAATGATCGGGCAAAGACCTTAACGAAAGGGCTGCGGCAGTTAGGTTGCCCGCGGGCATCAACCGATCCCGAGCTGATTTTTCCGCTCCAACGGTCGGAAATTTCAGACCTCCCCGCCTGGTCCAAATAGACTCCGGTTGCAAAGACCAATATGCTCACCTTGGGTGTGGGGAAGACGCTTATGAAATGCCGTGCTGCTGCGGTCGCAGCTCTATTGTGTATGATTTTTGCCAATTCGAATGCGGCGGCGCGCGGGCCCTACGGCTCGATCAGCGTCGGCAACTGGAAGGGCGGGGCCTACACCAACGACCAGGCCGGATCTTTCTCGCATTGTGCAGCGGGCGCCCAATACGCCAGCGGTGTTTATTTTGTCGTGATGATCGACGGTGGTGGCGGGTGGAGCCTCGGCTTCATGCATGAACAATGGCGGCTGAGGACGGGGGAGGCGTTTCCGCTGACCCTGACCTTCGATGGCCAGCAGCCGTTCAATGTTCACGGCGTCCCGATCGCCGACAAGCTGGTCCGCGTGCCGATGCCGAGCAATTCCGCGCTCATCAGCCAGTTCCGGCGGGCGAAGGCCATGACCGCCTATACGCAGGGACAGCTCTTCCAGTTCAACCTCGACCAGAGCGGGCAGCTATTGCCGGTCTTGGCGAACTGCGTCGCCAAGACCAAGCAATCCGGTGTAGCCAACGCCGGCGATTTCTCGGTTCTTCCCGCAGCCAAGCCGGTCGCCGCGGCGGCGCCGGATTCCGCGCCGGCCAAGCCAGACAGGTTGTTCGACCAGACCGGCACGGGCTTCCTGGTGAGCACGAACGGGCACCTTGTGACCAATGCGCATGTCGTGCAGGGCTGTGTCGGCGACATCCAGGGCAATCTGTCGGGCGAGGCACCCGCCAAATTGCGGCTGGTGTCGAGCGATGAGACCAACGATCTTGCGCTGCTGCAGGTGACCGGCTCGTTCAAGGATGTTGCCAGGATCAGGGACAAGGCGATCCAGTCCGGCGACAGCGTGGTGGCGATCGGTTATCCCTTTCATGGACTGCTGACGTCCGATTTCACCGTGACGACCGGGATCGTGAGCTCGCTCAGCGGCATCCTGAACGACACGCGCTTCCTGCAGATCAGCGCGGCCGTTCAACCCGGCAACAGCGGCGGGCCGCTATTGGCCTCGAGTGGCGACGTGGTCGGCGTGGTTGCGGCCAAACTGAATGCGTTGAAATTCGTGAGGGCAACGGGCAACATTCCCGAGAATATCAATTTCGCCATCAAGACCGGGGCCCTGCGAGATTTTCTCGATAACAGCGTGGTGCCGTATCAGATCTCCGACGCCAAGGCCGAATTGAAGACGGCGGACATCGCGCGCAATGCGCGGGCGTTTACCTTCCTGATTTCCTGCAAGGCCAAGGCGAAAGAAAAAGAGACCGCAAAGAACTAGAGCGCGCCTGACGGCGCTCAGCCGCGAACGCATTCGCAGCGCGCCAACATGACGATCCGCTAGCTCGGAGCCTGGGCGCAGGACCCGCCTGAAGGCCGGCGGTCTTCAGGCCATTCAACGCTTACCGCGAATTGCGGCCATGCGCTGTTTGGGCATTCCAGCTACTCCAACTCACGCTGGCGAGGCTTCGCTGGTCGGTTGCAAGCGGCCGCCGGGTCTGCCGTTCATAGGCAGCGATAATGTGCTGCGACTGCCGGATTTTCTGCTCGAGTTCGGCAATCGTCTTCTGCGTCTTGCCGGTCCTGTTCGCTAGGGCGGGCTCGCCCACCATGAACCTCGCGGTCTCGATGTTCTTCAAGGTCTCGCGAAGCTTCTTGAGCTGGGCGCGGTGCCACGCAATGGCGCTGTCACTGTCTACCGGCATGCAAACCCTCCTGATTCGTGGCCGAATCTAGCACGCATGAGGCAAGTTGGGCCAAGGGGGACGCCGGCGGGCCATCGGGGCCCACTGGGTTTCGCGAGGGACGGTCCGGCCGTTCCCGATTTCGGCCCTTTTTTGCCATCGAAGCGACCGCGGGCGAGCCTTCAAACAACAAACTTGCATGGCGATCTGTGCTCAGCGCGGTCCCTCTTATCATCCTGGCGGCAGAATGCCGGCCCGGCGCAATGGAGCGTGCGATGAGCGAAGTTGAGTTCGAACGAATTGTCGATGCCGTGCGGAAGGAAATCGCGCATGCACCGGCGGTGCATTCGTTGAGTGGCTTGCGGGCTTTCGGCGAGCGAAAGGCCGCCGCCGACAAGCCAACGTCCCGACGCCACGCTACCTTCGCCAGGATTCGCCGCGTGGGCGAGGGGCGGAAGCGATACAGGTGAAGCGATACAGGGTGATCTGATGGAACGATCGGTATTCGAAATCGTGAAGGCGCCGCTGGGTTGGTCGGTATTTGCCGATAATGTCAAGATCGGCGGCGTCTACGATTCACGGGGCGCCGCCCTCGAAGCCGCCGCACTGGCCGCGTCCTATACCATCGGCGACGGCGGCGGCGTTCAGATCAACGTGCCCGGTGCCGAAGAAGAGAAGCCGAGATGGGCGATCGCATTTGATATCGCGAGCTCCATCCTGCCGACGAGGAGCGGGCGGGAGCGAGGCGGCGCAAGGTAAAGCGCCCGAGTGAAGGCAATCGCTCGACTTTGATGGATGGCCTCCACTCCCTGGGAGGACTTTTAGGTTAGCATGAGCTTGTCCGCGCAGTCGCGAGCCATGCGCGGATCGACACTGGCCGCCGTCGGGTTTCCGCCGGCGGCCTTTCATTTTACGCCCACGCTCTATTTCACGTCGTCGAACGGTGACACCGCGGGGCTGCCGACGCGCATCCGCTTGATGCGGCGCACCGCCATCGGCGTGCCATCGGACTGGTACTGCAGTTCGTATGTCTTGCCGTTCTTGTCAATCGCCGTGCAGGTAATGCTGGAAAGTTCGAGCGTCACGAAGTTTCCAACCTGTTTGCACAGGCCGGCACTAGATTCGACCGATGGCACCGGCAGGCCATCGGCCTTTGGCCGGTCCTTGGACTTCAGCAGCATCCGGTCGATCGGCAATTCGTACAGATTGGCTTCCGGCCTTCGCCCGTTGTCGCCGGAAAACGTGATGATGTGGCTGTCGTCGCCGGGGTCATCGAGCGCGACGGTAAAATTCGCCCGGCCTTCCTCGGTCTGGAAGAAGGCAACGGCCCGGCAGGCAAAATCCCGCCCCGCAACGTTGAGCGTGCTGCACTTTCCGGACATCATGGCGAAGATGATGGTATCGGGCTCTTGCCGCTGAAGTTCGTCAGAAGCACGGGCCGGCAATGCGATGAAAATGATGGCAAGGGCGAAAGCCTGCCGGCAAAGCTTCATGGTCATGCCCGGTTGATAGGCCATCAAGCGCTGTGTGACCAGAGTCTCGCAGGGTTCGGTAGAGTACCGAGGTAAGATAGCCCTGTTTTGCGGCGCCAAACGGCAATCAGAAATCGAGCGGCGCGTTGTCGACCACTTCCTTCATGACGAAGAAGGTCCGGGTCTGGCGGACGCCCGGCAGCGCGATCAGTTGTTCGCCATGGATGCGGTTGAAATCCTCCATGTCGCCGACGCGGATCTTGAGGAAATAGTCGAAATCGCCGGCGACCAGATGGCAATCCAGCACGAATCTCAGTTGCGCGATCGCCCGCTCAAAGGCGGCAAAGCTCTCCGGCGTGGAGCGGTCGAGCACCACGCCGACCATGACGAGGGCCCCCTTGCCGACCTTGCGCGGCGCCACCATCGCCCTGACCTGGGCGATATAGCCTTCGTCGAACAGCCGCTGGGTGCGGCGGTGACAGGTTGCGGCGCTGACGCCGGCCGTTTCGGCCAGCTCGGCATTGGTCAGCCGGCCGTTATTTTGCAGCAAACGCAATATCTTAAGGTCTGTGCGGTCGAGCCTGCCGCTCATGAAAGGATCTCTCGAGATAACGCAGAATTTCGGATGAGAAGATAATGCTATAGGGGCAAAGTGCAATATCAGCATAAAACCGGCCTCAACTTTGAGAACACCTTTCCGAAGCTTGGTGGTAGGGCGTTCCCGGATCTCAGACCATCAAAGGGGACGACGATGCTGGAAAAATTCGAACGCTATCCACTCACTTTCGGGCCCACCCATATCGAAAAGCTGGAGCGGTTGTCACAGCATCTCGGCGGCAAGGTCGAGCTCTACGCCAAGCGCGAGGACTGCAATTCGGGGCTTGCCTTCGGCGGCAACAAGCTGCGCAAGCTCGAATACATCATTCCCGATGCGATCGCTTCCAATGCGGACACGCTGGTTTCGATCGGCGGCGTGCAGTCCAACCACACCCGCATGGTCGCAGCGGTTGCAGCCAAGATCGGCATGAAGTGCCGCCTGGTGCAGGAAAGCTGGGTGCCGCATGAGGACGCCGTCTACGACCGCGTCGGCAACATCCTGCTCAGCCGCGTGATGGGTGCCGACGTGCGCCTGGTGGACGAAGGTTTCGACATCGGCATTCGCCAAAGCTGGGAAGAGGCGATTGCGGATGTGAAGGCCAAGGGCGGCAAGCCCTATGCGATCCCGGCGGGCGCCTCCGTGCATAAATATGGCGGGCTCGGCTATGTCGGTTTCGCCGAAGAGGTCCGGGCGCAGGAGAAAGAGCTCGGCTTTGCCTTCGACTACGTCGTGGTCTGCACGGTTACCGGCTCGACCCATGCCGGCATGCTGGTGGGATTTGCCAAGGACGGCCGCGCGCGCAAGGTGATCGGCATCGACGCTTCCTTTACGCCGGCCCAGACCAAGGCCCAGGTGCTTGACATCGCGCGTAGCACCGCAGGCCTCGTCGAGCTCGGCCGCGAGATCGTCGACGACGATTGCGTGCTGATCGAGGACTACGCCTATCCGGCCTATGGCGTTCCCTCCGAGGAGACCAAGGAAGCCATTCGGCTGTGCGCGCGCCTCGAAGGCATGATCACCGATCCGGTCTACGAGGGCAAATCCATGCAGGGCATGATCGACCTCGTGAACAAGGGCTATTTCCCGGCGGGCTCGAAGGTCCTCTACGCCCATCTCGGCGGTGCGCCCGCCATCAACGGATACGCTTACACCTTCCGTAACGGATGACGGCTCAAGCGTCGGCCGCCCGCACCAGTGCGAGCAGCTCGTCGCCGTAATGCTCGAGCTTCTTGTCGCCGATGCCCGGGATGTTGCGGAGCTCGTTGAGCGTCGAAGGCCGTGCCGCAGCGATCCCGTCGATGGTCGAATCATGCAGCACGACATAGGCCGGCACGCTGCGCTGGCGCGCGATGTCGGCACGCCAGGCGCGTAGCGCCGCCTGCAGGCCGGCATCGGCCGGCTTCGTCTCAGCGCGCGGCGCCAGATCGCCGCGCCTTGATTTGGCGCGGCCGGCGCGGATGCGCGTGCCGGGCGCCGCTTCGCGCAGCATCACCTCGGTCTCGCCTTTCAGGACGCCACGTGCGCTTTCCGTCAGCTTCAGCGCGCCAAAGGCCTCGCTGTCTGCCTTGAGATGGCCCATGGCGACCAACTGGCGGATCACGGCGCGCCATTGCTTTTCGTTGTGATCAGTGCCGATGCCGAACACGGACAGCTTGTCATGGCCGAACTGCGTGACGCGCTCGGTCAGGCGGCCGACCAGCACGTCGATCAGGTGCATGGCACCAAAACGTTGCCCGGTGCGGTAGGCGCAGGACAAGAGCTTTTGCGCGGCGACCTTGCCGTCGCGAAGCTGCGGCGGCGACAGGCAGTTGTCGCAATTGCCGCAATTGTTGGAGGTCGCTTCCTCGCCGAAATAGCCGAGAAGGCGGCTGCGCCGGCAGCCCGCGGTTTCGGCCAGCGCCACCAGCGCGTCGAGCTTGCCGATCGATACGCGCTTGAAGGCGTCGGAGCCGGTGGATTCGTCGATCATGCGGCGCTGCTGCACGATGTCGGACAGGCCATAGGCCATCCAGGCGCTGGACGGCTTGCCGTCGCGCCCGGCACGCCCGGTCTCCTGGTAATAGGCCTCGATACTCTTCGGCAGGTCGAGATGCGCTACGAAGCGCACGTCCGGCTTGTCGATGCCCATGCCGAACGCGATGGTGGCGACGATCACGACGCCGTCCTCGTTGATGAAGCGATCCTGGTTGCGGGCACGAACGCCGGCGTCGAGGCCGGCGTGATAGGGCAGGGCGGGGATCCCGGCGCTGGTCAGCGCTTCCGCGGTGTCCTCGACCTTGGCGCGCGACAGGCAGTAGACGATGCCGGCATCGCCGGCGTGACGCTCGCTGATAAAGGCCTTGAGCTGGGCCGGCGCATTTTGCTTTTCGACGATTTCGTAGCGGATATTCGGGCGGTCGAAACTCGAGATGAAGCTCGGCGCGCCGGCGAGCCCGAGCCGGGTCACGATCTCCTTGCGCGTCATCTCGTCGGCGGTCGCGGTCAGTGCAATGCGCGGCACGTTGGGAAAGCGTTCGGCGAGCGTGGACAGGCCGATATACTCAGGGCGGAAATCGTGTCCCCATTGCGATACGCAATGCGCCTCGTCGATCGCAAACAGTGCGATATCGGCTTGACCGAGCAAGGACAGGCAGCGCGGCGTCAGAAGCCGCTCGGGCGCGACGTAGAGCAGGTCGAGGTCGCCGGCCAGCAGCCGCCGCTCGACTTCCGAGGCTTCATCAAACGACAGCGTGGAATTCAACACCGCCGCGTTGACGCCGGCTTCCAGCAGTCCCGCGACCTGGTCGCGCATCAGCGCGATCAGCGGTGACACCACGATGCCGCAGCCTTCGCGCAGCAAGGATGGCAACTGGTAACACAGCGACTTGCCGCCGCCGGTCGGCATCAGCACCAGGCAGTTGCCGCCATCAGTCACGTGCCGGACGATTTCCTCCTGCGCGCCGCGAAAGGCCGGCAGGCCGAACACCGAGTTCAGCACGGACAGCGCGTCGGGAACATCGTCGCGGTGAAGGGCGGCGGGAGCAGGCATGGCGATCATGTCGTCCGATCGGGGTTTGCGCGCAGGCGCTCTTGAGACGGGAAGTTGAGATTAACATTGATCATGGCACGTCCAGTCCAGATTCGACACTCCCACCGGTGAGCGGCCGTGCGAGCTCTCTGCAGGGCAGACTTGCGGTAATTGATGCTTTCGCGGCTGAACGATAGCGGGTGAACTGTGTTTAAATACAACCCAACAGCAATAAACGCAAAGGGAGCGCAAGGGACCGCATGACGGCACCGTCCCGAATTGTCGCCAGCATCGTTGCCATCGTGCTGCTTGGTGGCGCGGCGGCGGCCTTTGCAATCGTATGGCGCCCGGCGATTGCGGCGGTCGAGCCTCCCGGGCCGCTGGCCTTCGATGCCACCCTCGTCAAACGAGGTCGCGACCTGGCAGCGATCGGCAATTGCGGCAATTGCCATACCGTGCGCGGGGCTAATAACTTTGCCGGCGGTCTGCCGGTGCCGACCCCGTTCGGCACGATCTTCTCTTCGAACATCACGCCGGATGCGGAGACGGGAATCGGGCGATGGTCGGAAGCAGCATTTCGGCGTGCGATGCGCTCCGGCGTCAATCGTGCAGGCCAGCACCTTTATCCGACATTTCCATACGATCACTTCACCAATGTCAGCGACGAGGATGACCGGGCGCTCTATGCCTTCCTGATGACGCGGCAGCCCGTCCGCGCGTCGGCGCGCGAAAACCAGCTTTCCTTCCCGTTCAACCAGCGGTTCGCCATTGCCGGATGGAAACTGCTCTTCCTTCGTCACGACACCTATCAGCCCGATCCGAAGCAAAGCGCCGAATGGAACCGCGGCGCCTATCTGGCCGAAGGGCTGGCGCATTGCGGCGCCTGCCACACGCCACGCAATGCGCTGGGTGCTGAACGGGGCAGCGCACAGTTTGCCGGCGGCGATGTCGACAACTGGCGCGCCTATGCACTCAACGATCAGTCCCACGCGCCGGTGCCCTGGGATGCTGATGCCTTGTTCGCCTATTTGCGCGACGGCTGGCACCCCGACCACGGCACGGCGCGCGGACCGATGGCGGAGGTGGTCAGTAATCTGTCCTCGGTCCCGTCAAGCGACGTCCGCGCGATCGCGGTCTACATGGCCGGTATATCGGGAACGCCGACGCCGGAGCGCAAACGTCAGGGCGAGGCTGCGCTGGAACAAGCCAAATCATCTTCAGTCGAGTCGTCTTCAGTCGAGCCATCTTCAATCCCTGCTTCCCAAGCCAACGCGGCCGGTGCGTCGATCTACGCTGCTGCCTGCGCGTCGTGCCATGCGAGCGGACGGCCACTGCCTTATGGCGGGGTCAACCTGGCTCTCAGTACCGCGATCGCCAGCCCTGATCCGCGCAATCTCGCCAATATCGTGCTGTCCGGCGTCCAGGCCATCGAAGGCGAACGCAGCCCGATCATGCCCGGATTTGCCGCCAGCATGACCGATGCGCAGGTTTCGGCCTTGTTGCGCTATCTGCGCGCACGGTTCAGCAACCAGCCGCCATGGTCTGGCGTTGAAAAGACGGTTCAAGACGCACGCCGCGCGCAGACCGTATTTCTTCTGACATCGTCCGCGCCGCGTAACGAACCTGCCGGTCCTCAGCAGCGAGAAAAGCCATGATGACATTGAAGGTCAACGGTCGGGAGCACCAGGTGGACGCCGATCCGGATACGCCGCTGCTCTATGTGCTGCGCGAAGACATCAAGCTCAACGCCGCCAAATTCGGCTGCGGACTAGGCCAATGCGGCGCATGCACGGTGATCGTCGACGGCAAGGCCGTGCTCTCTTGCGTGACGCCGATGATTTTGCTGGAAGGCAAGCAGGTAACGACGCTCGAAGGCCTCGGCACGGCCTCGGAGCCCGCGCCGATCCAACGCGCCTTTATGGAAGAGCAGGCCGCACAATGCGGTTACTGCATCGCCGGAATCATGATTCGGGCGCTGGCGCTTCTGCAGAGAAATTCCAGGCCGACCGATGAGCAGATCCGTTCCGAGCTTGAGCCTCATCTGTGTCGTTGCGGCACCCACATGCGCATCCTGCGGGCGGTGCATCGTGCTGCGAGGCTGATGGACAGCGCGGATGCGTCATCGACGGCCAACGGGAGAGCCCGATGAGCGCCGCGGCGATGATCGATCGCCGTCGCTTGCTGGCAGGTGGCGGCGCGCTGATTGTCAGCTTCTCGTTGTCAGGCGCTTTGGCGCAGCAACAGGACGCGCCTGCCCCGGCTCCAGCACCGAGCCCGCCCGGCAGCTTGAAAAATTCGCCCTATCTCGACGCGTGGATCCGCATCGACGCCAATGGCAGTATAGAGGTGTTCACGGGCAAAGCCGAACTCGGCCAGGGCTTCAAGACGGCGTTTCAGCAGATCGCGGCTGAGGAGCTCGACGTGGCCTTCGAATCCCTCAAGGTGACGACCGCAGACACGCGCCTGACCGCGAACGAGGGCTATACGGCAGGCAGCAACTCCATGAAGGACAGCGGCACCGCGATCCAGAATGCCGCGGCCCAGGCGCGCGAACTGCTGATGGCAGAAGCAGCAGGGCGGTTTGGTCTGGCGGTCGAAAATCTGCGGACAGCAGACGGTGCGGTGATCGCACCGGACGGCAAACGCCTGCCGTATGGTGAACTCGTTCGGGACGACATGCTGCATGTCCAGGCGCAGCCGAAGTCGAAACTGAAGGACCCGGCGACATTCAAGGTCATTGGCCGGCCTGTGCCGCGCGTCGATATCCCCGCCAAGGTCACTGGCGGTGCGGCCTATGTCCAGGACATGCGGCTGCCCGGGATGGTGCACGCCCGGGTCGTGCGGCCGCCGAGCTACGGCGCGCAACTGACCGAATGCGATACCGCCGCTGTCGAAAAGTTGCCCGGCGTCGTCAAGGTGGTGCGCGACGGCAATTTCCTTGCGGTGGTCGCGGAAAAGGAGTTCCAGTCGATCAAGGCGATGAATGCGCTTGCCGCCGCCGCGAAGTGGCAGGAAACCGCAAGCTTGCCGAAGCAGGATGATCTACCTCGCGTCTTGACCGGCCTGCCTTCGCAGAACACGACCATCTTTGAGCGCAGCAATCCCGCGGTCACCGGCCAGAACACCATCGAAGCGACCTATACGCGACCCTATCAGGCGCACGGATCAATCGGTCCGTCGTGTGCCGTGGCACAATTGATCGATGGCGCGATGACGGTATGGACGCATACGCAAGGTGTCTATCCTGATCGCCAGGGCATCGCGGAAATGCTGCGCATGCCTCCGGCCAGTGTTCGCGTGATCCATGTCGAAGGCTCTGGCTGCTATGGCCATAATGGCGCCGACGATGCCGCGGCCGACGCTGCGCTGATCGCCCGTGCATTGCCCGGCCGCCCCGTTCGCGTGCAATGGATGCGCGAACAGGAACATGCCTGGGAGCCGTTCGGCCCGGCGATGGTGACGAAACTCAAGGCCTCGCTCGACAGCAATGGCAAGATCGCCGACTGGCATTTCGATGTCTGGAGCAACACGCACTCGATGCGGCCGGGCGGCGCCGGAGCGATGCTGGCGGCGCAGCACATGGCGCAGCCTTTTGCGGTGCCTGCTCCCAGGCCGTTGCCGCTACCGGAAGGCGGCGGTGACCGCAATGCGATCCCGATTTACGCGTTTCCCAACGCGCAGGTGGTGCACCACTTCATTCCGGCGATGCCGCTGCGGATTTCGGCGATGCGCGCGCTGGGCGCCTATCACAACGTGTACTCGATTGAGAGCTTTATGGACGAACTCGCAAGCCTCGCCGAGGTCGACCCCGTCGAATTCCGTTTGAGACATCTTGAGGATCAGCGTGGCCGTGCCGTGATCGAAAAGGCGGCCCTGAGCTTCGGATGGAAGAGCGGCCAGAAAGCGCCGCAGGATCGCGGCTTCGGCTTTGCCTTTGCGCGTTACAAGAATCTGGCGGCCTATTGCGCTATTGCTTCCGAGGTTGAGGTAAATCGGGAGACCGGCCGTCCACGTCTGGTCCGCGCGGTGGCAGCCGTTGATAGCGGGCAGGTGGTCAATCCGGATGGGTTGATCAACCAGATCGAAGGCGCAATCGTGCAGTCAATGAGCTGGACATTGTACGAAAGCGTTACCTTCGACGATACCAGGATAACCAGTATCGACTGGCAGACCTATCCGATCCTGCGTTTCGATGCCGTGCCGGAAAGCATCGAGGTTCACATCATCGACCGGCCGGGGCAGCCGTTCCTCGGCAGTGGCGAAACCGGGCAAGGGCCGGCGGCAGCATCGATTGCAAACGCCATTGCCAACGCCACGGGAAAGCGGCTGCGGAATTTGCCGTTGACGCGCAAGCGCATCAAGGAGGCGATCGATGCGTGAAGGCGCCTATTGATAGCTCGCCACGATATCCGACACCGCGCGTTCGAGCTGCTTGGCGGTCGCGCATTGGCGGACCACGGTGCAGAAGGTCGAATAGCGCGGCATTTCGGAGTCGCCCCAGCCCCAGGCCATGCGGCCCTCCGGATTGAGCCACACCAGCCGCTTCGATCGCTCGGCGATACGGCGAAGGATGTCGGCGCGGGGATCGAGGTTGTTGCTGCGGGCGTCGCCGAGCACGATCACCGTGGTTTGCGGCGTGATCGCGCTCATCCAGCCGTGTTCGAAATCGTCGAGCGAACTGCCGTAATCGGACGAGCCGAAGCCGACCTTCGACATGATCTCGGCCATCGCCTCTTCCGGCGACTTGGATTCCAGGATGTCGCTGACCTCGATCAGGTGTCCGGAGAACGCAAACGAGCGGACGTCGTCCACAACCTCGTGCAGGCTGTGAATCAGCAGCAGGAAGAAATCCGATACCCGCGCCACCGAACCTGAGACGTCGCAGAGCGCGATAATCTTCGGCTTGTCGCGGTGCCGGCGTTTCCAGGCAGTGAGAAACGGCACGCCGCCCCAGGCGGCGTTGCGGCGGATGGTGCGGCGCACGTCGAGATGGCCGCGGCGCTGACGCTTGCGCGGCTTGGAGTAGCGCTCGCGCAGGCGGCGGGCGATCTGTCGGATCAGATGCCGCATCTGCTCGACCTGCCGCGGCTCGATCCGCGACAACGGCGCGTTGCGCAAAATTTCGTTACGCAGGTTTTCCGCTTCCTCGCGCCCGTATAGCATCAGCGCCTGGGAGACGGTTTCGCGGACTGTGCCGCGCAAGCCGTCCAGCGCGTTGGTCAGCCGTTCCGCCAGCGCCGGGTTGGTGGCGGCGAGACTGTCGAGATCGTCGCGCAGGCGCTCGATGCCCATCTGGTCGAGGATGCGGCCGGAGAAGATGCCGCGCTGCGTGAAATAGCGGATGTCGGACAGCGAGGCCGCGCCCGCGGCGTTGGCGATCGCCGCCGAAATCTGGTTGCGGTCCTGCGCCAGCAGCATCTGCGCGAGCTGTCCGAGCCGCTCGGTCTGCTCGCCGCCGTCGCTGGCGTCACCGGGTGAATCGGACGCCGCGTTGGATTCTTCTGCGTGCTGCCCGTCGGCCTCGCCGTCCTCGGGTGGTGACTGCGGCTCGGGCTGATCGAAGAACAGATCGAAACAATCGCCGAGCGCCTTCTTCTCGTCCTGCGTCTTGGCGAGCGTCAGCAGAAAAGTGTCACGAAGGATGGTGCGGTCGGTAAAGCCGACCTTGGAGACGGCCCGCATCGCGTCGATGCTTTCGGCCGGCGAGAGCCTCACACCTGCGCCCCGCGCCGCACGAAAGAAGCGATGCAGGTTCTCTCGCATTGGCCGTCACCCGAAGACGTTTTGACGCGAGGCCTTGGCGACGAAGGTTGAGACCTGAGGCGTCGTGGCCTCGATATCCGCCTCGTATTTCAGAAGAACGTTCAGCGTATCCTTGACCACCTCATGGCCAAGTTCGCGCGCCTGCAGCAGCACCAGCACGCGCGCCCAGTCGATGCTTTCGCTGACCGACGGCAGCTTCTTCAGATCGAGTGTGCGAACCTCGTGGATGAAGCTCACCATCTGTCTGCGTAGCGTTTGCGAAATACCGGGCACGCGGCTTTCGACGATCCGCTCTTCCAGCTTCTGCTCGGGGAAGCCGATGTGAAGATGCAGGCAACGCCGCTTCAGCGCATCGCCGAGATCGCGCTCGCTGTTCGAGGTCAGGATCACGGTCGGCGGCGCGACCGCGACCACCGTGCCGAGCTCCGGGATCGTCACCTGGAAATCACTGAGAATTTCCAGCAGGAGCGATTCGAATTCGGCGTCCGACTTGTCGATTTCGTCGATCAGCAGCACGCAGCCCGCGGGCTGCTCCAGCGCCTGCAGCAGCGGCCGCGGCTCGACGAATTCCTTGGAGAAGAACACGTCGCCGAAATCGTGAAGCTGATTGAGCGCCGCCTCCAGCGTGGGGGCGCCGCCGAGCACTTCGCCGAGCTTGTCCTTGAGGATTTGCGTGTACAGAAGCTGTTTGGCGTATTTCCACTCGTAGAGCGCCTTGGCCTCGTCGAGTCCCTCGTAGCATTGCAGGCGGATCATCTTCATGCCGCGCCACGCCGCGATCGCTTTCGCAAGCTCGGTCTTGCCGACGCCGGCGGGGCCTTCGACCAGGATGGGTTTTTCGATCTGTTGCGCCAGATAGACCGCGGTCGCGATCTGGCGGCTCGCAATATAGCCTTGCGCCGCAAGACCGCTTTCCACTGCCTCGATCGAGGCCGACGGCCTGATATCAGCCACGGGTTTCAACTCCGAATTCGATAGATTTCAGAATGTTCTGCCTGCGTTCCCGGCAAAGGACAAGCGCCGTTTAGTCATGGGAGGCTGCAGTTTTCCGCTATTTCCGCCTAGCGCAATGCCAGCCCGGTCGCTGCTTCCAGTTCGTTAATCGCCTGCGCGGCGTTGACTACCTTGATCGTGGTCATGCCCATCTCGCGCGCCGGCTTCAGGTTGACGCCGAGGTCGTCGAGATAGACGCAGTTTTTGGGATCGACCTTCAATGTTTCGACCATCATGCGGTAGATGCGCGGGTCGGGCTTCCGCAGGCCGATCTTCGCGGATTCGATGACGTGGTCGAACAGCGCCATCACCTCGGCGATATAGAGCGTGCGGCCGCTGTGGGTGCGGATGGCGTTGGCGGGCAGGTTGTTGGTGATGCAGCCGGTCTTGAACTTTGCCTTCACGCGCTTGAGCGCCTCGACCATTTCGGGCCGGAGGTCGCCTGACAGCAGCGGCAGCACGTCCTTGCCGCGAACCGCCGCGCCCAGTGCCAGCGACTCGGCCGCGAACAATTCGTCGAAGGCCTCGATGTCGACCTCGGCGCGTTCGAATTTGGCCCAGGCATTTTCCAGATGATTGGCCGCATTGGTGCGCCGGATGATATCGGCGGGCAGCCCGCGCTCGGTCTCATACCGCGTAAACGCCTCGAACGGCGAGGTGGTCAGAACGCCGCCGAAATCCCAGATCACTGCCTCGATCATATGCCCTGCCTGAAACAAATGGGTTGGCGAGCGGCTAACACGAATTGCCGGCTGGAACCAGTGCGATCGGGTGCTTGGCGACATGCGCAGCGCGGGTTATTGCTGCGCCGATGAACATCCTGCCTCGCCTGATTGCCGGCCTTGTTGCCAACCTTGCCCTGCTGCTATCCGTTCCCGCGCACGCCATTGTCGGCGGCGGTGCGCCGTCGACGGAAGGCGTCGCCCGCTCGGTCATCACCATCGTCGGCTCGCGCGGTAATTTCTGCACCGGCGCGTTGATCGCGCCGAAACTGGTGCTGACGGCTGCGCATTGCGTGCAGCCCGGCGCGGACTACAAGATCGTCGAATACGGCGCGGACCGGCAGCCGTCGCTGCAGGACGTCAAAGCGGTTGCCATTCATCCCGGTTTCAACATGCAGGCGATGTCGGGACATCGCGCGACAGCGGACGTCGCGCTGCTGCAACTGACGGCGCCGCCTAAGGCAAAGACGCCGGCCGCGCTCGGATTGCCTGATATCCCGATCAATGTCGGCAGCCGTTTCACCGTTGCGGGCATCGGCGTGACCGTGCGCGGCGACGGCAAGAGCGGCGGCACCATCCGCCTCGCCGGCCTGGTCGCGACCGGCAGGCCGGGGACGTTGCAGATCAGGCTGGTCGATCCCGCGGGGCAGGGCTCGCGTGAGGGACTTGGCGCCTGCACGGGGGATTCCGGCGCGCCTGTTTTCGAGGACAAGCAGGGCGGCCCCATGATCGTCGGAGTGGTGAGCTGGTCGACCGGGCCGAACGGAAGCGCCGGCTGCGGCGGCATGACCGGCGTCACGCCGCTGACGCTTTATCGCGACTGGATTTTGCAGACCGCGCAGAAGTGGGGTGTGGGGTTGTAGCCACATCCGTCGTCCCGCAATCCTTCGTGGTCCCTGCGAACGCATGCGTTCGCAGGGACGACAATGACCACTTGAACCGGCCCGCCTAATGCTTCGCCGCCTTGTTCGCGGCGGCGTTGTTGAGCACGATCAGGCCGTCGACGGCGACGCCGACCCTGCTGTTGATCAGGAACGGATTGACGTCGATCGACGCGATGCGACTGCCGGCATCGGCCATCAGATTGGAGAGGCCGACCAGCGCCTTCACGGCGGAGGGTTCGTGCAGCGCCGGCTTGCCGCGATAGCCCTTCATCTTCACGCCGGCCTTCGTCTTGGCGATCAACTGCTTCGCCTCGGCCTCGTCCAACGGGGCGCCGGCGAGGGCTACGTCCTTCATCAGTTCGATATCAACGCCGCCGGTGCCGAACAGCACCACCGGCCCCATCTCGGCGTCGAGCGAGGCGCCGACCACCAGTTCGAGGTCGGCCTTGACCTGCTGCGCGATCAAGATGCCTTCGAGTTTCGGCTTGCTCTTGATCTTCTTCACCCGCGCCGTGATGTCGTTAAATGCCTTTTTCACCTCGGCAGTGTTGTTGAGGTTCAGCACTACGCCGCCAATGTCTGACTTGTGCAGGATGTCGGCGCTGACGACCTTGGCGACCACGGGGAAGCCGATCTTCTTCGCGATTTTCACCGCTTCAGATGCGGTCTGCGCGATTTCCTCTTTTGAAACCGGGATGCCGTAGGCCTTCAGCAGTTTCTTCGATGCGACCTCATCGAGTGCGGCGGCGCCGTTGGCCGCCTTGAGCGTCTTTTCCAACACCGCGCGCGCGGAAGCTTTCGAGCTCGACACGATATCGGGCACCTCCTTGCGCAGGGACGCATACTCGATCAACGACTTTATCGCGCCGACCGCACGGTCGAGCCCCTGCATGACCGCGATGTTCGGCAGCGATTTGCGTAAGGCCTTGGTGAACTCGGTAAACCCGATCGACATCGCGCTGATGTAGACCACGGGCTTGCTGGCGGCGCCCGCCATCTCGTTGACGATCCGCAAGTTGCGCTCGCGCATTTCATGCGGCGCTTTCGGCAGTTCGGCGTCGATGATGACGATGTCGGTGTCGGGATCGTCGATCATGATCTTGATCGAGCTCATGTAGACCGAGGGATCAACGACCGCGGCAAAGCCGGCGTCGAGCGGATTGCCGACAATGCTGCCGGGACCGAGCATCCTTGCCAGTTGCTCGGTCACATTCGGGCTGAGCGAGGCAAAATTCAAGCCGGCCGAATAGAACGCGTCGATCAGGAGGCCGCGCTTGCCGCCGGATAGCGACACGGCGGCGAGCCGGTTGCCCTTGGGTGGCTCGGCATGAACGAAGCATTCGGTGGTCTCGATCAATTCGTCGAGGCCGCGGACGCGGATCACGCCTTCGCGGGTCGAGATCGCATCGAACGTTTCGATCGAGCCGGCGAGCGCACCGGTATGCGCCATCGCGGCGGCGCGGCCGCCCTCGGAAGCGCCGAGTTTGAGCGCGATCACCGGCTTGCCGGCGGCACGCGCGGCCTTGCAGGCTTCGCGAAACACCTTCGTATTCCGGACGCCTTCGAGATAGACCACGATGACGCGGATCGACGGATCGGCCGCGAAATAGGCCATCAGGTCGGGCGTCTCGAGGCCGGTCTCGTTGCCGGTCGTGACCATGTAGCCAACGCCGACGCCGCGATCTTCCAGCGTCTGGCGGATCGCCATCACGATCGCGCCGGATTGCCCGGCAATCGCCACCGGACCTGCTTCCATGGTGACGATGCGGTCGTCGATATTGGTGAACAGCTTTTCGCCCGCGCTCAGATTGCCGAGGCAGTTCGGGCCGGTGACGGCAAGGCCAGTCTCCTTCACGGCTTGCTTCAGTTCGACCGCCAGCCGCTGGCTTTCCTCGTCCTGCAACTCGCTGAAGCCCGAGGTGACGATGGTGGCAGAACGCGCGCCGGCCGCTGCGGCGTCACGGATCACCTGCACCGCGAAACGCGCCGGCACCAGCACCAGTACATGATCGGGCGTTTCCGGCAGGCTGGCGAAATCCTTGTAGCAGGGCACGCCCCAGATCGTTTCGCGCCTGGCGTTGACCGGAAACAGCCCACCTTCGTACTTGTACTTGATCAGATTGTTCCAGATGCGCTCGGCATAGTTGCCGGGCTTGTCGGTGGCGCCGACCAGAACGATGTTGCGCGGGTGCAGCATCGCATGGATACGCTTGACGATCTCGCTGGCGTCAGACGGAGGCGACCATTTTTCGGCTTGATGCGATGCGGTGTTGATCTGATCCATGGACGCCTCTTAACTCCATAGCTTCCTGTGGCGCGACGAGAATGATCACCGCGCCATGATTTTCTTGTGATTGAGGCCTTTCTATTGGGACTTGGCCAGGGTGGCAACACGCGTTGCACGAGCAGCGCCATTCGCTCCGCGCGCGATATCCCGGCTCGCGGAGAATTCAGTGCGGATCCGGAACGAGCCCAATCATGGTGGCGTGCACAAGATAGCGCTCCGGTCCCTGGGTCAGCGCGTCGAGCGGCCAACAGGTCGACAGCACCAGTTGATATCCGTCCGCGAGCGGATCGATGCCGGAGGCATCGAAGTGCACGACGGAGGCGGCGTCCACACGGTAGCGGAAGTGTTTGCCGTCACTTCGCGTCACCTCGATCTCGTCACCGACGACGACGTTCTTCAGGAAAGCAAAATGGGTATCGCGATGCGCCGAATACACGGCGACGCCGCGTTCGCCGGCATTGGGCGTTCGTTCGACATGGCCCGGGCCGAAGGCGAGTGCCTGGCCGCTGCTGCCGACGAGTGCGATCGCGCTGGCATGGATCCGCTTCACCTCGATACGAGCGACAGGCCATGTATCTGCCCATGACCACGGCTTTATCTCGCGCCCGGTGGTAATGGTTTTCTCAAAGGCCCGCTCCAGCAAGACTTGCGCGAGCCGCGCCTTGGCGTGGATGTAGGCGCCCTGGCCGAACAGGATCAGGCCGATGAGAGCGAGGAGGAGCGGGAGTACGAAGCGGGGCACTGGACACTCTCTCTATCATTGCCTGCGACAAACGCGAAGCGTTTGCGCAAGGGAGCGAAGCGACGAAGCAATCCGTCTCACCGCGAAAAGAAGGCATGGATTGCTTCGCTTCGCTCGCAATGACGGCTTTGGAAAAACGGCGCGCGCGGCCTTGGGGGACGGGTGGAGCCGCGCGCGCTCTGGAAAGAGGAGGGTGGGGAGGTCTCCTCTTTTCAGCCGACGTCAACGGTGTGACATCTGACGTCGATTGAACACGAGCAGGATCAGGCTGACTGTGAGGAAGATCACACCCGCAATCATCTTCAGTTCGGCATCAGTCGCGGTCCTCGGCAGCGTGACTGTGCTGGGTGTCTGGGTAACGACAGGCTGCGCCCGTTTCAGCGCCGCGATCTGAACCCGCGCCTCCTCCGTAGCCGCGCGACGTTCCGTCGGTGTTGCGGGAAGGCGTGGCCGCGTTCCGAACACCTTTTCAAAATCCCAGCCTGCCGGCAGGTTGATCGGCAGTTCCGAAACCTTGAGCGGCTCGCCCTGGGGACGGCTCGGGGTCTTGTCAACCGCGACCAGGCTGGTCAGCCGCGTGACGAACTGATGCTCGAGCGCCAGCGCCAGAATGGTCTTGTCGGCATCTTCCGGGCTCGCCTGCCGCGTGGTGCGTGCAACTTCCGCATCCGCGATCTTGCGCCGCGCCCAAAGTTTGGAGAGTCCCTTGCCTTCGGCGGCATTCGTCAGCGGAAGTGTCACGGCCCAGGGACGGTCGCCGATGCGGCCCTTGATCTCGACCGAGCCTGTAAGCTTGTCGAGCTTGGCTGCCAGAACCAGCGGCTCGTCGCGATAGACGTCGGGGATTGCAGCCGGCGTCATGTCGGCGTGGCTGTCGGAGAATTTTGCGGTGAGATTGGTCACCGCGGGATTCTCCAGCTTGGCGAACAGCCCGCGCATACGCTCCTCGACCTGCTCGACTGACCCGATGTGGGTGAAGGCGCCGCGCCCGAGTTCGGCGGCGCGCGTCATCAGGTAGGTATTCGGGGCCGAGCCGATGCCAACCATGAAGATGCGCGAGCGGCCGCGCAGCGCATTGATGGCTTCGAACAATTGCTGCTCGTTGCCGATGGCGCCGTCGGTCAGGAATACGACCTGCCGGATGTAGTTCGCATCGCCGGCGTTGTCGGACAGCGCTGCGCGCATCGCCGGCACCATTTCGGTGCCGCCATTGGCCTGCAGCGCGTCGACGAAGGCGGTGGCTCGGCCGATATGCTCCCGGTCAGCGGGCACGGCCGCCGGAAACAACACGTCCATGGTGTGGTCGAACCGGATCACGTTGAAGCGATCGTTCGGCTGCAGGCGGCCGAGGGCGTAAGAGAGGCTGGCCTTGGCCTGGATAATCGAGACGCCGCCCATCGAGCCGGAATTGTCGATCACGAAAATCACCTCACGCGGCGGCGGTTTTTGCTGCGCCTGTTCGACCGACGGCGGCGTGACGAAGGCGAGCAGGTAATCGCTGTCGCCGACGCGCTCGCGGAATAGTCCTACCGAGGGCGCTTTCTCCGCGGCCGGCTTCCAGGTCAGCTCGAAATCGCGATCTGCCGCTACCGGGCCTTCGGCAAGGCGGATAATGCTGGTGTCGGCGTCGGGTTCTTCGGTCTTGATCGCATGATGGTGGCTCTTGACCTCGCCGAGGGGGAAGCCGGCCTGTAGCCGCACCGTGATGCGGGTCGGATTGACCGGCGCGTTCGTCGTGGGGTCGAGCACTTCGGGCGAGATGCGGTCGCGATCCGGCACGGGGTCGGATTTGACCGAACCCCAGCCGCCACCATCGGGCCGGAAGTCGACGCTTTGGACGACCGGCACAGGATTGTAGCGCGGAGCCACCACCATCGGCACCCGCAGCGAGAACTCGTTGCCGGATTGTGCGACGGGCTCCTGATACTCGATCTGCACCAGCACGGTTTCGCCGGGGCCGATATTGGCGACCGAGTTGGTGAAGATGTTCGGCCGCTCCTGTTCGGTCAGCGCCGCTTTCTGTCCGTTCTGCTTCGCCTGTTCGTAGATGATCTTGGCCTGCTGCCGCTCCTTGATGTTGCCGACCACGACGCGATCGCCGATCACCATCTTCAGCGTATCGACCGCGCCGCCCGACGGCAGCGGATAGACATAGACCGCCTCGACCCAGTCTTGGGTCGGGTTGCGGAAAATCTGGGTAACGCGGGCGCGGACCGTGGGACCCGATACGGTGAGATCGACATCGATGCCGAGACGCGACGCATCGGCATAGCCTTCTTCGGTCTTCAGGAGCAGCGAGCCGGAGCGCGCGTCGCCGGGCTTGAGGAAGGCCGCCGACAGACGTTCGGCCGACCACACCGGCTCAAAGCTCAAAAATAATGCCGCAAACCCGACCAGGATTGCGGCAATGCCCTGCATCACAAAGAACAGCAGCAGCCTGACCAGGCTGGGGCGTTCGCTGCGTTTGTCGGCCTCAATTTCGTCGCATGTCGTCATGTTGCTCACTCCCGAACGGCGATTTTCGCCGCCTGGAAGGGTGCGGATTTCAGCAATTTGGCGCGAGCGGAATGATCGGCCTTGTTCAGCCGCCGGCCAGCGCGGCACGCCACCGCCACGGCGGCCTTGTGCGGGTTTGTGATGGATTGTGCGTCTGCTAGACTGGCGTGGATTAGCCAGAGGTGACGATGCCGACGCCGGACAAGCAGCTTTCCGCCGAGCAAAGCCGGCAGATCGCCGACACCATTCGCGAGGAGATCGCCCGCCGCCGCATCTCCCGGCAATCGCTGGCCGAACTCGCCAAACTCAGCCTCTCGACCCTGGAGAAGGTGCTGGGTGGCCGCCGCCCGTTCACGCTGGCGACCACGGTGCGGTTGGAGCAGGCGCTCGGCGTCTCCCTGCGCAAGACAACGGAGGCGCCGCCGGCGCCTGCCGCCGCCATCAACGGCGAGGTTGCGCCGGATGGACTGGGTGCCTACTCGCGCCGCGCGGTGGCGTGGATCGAAGGAACCTATGTCACGGTGCGCCCCTCGTTCGGCGACAAGGACGCGATCTTCGTCTACCGCACTGAGATCACCTGGGACAATGCGGCCTCGTCGCTGGTGTTTCATGAAAGCGAGCGGCAGGACGCGGCCTTCACCCAGTTCGGCGAGGTGGCGGTGCCGAACCAGTCGAGACATATCTATCTCGTCACCAACCGGCACGGCCAGCATCGCCTGATCACAGTGGCGCATCTGGCGATTTCGGGCGAGATGTACGGGATCATCACGACGCTGCTCGCGGGTCGCGGCTCGTTGCTGACGCCGATCGCGGCACCAATCGCCTATTTGCCGATCAAGATGGTAGCTCATCCGACCTTTGGCAGGGTTTCGTCCGACGATCCCAATTATTCGCTGTACCGCCAGCATTTGCGGCGGACGACTGATGAATCGTTCGCGCTGTTCCTGCCGAGATAGCGCTCTGCAGCCTTGCATTCCCGGCGAAACAGACTATATGGCTCTTATTCGAACTTATCGCTCTGCCTTGTTGACTACGCCGAACCGGCTCCAATCCCCAAGACATCGTTGAAATCGGATCAAGCCTGCGCGGAGGTCGTGCGGGCAAAGCGCTTTCGCGCATCTTGGAGATAGTTACATGGCTACCGGAACAGTTAAGTGGTTCAACGCGACCAAGGGTTTTGGCTTCATTCAGCCCGATGATGGCAGCACCGACGTTTTCGTCCACATCAGCGCCGTCGAACGCGCAGGTCTGAGCTCGCTCAACGAAGGTCAGAAGATCTCGTTCGAAGCAAAGAAGGACCCGATGCGCGGCAAGACCAGCGCCGAGAACCTTCGCGTCGATTAAAGGTTGCCGATTTAAGGATTTCCACGGATGTACTGGGATCCTCTAATTGGCCTCCGATACAAGAGCCCGCCGGTGATGAACCGGCGGGCTTTTCGCTTGTCGCATGCCGGCGCACGATCATGAAGCAATGGCCGCTTTGTCGGTCGGCTTCGGCGCGCTGAAATTCTGTCGCAACGTCGGCTTGTGGATTTTCCCCGTGGCGTTGCGCGGCAGGGCGTCGACGAACTCGATCAGCCGCGGGCATTTGAACCGCGCCAGATTGGCCGCGCAATGCGCATGAATCTCGGCAGGCGTCAGCGTGTGGCCGGGCTTCACGGCGACGATCGCCATGCCGACCTCGCCCCATTGCTCGTTGGGAATGCCGATCACGGCAGCCTCGGCGATTGCCGTGAGCTGATGCAGCACGCTCTCGACTTCGGCCGGATAGACGTTCTCGCCGCCGGAAATGTACATGTCTTTCCAGCGGTCGACGATGTAGTAAAAGCCTTCCTCGTCGACGCGGGTGGCATCGCCGGTATGCAGCCAGCCGTCGGTGAAGGACGACTGGTTGGCCTCCGGCCTGTTCCAGTAGCCGGGCGTGACGTTCGGTCCCCGGACCCAGAGCTCGCCGAGTTCGCCGACATCCGCGTCCGTCCCGTCAGGACGAACGATCCGCACTTCCGTATGCAGCACCGGCTTGCCGGACGAGCCGGCCTTGCGCGCGGCGTCCTCGCGGTCGAGCGCCAGCACCGCCGGAGACGTCTCGGTCATGCCGTAACCTTGCTGCAGGGCGACGCCGCGTTCTTCCCACACCTTCAGGAGCGGCACCGGCATCGGTGCGCCGCCGACGCCGCCGATCACGAGGCGGCTGAAATCGGACGTCGCGAACGATGGATGCTGCGCCATGAACTGGTAGATTGCCGGCACGCCGAAGAATTGGGTAATGCCGTAGGATGCGTCGCTGATCAGTTGCAGCGCCACGCCGGGATCGAATGTGCGCATGATCAGGACGGTGCCGCCGGCATGCAGCACCGGGTTGGTGTAGCAATTCAGCCCGCCGGTATGGAACAGCGGCAGCACGGTAAGCAACACTGTCGATGGCGAGACGTAGGCGGGGCCGCCGAGGTTGACGCAATTCCAGAACGTCATGCCGTGGGTGATGATCGCGCCCTTCGGCTGGCCCGTCGTGCCGGAGGTGTACATGATGGTCGAGATGTCATCGAGCGTGACGTCCTCGAACCGGTCGATCGGCCTGGACGCTTCGATCGCCGCTTCGTAGGAGCCGCCGGCGCCGAGCAGCAGCGCGGAAGAGACGTTGCAGAGCTTTGTGACCGTCAGCGCGACTTCGGCGAGATCCGTGTCGTGGATCATCACCTTCGGCGAGGAATCGCCGACGATGAACTGCAATTCGGGAACCGTAAGCCGCGTATTCAGCGGCAGGAACACGGCGCCGATGCGGCCGCAGGCGAACTGCACTTCGAGCGTATCGGTCGTATTCAGCGCCAGCACCGCGACGCGGTCGCCGCGCGTGACACCGAGTTTGTCGCGCAGGTGAGTGGCAAGCCGTGAGATGCGCGCGTCGAACTGCGCGTAGGAGAGGCGACGGTCACTCGCGAGATCGATCGCCGCGATCTTGTTCGGCGTGCGGCGGCCGAAATGCGCGATCCAGTCGTAATAACGTACTGAGGGCATGCTTCCTCCACGTCCAGCGGTCTTGCGCCGCCTGTTTTGCTTGATGGCATTCTGTCTGGCAGATGAGGGGTCATATGGGATGTTGTCTTGCGTGGAGTGGCTGGGAGATGACACGGCTTCACGATCTCGCGGCCTGATTTGCCCGAGGCTTGCTATCGAATTTCCTCGACCCTCAAGTCAGAGGGCGCAGGGAATGCCGGGTGCACGCTGCACCCGCGGTCTCGTGTGCAATAGGTAGATAGAGGCGCACACGAGCATGCAGGGCAGCGGAGGCATCCGACATTCCCTGCGCAATGGCTTTACGGCTTATATCGTGCTCTCCCCGGTCGGGCCGGGCTCGTTGTCACCGTCGCCGGAGGAATTGCTTCCACCGACTTGACGCCAGCATCGGGGCGTCAGGACCACACGACTTCACCGTACGCATCCGCACCATTCGTCAAAGGCACATCCGCGTCCACCGCATCCCATCCCGCGCTTGTGACGATCGCGAAACGCCCCTCGTATCGGGACGGGACGAAATCGATATATTGCTGATTTGGGTCCGTCGTCAAACGAAATTTCGGAAAAACAGAAATTTGTCCGAACTCCATCCTCCCCGATTCACCCTTCCGGCAGCCCTGCTTTGCGCATGCCCTCGCCAATCCGCGCACGCTGTGCGAGACAGGTCGAATTGTCCGTTGGCGTGCTGGCATAGAAGTGGGAGAGAGTGAAATTGGGATCGATGGCCAGTCCTGTCTGTATCGAAGCCCGCGCTTCCTCGATCCGGCCGAGATGAGCCAATGCCGCGGCAAGGTAGACGTGAACGAACGCGGCGACATTCGGATTGGTCTCGATGGCCCGCTTGAACCAGTAGACAGCAGCTTCATCGGCCGCAAGATATGACTGCGCGACGCCGGCATTAATCGCCCAAGTGAACGCCCTGTTGTCGCGGGGAGAAAGCCGAAATGCCTGCATGATGTAGGCTTCGGTTTCCTCGGCTCGACCCAGATAGCATTTGCCAAGCCCAATCCAAGCGTAAGCGGTGGCTAGATTTCGATCTAGCGCCAGCGCGCGCTCACATTCGGCGATGCCCTGAGCGGCACGTTTGGTAAAAATCTGGACGACGCCAAGGAGGCAATGCGCCATGGCGTGGTTTGGCAGGTACGCAAGCACCTTGGCCAAAGACATTTCGGCCGCCAGGAGGCGTGCAGTCCGATCGCCGGTCTGCATGGAAGTTCCCCGCATGGCATCGACGAACGCCATGCCAACCATCGCTTCAACGTTGCCGGCGTCCAGGCAGAGGGCCTGTTCGAAGAACTTACGCGCTTGCGATAGGTTTGCGGGGTCCGATCCCCGGTGCACACTCGCCATGCCCTGGAAATACAGGTCCATCGAATCTGGATGCGGCGCCCGCGCCGCTCGCCGCGCCTCGGCCGTGACCAGTTCCGTTCCCAACTCGTTGGCGAGACGCGCGCCAATTTCATCCTGCATGTCGAAGAGATCGGCGATCGGTTTGTCGAATCGTTCGGCCCATAGATGATTGCCGGTTTCGGCATCGATGAGCTGGACGTTGATGCGCATGCGGCTTCCACCACGCTGCATGGCGCCCTCAAGGACATAGCGAACGCCGAGTTCTCGACCGATCTGCCTCAAATCGACATGCTTTCTCTTGTAAGTGAAAGCAGTGTTGCGACCGATCACGAAGACGCCGACTACGCGCGACAAATCTGTGGTCAGGCTCTCGGTCACGCCATCGACGAAAAATTCCTGCTCGGGATCAGGGCTCAGATTCGCGAACGGCAGAACGATAAGCGAGGGTTTGTCAGAGACGGCAACAAAGGCTGGGCTCGGCGAGCCGCTCGTGACGGTCGCACTGGCCGGCCCGGGTGTTTCGTGCACCGTGCCGATGAAACGAAAGCCCTTGCGCGGAAGGGTTTTGATGAGACGTTGCTCATCTCCGGAATCACCAATTGCCTTCCGCGCTGCATTCAGACGGGTCGTCAGAGCCACATCCGAGACAACGCGGCCTTCCCAAATGGCTCTTGTGAGGTCGTCCTTGCTAACGACGCGTTCCCGGTTGCCGATCAGGTAGTTAAGCAAGTCGAACACTTGGGGCGCGATAGCGATCACATCCGTCCCGCGACGCAGCTCGCGCCGGTCGGTATCGAATGAATAATTTTCAAAGAGATAGCGCAAGCCACTTCCCCGCGGCGGTCAATCGTCGAAATCCCTATGCCTAAGCGCAAGAATAAGCTGACGGTAAGGAAAAAGTAAGCTGGAGACCAAGCATATCGATCGTTGCCGTGGTACATCCAAAGGTAGAGCCCCGCGCGGACAAATTAGTCAGGGAGACAGTTGATGATCACACGTCGTGATTTGTTGGCCGTGTCGGCGGCCAGTGTCGCGTTATGCGCCGCCGGTCGCGTGCCGCGGGCCGTCGCACAACCGCTCGCAAGAACCGCGCATATACTGACGGGCTTCACGCCCGGGCTGCAGGACGCTCTGGCAAGGCTCGTCGCCGGCCAGATGAAAGATTATGCCGAGACGATCGTCGTCGAGACCCGGCCGGGTGCGGCGCGGTCGTGTCGCGGTGGAGGCGGTGAAGGCCGCTGACGCCGACGGATCGGTGATGCTGCTCGCGCCGCTTGGATTCATGATGCTCTTTCCGCACGTCTACAAGACGCTCAGATACGAGCCGCGGGATTTTACCCCGGTGTCGACCGTCGCCTCAACCCCGACATTGCTGACGGTAGGTCCGAAGGTGCCGGGTGACGTGAGGACCCTTGCAGATTTCGTCGCCTGGTGCCGCGCCAACCCAAAGCAAGCCGCCTACGGCACGGCGGGTGTCGGGACCACGCTGCATTTCCTCGGTGCGATGCTGGGACACACAGCCGGCTTCGAATTCCTTCACGTGCCCTATCAAGGCAACGGCTCGATCCAGGATCTGCTCAAAGGCGAAATCGCATCCGCCGTTATGCCAATCGGCAGTTCCCTGGGCCTCGTCCAATCCGGAGATCTTCGCGCGCTCGTTACCACCGGGCCGCGCCGCAGCTCGTTTCTTCCCGCTGTGCCGACGGTGGCGGAAGCCGGTTATCCCTCGCTTGAGGACCTCACTTGGTACGGATTTTTTGTTCCGGCGAAGACGCCAGCGAATATCGTCGAAAGGCTCAATAGTGCCATCCAAGCGGCCCTGCGTACCGACGAGGTAAGGTCCGGCATGGCAAGACTGGCAGTTGAGCTCGACGCAATCTCTATGGGAGACTTTGCCCGGCTGATCGCATCCCAATCGGAACGGTGGAAAGCGATCGTGCAAGCAACCGGATTCACGCCGACCAATTGAAGGTCCGGTGGCGAAGGGCTTTCATCCTGTTCGAAAAGCGCGCCACAACCGGAACAAGTCGTCAGTTCACGAGCCGCGCAGCAATTCGCTGATCACGTTGAACTGGTTGTCGCGAAACTCGACCATATAGCCGTCCTTGATCGGACGGTAGTCCGTCGGCGAGGTGTTGAGCTTGACCCCGGGCATCAGCATCGGCAGCGCTACGCCCTTGAGGCTGGCCGCCTGCGCCATGATGTTTTTCGCGGCTGAGATCGTTCTTGCACTGGGTGAGCACCACGACCAGCGCCTGGGCAACCATGTAGCCATATCCCGCCGCCATGTTGGCCGGATCGATATTGGGCAGCCGCGCCTTCATGAAGTCGCGGTAGTCGACGAGGTCGGCATCTTTTGAGTCAGCCGAGTAGGGCTTTAGCGCCCCGACCGACATGATGCCGGTCGCGGCTTCGAGCCCGGCCGGCACCATCACCGTTTCCTTGTTGGCGCAGCCTGAGGAAATGAAACGCATCGGACGCCAGCCGGTTTCGTGCGCCTTTCGGATCGCTTGCGCACACGCACGCGGTGTCACGCTGTAGATCAGGAAGACGTCGGCCCTGGTGTTGGCGAGCGTGAGGATCTGCGAATCCACCGTGGGATCGGCGACTTCGAAACTCGCCGCCATGGCGATCACCTTGTCGGCGTCCGTTCCCAGCGCTTCCTTGACGCCGCGCAGATAATCCTTTCCGGCGTCGTCGTTCTGATAAAGGATCGCAAAGCGCGCATTGGGATTCCTGGAGCGGGCGAAGCGCACCTCGATGCCGGCTTCCTCGACATAGTTGGGTGCCCAGGGCAGCGCCATCAGCCAGGGCTGATTGGCCGGATCGTTCCATTTCGATGCGGAGCTGATCAGGAACAGATGCGGCACCTTGGCGCCGTTGAGATACTTTGCGGTTGCCGAACTCGGCGCGGTGCCCATGGTTCCGAACATGAACGCGACGCCGTCATTCTCGACCAATCGGCGCGTCGCCTCGACCGTCTTCGGCGGCGAAAAACCGTCGTCGAGCGAGATCATGTTGAGCTTGCGCCCGTTGACGCCGCCCTTCTCGTTGACCAGGTCGAAATAGGCCGCAAACGCCTTGCCGGTGACACTGAGCGCCGACGCCGGGCCGCTATACGGCATGATGTTGCCGAACTTGATCTCGGTGTCGGTAATGCCGGGTTGCTGAGCTGAGACTGTCGTCGCAGCAGTGAGGGAGAGCAACGCTGAAAAGAAGGCCGGGACGAACTTGCTCGATCGGATCATGCTTCATCCTCCCCGGCGAATGGCCGGCAATGTTGTTATTGGTTTTGAACCAAGGCTAGGGCATGCTCGGGCAACCGGTCTTGCGTTCAGTTGCTGGACGCGTGATGCGCCGGAAAGCGACCGGCGCCAATGGCCGCGTCTGCACGATAATGCCAGCCGCTCAACGCAAGTTTGCGCGGGCCAAATCGGGGCATCGTGATCTCTCGGGAGGAAGCCATGCTGGAGCGAACGAAAGTGCAAAGCCCGTTCTATACGGCCGAACACGAGGCCTTCCGCGACGTGATGCGCCGCTTCGTGGCGCGCGAGATCGAGCCCTACGCCCATGAATGGGATGAGGCCGGCGAGTTTCCGCGCGAGCTTTATCGGAAAGCGTCCGAAATCGGACTGCTCGGGCTTGGCTTCGCGGAGGAACATGGCGGCGTGCCCGCCGACCAGTTCATGAAGATCGTGGCGTCGCAGGAACTGGCGCGCGCCGGCGCCGGTGGGGTCAGTTCGAGCCTGATGAGCCACACCATCGGCTCGCCGCCGATCGCGCGCGCCGCGAGGCCCGAGGTCAAGGCGAGGGTGCTGCCGCAGGTGCTGTCGGGCGAGAAAATTTCCGCGCTCGCGATCACTGAGCCGAGTGGCGGTTCCGACGTCGCCAATCTCCACACCAAGGCGCGGCGTGACGGTGACCATTATGTCGTCAGCGGCGAGAAGACTTTCATCACCTCAGGCATGCGGGCCGATTATCTGACGGTTGCCGTGCGCACCGGCGGCGAGGGGCCGGGTGGCGTCAGTCTGTTGCTGATCGAGGGCAACACGCCGGGCCTGTCGCGGACGAAACTGAAGAAGATGGGGTGGTGGGCGTCGGATACTGCCACGCTGCACTTCGATGAATGCCGGGTGCCTGTCGAAAACCTGATCGGCGAGGAGGGGCAGGGCTTCAAGATCATCATGCACAATTTCAACAGCGAGCGCATGGGCATGGCGGCGAGCTGCACGGCCTATGCCCGTGTCTGCGTCGAGGAGGCGATGGCGTATGCCAAGGAACGCAAGACCTTCGGCAAGCCGATTGCGCAGCACCAGGTGATCCGGCACAAGATCGTCGACATGGCGCAGAAGGTCGCGGCATCGCAGGCGATGCTGGAAATGCTGGCATGGCGGCTCGGGCAGGGCGAAAGCCCGATCGCCGAAATCTGCATGATGAAGAACCAGGCCACCCAGACCATGGCATTCTGCGCCTCCGAGGCGGTGCAGATTTTCGGCGGCGCCGGCTTCATGCGCGGCGTCAAGGTCGAGCGCATCTACCGCGAGGTCAAGGTCAACGCCATCGGCGGCGGCACCGAGGAGATCATGAAGGATCTCGCGTCGAGGCAGATGGGGCTGTGATGATTTCTCTTAGCTCCGCGTCATTCCGGGGCGGGAGCGAAGCGAGCGAGCTATGATGTGCAATGCACATCAGAGAATCCATTGGGCAGCAAGTACTATAGCGAAATGGATTCCGGGTTCAGCCCTTTGGGCTGCCCCGGAATGACGAAGGATGAATGAGACGATGCTCTTCACCGCCGACCACGACGAACCCCGCCGTATCCTGCAAAAATTCATCGCTGCCGAAATCAATCCTTTCGTCGACGAATGGGAGAGCAACGACATTTTCCCGGCGCACGAGCTGTTCAAGAAGCTCGGCGATCTCGGCTTTCTCGGCCTCAACAAGCCGGTCGAGTTCGGCGGCCAGGGACTCGATTACTCCTATGCGCTGATGATGGCCGAAGAACTCGGTGCCATCAAATGCGGCGGTGTGCCGATGGCGATCGGCGTGCAGACCGATATGGCTACTCCCGCGCTGGCGCGGTTCGGTTCTGATGAAGTACGCCGCGAGTTTCTGAGCCCCGCGATTGCGGGAGATGCGGTGGCCTGCGTCGGCGTCTCTGAGCCCGGGGCCGGCTCCGACGTCGCCTCGATCAAGACGCAGGCGCGCGCCGATGGCGACGATTACGTCATCAATGGCGGCAAGATGTGGATCACTAACGGCGTGCAGGCCGACTGGATCTGCCTGCTCGCCAATACCAGCGACGACCAGGTCCACCGCAACAAGTCGCTGATCTGCGTGCCGATGAAGAGCAAGGGCGTGCAGGTCGCGCGCAAACTCGACAAGATGGGCATGCGCTCGTCCGACACCGCGCAGATTTTCTTCGACAATGTTCGGGTGCCGAAGCGCAACCGGATCGGCGAGGAGGGCAAGGGCTTTACCTACCAGATGGTGCAGTTCCAGGAGGAGCGGCTGTGGGGCGCGGCGGCCTGCCTCAAGGCGCATGAATTCATCATTGCCGAGACGATCGAATATACCCGTAACCGCAAGGCGTTCGGGAAGTCGATCCTCGATAACCAGACGGTTCATTTCAAGCTGGCCGAGATGCAGACCGAGGTCGAGCTGTTGCGCGCACTGGTCTACCGCGCCGCCGAGGCGCTGATCGCGGGCGAGGACGTGACGCGGCTCGCGACCATGGCCAAGCTGAAGGCCGGGCGTCTGGGCCGCGAACTCACCGATGCCTGCCTGCAATTCTGGGGCGGCATGGGCTTTATGAACGAGACACCGGTCAGCCGGGCCTATCGCGACAGCCGCCTGACCTCGATCGGCGGCGGCGCCGACGAGGTGATGCTGACCGTGCTGTGCAAGATGATGGGCACGCTGCCGAAAAGCTAATAAGAACAATCAGGGTAACGACAGGGGAATGCCTGATGATCACGCTCTATCACTGCGACGGTGCACGCTCGTTCCGTCCGCTCTGGATGCTGGAAGAGATGGGCTTGCCGTATGAGTTGAAGATGCTGCCGTTCCCGCCACGCGTGTTCGCCAAGGAATATCTTGCGATCAATCCGCTCGGCACCATTCCGTTCATGGTCGATGGCGAGACCAAAATGACCGAGTCCTCCGGCATTTGCTATTATCTCGGCACCAAATATGGGCCGACGTCGCTGGTGGTCGGGCTGGATGACCCCGCCTACGGCGCCTTCCTGAACTGGATGTATTTCAGCGACGCCACGCTCACCTTTCCGCAGACGCTGGTGCTGAGATACAGCCAGCTCGAACCGGAAGAACGACGGAACCCGCAGGTGGCCGGCGATTACGCCAAATGGTTCCTCGGCCGGCTGCGCGCGGTCGAGGCAGCCACGGCAAATGCCGAAACCTTGTGCGCCGGCCGGTTCACCGCCGCCGACATCGTCAACGGCTATGCGTTGCGGCTGGCCGGCAACATCGGCTTGGCCAAGGATTTCGGCCCCAATGTCGCGGCCTATTGGGCGCGGTTGCAGGAACGCGACGGCTACCAGCGGGCAGTTGCGGCGGAACGCAAGGCCGGCATCGAGCAGAACGTGGCGCCGCGGATACGGGCTTGAAGGGAAACCTCCGTCATTCCGGGGCGATGCGTAGCATCGAACCCGGAATCTCGAGATTCCGGGTTCGCTTCGCGCCCCGGAATGACAGCAGCGTCGTCTGGTCAGTCCCCGATTTTCCGCTATGGTTGACCCCGTCGCAGTGGCCAGAGAGCCGCGCGAGGAGGACGAGCCATGGACGACACCGGCCACAAATCCGGCCATCTGATGCTGATCACCCCGGAGCGCGTGTTCTACGCCGGCCTGCTCGGTAGGCCCCGCCAACGCTGCTCGGGCGGGTTCAACATCTATGTCGCGCTTGAGGGCGGTCTCTGGCTCACCACCGCCGATGGCCGGGAAACCCACGGCGAAATGGTCGCCCTGTTGCCAAACGTCAGGCACACCATCGCCAGCGATTATCGCTCGGTGCTGAGCATCGTGATCGAGCCTGAGAGTGTTTGCCCGGGTGCGCTTGAAGATTTCGCCAGGCGCCTCTCGGGCTCTGAAGGCACGGCTTTCGCCAGCCGCATTCGCGCCGCCTATCGCGAATTGCGCGAGCATCACGCCGGCAACGATTTTTCCAGCGCCGAATTCGATCTTCTATGTCTTGGCGAGGCCCTGCCACAGCGCGGGCTCGATCCGCGCGTGGCGCGCGCGATTCTGCAGATCGGGAAATTCTCCGGCGAGCCGGTGACGGCGGCGAGCTGCGCCGCGGAGGCTGGTCTGTCCCCATCGCGCTTCCTGCATTTGTTCAAGGAAGAGACCGGAATATCTTTCCGTTCGTTCCGCGCCTGGAAGCGCGCGCGGCATCTGCTGCATTTCGCCAACCAGGACATCAATCTTGCGCATCTGGCGCAGGATATCGGCTATCCCGACTCCACGCATTTCAGCCACTCGATCCGCCGCTTCTATGGCTTGAAGCCGCGCGCGATTTTTTCGGGTTCGCGCGATCTGGCGATCTACAGCCACCGCCGTGTCACCGCCGACAATAGCGGGTGGACGCAAGAAGCCGGCTGATGCGGGACGCATGATCGCGCCGGATATGTTCGCGGCTCCTCGCGTCCCGCAATCGAAGGCTGATCCATGGGCGACAAGGCCGTCATTACCTGCGCGTTGAACGGCGTGCTGACCGATCCGAAGCAGCACAATGTGCCGGTTACACCGGAGCAGATGGCGCGCGAGGCGAAGGCCGCGTTCAATGCCGGCGCCAGCATCATGCATATCCATCTGCGCCAGCAGGAGCCGAACAAGGGGCATCTGCCGTCCTGGGACGTCAGCGTCAGCAAGGAAATCCAGCAGGCGATTCGCGAGGCCTGCCCCGGCGTCATCATCAACCACACCACGGGCACCTCGGGGCCCAAATATCAGGGCGCGCTGGATTGCGTGCGCGAGACCATGCCTGAGATCGCCGCCTGCAATGCAGGATCGCTGAATTATCTCAAGGTGAAGTCCGACAACACCTGGGCGTGGCCGCCGATGATGTTCGATAACGCGGTCGAGAAGGTGCAGGACTATCTCGATGTGATGAAGGAAGCCGGCACGATTCCGGAGTTCGAATGCTTTGACGTCGGCATCGTGCGCTGCGTCGGCATGTACCGGCAGACCGGGATGTATTCCGGGCCGCTCGAATATAACTTCGTGATGGGCGTGGCGTCCGGCATGCCGGCCGATCCGGAGCTGCTGCCGATCCTGTTGAAGCTGAAATTGCCGGAAGCGCATTGGCAGGTGACCGCGATCGGCCGCGCCGAAATCTGGCCGCTGCACCAGCGCTGCGCCGATCTCGGTGGACACCTGCGCACCGGATTGGAAGATACTTTCTATCTCGCCGACGGCACCAAGGTGACCTCGAACGGGCAGTTGATCGAAGCGATTGCCACTTGCGCGCGGCGCGCGGGCCGCGAGATCGCGAGCCCTGCGGAGGCCCGGCAGATCTTTGGGACCAGGCATTGAGGTCGTCATTCCGGGGCACGCGAAGCGTGAACCCGGAATCTCGAGATTCCGGGTCTGGTGCTGCGCACCATCCCGGAATGACGGAGTGAATTAGTTTATGGCTATCCTCGAATCAACGATCGTTCCCTCCAGCGCCGCCTTCAAGGCCAACCGTGACGGCATGCTGGCGCTGATCGCGCGGATGCGTTCGCTGGAAGATCGCACGCGCGCCGCGTCGGCCGCGGCCAGGGACCGCTTCCACAAGCGCGGACAGTTGCTGCCGCGCGAGCGCGTGGCGCTGGTGCTCGATCCCGGCTCGCCCTTCATCGAACTGTCGACGCTCGCCGGCTACATGTTCGACGTGCCGGATGCGGAGAAGAGCGTGCCCGGCGGCGGTGTGATCGCGGGCATTGGTTTTGTCTCAGGTATCCGCTGCATGGTCAGCGCCAATGATTCCGGCATCGATGCCGGCGCTCTGCAACCGTACGGCCTCGACAAGACGTTGCGGGTGCAGGAGCTGGCGCTGGAAAACAAGCTGCCTTACGTGCAACTGGTCGAAAGCGCCGGCGCCAACCTGCTGCGCTACCGCGTCGAGGATTTTATCCGCGGCGGCAACATTTTTCGCAATCTGGCGCGGCTGTCGGCGGCGGGGCTGCCCGTCGTGACCGTGACGCATGGTTCGTCGACCGCGGGCGGCGCTTACCAAACGGGCCTCTCGGATTACATCGTGATGGTGCGTGGCCGCACCCGGGCATTTCTCGCCGGGCCGCCGCTGTTGAAAGCCGCGACGGGCGAGATTGCGACCGAGGAAGAACTCGGCGGTGCCGAGATGCACACCTCCATCTCAGGTCTCGGCGATTATCTGGCCGAAGACGATCGCGACGCGCTCCGCATCGCGCGCGACATCATGGCCAATCTGGAATGGGATCGACTGAGGCCGGCGGGGGCCACCTTCAAGCCGCCGTGCTATGACGCCGAGGAACTGCTCGGCATCATGCCGATGGACCACAAGCGTCCCGTCGACATGCGGCAGGCGATTGCGCGCTTTGTCGACGGTTCCGACTTCACGGAGTTCGGCGCCAATTACGGTCCCGCAACCGTATGCGGCCACGCCCGCATCGAGGGGCAGGCAATCGGCATCATCACCAACAACGGCCCGCTCGATGTGCCCGGCGCCAACAAGGCGACGCATTTCATCCAGGCCTGCTGCCAGTCGCGCACGCCGATCCTCTATATGAACAACACCACAGGCTACATGGTCGGCAAGGCCTACGAGGAGGCCGGCATGATCAAGCACGGCTCCAAGATGATCCAGGCGGTGACCTCGGCGACGGTGCCGCAGATCACGATCTATTGCGGCGCGTCGTTCGGCGCCGGCAATTACGGTATGTGCGGCCGCGGCTTCCACCCGCGCTTCTGCTTCTCCTGGCCGAATGCCAAGACCGCCGTGATGGGTGGCGAGCAGGCCGCCGAAACCATGGCGATCGTGACCGAGGCTGCCGCGGCCCGGCGCGGCAAGCCGATCGAGAAGGAAAAGCTGGATGCGATGAAGGCGCAGATCACCGGCGTGTTCGACGGCCAGATGGATGTGTTCTCGACCAGTGCGCGCGTGCTCGACGACGGCGTGATCGACCCGCGCGATACCCGCGGCGTGCTTTCCGAGGTGCTGGCGATCTGCCGCGAGGCCGAGGCCCGCACGCCTCAGCGTATGCAATTTTCGGTCGCGCGGCCATGAGCGGGCTGGCCATGAGGCGAACGCCGTTCTTCAAGATTCTTGTCGCCAATCGGGGCGAGATCGCGCTGCGGATCATGCGGACGTCACGACGTCTCGGCTATGGCGTCGTCGCGGTCTATTCGGATGCCGATCATGATGCGCAGCATGTGCGTGAGGCGGACCAGGCGGTAAGAATTGGCGAAGCGCTGCCAGCTCAATCTTATCTCAAGATCGATGCGATCATCGCTGCCGCCAAAGCCAGCGGCGCCGGCGCGGTGCATCCAGGCTATGGCTTCCTCGCCGAGAACGAGGATTTTGCGCAGGCCTGCCGCGATGCCGGACTGGTGTTCATCGGTCCGTCGCCGGAGGCGATCCGGGCGATGGGCAACAAGGCCGGTGCCAAGGACATCATGCAGAAGGCGGGCGTGCCTACCGTGCCCGGCTATCAGGGCGCGGACCAGAGCGACGCCGCGATGCTGGCGGAGGCCCGAAAGATCGGCTTCCCCGTCATGGTCAAGGCGGTCGCGGGCGGCGGCGGGCGCGGCATGCGGCTGGTCACGGACGCCGCGGCATTTCCGGATGCGCTGCGCAGCGCGAGGTCGGAGGCACAGGGTGCGTTCGGCGATCCCACCGTCATCCTCGAACGCGCCATCGTCGATCCCCGCCATATCGAGATCCAGGTGTTCGGCGACCGCTACGGCAACGCCATTCATCTCGGCGAGCGCGATTGCTCCGTACAGCGCCGGCACCAGAAGGTGATCGAGGAAGCGCCGTCGCCAAGAGTGACGCCGGAATTGCGGGCGCGGATGGGCGCGGTCGCCGTCGCAGCGGCCAAGTCGCTTCGTTATGAGGGGGCCGGCACGCTGGAATTCCTGCTCGATCCAGGCGGCGAGTTCTATTTCATGGAAATGAACACGCGGCTGCAGGTCGAGCATCCCGTCACCGAGGCAATCACCGGCCTGGACTTGGTCGAACTGCAGTTGCGCATCGCCGCGGGCGAGCCGCTGGGGCTCAAGCAGGAGGATGTCAAATTCTCCGGCCATGCCATCGAGGTGCGGCTGTGTTCAGAAGATGCCGGCCATGACTTCATGCCGCAGTCGGGTCGGATGGCGCTGTGGCAGATGCCGGACGGCGTCCGCGTCGAGCACGCGCTACAATCCGGCTCCGAAATCCCGCCGTTCTATGATTCCATGATCGCCAAGATCATCAGCCATGGCGCCGACCGCAGCGAGGCGCGGGGCCGGCTGATTTGTGGGCTGGAGCAGACGGCTGCGTTCGGCGTCCCCACCAATCAGGGATTTTTGATTTCCTGTCTGCGTCATTCCGCCTTTGCCAGGGGCGAAGCGACGACGGCTTTCATCGACAATCATCGCGATGAACTGTTGGCTCGCGCGAACGACAAGGCAGACGCCGCGCTGGCGGCGTTGCTGCTGTACGTCACCAATCGACATGCGCCGCGGTGGCGCGGCGGACGCAGTTTGGCTGCGACGTTTCCGCTGACGACACGAATTGATCTTGGCCATGGTGTGCACGAGGTGGATATCGTGCGGGAGCGCGATGGGAGTTATCTGGCAAACCTTGATGGTGGCGAACAGCGTTTCGAGATTGACGAACTCGGCCGCGATGCGATCCGCTTCCGCACCAACGGCATGATGGAATCGGCAAGATTCCTGCGCGACGGCGACCGGCTCCACATCCTGCATCGCGGCGCCACGATTGCCGTCCGCGACTTTACCCTTGCTGCGCCGGTGTCGGCTGCGGCGGCCGGCGACGGCAAGGTGCGAGCGGCAATGAACGGCCGCGTGGTGGCGGTGCTGGTCAAGCCGGGCGAGCAGGTTGCCGCTGGGCAGCCGGTGATGACGCTGGAGGCGATGAAGATGGAGCATGTGCATACGGCTGGCGTCGCCGGCACGGTGTCGGCCATCGATGTAGCCGAAGGCGAGCAGGTGACGACGGGCAGGATCGTTGTGGAGATTGCGGCGGCTTAGCTGCGTAGGGTGGGCAAAGGCGCGCTTGCGCCGTGTCCACCATTCGTGCCGTGCGAGAGACGGTGGGCACGCTGCGCTTTGCCCACCCTACGGATTCTACTCCGGCCGTCCTGTGCCGTCATTGAGCCAGCATGCCACCTGATGTCCTGCACCGGCCTCCAGCAGCGCCGGCCGCTCCAGCTTGCAACGGTCCATTGCGTAGCGGCAGCGGGTGTGGAAGGCGCAGCCGGACGGTGGATTGATCGGGCTCGGGACGTCGCCGTCGACCATGGGCGCAAGGCGCTTTGCCTTGGGATCGGCGATCGGGACCGAGGCCAGCAGCGCCTGCGTATAGGGATGGCGCGGGTTGGCAAACAATTCGCTTTTGTCCGCGATCTCGACAATGCGCCCGAGATACATCACCGCGACGCGGTGGCTGATATGGGCGACGACGGCGAGGTCGTGGGCGATGAACAGGTACGAGAAATCATTCTTCCGCTGCAGGTCGATCAACAGGTTGATCACCTGCGCCTGGATCGAGACGTCGAGCGCGGAGACCGGCTCGTCGCACACAATGAGACTCGGCCCGAGCGACAATGCGCGGGCAATGCAGATGCGCTGCCGTTGTCCGCCGGAGAACTGATGCGGATAGTTCTTCATCTGGTCGGGCCGCAAGCCCACCTGCGCGAACAGTTCGGCAACGCGCTCCTGTTGCGCCCGACCGGTGGCGAGCCCGTGCACGCTGAGTGGCTCGCCGACGATATCGCCTGCCGTCATGCGTGGATTGAGCGAGGCGAATGGATCCTGGAACACGATCTGCATCGAGCGTCGATGCGGCCGCATCTCGGCCTTGCTTAAGCCCGTGATGTCGGTGCCGTTGAGCTTGATGGCGCCGCTGGATGGTTCCACCAGCCGCAACACGCTGCGCGCGACCGTCGATTTGCCGCAGCCGGATTCGCCGACCAAGCCGAGCGTCTCGCCCTTGCCGACGGAAAAGCTGACGCCATCGACGGCATGCACGGTGCCGACGCGACGTCGCAGCACGCCGCCGCGCACCGGGTAGTGCTTGACGAGGTCGGTAACCTCCAGCAACGGGCGTTGATCGGTCATGGCACGCCCACCAATTCAGCCGCCCGCCAGCACGCCGCGAAGTGATCGCCGTCGACTTCCTGCAGCGGCGGGTATTCTGCGCGGCAGCGATCGATGGCGAGGCTGCAGCGCGGCGCAAAGGCGCAGCCCGGCGGCAGGTTGGTCAGTGACGGCACCATGCCGGGAATTTCGTTCAGCCGCGCGTCGGTCTTGGCACCAAACGAAATCACCGCCGGCATCGAGGCCATCAGCCCGCGCGTATACGGGTGCTTCGGATTTGCGAACAAGTCTTCCACAGTCGCTTCCTCGACCTTCTTGCCGGCATACATCACGATGACGCGCTGGGCGGTCTGCGCCACCACGCCGAGATCGTGCGTGATCAGGATCAATCCAGTCCCGAGCGTCTTCTGCAGATCGACGATCAGCGCCAGGATCTGCGCCTGGATCGTCACGTCGAGCGCGGTCGTCGGCTCGTCCGCGATCAACAAAGCCGGCCGGCACGCCAGGGCCATCGCGATCATCGCGCGTTGCCGCATCCCGCCGGAAAGCTGATGCGGATATTCCAGCGCGCGGCGTTCCGGCTCGGGAATGCGGACCAGGCGCAGCATCTCGACGGCCTTCGCCCACGTCTCTTTGGACGTCATTTCCCGGTGCAGGCGCAGCACTTCGGTGATCTGGTCGCCGATCCGCATCACCGGATTGAGCGAGGTCATCGGCTCCTGAAAAATCATCGAGATCCGGTTGCCGCGGATCTGGCGCATCTCGGCCTCGTCGAGGCCGAGAAGGTCGGTCCCTTCCAGCGTTACCGAGCCGCCGACCACCCGGCCGGGCGGGTCCGGCACCAGCCGCATCACCGACAGCGCGGTCACGCTCTTGCCGCAGCCGGACTCGCCGACGATCGCCAGTGTCTCGCCGCGGCGTACGGTGAACGAGACGTCGTCGACCGCGCGGAACAGTCCCGAATTGGTGAAGAACACCGTCTGCAGGTTCTTCACATCGAGAACCGTTTCTGCCTTCTTCGTCTCCGTCATCAGCCGCGCTGCCTAGGGTCGAGGATGTCGCGCAAGGCGTCGCCGAACAGATTGGTGCCGAACACCGCAAGGCTGATGGCGACGCCGGGGAAGATCACCAGCCACGGCGCGGTGCGGACATATTCCGCCGCTGATTCCGACAGCATGCGTCCCCAGGACGGATAGGGCTCGGGAATCCCCAGGCCGAGAAACGACAGCGAGGCCTCGGTGAGGATGGTGGAGCCGAGCTGCGCGGTCGCCAGTACGATCAGGGGCGCCAGCGTGTTGGGCAGCACGTGGCGGAGCGCGATGCGCGTCTCGCTCATGCCGATCGATTTGGCGGCCTCGACGAACGGCAGTTCTCGCAGCGCCAGCGTGTTGGCGCGGATCACACGGGCGACCGTTGGGATCAGCGGGATCGCAATCGCGATGATCACGTTCGGCAGCGACGGCCCGAGTGCCGCCGTCATTACCAGCGCCAGCACCAGCAGGGGCAGGGCCTGCAGAATGTCGGTGATGCGCTGGAACAGGAGGTCGACCCAGCCTGACAGGTAGCCCGATGCGAGGCCGACGATGACGCCGATTGACGATCCCAGCATCGTGGCGCCGATGCCGACGGCCAGCGAGACCCGTGCGCCATGGACGATCCGGCTCCAGACGTCGCGGCCGAATGAATCGGTTCCCATCCAGTGCTGGGCGCTCGGCGAAGCCAGCCGATGTGCGGAATCGACGCTGAGCGGATCGAAGCGGCAGATCAGGTCGGCGGATATCGCGACCCACACAAACAGCACCATGATGAAGAGGCCGAATGTACCGAGCAGATAGCGCTGCGCCAGAAACAGCAGTCGGCGCCAGCCACGGTTCGAATAGGCGCCCGCTCGTCTCAGTTCGCTATCGAAATTGATCGTGGCCAAGCGGCTAATCTCCATACCGGATGCGCGGGTCGATCGCGGCGTAAAGCATGTCGACGGTGAAATTTGCGACCACCACGACCACGGCGATCAGCATCACCAGGTTCTGAACGATCGGGTAGTCGCGCCAGCGCAGCGCCTCGACCAGGAAGCGGGCGACGCCGGGGATATTGAACACGGTTTCGGTGACGATCAGCCCGCCGATCAGGAACGCCGCCTCGATGCCGATTACGGTAATGACCGGGAGAATGGCGTTCTTCAGCGCGTGGCGATAATTCACCGACGCCTCGGACGCACCCTTGGCGCGCGCGGTGCGGATGTAGTCCTGCCGCAGGATTTCCAGCATCGAGGAACGCGTGATGCGCATGGTCAGCGCGGCACTGCGAAAGCCGACCGCCATCGCAGGCACCGCATAGATCGCGAAGGCTTCGGTCCAGGTTTTTGGATTCGGATTGTAGATCGGCATGCTGCCAAACAGGGAAACCGACGCCATCAGGATCAATAGGCCGAGCCAGAAGGAAGGTAGCGACAGGCCGCTCAGGCTGACGACGCGCAAGGTATAGTCGAGGCGCGAGCCCTGATGCACCGCGCTCAGCACGCCCAAGGGAATGCCGATGGAGGCGGAGAACAGCAGCGCCAGCGCCGCGAGCCGCGCGGTGATCGGAATGCGGGGCAGGATCTCCTGCAGCGCCGGCTTTTCCGAGACGTAGGAATAGCCGAGGTCGCCATGCAGCAGCCCGCCAATCCAGTTCAGATATTGCTGGTAGATCGGCAGATTGAGGCCAAGCTCCTTTTCAAGATTGGCCTTGTCGGTGGGATCGACGAAGCCGGCAGCGTCGAACAGGATGTCGACGATGTTGCCGGGAACAACGCGCAACAGCACGAAGATGATGATCGAGATCCCGACCAGGGTCACGAGCATCAAGGCAAGGCGTCGCACGATATAAGCAAACACCTAGGCGGTTCTCCCGTTAGCGTGTTCCGCAAAAGTGGGTACCGGTTTTGCGATCGGAATACGCGCAAGTTACGCAAGTTAATAGACCCCGGCTGGCGAACTAACCCGCGACTCGGCTTACTTGTCCATCCAGACGTCTTCGTAACGATAGCCGTTATAGGAGCTGTTCACCATGATGGTGATGCCCTTGACGTAAGGCTGCCAGCACGAGCCCTGGCGGGCGTGGAAGATGATCGGGCGCGCCACGTCCTCCTGCAGTTTCTTGTCGATCTCCCAGACAAGCTTCTTGCGCTTGGCGACGTCGGTCTCGGCGGATTGCTGGTCGAACAGTTTTTCGATTTCCTTGTTGCAGTAGTTGGTGTAGTTCCGCTCCGAGCCGCAGGAATAGTTTTCGTAGAACGACTGGTCGGGATCGTCGACCGCGTTGCCGGTAAGATTGAGGCCGAGCGAGTAATCCTTGCGCGCGACCTTCGGGAACCATTGTGCGGTATCGACGACGTCGAGTTCGGCGTCGATATAGATGCTCTTGATCTGATCGATCAGGATGACCGCGGGATCGCGGTAGACCGGAATATTGCGCGTCGAGACCCTGACGGCGAGACGCTTGTCCGGGCCGTAACCCGCCTTCTGCATCAATTTGCGCGCCGCTTCCCGGTTGGCGTTGATGTCGGGGCCGTAGCCCGGGATCGATTCCAGCATTTCCTTCGGCATCGCCCACAATCCGCCCGGCGCCGGCAGCATGGTGCCGCCGATATCGGCCTGTCCCTCGAACAGGATCTGCACGAACGCCTTGCGGTCCAGCGCCAGCGCCAGTGCCCGGCGAATGTCGATATTGTCGAACGGCGGGGAGGACGAATTGACGATGATGTTGGTCGAGACGTTGATCGGCTCAACCACGCAGACCGCGTTCGGCGCCTGCGACTTGACCTCCTTGAGCAGCGGGATCGACACTTCGGTCGGGAAGGTCATGTCGAATTTTCCGGATACAAATCCGAGAATCGCCGTCGATCGGTTGGTAATGATGGTGAATTCGATGCCGTCGAGATGCGGCAGGCCTTTCTTGAAGTAGTCGGGATTTTTGGTCAGCTTGATCGATTCGTTGGCCTTGAACTCGACGAACTTGAACGGCCCGGTGCCGATCGGCTTGGTGCGCATCTCGGCCGGGGAGACGTGGCAGGGGTAAACCGGCGTGTAGCCCGAGGCGAGCAGCGACAGCAAAGCCGGTTGCGGTCGCTTTAGTTCGAATGACGCTTCGAAATCGCCGTTGACGGTCACTTCGCTGACCTGATCGTACCAGGATTTGCGCGGGTTCTGGCGGAACTTCTGCTGCGACTTTCCCATCAGCATGTCGAAGGTGCATTTGACGTCGGCCGACGTGAACGGCTTGCCGTCATGCCATTTGACACCCTGCCGCAGCTTGAAGGTCAACTTCTTGTTGTCACTGCTCCACGCCCAGCTCTCCGCGAGATCGGGGACGATCGAATCCACGCTGTTTTGCGCCACGTCCTGCTTGAACACGACGAGGTTGTTGAAAACCGGCATGAAGGGAATGTTGATCGAGTAGGTCGCGCCCTCGTGGATCGAGGCGCTGCCCGGGCTGTCACGATGATAGACCCTGAGGACGCCGCCCTGCTTCGGCTCGCCCGCCGACGCAACATCAAAAGCCGGCAGCAACAACAATGCCGTAACGGCAAGCGCTTGCACGCTCCGCATGATCCCCTCCACATTTTTCGGTCTCAACTGGCCGATTGGTATCGACGATACCACGGCGCAGCGTTGGGGCAACCGGCCAAGCCGATGCGAGGATTGGCAATTCGGACTAAGCGAAATCCGCGTAGCGGAACTTGCGACGATTTGCCGGCTGTTGCCGGAGTTCTGCCGCTTCGTTGCAGCGCGGTCGTTGCATCGCAACTCGCTACATGGCTTCGTCTGAAGATGACCCATCTCGCTAGAGCGAGATGACCTTTCTTCGAATCGTCATCTCGCTCTATCTCCTTGATTTGAGCATGAGCTCCGCGCAAACGCGTCACGCGTTTGTCGCGAGGGAAAACCGGTACCCACTTTTCCGGATCGTGCTCTAGACGATCCGCGAGGTCTTGTTGCCCCAGTAACGATCGCGCAACAGGCGCTTGTAGAGCTTGCCGGTCGGCAGCCGCGGTAATTCCGCTTCGAAATCGATCGAGCGGGGCACTTTCTGGCGGGACAGCGATTGGCTGCAGAAGGCGATCAGTTCGTCGGCCAGTTCCTGGCCTACCGAAACGCCTGGCATCGGCTGCACCACGGCCTTCACCTCTTCGCCGAGATCCGGATTTGGCACGCCAAACACCGCCGCGTCCGCGATCTTCGGATGGGTGATCAAGAGGTTCTCGCATTCCTGCGGATAGATGTTGACGCCGCCGGAGATGATCATGAACGTGGCGCGATCGGTCAGATAGAGAAATCCGTCATCGTCGACATAGCCGACGTCGCCGACCGTGCTCATGCTGCCGTCGGCCGAACGGGCCTCCTTGGTCTTGGCCGGATCGTTGAAATATTCGAACGGGGTCGCGGTCTTGAACCACACCGTGCCTGATGTGCCGACCGGGCAGGGCTGCATGTTTTCATCGAGAATATGGAGGTCGCCGAGCAGCACCCGGCCGACGGTGCCGCGATGGGCCAGCCATTCCTCGCTGTTGCAGGCGGTGAAGCCGAGCCCTTCGGTGGCGCCATAATATTCATGGATGATCGGCCCCCACCATTTAATGATGTCATCCTTTACGGCCGCAGGGCAGGGCGCAGCGGCGTGGATCGCGATTTCGAGGGATGACAGGTCGTAACGCGTTCGCACCTGTTCCGGCAGTTTCAGCATGCGCGAGAACATCGTGGGCACAAGCTGGGTGTGCGTGACGCCCCATTTCGGGACCAGTTCCAGATATTTTTCCGGATCAAAACTTTCCATGATGATGACGGTGCCGCCCGCACGGATGGTCAGGTTGACGGCCGCCTGCGGCGCCGAATGATAGAGCGGGGCAGGTGAGAGATAGATCATGCCTTCGCGGTACTGCCAGATGGCGTGCAGGAAATCGAAGATCGGCAGGTTTTGCACCGGCGGCTGCTCCGGCAGCGGCCGCAGAATGCCTTTCGGCCGACCGGTGGTACCCGACGAATAGAGCATCGCGGTGCCGACGCTTTCGTCCGATATCGGGGTTTTCGGCAGCTCCGACGTTGCCTGTTGCAGGCCGACGACGCGGTCGCTTTCGCCGTCGCCGTCGGCGACGATGCAAAGCTCGACCTTGGGGCATTCCTTCAGCGCCGCGCGCGCGACATCGAGCTTCGCTTGCGAGGTGATGAGGATGCGCGACTGGCTGTTGGTGAGGATGTAGGCGAGTTCGCCCGCCGTCAGGTATGAATTCACGCAGGTATAATAAAGTCCGCTCCGTTCACCCGCGGCACAGGCTTCGAAGTAGCGGCTGTTGTTCTCCATGAAGATCGAATAGTGATCAAGCCGCTTGAGGCCACGGCTGCGAAACAGATGCGCCAGCCGGTTGGAGCGCGCGTCCAGCTCGCGATAGGTGACGGCTTCGCCTGTGCTTGCCATAATGAAGGCGGGCTGAAGCGGTCGAAGATGAGCATGCTTGCCGGTGTACATGTTGGCTCTGGTCTCCTTACGCGGCCATATCCAGAATTTCGCGAACCTGCGCAGGCCCCTCGATCTTGCGTGGATTGCGCGGCACCCAGGGCGTTGCCATCGCGGCTTGCGCGATGCGGTCGAAATGCTCAGGCTCGACGTTGACCTCGCGCAGGCTGCGCGGCATGCCGAGGCCGCGAATGAAGGCGGCGAGCACGTCGCCGGCGTCCTCGTTCGGATGCCCCATCGCGGCTGCGATCTGCGCCTGCCGCTCGGCGTTGACAGACTTGTTCCAACGCATCACCGACGGCAGCATTACGCAGGAGGTGTAGCCGTGCGGCACGCCGAACTCCGCGCCGAGTACGTAGCCGATGCCGTGGCTCGCCCCCATCGGCACGCCGGAAGCCAGCGGTCCGGTCGAAAGCCAGGTCCCGATCTGGCAATCCATCCGTGCGTCGAGGTCGCCGGCATCGGCCTTCACCCGCGGCAGCGCCTGCGCCAGCATCGACAGCCCTTTCAGCGCCTGCGCGTCGCCGTAAGGATGAGCCTCGCGCGCGCAGATGCCCTCGACGCAATGATCGACGGCGCGGATGCCGGTCGAGAGCCACAGCCATTCCGGCGTGTGCTGGCTCAGCCAGGGATCGAGGATCACTGCGCGCGGCATCAACAGCGGATGGCGTAGCGCTTCCTTGACCTTGGTCTTCTCGTTGGTGACCCCCGCCGTGGCGGAGAATTCGCCGCCGGCGATTGTCGTCGGCACGCTGATCTGGCGCACCGTCGGCGCGGTGAGCTGCGGCGGGGCGCCGCGACCGGCCCTGATCCTGTCGATGTCATCGGTGTTGCGGATGTCGTTGGCGAGGCAAAGCTGCACTGCTTTTGCGCCGTCGGTGATCGAGCCGCCGCCGATCGTGACGATGAGATCGGCTTTCGCGGCGCGGGCCTGTTCGCTGGCAGCGATGACGGCGGCTCGTGGCGTGTGCGGCGGCATCGCGCCGAAGGCGCCGGCGCAGCGCGACCCCAGCGCGCGGCGGATGATCTCGATCTCATCGGTTTCGCGGTTCAGCGTGCCGCTGACCATCAGGAAGGCGCGGGTGGTGCCGAGCCGGTTCAACTGCTCGACGAGCGCCTCGGATGCCGGCCGGCCGAACACGACCTCATCCATGGCGCCGAAAACGACACGCCCTTTGTGCACGCTTGTCCTCCCCGGACATTTTTTGGCCCTTGTTGCGGGCCTTGGCGGCAAGGTTAGCGGAGGAAATTCCCGGCGTCATGTCCGAAGATGGTGATGGTGTGCGCAAAGGCCGTCAGGCCTTATGACAGGCTCCGCGATACCCATCGCCATGTGCACCGGTAGTTGAGGGGCTATCGCTTCGCTCCACCCGTCCTACAACTGCGCGGCAGTAGGCCTTTGCGATGTCACGTTTTCGTCATCAGTCGACGATTAGCTGATCGTTCGTTGCTGCCGGTTCCACCTTCGTCGCAGTGCGGAAAGCATGAGATCCGGATGGTGCAGAGCGTTGCCTGCGCGGATGCATAACGATTGTGCTTGATCCCGTCGGGTTCTTGACGAGACTGGGAACTGATCACATCTGTGGCCTCCGCCATAAGTTCCACGGCGGCTTTCATCCATCAGGGATGTCGAGAGGGGAGATGGGGTTTGACTGCAACTGAGCAATTGAAACGTCCGGCCTTGCCGGCGGGGGCCGACATTCGCTCACCTCGTAGCCTCAGATGGTTGACCCCGCTGCTTGCGCTGGCGCTGTCGGCTTGTGACAACAAACCGCCGCAGCAGGCGGCTCCCGCGGCGCCACCGGTCACCGTCGCGCAGCCGGTGAAGCGCACCGTCACGGATTGGGATGAATTCACCGGACGGTTCGAGGCAATTCAGGAAGTGCAGGTTCGCGCCCGCGTCGGCGGTTTCGTCACCAGTGTCGAATTCCGCGATGGCGCGATCGTGCGGTCGGGCGATCTGCTTTACGTGATTGACGCCCGTCCGTTCGAGGCAGTCGCCGAGCAGGCCGACGGCCAGTTGTCGGACGCCCGCGCGAAGGCAGAACTCGCCAGGCGCGAACTCGACCGCGCGCTGACGCTGAACCAGACGCAAGCCGTGTCCGATTCCATCGTCGACCAACGCCGTCAGACTTTGCAGGCGGCGCGCGCCGCGGAAATGCAGGCCGAAGGCGCGCTCAAGGCCGCCAAGCTCAATATCGAGTTCACCCATGTGATGGCGCCGATCACCGGCCGCGTCAGCCGCCATCTGGTCACGCCCGGCAACCTCGTGCAGGGCAGCGAGGGCGGCGCGACGCTGCTCACCTCGATCGTCTCGCTCGATCCGATCTACATCTATTTCGATGTCGACGAGGCGACCTACCAGCGGAATAGCCGGCTCTGGTTCGAAGGCAAGCGCCCGAGTTCGCGCGACACGCCGAACCCGGTGCAGGTGATGCTGACCGGCGAGACCAAGCCCTCGCATGAGGGCAAGATGGATTTCCTCGACAACCGCCTGGACGTCTCCACCGGGACGCTGCGCAGCCGCGCCGTGATCCCGAACAAGGATCTCTCGATTCTGCCCGGCCAGTTCGGCCGGGTGCGCATCATCGGCAGTGCGCCGTATGAGGCGCTGCTGCTGCCGGACACGGCTGTCGCGACCGACCAGTCGCGCAAGATCGTCTTTGTGGTCAAGGACGACAATACGGTCGAGGCCAGGCCCGTAACGCTTGGGCCGCTCGACGAGGGGCTGCGCGTGATCCGCGAGGGCCTTAAGCCTGAAGACCGGGTGATAGTTGACGGCTTGCAGCGGGCGCGCGTCGGCGCGAAAGTCACCCCGCAGACGGCTGAGGTCAAGCCGGCCGGTGGCAAGACATGAATCTCGGCCGGCTCTCCATCAACCAGCCCATTTTGGCGATGGTGCTGTCGATCGTGCTGCTGATCGTCGGCGCGATCGCCTATACGACGCTGCCGGTCTCGGAATATCCGCAAGTGGTGCCGCCGACGGTGGTGGTCACCACGCAGTATCCTGGTGCGTCGGCGCAAACCGTGTCCGATACGGTTGCGGCTCCGATCGAGCAGGAAATCAACGGCGTCGAGGACATGCTGTATCTCTACAGCCAGGCCACCTCGAACGGGCAGTTGACGATCACGGTGACGTTCAAGCTCGGCACCGATCTCGACAAGGCCCAGGTGCTGGTCCAGAACCGCGTCGCGATCGCGCAGCCGCGGCTGCCCGAAGAGGTGCAGCGCAACGGCGTCATCACCCGCAAGAACAGCCCCGACATTCTGATGGTCGTGTTCATGCTGTCGCCGGACGACACATTCGACCAGCTCTATATCTCCAACTATGCGCTGCTGCAGGTCCGCGACCAGTTGCTCAGGCTCGACGGCGTCGGCGACATCCAGATTTTCGGCGCGCGCGACTATTCGATGCGGCTGTGGCTCGATCCCGACAAGATCTCCACGCTGGGCCTGACGGCCGGCGAGGTGGTGGCGGCGATCCGCTCGCAAAACGTGCAGATCGCAGGCGGGCAGATCGCGGAGCCGCCGATTGCCGACCGCGCCTTCTCGCCGAATCTCACCTTTACCGGCCGTCTGAAGGACCCAAAGCAGTTTGAAGAGATCGTGGTCAAGGCCGGCGCCGACGGGCGCACGGTCAAGCTGCGCGACGTCGCGCGGATCGAACTTGGCGCGCTGGCCTATTCGACCAACAGCTTCCTGCTGCGGAAATCCGCGGTCGCCATGCTGGTGACGCAGCGGCCCGGCTCCAATGCGCTCGCGACCGCCAAGAGCATTTCGAACACGATGGAGCGGTTGAAGGCGAGTTTCCCGAAAGGGCTCGACTACAATATCGGCTACAATCCGACCGAATTCATCGCACAGTCCGTCAGCGAGCTGATCAAGACGATCTACGAGGCGATGGCGCTGGTCGTGATCGTGGTGCTGGTGTTTTTGCAGGGCTGGCGGCCGGCCATCATTCCGATCATCGCGATCCCGGTGTCGCTGGTCGGCACCTTTGCGGTGATGGCGGCGCTGGGATTTTCGATCAACAACCTCACGCTGTTCGGCCTCGTGCTGGCGGTCGGTATCGTGGTCGACGACGCGATCGTGGTGGTCGAGAATGTCGAGCGCCATCTCGAACACGGCATGAGCCGCCGCGATGCGGCATTGCGCACCATGGAGGAGGTCGGCAGCGCGCTGGTGTCGATCGCGCTGGTGTTGTGCGCGGTGTTCGTCCCGACGGCGTTCCTCGGCGGCATCTCCGGGCAGTTCTTCCAGCAGTTCGCCGTGACCATTGCGGTCGCGACCGCGATTTCCTGCTTCTGTTCGCTGACGCTTTCGCCGGCGCTGGCCTCGCTGATCCTGCAGCCGCATGAGGACAAGCGGCCGCCGGCGAGATGGAATTTCATCGCGCGCGGCTGGGACGCTTTTACCGGCGTTTTCAACCGCGGCTTCGACCGGCTGGCGCATGGCTATGCCAGCGCCGCCGATTTCGTGATCCGGCACGCGGTGGTGATGCTGGTGCTCTATGCGGCGCTGATCGGCAGCGCAGGCTGGCTGTTGATGACCACGCCGCAAGGTTTCATTCCGGCGCAGGACCGCGGTTACGTCATCGTCTCGGTGCAGTTGCCGGGCGCGGCGTCGCTGGCGCGCACAACCGAGGTCGTGCGCGAGATCGAGCGCATCGCGCTCGATACGCCGGGCATCGTCCGTGTCGCAGCGTTTGCCGGCTTCTCGGGCGCGACCCGAACGCAGGCGAGCAATGCTGCGGCACTATTCCCGGTATTCGAAGATCCAGAAGCGCGCCACAAGAAGGGACTTTCCGCAGGCGTGATCGCGAACAACCTGCGCGGTCGGCTGGCGAGCATCAAGGGAGCCTTCATCATCGTCATCCCGCCGCCCGCGGTGCCCGGCATCGGCACCGGCGGCGGCTTCACGATGCGGATCCAGGACCGCCAGGGTCGCGGCTCGGAAATGCTGGCGGCGGCAACCGACGAGCTGATCGGCGCCGCGCGCAAGGCGCCCGGACTGACCCAGGTGTTCTCGACGTTCGCCGCCAACACGCCGCAACTGTTCGTCGACATCGACCGCGTCAAGGCGCAAAAGCTTGGCGTGCCGATCGCCAATATCACCGACACGATCCAGACCTATTTCGGCTCGTCCTATGTCAACGACTTCAATTTGTTCGGCCGCACCTACCACGTCACGGCGCAGGCCGACCTGCCGTTCCGGAAGGAGACGTCCGATCTCGCGCGACTGCGTACCCGCAACGCCGCTGGCGACATGGTGATGCTTGGCAGCGTCGTGAGTTTCAGCGACATCTCCGGCCCCGACCGCGTCGCGCGTTACAATTTGTACCCCGCATCCGAGTTGCAGGGTGACACGCTGCCGGGCACCAGTTCGGCGACCGCGATCGACACCATGAAGAAGCTGGCCGAGGAGACGTTGCCGAGCGGCTTCTCGTTCGAGTGGACGGACCTCTCGTATCAGCAGGTCACCGGCGGCAACACCGGCCTTTACGTGTTTCCGATCTGCGTGCTGTTCGTGTTCCTGGTGCTGGCGGCGCAATACGGCTCGTGGAGCCTGCCGTTTGCGGTCATTCTGATCGTGCCGATGTGCCTGCTCGCTGCCACCATCGGCGTGCGGATCATGGGGCAGGACGTCAACATCCTGACCCAGATCGGTTTCGTGGTGCTGGTGGGGCTGGCGGCCAAGAACGCCATCCTGATCGTCGAGTTCGCGCGCGATATCGAGCTGGAAGGCAAGTCGCGGCTGGATGCGGTGATCGAAGCCTGCCGATTGAGATTGCGGCCGATCCTGATGACGTCGTTCGCCTTCATCCTCGGCGTGCTGCCGCTGGTGATCTCGTCGGGCTCAGGCTCGGAGATGCGTCAGGCGGTCGGCGTCGCGGTGTTCTTCGGCATGCTCGGGGTGGACGCTGTTCGGCCTGATCTTCACGCCGATCTTTTATGTGATCGTGCGAAATCTGGCGGACGGTAAGGGCAAGAAGCCGGCTGAAGCGTGAGTTGGCGGATCGGACGATTGGCCCCTGCCGTCATTCCGGGGCGCGCGAAGCGCGAGCCCGGAATCCATTTTACGGCACATGATGCGGCCCAATGGATTCCGGGTTCGCGACTTCGTCGCGCCCCGGAATGACGGATAGAGTTCCCCATACTTTTGGCCGATCCGAAATGGATGGGCAGGTGCGGGGTTATTGAATAGTGTTGCCAAGTTCCTCTGACAAAGTTCCTCTGACAAAAAATTCCGGGAGAAAAGAATGAAGTCGGGATTGTTAGCCGCCGTGGCGGTGGGTGGCCTTTTGCTCGCCGGGCCGGCCTCGGCGCAGGGCGTCAAGATCGGTATTCTCAACGATCAATCCGGCGTCTATGCCGATTACGGCGGCAAGTGGTCCTTCGAGGCCGCCAAGATGGCGGTCGAGGATTTCGGCGGCGAGGTGCTGGGCCAGAAGATCGAAGTCGTCTCCGCCGATCACCAGAACAAGCCAGATCTCGGCACTGCCATCGCGCGGCGCTGGTATGAGGTCGAAGGCGTCGACATGATCACGGAACTGACGACGTCCTCGGTCGCACTCGCGATCCACGATCTCTCCAAGCAGATGAAGAAGATCGACATCGTCGTGGGTGCCGCGACATCGCGCCTGACCGGCGATGCCTGCCAGCCTTACGGATTCCACTGGGCCTACGATACCCACGCGCTCGCTTACGGCACCGGCGGCGCGCTGGTGGAATCCGGCGGCGATAGCTGGTTCTTCATGACCGCGGACTATGCGTTCGGCCATGCGCTGGAAAAGGACACCGGTGATTTCGTCAAGGCCAAGGGCGGCAAGGTATTGGGCGCGGTCCGCATTCCCCTGAACTCGTCGGACTTCTCGTCGTTCCTGCTGCAGGCGCAGAGCTCGAAAGCCAAGATCATCGGTCTCGCCAATGCCGGCCTCGACACGACAAACTCGATCAAGCAGGCGGCGGAATTCGGCATCGTCAAGAGCGGCCAGAAGCTCGCCGGCCTGCTGCTGACGCTCGCCGAAGTCCACGGCCTCGGGCTCGAGGCCGCGCAAGGCCTGGTGCTGACGGAAGGCTACTACTGGGACCGCGACGCCAAGAGCCGCAACCTCGCCGAACGCTTCTTCAAGCGCACCGGCCGTATGCCGAACATGATCCAGGCCGGCACCTATTCGGCGACGCTGCAATATCTGAAGGCGGTCAAGGCGGCCGGCACCAAGGACACCGAGGCGGTGGCGAAGAAATTAAAGGAGCTTCCGGTGGACGACGACTTCGCGCAAGGCGGCAAGGTGCTGGAGAACGGCCGCATGGTGCACGACCTCTATCTGTTCGAGGTCAAGAAGCCGTCGGAATCGAAGAAGCCGTGGGATTACTACAAGCAGCTTGCGGTCGTTCCCGGCGACAAGGCGTTTCCGGCGGCGAAGGATTCCGGCTGCCCGCTGGTGAAGTAGCTCTCTCCGTCGTCCCTGCGAAAGCACGGAGCCATACCGCGTGATCTATCGATGACGCGCGGTAGCTGATGCTTTGCGTTGGCCAATTGCCGCAGCGAGTTGCTGAAGCGAAGCTCTCTTCCAATGTGCCCATACGCCGTCCGCGGCGTATGGGCCCCTGCGTTCGCAGGGGCGACGGGGATGGGGCTTGCGTTCTTCTCACACCTGCACCAGCCGCCATACGATGGCGCCAAAGGCTCCCAGCCATAGCGCGATCGTGGCCAGCGCCTGGATAGCAAAGCCCGTACTGCGGTCCTTGACCGCCCTGGCATAGCCGAACACGTAGAGAATCCGGCCGATCACCCAGACCAGCCCGAGTGCGGCCGCGATGCCGTCGCCGACATAGATCGCGAACAGCCACAGCGACGGCAGGAAGATCGGCAGCCACTCCAGCGTATTCATTTGCGCGCGAAACACGCGCTCGAAATCCGGATTGCCCGAAATCGCCGGCAGCTTGACGCCGAACTTGCCGCGCGCCCGCGATACCAGAATGGACGAGTAGAAGTAGACCAGGATCGCCAGCAAGGTGATGAGCGCGGTAAAGTGATACATCGCAGAATTTTCCCTGTTCGTGCGACGGCTTAATAGCCGGTCATTTCCAGATAACCCAGTCCCGAATGGCTGCCGCTGAAACTGATCGGGCCTTCCCAATAGGGAAAGCTCGTCCCCATCCAGCTTCTGGCGTTGAGCGGCCTGCATTCAATCGAAACCGCCATCCTCGGGATAGCGATACGCCAAATCGTCGGGATCTTTCGCTTCTCGATCTCGGTAAAGGTCAGCGGCGTCATCGTGATGTCGGCGGAGGCGAGCTGTTCGGTGCTGCCGTCGGGCGCGATCCATTTGCCGGAGCCGTAATGCTGGCCGTCGGTCTGGCGCATCCGGTACAGCATCAGCTTGTGGCCGGCGTTGAAATGCAACGAGAGCCAGTCCCATCCGCTTTGATCCGAGGCCAGCGGCTGGCTGCTCCACTCGCGATCGAGCCAGGCCATGCCGGTGACATCGACAGGCCTGTCGTCGATGGTCAGGATGCCCGCCGCCGTATAATGCGGCTGGCTGTAATAGTAGGAGGCCTGTTCGCGCAGCGATTTGCGGCTGTAGCCGCCGTCGCCCTGCAGCACCAGCGGACGCTCCGCACCGAGGCGCAGCGTATAGCTGAAGTCCGAGCCCGACGCTTTCAGCTCACACGGCGCAATATTTTCGTCAGTCGCCGGATCGAGCCCACGCATCTCCCAGGCATCGATCCAGGCGTGAAATGGTTTTGCGTCGACACCGGCCTGGCCGACCCCGCCGCGCGCGAACGCCTGGCTGAAGCGATGGGTATCGGCGCGCGTGACGGCGGCATGGCCCATCCATATCTGCTGGTTGGCCCAGCCCTCCGGCGGCCCGCCGGCAGCGATAGCCTGTCGAAACAGCGTCCATTGGGCGCCGTAGGCCGCCCCATGCGCGTCGGCGAGATTGGCCGTCACGTACCACCACTCGATGCGGAATTCTGGATGTGGTCCGTGGTCGGCGGGAAATGCGAATGTCCTGCCGGGCACGACCGACGCAAATCCCTCCGCGCTTTCACCCAACCCCGCGAAGCCCTGCGCGAGTGCCTTGCCACTGAGCGCCGCGAGGAGTGCGCCGCCGACGAAGCCGCGCCGGGTGATCGGGCCGCTAGAGCCTTTTCCGCTTCGATGGAATCGAAACGGGGCTCTAGATTCTTGATTTGACGCGTTTTCTTGACACGAACCGGTTCCCACTTCGCTCGAAAACGCTCTACCGTTCATTGGCAAAAATCCTGATCAGGCTGGCCGGCTGCATGCGCGCCAGCCTGATGACGGGAAGCGCAGACGCGGCGAGCGCGGCCGCCATCGCGACGCCCGTGAGCCACAGCAGTTGCAGCGGAAAGAGATGGAACGGCAACCGCCAGCCGAATGCCTTGACGTTGACGATCGCAAGCAGACACCACGCGACCAGCAGACCGAGCGGAAGCGCGAAGATGGTGGTGATCAGCGCCACCGACATCGTCTTCAGAAGTTCGATCACCGCGAGCCGCCGCCGCGTGATGCCGATCGCCCATAGCGGCGCCAGTTGCGGCAGCCGGGAATTGGCAAGCGTCAGCAGGCTCGTCAACAGCGCGATGCCGGCCACCCCAAGCGTGAAGGCATTCAGCGCGGCGGTTACCGCAAAAGTGCGGTTGAAAATCCGCGTCGATTCCGCCTTCATCGTCGCCTGGTCGGCGACATTGCGGTCGTCGAGCGCGAATTTTTCCTGCAGTGCCGAGATCAGTGCCGGTATCTTTGGTGAGGTGACCCGCAATCCCATGCGCGTCAGCGGGACTTCCGGAAAGCGCCGCGTCAGCGCGGCGAAGTTCACCGCGATCTGGCCCTTGGGGTTGCCGTAATCGGCATAGATGCCGGCCACGTCGAGCGTCCAGTTTCCGCCTGACGCGGGCACTTCGATGCGGTCGCCGACGGAAAGCTTCAGCCGCCGCGCCAGTTGTTCGCTGACAAGGGCCGCATTGCCGGGACGGAGCCTGACCCAGGCATTGTCGGCAGACTGCAGCAGCGGCCAGTTGTCGCGATAGATGGCGTGATCGGGCAGGCCCAGCACCTCGATCGGCGCGCCCGCCAATTGCGTATCGGCGCGGCCGCCGGGGAGGACCGCCTCGACCTCCGGACGCTCGCGCAGCCACGCCCTGATCTCGCTCGCCTGTGCGTCGTTGACCGCGCTGACATAGACATCCGCCGCCAGCCGCCCGTCGAGCCAGACCAGGAACGTGCGGCTGAAACTCTCGACCATGGTGGAGACGCCGACATTGACGGCAAGTGCAAGCAACAGCGCCATCAGGGCGAGCGACAGCCCGGATAGTTGCTGACGGCTATCGGCCCAGAACCAGATGCTGACCGGGGCTCGCGCATAGCGCTGACCCAGCGACAGCATGAATTCCAGGAACATCGGCAGGATCAGCGCCGCGCCCAGCATCAATGCAGCGAGCACGGCAAAGCCCGAAATCAGGGAATCGCCGAACAAGAGAAAGCATGCCGCAGCGGCGAATGCCGCGAGCGCCAGCGCGCTCTGATAGGTCAGCCAGCGCCGCTGCGCCTGTTGCCAGGCGAAAGGCTGGGCGGTGGCAAGCAACGGCAACCGCAGCGCCTTGGTCAGGCTGGCGGCAGCGGCGGCGAGCGCGCCGAGAATGCTGATGGCGATGCCCGCAAACCACCATTGCGGCTTGAGCGTCAGGTGCCCCGGAATTTGCGCGCCATAAAGTCCGCGCAGCGATGCGGCGACGTCGGGCAGCAGCGCACCGGCGATAAAGTAGCCGCACACCAGACCAATCAGCCCCGCGATCAGCGCCAGCGACACCAGCTCAAGCACCAGCACGCCGTTGAGCATCCGCGCCGAGACGCCGCAGGCGCGCAAGGTGCGCAACACCGGCAGGCGTTGCTCGAAGGCGAGCCCGATCGCGGAATTGACGATAAAGAGTCCGACAAAGAACGACAGCAACCCGAACGCGGTCAAATTCAGGTGAAAACTGTCGGTGAGGCGCTCAAGGTCGGTCTCCGCATCGGGTTCGATCTGGCGAAGCCTGTCGCCGGCAATGCTTTCAAGAGATGCGCGCTTGCCCGCCGTCTTGCCGATCAGCAGGCGCGAGAGCTGATCCGGCATTTTCAAAAGGCTCTGCGCGATGCCGATGTCGACGACCAATACGCCGGGCGCGAGATTCGGCTGCACGCGAAGCGGCGGCAGCAACGCGCTGCCATTGGCCTCTGGGCGGGCGCCCTCCGCGAGCTTGAGGTCGGAAAGCGTCTCCGGTGCCACCAGCGTCGCGCCCGGCGGTGTCATGAAGGACAGCAGATCGGCTCTGCCGATCGTAGGCGCATTGCCGACTTCCGCGGGCAGCGTCACCGGTTCGATGCCCAGTAGGCGGAACGAGCGTCCGCTCGATCTGGATCCGGCCTTCGAGTACCGGCGAGACAGGCCAGCCGGCGCGGCGCAAATCGACGAAGAGTTGTTGCGGAAAACTTGCGCCGCTGCGGGCGACCAGCATGGCGGTGCGCGTGCCGCCAAACGTGGCGGCGGCGCGATCGTAGGAGTTGCGCGCCTGCTGATTGAGCGCCTGCACGCCGCTCCACAGCGCGGTTGCCGAGATCAATCCGATCAGCAAGGTAGCAAGCTGCATCGGATGCCGCCGCCAATGGCTCAGCAATACGGCCAGCGTCCACAGCGCGCGCTTCACGCGATCACCCCGGCATGGAGGTTGACCTGGCGGTCGAGCGTGGCGGCGAGCCGTTCGCTGTGGGTCACCATGAGAAAACCGCAGCCGCTGCGCGTCACCAGATCGCGCGCCAGCGCCAGCACCTCGTCCGCGGTGTCCTCGTCGAGATTGCCGGTCGGCTCATCCGCCAGCAGCAGCAGCGGTTTTACGGCTAGCGCCCGGCCGATCGCGACGCGTTGTTGCTGGCCGCCGGACAATTGCTCGGGATAGCGTTTCAGGAAACGGCCGAGTCCCAGCCGCTCCACCAGTTCGCGGTGCCAGGCCGCGTCGTGGCGGCCGGCGATGCGCGACTGGAAGACGAGGTTGTGCTCCACCGTGAGACTCGGGATCAGGTTGTATTGCTGAAACACCAGGCCGAGCCGGTCGCGGCGCAATTCCGCCCGGGCAGCATCGTTAAGTTCGGAGACCTGTGCATCGGCCAGCCTGATCTCGCCCCCATCGGCCGCATCGAGGCCTGCGATCAGGTGTAACAGCGTGCTCTTGCCGCTACCGGATTCACCCGTCAGCGCGACACTCTCGCCCGCGGCGACCGTCAGGTTCACCCCGCGCAGCACCGCGACTTCCTCGCCGGCCGTACGGTAGCTCTTGGTCAGGCCCGCCACATGAAGCACGTTGGGATTGCCGTTGGTCATGCGCGACGATGGACCGATCTGACCATGAAAATCCCCTGACGTGATGGCATGCAACATATCAGGGCGGGCGCCCCGGATCACGGCCTCAATCGCGCCGCGACGTGATCGTGATCCGGTTGTGGCACACGCCTGCCACAGCAGCCGGCAGTTGCGGAGCGGGCATCTGCGGAAAAATCCGGGTTGCCTTGCGCGCGATCCCCCTTGTACCATCGGAACCGGCCGATCTTACAGAGCCTGCAAAGATTAAACGGGGAAACCAGCCATGACCGCGCAACAGACGCCCGAGGGGACGTTCAAGGCGACGCCCAAGGGCGCATGGAAAGTCACTTTCCTACTGTTCCTGTTCATGCTGGTGAACTTTGCCGACAAGATCGTGGTCGGCCTCGCCGGCGCCCCGATCATGGACGAGCTGAAGCTCTCGCCGGAACAGTTCGGCTTCCTCGGCTCTTCGTTCTTCATCCTGTTTTCGATCTCGGCCATCGTCGTCGGCTTCATCGTCAACCGCGTCGACACCCGCTGGGTGCTGCTGGCGATGGCGGTGATCTGGTCGGTGGCGCAGTTTCCGATGGTCGGCACCGTCGGTTTCACCACGCTCGTGATCTGCCGCATCATCCTCGGCGCCGGCGAGGGGCCGGCGTTTGCGGTGGCGGCGCATGCAGTCTACAAATGGTTTCCCGACGAGAAGCGAACGCTGCCCACCGCCATTCTTTCGCAGGGCTCCGCATTCGGCGTGATCCTCGCGGTGCCGGCGCTGAACTGGATCATCGTCAATCATAGCTGGCACTACGCCTTCGGTGCACTCGGCCTGGTCGGCCTGATGTGGGCGGTGGCGTGGCTGGTGATGGGCAAGGAAGGGCCGCTGGTGCAGACGGTCGCGGCGGCAGCAGCCGACCCGCGCGTACCCTATTTGCAGCTTCTGACCTCGCGAACGTTCATCGGCTGCTGTGCGGCGACTTTCGGCGCCTATTGGGCGCTGTCGCTCGGGTTGACCTGGTTCACGCCGTTCATCGTCAAGGGGCTCGGCTTTTCGCAAAAGGATGCGGGCTGGGTTTCGGTGCTGCCCTGGGTGTTCGGCGCCACCATCGTGCTGCTGACGGGATGGATCTCGCAGGTGATGCTGGCGCGCGGCTTCACGACGCGGGGTGCGCGCGGCGTGCTCGGTTCGGTGCCGCTGATCATCGGCGGGCTGATCCTCACGGTGATGCCGCATGTCGACGGCGCCGGGCTGCAGATCGCGTTCCTCGTGGTCGGCTCCGGGCTCTGCGGCTCGATCTATGTGGTCTGCCCGCCGATGCTCGGCGAATTCACGCCGGTACAGCAGCGTGGCGCTGTGCTCGCGATCTATGGGGCGATCTATACGCTGGCGGGCATGATTGCCCCTTCCGTGATGGGCGTCGTGATCCAGAACGCCGTGGTGCCGCTCGACGGTTACATGACCGGCTTCACCATCAACGCCGTGATCATGGCGGCGTCGGGCCTGCTCGGGCTGTTGCTGCTCTGGCCGAACACGGAGCGCAAGAGGCTGATGGCCCAGGCGACCGTGCAGCCGAAGTTCGCGTGAGCGGAATGGCCCGATACAAGCTCCATTGCATTGGCGCCTCCGGAAACTCCTACAAGCTGGCGCTCTATATGAATTGCGCCGGCCTCGACTGGGAGCCGGTAGGGGTGGATTTTGCTGGCGGCCAGACCCGCGATCCGGGCTGGCGGGCAACTACGAACGCCATGGGCGAGGTCCCGGTGCTCGAAGTCGACGGGCAGCTTATGTCGCAGTCGGGCGCGATCCTGATCTGGCTCGCGGAAACTACCGGCAAGTTTGCGCCCAGCACCGACCAGCGATACGAGGCCTTGCGCTGGATCATGTTCGATAATCACAAGTTCACGAACAACCATGCGATGCACCGGTTTCAGAGGTCATTCATGCCCGAGCCGGTGCATCCGGCCATCCTGTCGTTCCTGCGCTCGCGTACCGAGGCGAGCTTTGCGATCGCTGAAAAGCACCTCGCCGATCGCGCCTTCATGCTCGGCGACAAGCCCACCATCGTGGATTTTTCCCTGGCGGGATATGTCTATTACCCCAAGGAGGAGACCGGCTTCGACATCACGGCGGATTTTCCGGCGCTCCATGCCTGGCGCGAGCGCCTCGCGGCGTTGCCGGGCTGGAAACCGCCCTACGAGCTGATGCCGGTGGGATCGGATCTGCGGCTCTCGATGCTCCGACCCGCATAAACCTGCAGAGTTTCGTAGCCCGATGGAGCCAACGGGTCGCGCGAATGCGCGCCCGATGACAGGCTCCGCGCAATCCGGGGCGGTCGATCCGCCTGCAAGATTCCCGGGTTACGCTTCGCTGCACCCGGGCTACTTTCGCGCTCCCTTAACTCGCCGCCGCGTCGAATTGCGGCTTGGTCCCCTGCGCGCCGCGCACCAGTCTGCCTGGGCGTGCAGCGGTGGCCTTGCCGCCGCGCTGCGTCACCACGCCGGAGACGATGGTGGCCTCGTAGCCGTCGACCTGCTGCATCAGGCGGCGGCCGCCGACCGGCAGGTCGTAGTGAACCTTCGGCGGATGCAGATGCAGCCGGTCATAGTCGATGACGTTGACGTCGGCCTTGAAGCCTGGGGCGATGACGCCGCGGTCGTAGAGGCCGACCGAGAGCGCGGTCTTGCGCGACTGCGCCGCCACCACGAACGGGATCGACAATTTTTCGCCGCGGCTGCGGTCGCGCGTCCAGTGCGTCAGGAGATAGGTCGGGAAGCTGGCGTCGCAGATGATGCCGCAATGCGCGCCGCCGTCGGAGAGGCCCGGCACGGCATTGGGATCACGCAGCATCTCGCGCGTCGCATCGAGATTGCCGTCGGCATAATTGAGGAACGGCACGTAGAGCATGCCGCGGCCTTCGTCCGTCAGCATCGCATCATAGGCGAGTTCTTCCGGCTGTTTGCCCTGGCGGCGGGCCTGCGCGCCGAGCGTGTTTTCCGGCGGCTGTTCGTAATCCGGCGGGTTTCCGAGCAGGTACATCTTGTCGTAATTCGGCCGGAAGAACAGTGGGTCGTCGGTCGCGGTGGCATGCTCGCTCAGAATGGCTTTACGCACTTCCGGCCGGCGCAGCCGCGCGAGCCGCTCGGTGAGCGGCAGATGCGCGATCGCCTGGTAGCTCGGATGGGTCTGGAACGGATTGCGTGACAATTCCAGACCGAGCATCAGCCCGACCGGGCGGGCGGCGATCTGCGCGGTGATCGACAGGCCACGCGCCGAAGCGTCGCGGATCGTATCCAGCGTCTGGCGCCAGCGCTGCGGCGCCTTGTCGTTCTGCGTGATCGAGAACGATACCGGGATATTGGTGTTTTCCGCCACCCGCAGCATCATCGGCAGGTCTTCGTCGATGCCGGAGAGATCGAGCACGAACTGAAAGACGCTGCGGCCTTGCGCGTGCATCGCTGCCGCGATCGCGGTCAGTTCGTCCTCGCCGGCCTTTAGAGTCGGCGTGAAATCGCCGGTCGATGTGCGATGATTCAATGTGCGCGACGTCGAAAAGCCGAGCGCGCCGGATCGCACCGCATCGGCAGCCAGTGCCGCCATCGCCTTGTTGTCTTCTGGTGTCGACGGATCACGCCGCGCGCCGCGTTCGCCCATCACATAGACGCGCAGTGCTGCGTGCGGCAGTTGCGCGCCGATATCCATGTCAAAGCTTCGCTTCGACAGCCACTCCATGTAATCCGGAAAGCTTTCCCAGGCCCAGGGAATGCCGGCGCTCAGTACCGGCTCGGAGATGTCCTCGACGCCTTCCATCAACTGGATCAGCCGGACATGGTCGGCCGGACGGCAGGGCGCGAAGCCGACGCCGCAATTACCCATGATCGCTGTCGTGACGCCGTTCTGCGACGAAGGCGTGATATCCTGGCTCCAGGTGACCTGGCCATCATAATGGGTGTGGACGTCGACAAAGCCGGGCGCGACCAGTTTGCCTTTGGCGTCGATCTCTTCGTTGCCCTTTGCTGCCACCTTGCCGACTTCGGTGATGCGACCGCCGGAGATCGCCACATCGGCTTCGAACAATTCGCCGCCCTTGCCATCGGCAACGGTGCCGCCACGGATCACGAGGTCGGGGGTCGAGGTCATGGCTTCCATCCCGGTTCTGGTTTTTGTTGGCGCATCATCCAACGTGCCCCCGCACAGTCAACCGCCGGGGATGAGGCTCAGGAATGCATCGGCAGGTAGTTAGGCCCGAGCGGGTTCCGCCGGCTTGCGGTCGGTCACCAGCGCCAGCAGGACCGTCAGCACCATGAAGGCAACGGATGCGCCGAACACCCAATGCGGCAGGCTCTGGTCCATGATCCAGCCGAACAATAGCGGGCTGAGAATGCCGCTGAAATTGAAGCCGGTCGAGACGATGCCGAACGCGCGGCCGGCCGCGCCTGCCGGTGCGGCGTTGCGCACCAGCATGTCGCGCGACGGCGCGATGACGCCGCCGAGGAATCCGGCCAGCCCCATCGCGGCGGTCAGCACGGCCGACGGCAGGTTGATCGTCGCAATGATTGATATGATAACGGCGTTGATCGCAAAGCATGCGGCGGCGACGTTGCCGTGGCGTTTCGTGCGGTCGGCGAGATAGCCGCCGGCCAGCACGCCGGCCGCGCTGGCGCCGAGAAAGGCGGTCAGCGCGATATTGGCGGCCGAGAATGTCACGCCATAGCCGCTCATCAGCGCGACGACACCGAAATTGCTGATGCCGGCATTCGACAGGCCGAGCAGCATGAAGAAAATCGTCAGCACGATGATGGCAGGCGTCACGATGCTCTGCTGCGGTACCGGCGCGCCATCGGTCTTGCGATCGGCCGAACTCGCATCCGGAATTCTGACCGCGATCAACAGCAGCGCCACAGCAGGGCCGACGGCGCCGGCCACGATCAGCGCGCCGAGACCGCCGACAGTTGCCACCAGTGCAGCCATGATCGCGGGTGCCACCGCGCCGCCGAGGAAGCCCGCAAAAGTGTGGACCGAAAACGCGCGGCCCATCCGCGCTTCGTCCATATGCGTCGACAGGATCGCATAGTCGCACGGATGATAGACGCTGTTGGCGAGCCCGAGCAGCGCGGCGCAGACGATCAGCGAGGCGTAGCTCAAATGCAGGCCGAGCATGATCAGCGCGAGGCCGCCTGCGGTGAGGCCGATCAGCAGCACTTTTCGCGCGCCGATATGGTCGGCGAGATAGCCGATCGGGGCTTGCGTCAGGCCCGAGACGACGCCGAACACGGTCAACGCGAAACCGAGCTCGATATAACCGACGCCGAGCTGTTCCTTAAGGAACGGAAACAGCATCGGCAGCACGAAGAGATGGAAGTGGCTGACCCAATGGGCGGCCGAAATCGCAGCCAGCGTACGCAGCGAAGTGTCCGCTTTGGCTTGTTGCGGTGCGGCCAGAATGTCGACCATGTCAGTTCAAAATCCCGTGTCATTTACGGCCCGGCAGGGCGGTGGTGAAATTATCGTCCAGCCGTTATTTGTCCATGAATGCCGCTGCATGGCTGCCCCGGCGGAGGGCAGGGACACGCCAAAGGCATCATAAAATCGGGAGACAAAGGCGGTCCGGCTCGGCAATGATCCGACATGCCTGATCCCGCAAAACCGCTCCGGGTGCTCGTCTCCGAAGGTTCCTCCACCTCGGCCCGGGAGGCGATTACGATTCTGGGTCTTTCGGGTCATGAGATCGAAGTCTGCGATCCCTCGCCATGGTGCCTTTCGCGGTTCTCGGGCTTCGTCCGAAAATTTCATCGCTGCCCTGGACTGCGTGATGACCCCACCGGTTATCTGGCCTTCATCGAGCAGCGATTGGCTGAGGCGAAATTCGACGTGCTGCTGCCGACGCATGAGCAGGGATTTTTGTTTGCCCGGGCGAAGCAGCGCATCGAAGGCCGTGCCGGTATCGCGCTGCCGAGTTTTGCGAGCTATCGCACGGCGCACAGCAAGGCCGGCTTCAGCCGGCTGCTCGACCGGCTGCGACTGCCGCAACCGCTGACGCAGATTGTGAGATCGTCGCAGCCATTGCGTGAAGCTGTGCGCTTTCCCTCTGTCATCAAGACGTCGATCGGCACCGCGAGCCGCGGCATCTGGTTCATTCGCAATGCCGCCGATCTCGAAGGCGCGCTGCACGATCTCGGCGCCGGCGACGCGTTCGCTGGTGAGGTGCTGGTGCAGGACCTTATCGCCGGTACGACCGAGAAGGCGCAGTCGGTGTTTTGCCGTGGCCGAATGGTCGGCTTTCATGCCTATCGGCAGGTCATGCCTGGCGTGGGCGGCGGCGAGGCGATCAAGCAGAGCGTGAGGCGGCCTGCCGTTCGCGCTCATCTCGAAAAGGTCGGACAAGCGCTCGATTGGCACGGTGCGCTGTCGATCGACTACATCATGCCCGATGGCGGCGGCGCGCCACTGCTGATCGATTGCAATCCGCGCCTGGTCGAGCCCGTCAACGCATATCGTGCCGGCGTCGATCTGGTCGGGCTCCTGCTTCTGATATCGCTGGGCGAGGCGCCGGCAGCATCGCCCGAGGGACGCGAGGGCGTGCTCACGCACCTGGCGATGCAGGCGCTGCTCGGATGCAGCGCGCGCTGTGGTACGCGGCGCGACATCGCCAGGGAATGCGTGCGCCTGTTTGCGCACAGCGGACCTTATGCCGGGAGCACCGAAGAACTCACGCCGGTGCGGTCGGACTGGATCTGCGCCGTTCCGCTTGCGGTGACGGCGGCATGGCTGCTGGCCTCGCCGAAATCAGCGGTCAAACTCGCGCGTGGCGGCTTTGGTGCGCATCTGCTCGATCTCGGGAGTATCCGGACGATTGAGGAGGAGGGGTTTGGCCAAACATAGATCGTCATCGCCCGGCCTTGACCGGGCGATCCAGTATTCCGCGGTGCCGATGTTGTACGGAAAGGCCTCGGCGTACTGGATCGACCGCCGGAGCCCGTCATCGGGCGCGCATTCGCGCGACCCGTTGGCGGGCGATGACACCTTTGCTTGCCGCGCTACAACGGCTCGTCGTCATTGCCGTGGCGGTCGCGCTTCGGCGTGGCGATATCGCCGTCCTCGTAGTCGTCATCCTCGACCGGCGCACGTTCCGGCTTTTTCGATTTGTCGTCGGGTTTTTTCGGAGGCTCGCTCTTTCTGCCAGTTCCGCCCATGTGATGCCTTTTTCGCCGGCTGAATCGGCGTTTGCTCTGCATGCCGATTCGGAGTAACGGCATGACCTCAATCCTGTTGCGCTTGGCCGGCATCTTAACGCTGGCCACACCAATTTTCCTGCCCTTTTTGCGGCGTTCAGTCCAAGGGGCGTTCACACGGAGTAAGCATGAAGAAGCCCCGCATCGCGGCGGACGAACCGCAGCCGCGAAAAATGATCCGAGCCGACAAGGCGCCGACCACCGGTTACTCGCTGGTGGTGGACGGTCATTTCAAATCGCATCACGAGACGGTCGAGGCGGCCGAAGAGGCCGGCATGGCCCTGAAGAATCGATTCCAGATGCTTCAGGTGCAGGTCTACGACGCCGAGAACAAGACGCGGTCGCTGATCGACTGGCCAGGTCCGGCATAACGCTGCGGATATCTGACTTAACTTTCCCGGGTCGTTTAGCGCGAAGACGCGCTTCGCGCTTTTGCCGGGCATGATGACACCGGTAAATCCGGCCTCAGGTTCGCCGTCCGCCGTTCTGCTGGCTAGCCAGCCACTCGGACAGGGCCACCGATTTCTCGGCTGGCCGTTTGGTGCCGGCGGGCGCCTTCTTTGCGGCCCTTGCGGCCGGCGCACGTTGTGGCTCGGCTGCCTCGCGCGCGAGCCGCAACGCCTTCAGCTTCGCCATATTGTCGAGCACGGCCTTGGCCGCGGCGTCGCGTTCGGCCTTGCCGGACCTTGCGTCCTGGGCCGCCTTTGTCGCCTTGTCGATACGCGCCTGGGCCCGATCGCGATCCTCTTTCGTCATGTCAGGTCAGCCTCTTTTCGCGGTCCTGGTCTTGGTCTTGCTTCTGGCCACAGGTTCCGGCGGGTTTTCGCGGTCGGCCGCTTCCTTCGCCAGACGGAGCGCGCGCAGCTTCTCTGTCCGCTTCCGGATCGCGATATCGGCGGCCGCGATCTCGGCCATCGCCTTGATGCCCTCGACTTCCTGGTCGCGCTTACGCTTTAGCCGAATTTCCTTCAGCTCGGCAGCGCTCTTCGGCTCATCGTCCATCTTATACCTCTGAAATCACGACTGATATCGTCGGGCGGTCTGTGGCCGGTTTACCACGGATCGGGGCGCAGAGGACGTTATTTTCGGTCGAAAAAGGCGCACTTTCTTGCGAAATCAGCCATCAGGATGAAAGGCCGCGTCATCCTCGTCCAGCTCGGGGCTGGCTTGATCGAAGCTGGCAAGCCAGGCGCCCAGCGCCGCTGACGCATGTCCTTCGGCCTTCATCTGCCGCAACGCAATGCGGACGCTGATCCGGCCATGGCGGTTGGCGCGGAACGGAAGCGGTTCAGCATGAAAAAGCATTCTCCCGGGCAATCGCCCGAAGGAGAATACCGTCTCGTCAGGTCAGGACAAGCCGGTGCGCCGTGGCGCCGAGCCGGCTATTGCGGTCAGAACGTCGCGCCGGCCTTCACCATGTAGGTCCGTCCGGGCAGCGGATAGGCCGAGAAGCGGCCGGGCGTGAACAGGCTCTCGACGGCGTAGTCGTAGTACTGCGCATTGAGAATATTGTTGACGGAGATTGACCAGAAGAAGCGCTCGTACGCGCCGCTCAGCTTGAAATCGACCGTTGCACTCGCTGGAATCAAGCGTTGAATATTGGCCTGGTCGTTGTCCATGAAGCGCTCGCTCCAGGCACGCACGGTGGCGTCGGCGACGAGATAGTTCTGCCAGATGTTCCAACTGACGCCGGCGCTGCCGGTGTAGCGGGACACCAGCGGAACGTCGTTGCCGGCAAACGGGCCTTCGCGGAACACCGCACGGGTATAGGCCATGCCGCCGCGCAACTGCACGGTATCGCTGACACGAAACGACGCGCTGGTTTCCGAGCCATAGCGGCGGGTCGGGTCGAGATTGACGTTGAAGCGCTGTACCGGGTTGAAATGAAGTTCGTTCTCAAGGTCCATGTTGTAGATGCTCGATTGAACTTCGAGCGGTCCAGACTTGATGCGAACGCCGCCCTCGATGTCATGAGAGGTCTGGGTCTTCAGCCTGAAGTCACCGGGAAGCGCGTTGAAGAAGGGATCGAAGGCGGGACCCGAGGAGAGCCTTTCATCGACGTTCGGCGTGCGGAACGCGCGCGCGGCGCGACCGAATACCGAAAAGACGTTGTTGAAGCGATGCTCGACGCCGATATGCAGTGCGTATTGGCCTTCCTCGCTGTCAAGCGGGAGGTTCTGGGCGCTGCACGTGAAGAAAATCGCGCAGTTCGGATCGTTCTGAAGGATGTCCCGGGCTTTCAGGGTGGTCCGTTGAAGGCGGCCGCCGTATGAAAAATCTGTCGTCGGTAACAGTCCGATGGTTTGCTGAAAGTACCCGGCGAGCGTTTGCTGCGACAAATCGTAGGTGTGAATGGGAATCATGCCTTTGGCGACCGGACGCTCTGAGTGATAGGTCGCGTCATAATAATCAACGCCGGTCAGGATGGTCGAAGGCATTCCGAAGATCACGTTCTTGATGCTCAAGCGCGGCGTGATCGACCACGTCTGCAGATGGCTGTCGACATAGTTGAACGGGATCGTTGGCAACAGGCCGAAGAATCCGGCCTGCTGCTTCTTGTCCCGCACGCCGCCATCGACGATGAGGTCAACGCCGTTCGTCAGGGTCTTGGTGAAGCCGGCAGTGGCGTTGGCGCCTTGCTGGTTGGCGTAGTCGAACGGGGTATTGGTGCCGCGGCGGTCGGTGACGAGCTGGTTCAGGCCGGTCGCCGGATCAACCGTGCGGCCGCCGGGAAGACCCAGCTTCTGATCGTCGCCCGAGAGCGTCAGGAACGCGGTGAGACCGGGCGTGGTGTAATTCAAATTGCCGACGCCGTTGCGCTGGTCGAGGGCGTTGTTGACCCGATAGCCGTCGGACTTGATGCCGTTGCCGTAGAACGACGTCGACCACGGTCCGTAATTGGTCGCGGCCGAAACAGAGGCCTGCCGCTGGTTGAACGATCCGACGCCGGCTTCGGCGCGGATCGCGACGGGCGGGCCGCCGACGCCGTTCTTCAGGACGATGTTGATGACGCCGCCGATGGCGTTGTCGCCGTACAGTACCGCGCCGCTGTTGCCGCGGGTGATTTCGATGCGCTCGATCGAATCGCGCGGAATGGTCGAGAAATCCACGCCTTGCATATCGACGTCATTGACCCTGCGTCCATTGATGAGGAGCAGGGTATTGGAGGAGGCGAACGCACCGAAGCCACGGAGGTCGACACTGGTCCTTGCGCCATTAACGCCGCCAAACAGGGTCGTTAGCTGCACGCCCGGTGTCTGAGCGATGATTTCCTGTACGGTGTAGGCCGGCGAACGCGCGATATCCTGCGCTGTTATGACCGCGGTCGATGCGCCGACGATGCCGTTGAATTGCCGGACAGCGCCTACGCCGGTCGAGAACGAGTCCGCCGCCGGGCCGGGCGCTGGAACAGCGTTGGGGTCGGGCCTCGAAGATGTGCGAGGCACGATGCGGCGCGAGGTCGAGGTCTGGTCGGTGGCGGGTTTGGCTCGGGTCCGGTTCGCGTCGCCGGGCGGATTGACCTCGATCGGCGGCAACTCATCCGACGATGTGGTTTGCTGTGCATGCGCTGCAGAGACGCCCAGCAAGAGAGCCGGTATGAGAAAAGTCGAAGCCAACAGAATGGCGCGACGCCGCTGTATGGTTGTGGCTAGCGTGGAAGACATAGTTAGAGCCTCGGTATGACGTCAGTGGCACGTCACAGCGAACCAAGTCTCACCATGTGCTTTGAGCAGCTTAGGTGAAGCTAATGCCTGTACTCCCCGACCGACATCTTCGCGTGTGACCACGGCTGACGGCAGGTCTCCTGGCTCGCGGGTCGTTACCCTTCGTCGCCTTCCCAGGACCGAGATTCCCAGTGGCCTATGACGAAGGATTCGCCGCTTACAGTTGCGGGGGCAGCCGCGGAATTGGGGAGATTCCCCGCACCGCATTCCCTTTTGATCCCCAAAGCGGGAACCGTCGGAACTATGGTAGAAGTTTGTCAAAGTCCGAGTCAATCCGCCTTGGGCGCCCACAGCATTCCTCACTGGACGAGTGCGCTATTTTTGCCGCATGAGCACGCTGCCTGCTCCTTGCCTGAACTCCTGTACCGGGGCGGGTAAAACTGCTTTAGGACGATCGATGAGTGTTGAGACCGTTGCCGTGACCAACGAGGATGCCGCGCGCCGGAGGATCGGCGTGACCACAATGCTTGCCGCCCTCGTTGTGCTGCTGGTGCTGATCTCGCTGGGTATTGGCCCGGTGCGGCTGTCGCCGCTTGCGGCGGCGGAAGCGCTGTTCGGCGGCGGCAGCGACGTGGCACAGGTGATTGTGCGGGAGATCCGCCTGCCGCGGACGCTGCTGGCGCTGGCGATCGGCGCCATTCTCGGGCTGTCGGGCGCGTCGCTGCAGGGCCTGCTGCGCAACCCACTGGCTTCGCCCTCGCTGTTCGGTGCGCCGCAATCCGCCGCGTTCGGCGCGGTGCTGGTGATCGCGCTGGGGCTGGCCGATGTGCGCTCCTATGCCCTGCCGGTGGCGGCGATCATCGCGGCGTTCGCTTCAGTATTCGTGCTGCTGACCATCGCTGGCCGCAATGCCGGGCTGCTGATCCTCATCCTGTCGGGCTTGGCGATTTCGAGTTTTGCCGGGGCTGCCACCGCGCTGGTGATGAACCTCTCTAGCAACCCCTTTGTGGTCCTGGAGATCGCGTTCTGGCTGCTCGGCTCGCTGGAGGACCGCAGCTTTCAGCACGTGATGCTGGCGCTGCCGTTCATCATCGCCGGCGCGATCATGCTGTTCAGCCAGCGCCATGCGTTTCGCGCGCTGAGTCTCGGCGAAGAAACCGCGCAAAGCCTCGGCGTCGATGTCGGACGTTTGCGGCTGTTCGTGATTTCGGGCGTGGCGCTCGGTGTCGGTGGCGCGGTCGCCGTCACCGGCACCATCGGGTTCATAGGCCTGGTCGCGCCGCATCTGATGCGGCCGCTGATCGGGCATGATCCGGGTCGGCTATTGGTGCCAAGCGCGCTCGCCGGCTCGGCGCTGCTGCTGGCGGCCGACATCGCGGTGCGCATCATTCCCTCGACCTCCGACATCAAGGTCGGCGTGCTGACCTCGATCATCGGCGTGCCGTTCTTCCTCTACCTGATCATGCGCGAACGCCGCGCGCTCGGCGGAGGTGTCGCATGAGCGATGCGGCGCTGCTGACCGCAACGGGACTCTGCGTGCGGCTCGCCGGTCGCGTCGTGCTGAAAGACGTTTCGCTGACGCTCTCGCCGGGACATCTGGTGGCGCTGGTCGGGCCGAACGGCGCCGGCAAGACCACGCTGTTGCGGGCGCTGGCGGGATTGATCCCGTCCGAGGGCGAGATCGAAATCGGCAGCCAGGCGCTGGCTTCGCTGCCGCTGCGCGAGCGCGCAAAACGCTTCGGCTATTTGCCGCAAGGCCATGTCGTGCACTGGCCGCTACCGGCCCGCGATATCGTGGCGCTCGGCCGCTACCCGCACGGCGCCACCGATCCGGCGCGGCTGTCGCCTCGGGATGCGGAGGCGGTTTTGCGCGCGATGCAGGCGGTCGATGTGATGGCGTTCAGCGATCGCCGCGTCACGGAATTGTCCGGCGGCGAGCGCAGCCGCGTCGCGCTGGCCCGCGCGCTGGCGGTGGAGGCGCCGGTCATCCTGGCCGACGAGCCGACCGCCTCGCTCGACCCTCGGCACCAGATCGACGTCATGAAGAATTTGCGCGCGACCGCCGACAAGGGCGTGCTCGTCATTGTCGTGACGCATGATCTGGGACTCGCAGCGCGGTTCGCCGACCATGTGCTGGTGCTGCGCGAAGGCCGGCTGGTGTCGCAGGGCGCGCCGGCCGTGGCGCTGTCCGAGCAGGTGATGGCCGATGTGTTCCGGATCTCGGCCTATCGCGCGGAATTCCAGCGCGAGGCCGTCATCGTCCCCTGGGCGGATATCTGATGCGACGACGGCTGGCATTTCTGGTCGCGATGATGACGCTCGCATTGCCGGGCGGCGCTGCGCTTGCAACCAATCTGCCGCGCCTGGTATCGATGAATGTCTGCACCGACCAATTGCTGCTGACGCTGGCCGATCCCGAACAGATTCTGGGATTGAGTCGGTTTTCGCGGGACGGGTGGCAATCGCAGGCGGCCGACATCAGCCGGTATCCGGTTTTGTCCGGAGGTGCCGAGGACGTTCTGCTGATCAGACCCGACATTGTCGTCGCAAGTGCGTTCGACAAGCGATCGACGCGGGAGCTGTTGAAGGCCAAGGGACTTCATCTTGCCGAGCTTGCCGTGCCGCGAACCCTCGACGAAGCGCGGCAGCAGATCCGCGAGGCCGGCGATATCACCGGACATCCCGATCGCGCAGCCGCGGAAATCGCGCGGCTTGATGCGGCGCTGGCGCGCGCCCGCCGCGCGGTCTCGGAACAGCACTATCGCGTGCTGCCATTGTCGCGGCGTGGTTGGGTGGCGGGCAGCGACAGTTTTGTCGGTTCGCTGCTCGGCGAAATTGGCTTGCGCAGCGCGGCCGGCGATCTCGGTTTTGCGTTCGGTGGATTCGCCTCGCTGGAGGCGATTGTCAACTTGCGGCCGGACTTCATCGTGGTTTCGCAGGCCGGCGACACTGCGAAGGACGACGGCCAGGCATTTCTGTTGCACCCGGCGTTGGAGCGCTTCTATCCGCCGGAAAAGCGCATCGTGATTCCGGAACGGCTGACCGAGTGCGGCGGCGTCATGCTGGCGGATGCGCTGGATGCGCTGGCGGCGGAAGTGAAGCGGGTGGGGAAGTAAATTCGTAGTTTCGTAGGGTGGCAAAGCGAAGCGTGCCCACCATCCAGAGCGAATGTGTTGATAGATGGTGGGCACGGCGCAAGCGCGCCTTTGCCCACCCTACGGACTTCTCACCCCATCACCACCGGTCCGCCGACCTTCTTCCACGCATCGATACCGCCTTCGATGTGCGCGGTGTTGGCTAGCCCTGCGCGCTTCGCGGCGGTCACCGCCATCGCGGAACGTTCGCCGAAGGCGCAGAAGAACACCACGCGGCGGCCGGTGGCGGCGGCGACTTCGCGCAGCATGCCGCCCGGCTTGAGGCTCTCGGCGATACCGGGGTAGGGCGCATGCAGCGCGCCCGAGATCGTGCCGTGCTTGGCGCGCTCGCTGGTTTCGCGCAGATCGACCAGCAGGATGTCGGGCCGGCCGAGGCTGTTGATGGCGTCGCGCGCGGAGAGCGCGAGCCCCTGTTTGGCAAGCTCTTCCTGGTGCAGGCCGACATGCATGTTGGCGGGCACCGCGACGTCCATCATCTTCGGGTTCGGCAGCTTCAGATTGGCCATCAGCTCGATATATTCATCGACCGAGCGCACCTGCAGCCGCGGATTGTAACGCCGCTCCTCGCCGATGGTGGAAACCGTGTCGCCCTTGTAGTCGTGGGCGGGGAATACCATGGTTTCATCCGGCAGTTTCAGCAGCCGGTTGAAGATCGATTCGTACTGCGCGCGCGAAGAGCCGTTCTGGAAATCGGTGCGGCCGGTGCCGCGGATCAGCAGCGTATCGCCTGTGAAGACGCGGTCGCCCATCAGATAAGAGTAGGAGTCATCGGTGTGGCCAGGCGTGTACATGACGTCGAGGCTCAGGCCCTCGACCATCACCTTGTCGCCATCGGAGACCCGCATCGACACCACGTCGGCCTTGCTCTGCTCGCCCATGATGGTGATGCACTGGGTGCGGTCGCGCAGTTCACCGAGGCCGGTGACGTGGTCGGCGTGCAGATGGGTGTCGACCGCCTTCACCAGCCGCAGATCGAGTTCGCGCAGGAGCTGGCAGTAGCGGTCGGCTTTCTCCAGCACGGGGTCGAGGATCAACGCCTCGCCGCCGGCGCGACTGGCCAGCAGATAGCTATAGGTGCCTGAAACGCTGTCGAAGAGTTGACGAAAGATCATGGCTGATTTCCCTAGACTAGCTCCCGTCACCCTGAAGAGACCGCAACGCGACCGTCTCGAAGGGCGACAGCCCGGCCGTCTATCCTTCGGGGCTCGCTACGCGAGCGCCTTCGGAATAAGCGCAATTGCGCTTATTCCTGAGATGACGGATCGGAAATGACCCTGGGGCCGGACGTTGCTCCGGCCCTGCTCCTGCAATTCCCATCGATTGTACCACGCCTGACGGTACGATGGTGGCATCAGGCAGAATTGAAATCCCGCGTCCTCACGGTCGCACCAGCGTATACCCGTTCTCGGTCAGAAACAGAATCTGCGCCACGCCGACCTGCACCGGCGTTGCCGCGGCGATGAACTCCGGCCGCTTGCCCGCTTCACGTTCGAGCGTATCGACGGTGTTGAGGCAGATATCGAAACGCGCGCCCTGCGCCGCCAGGCTCTCGACCATCTTGCGGTTGGGGTTTTCCGGGCGCAGCAGATCGATGCCGGGACCGAACGCCACGACCTCGATCGCGACCTTGTCGGGATCGTAATGCTTCATCAGGTTGCTGGCGACGCTGAGCACGAGGCCCTGTTTCCGCGGGTCATTGTCGGAGAGCTGCAGCACGATCTTGTGCTCGGCAAACGGCTTGTCCTGCAGCGGCACCTGCTGGGTGCGAGCATCGGACGTGGCGACTGCGATCAGCGCTGCCGCCAGCATGGCGCGAATGATGGTCGAAAAACCGTTCATCCCTGTCCTGCAATGCCCGGATTATCTTCAACGCCTTTCAGCGTGACGCCCGGCGCGGCCCTGTTGGGCGGCTTGCCCGACTGCAGATGTCTGGCGACGACATCCCAGACCGGCGCGCCGCTCTGTTCGTTGACCGAGGCCCAGCCCGCCACCTTGTAGCGCTTGCCGGCTTGCAGCGCGTGGCCGCTGTCGAGCTTCAGATCGGAAATCCGCTTGCCCACGGATTCGGCCGGCGTGCAGGTGTAGGCGAGGCCGCCGACGCGGACCATGTCGCCGCCCTGTTGGTAATAGGGATCGGTGTTGAAGAGATTGTCGCAGATGTCTTCCAGCACGTCCTTGATCTGGCCGCCGGTCATGGTCTGGATGTAGGTCTCGGGATAAGTGACGGCGGTCTGCGCCATCACGTCCTCCATCGTCAGCGGCTGGCCTGCCAGTGCGGTGGTGCCCCAGCGAAATCCCGGCGACAGCGCGATCTCGGCGTTCAGTTCGTCGCGTAGCGCATCGCAGATCAACTGGTCCATGCTGCCGCTGAAATTGCCGCGGCGATAGAGCAGGCGATCGGCAGACCCAACCTTCTCGCTCAGGGCAGCCGCATGCGGCTCGCGGGCCTTGTCGATCAGCGCCTGCATCGCCGGATCGGGCTTCAGCAACTCCGAAAACACTGGCAGCAGCCGGTAGCGCACATTGCTGACCTTGCCCTTGCCGATGTCGAGATCGAGCACCGCCAGAAACTTGCCGTTCGAGCCGGCATTGGTGACGAGCGTGACGCCGCCCGGATTGTTTACGGCAATCGGCTGCGGCACGGCGTCGTGGGTATGGCCGCCGAGAATGACATCGATGCCGGTGACGCGGCTGGCGAGCTTGAGGTCGACATCCATGCCGTTATGCGACAGCAGAATGACGGCATCGACCTTGTCGGTGTTGCGATGGGTATCGACGAGCTTTTGCAGTTCCTCGTCGCGAATGCCGAATTTCCAATCGGGTGTGAAGCGCTTGGGGTGCGCGATCGGCACGTAAGGGAACGCCTGACCGATCACGGCGATGCGGTGCCCGCCGATCTCCTTGATGACGGACGGCTTGAACACGCGTCCCGACGCCGGATCGAACGCCTTGGCATCGTTGAAGGCGGCTTCCTCGGTGAGAAAAACGTTCTGCGCCAGGAATTCGCCCTTGAAGCGTTCGAGGTTGGCGCGCAACGCCTTTTCGCCGTAGGTGAACTCCCAATGGCCGGTCATGGCTTCGATGCCGAGCAGGTTCGCCGCGTCCACCATGTCGGCGCCCTGCAGCGTGTTGGAAAGGCCGGAACCCTGCCATAGGTCGCCGCCGTCGAGCAGCAGCGAACGTCCCGATCCAGCCTCGCTGCGCATCCGGTCGATCAATGTCTTCAGATGCGCGAAGCCGCCGAGCTTGCCGAATCTCCCGGCAGCTTTCTCGAATTCGATGCAGGTGAAAGCGTAGGCGTCGGCACTGTCGGGCCGGATGCCGAAGCGATCGAGGAAGGCGCGTCCGACCAGATGCGGCGGATTGCCCCGCATCGGTCCGACGCCGAGATTGACGCTCGGCTCGCGGAAGAACACCGGCCGAAGCTGCGCATGGGTATCGGTGATGTGCAGGATGCGCGCGTTGCCGAAGCGTTCGAGATCGTAAACGCCTGCATTGTTATCGGCGGCATGCGCACTGAGCCGCGGCAGGCTGCCGGACAGGGTGGCGGCGCCCGCTAACGTCAGGAAATCGCGGCGGCGGATGGTCATGCGGGTCTCCGCGCGTCGTAAAGACTCTTAATTGTTGAGCATGATCTTGGCAGAAAACCGGTTTCCACTTTTCGGGACCATGCTCTAGCGAATTTCCATGTCCTTCCAGCGGGTCTTCTCGCTGGTGGCCTGGAAGATCGAAGCCTTGGCCAGGGCCTCGGCTTCCTTGGCGGACGCGGTAGCTTTATCGAAATCGCCGACCTCGGCCGCCTTCTTCGCCGCCGCCAGCGTGTTCGCCGTGGTGGTCCACTGGTTGCGCAGCTTGCCGGCTTCCTTGTTGGCGGTTTCGGCCGCGGCGTAGGCGGCCTTGAATTCGTCCTCGGATCCTGCGGCGAGCGCGGTCGTTGCGCCTGCCGCCAGCAGCCCCAGAATCAATGCGGAGGTGAGCGTCGTGTTCCTCATGGCCGCGCTCCCGGACCCGATATCGGCAGCCCGTTGCTGACATAGGACAAGTAATATTCCACGTTGCGGTACTCATCGTCCTGCGGGCTGAGCGGCACGCCGCGGATCTGGCTGTTGCAGGTGGTGAATCGCCGGCTGGTGGTGCCCATGCCGCTCCACTCGGAGCGATAGATCGGCATCGCGTTGACGATGCCGAGCGCGGGCGCCAGGATTTCGGCACGGATGCGCTCGCCCGGGCTTTGCACATGGCAGGTGGCGCAGGAGAAATTGAGCTGGCCGCGCCGCGTGTAGAAATATTCCTTGCCGTTCTGGTAGGCTTCCAGCGCGCGGGGATCGTTCGGGATCTTGATGTCCATCGGCTTGCCGCGCGAGGTAAAGGCCATATAGGCAGTCAAGGCCGCCATTTCGTCCTTCACATAGGAATACGGCGGCTCGCCATTGGCCTCACGGCAGCGGTTCAGCGCCAGTTCAAGCGTAATGACCTTGCCTTCCTTCTCGTCGAAGTAAGGGTAGTTCTGGCGGATGCCGATGCCGCCGTTCGGGAAGCAATCCGCATAGGTCTTGCCGTTCTTGAACGGCTTGGAAAACATTTCCTTGCCCATTTCGAGCGAAAACTCGTAGGGCGGGAATTGTTCCTTCTCCTGCCACTGCCGGTGCAGGTCCTCGTTCATCGAATAGGGGCCGTTGACGAAATCCTCGAACTTGACCTTGGGAAATTTGTCGGTGAAGAATTTCTGGAACGCCTTGGCGTCGGCGACGGGATCGACCTTGTCGGCGGCGCCCGAGGGCAGCGTGCTTACAAGCGTCAACGCCGCGAGCGCAACGGCTGCGGACGCCAGATAGATCGCGGATCGCAGCTTCATTGGATCTTCGCCGTGGCGGTGTCGGTCGCGCCCTTGTTGTCGACCCAACTGATCTTCAGCTCGTCGCCCTTCTTGGCCCCCTTGAAGGCGAACTTGACATAGGGGTCCTTGGAGACGCCGCCGCCCCAGTCCGCGGCGAACACGTTCTTGCCGTCATGTTCGAAGGTGAGTTGCTGGATGAAATGCGCCGGAATGATCTCACCCTTGGCGTCCTTGACGAAGCCGGAATCCATCGGGTGCTGGATCAGTGCCTGCACCTCGGTGGTCTCGCCGCTCGAAGTGGCGCGCACACGAATGGTCGATGCCATCTGAATTCTCCCTTAACCGCCGCAACCGCCGACGGTGACCTTGACTTCCTTGGTGGCGCTGTAGAGCTTGCCGCCGGCTTCCACGACCACGATGACGTTGCTGGTTCTCGCCATCTTGATGCGGTTGGCAACGTTTGGAAGCGTGCCTGCCGGAATCTTGTAGGATGCCACCAGCGCGACCGGATTTTCGCTGACCAGGAACGAGATCGAGGTCACGTCCGCAAGCGTCGTCGTCACCGAAATCGGAACCACTGCGCCGTTCTCCGCGATTTCGGGCGCGTCCATCTTGACCTTGTCTGAAGGCTCCGCCGTCTTGCCGTAGAGCGCCTTGATCGCATCGGCTTCGCTCTTCGCCTTGAAGGCATCCTCGGGATATTTGTCGTTGGCCGCGGCGAGCGCCGGTGTCAGGCCGAAGAGTGGATTGCCGAGGCCGAACAGCGCGACCGCGCCTGCACCCTGCAAGATCAGCCGCCGCGTGGCCGAAAATCCGACGTCAGTCATGTCTATCGTCTCCTAAAGCGTGCGCGCGCACGTCACAGCCTTAAATCTCTTGGTCTTGAATCTCTTGGTCTTGCGTCACAGCGTCTGCAGGAAATCCACCACTGCGTTGATTTCCTTTTCGGTCAGGATCCGGTTGCGTCCGAACGGAGGCATCACGGTCAGCGGATTACGCAGGGTTTCGTCGTTGAGAATGGCGACGAGATCCTCGCGCTTGGGATATTTGCTCTTGATGTCGATCAGCTCGGGCCCGATCGTGCCGGGCAGATTGCCGCCCTTGATGACATGACAGGTCAGGCAGTTGCCCTTGCTGCGGTCGAAGGCGAGCTTGCGGCCTTCGTCCACCGCGGACTGGGCGTGCGCGGTGCCAGTGGAAGCGAAAGCGCCGATCGCCAGTGCCAGCGTGAACGCCGGGAGCTTTGCGGATTTCGTCTTGAAATGATCGGTCACAGGCGTTTCCGTAGTCTCTATTTCGGTTGCATCGTGTCGAGCGGGCCGGTCGTGCGCGGTGTCAGGTCCCTGCCTTCGGCCGTCGACGATATCCTGACATCGGCGGCGTTGACGCAAGCGTTCATGCAGGGTTTTGCCATCGTATCGGGGCGCGGGTCGGTCCAGATGAAATTGTCGCGATTGCGCATTTTGACTTTCGGCAAGCTGTTGCGATCGGCAACGAATTCATGGGGAACGAGGTCGTTCAAGCTCAGAATATAGGCGGTCAAAGCATAAACGTCATCCGCTGACAATGTGTGCGGCGCGGGCATCGGCATGGCGCGGTTAATATAGTCCCATAGGGTCGGGGCAAACGGCCAGTAGCTGCCGACCGTCGGCTCCGGGCGCTCGTCCCGGAGCGATCCGACGCCGCCCACCAGCTTGGGGAAGCGGCCTTCGCCTTCGCCGAAGGTTCCATGGCAGGCGGCGCATTGCTCGGCGTAGACGTCGGCGCCCCTGTCGACCGTGCCTTTGCCCGGCGGCAGGCCTGCACCGTCCTCGCCGCGCACGTCAATGTCCCATCCCGCGATCTGCGCCGGGCTCGCCACGGTGCCGTAACCGAACGAGCCGGGCTCGGCCGCGCCGGCGAGGTTTCCGGCCGCAAGCACGATGGCCACGATCGGCAGGCAAATCTTACGCGAGCTGTACATTGAAGACGCTTCCGTCTGATTTGACCTGCCAGGTCTGGATCGAATTGTTGTGATAGACCGAGTTCGAGCCGCGCTGCTTTCGCAGCTCCGCAATTGTCGGTTGCACGTAACCGGTTTCGTCGATGACGCGGGATGCGACCAGCGCCGGACGGCCGTCCCAGCGCCAGGGCAGGGTGAACTTTGTGAGTGCCTTCGATAGCACCGGCTCGTGCAGCCGCGCGCTCTGCCAGTTGACGCCGCCGTCCATCGAGACGTCGACACGCTTGACCTTGCCGTTACCGGTCCAGGCCAGTCCCCTGATCTCATAGAGGCCGGGCCGGTCGAGCGGCTTTTCCGGGCAGGGAAAAGTAATGACGGATTTGGCGTCGATCAGCCAGGTGAAGCCGCGCGAGGTGCCGTCGGGCATCAGGTCGGTGTATTTCGAGGTTTCCTCGCGCGAATGCCATGGCTTGTCGCCGAGCTTGATCCTGCGCAGCCATTTGATGTTGACGTTGCCTTCCCAGCCCGGCACCACCAGCCGCAGCGGATAGCCCTGTTCGGGCCGCAGCGCCTCGCCGTTCTGCGCGTAGACCACGAGACAATCGTCCAGACATTTCTCGAGCGGCAGGCTTCGGTTCATATGCGCGCCGTCGGCGCCTTCGACCATCGCCCAATTCGCCTCTTTCTTGACGCCCACTTCCTCCAGCAGCGTCGACAGCCTGACGCCGGTCCATTCGGCGCAACTGACCATGCCGTGGCTGAATTGCAGCGAGTTCATCTGCGCGGCGCGCCAGTTCATGCCGCCATTGGCCGGGCATTCGATGAAATGGATGCGCGATATGGACGGGAAGCGCAGGATGTCCTTCATGGTGAGCAGCAGCGGGCGCTCGACCAGCCCGTGGATCATCAGCTTGTGCTGCGCCGGATCGACATCGGGCCGTCCCGCATGGTGGCGCTCGAAGAACAGTCCGTTCGGGGTGATGATGCCGTGAAGGTCCTGCAACGGCGAAAAGCTCACCGAAGATTCCGCGCTGGCGGTGAGCCAGGGGACGTTGCGCCGGATCACGGAGGCTTCGGTATCCGCGGGCCGGCCGTAGGGCCGGTCGACCACGCCCGCGCCGATCGATTGCGACCAGGGGGCGTCGGCGGGCGGAGCCTCCTGCGCGGGGGCGGCGATGACGGGTTTGCCGCCAAGGGCGAGGCCGCCGGTCAGCGCCGCGCCTAGCGTGAGAAAGCCGCGTCGTCCCAAAGGCGCGTCCGTGCCGGCGAAACCAGAGGGAATAGCTTTGCTGCGTAACGGGTCAGGCCGCACGTTTTCTTCCCCTCGCGGCCACATCGCCGCATCATTTCTTGCTTTTTTGAACCGGTATCGACATTTGCTAATTTAGTCAATGCTAAAGAAAGGATGAGACGCTAATATGTTATCTGTGCTTCGCAGGCACGGAAAACCATCCCGGATTTGACGCTATGAGAGCAGCCGCGGCGGCAGCCAAAGAGACGCAAATCGCCCCTGGCGCCGACGAGGCGGCGGCGCTGAAGAAACTGGCGAAGCAGGCCGGCGAAGCCGCCCAACTCCTGAAAATGCTGGCCAACGAAAAGCGTTTGCTGATCCTCTGTTTTCTTGCCGTGCGCGGCGAGATGACGGTCGGGGAACTCGTCGGCATCGTCAAGCTGAGCCAGTCCGCATTGTCGCAGCATCTGGCGAAATTGCGCGCCGATGGTCTGGTCGAATTCCGGCGGACGTCGCAGACGCTGCATTATCGGGTGGCCGACGAGCGTGCATTGCGCCTGCTGCAGGTGCTGAAAGAGATTTATTGCGGCGAACTGAAGTGACGCTTCCCGCGTTTCAGGCGTGTAACGATTTCTGCAACGATTTTCGGGCGAGGCGGTAATGGCCGAATATGTCGTGGAATTCGGCAAGGATGGCCGGCCGGTCGAACCGGACGGCCGGCTCGATGCGGCGGCATTCCACCGCAATCATGTGCCGATCTGGGCGGTGCTGCAGAAATTTCTCGCCGGCAAATCCGGTGACGTGCTGGAGGCCGGCAGCGGCACCGGCCAGCATGTGGTGCATTTTGCAAAACACACCCCCGACATCACCTGGTGGCCGAGCGATCTCAACGAGCGGCACCTGAAGAGCATCGAAGCGTGGCGCGCCTATGCCGGCATGCCCAACATTCGTCCGCCGCACCGCATTGATCTCACCGATCCCGTCTGGTCTTCGGCGATGCGAGACGGCGGCGGTCCGGCGGAATTGCTGGCGGTGTTCTGCGCCAACGTGATCCACATCGCGCCCTGGCGCGTCGCCGAGGGCCTGTTCGCCGGCGCGGGACGATATCTGCGCGCTGACGGTCGGTTGTTTCTGTACGGCCCGTTCAAGCGCGACGGCAAGCACACCGCGATGAGTAACGCCGTGTTCGACACCAGCCTTCGCCAGCAGGACGCCGAATGGGGCGTGCGCGACGTCGCCGATGTCGAGAAGCTCGCGGCAGACGTTGGCCTTGCATTGATCGAAACCGTGCAAATGCCCGCCAACAATATGATCCTGGCTTTTCAGCGATCGGACCTGTCAGCGTAGTCGCCCTTTGGCGCGTCAATTGAAGGCGAGGCACCAGCCCGGCCCGCGAAGCCAGCAGCGCTCGTCGGAAACGTCCTGGTCGCGGTACAGCCGCGTCACCTTTTGCAAGCCGCCACGGGCAAAGGCTTCGGCCAGCGCCCGTTCGGACGCCTCGTCGCGGCTGCCGGCGCAGGGAAAGATCGCAACGGGCGAGACCCAATATGCAAAATAGTCCGCCGCTCTTCGCTCAATTCGGAACACGGCGCCGGCACTCGCCATGCGCTCCGGCGTAACGCCGCCAAATCCCCGATCCGACGTCATCGGCATGATCAGGCGGCCGCCATCGGCAAGGCCATCGAGCCAGCATGTCGCCGGTCGCGTGCAGCCGGCATTGACATAGATCACGTCGGCGGCATCGAACGGCACCTGCGTGCCGTCGCCTTCAATAACCGCGACATTCGGATAGGGTGCCAGGTTGGCTCCGGCACGCGCGGCAAGGCTCCCATCATATTCGATTCCCGTTACCCGCCCGGACGGCCCGACGAGATGTGCGAGGATGGCGGTGTAATAGCCCGTGCCAGTCCCAACATGCACCACGTGCCCGCCGACCGCGGGCAAGGCCTGATGGATGAGATGGGCGTGCAGCGACGGTTGCCCGTTATTGACGCCACGCTCGGGCACCAGCGCGACCAGATCGTCGGTATAGAGATAGACGGGATCGGCGTCGGGCGTCGACACATAGTCGCGCATCCACCGTCTTACCAGCCACGGACCCGGGCCGAGAAAATCCTCGCGCGGAATGGTCGCAAACGCTTGGGCTACGCGCGCATCGGTCACGTTTGCGGCGGCAAGCACCTGTTTGGCGTAGGCCGCACGGATAATGCGGAGTTCAGCCTGCGTGTCCATTTTGCCCGCCATCCTGGCCCATGCTATCATCATTGTGTGATTTGACACACCCCGTGTGTGTTAAATAGCATACCACTCGCGAGGAGGCCAGATTGAAGAAGCGGCATTATCCGGCAGTGCTGGAGCGCGGTCCGCGCGGTGCGCTCGGCGCATGGTTTCCCGATTTTCCGGGCTGCGTGGCCGGCGGGCGTTCGCAGGAAGAGGCGATCGAGAAAGCGGAGGGCGCGCTGGCGCGAGCGGTGGACGGAATGGCAGAGCAGGGCAGGCCGCTGCCGGAGCCGACGCCGATCGAGCAGATCGCGTTGCCCAAGGGCGCCGACGTCGTCGCCTATTTTATTGTCGGGGTCGATCCGCCCGATCCGTCCGAGCGGGTGAACGTCTATTTGCCGAAGAGCCTGATTACGCGGGTCGACAAGCGCGCCACAGAGCTCGGCATGAGCCGCTCCAGCTTCTTCGGCTTCGCCGCCACGATTACGCTTGATTGGAATCCAGGTTTCCCGCGCCCCGGCGTGGCCGATCCTCGCTCAAAAGTCCACAAGACCGGTGCGGTGCGAGCCGAAAGGAAACCGGGCAAGAAGCGGCCGTGAAAGGACGCTTTCGCGTAACGTAGTCTGCTGTCCGCTCGCTCGCGCGAGCGGGTGCGCGGCGCTGGTCTGCCCTTCGGCCCGAGGACGCATTTTCCGCGACGAGCGGGTGCGCGCTTCGCATGGCCTGCGCCCGTTTGCGCCGGTTGATCGCGCCTCCTCACGTCTTCATAGTGGCCCGCAATGAATCGATAAGGCTCCCTGCCCGGGGCCTGCCGGGCGGGAAGGCCGATGCTGGATACGACTGCTACCGTAGAGGTAACTAACGACGCACGCGCGCGCGCCAATGTGCTGAGGCTTGCCGCGGCGCAGGCGCTGACCGGCGCCAATTCGGCGGTCATCTTCGCCACCGGCTCGATCGTCGGCGCGACACTGGCGCCGAGCATCACGTTCGCCACCGTGCCGCTCTCGATGTATGTGCTCGGGCTCGCCGCCGGCACGCTGCCCACTGGCGCGATCTCGCGCGCCTATGGCCGCCGCGCAGCTTTCATCATCGGTACGTTCTGCGGCGTGCTGACCGGCGCGTTCGCCGCCGTCGCCGTCCTGTACGCTTCGTTCTGGCTGTTCTGCGGCGCGACGTTCCTCGGCGGTTTCTACGGCGCGGTGGCGCAATCCTATCGCTTTGCCGCCGCCGACGGCGCCAGTGCCGCATTCCGTCCCAAGGCATTGTCCTGGGTGATGGCGGGCGGCGTATTCGCCGGCGTGCTCGGTCCGCAGCTCGTGCAGTGGACCATGGATATCTGGCCGCCTTATCTGTTTGCCTGCAGCTTCGTGGTGCAGGCCTTTGTCGCGCTGGTGGCTATGGCGGTGCTGTGGGGTGTCGATGCACCGAAGCCGGCGCCGTCGGATATGCATGGCGGCCGGCCGCTGTGGACGATCGCGCGGCAGCCGCGCTTCATTGCGGCCGCGATGTGCGGGGTGATTGCCTACCCCATGATGAATCTGGTGATGACCTCGGCGCCGCTCGCCATGAAGATGTGCGGCCTGACGGTCAGCGATTCCAATTTCGGCATTCAGTGGCACATCGTGGCGATGTACGGGCCGAGCTTCTTCACGGGCTCGCTGATCGCACGCTTCGGCGCGCCAAGGATCGTGGCGCTCGGCCTGCTGCTGGAAGCGGCTGCGGCGGGAATCGGCCTTGCCGGCATCACCGCGATGCATTTCTGGGCGACGCTGATCGTGCTCGGGGTGGGGTGGAACTTTGCATTTATCGGCGCGTCGGCACTGGTGCTGGAGACGCATTGGCCGCAGGAACGCAACAAGGTGCAGGCCTTCAACGATTTCCTGGTGTTCGGGATGATGGCGCTGGGCTCGTTCTCGTCCGGCCAGTTGCTGGCGCATTACGGCTGGTCGATGGTCAACATGGTGGTGTTTCCGCCGGTGCTGCTGGGTCTTGCGGTTTTGTCGCTTGCGTCATTCGCCAAGCAGCGCGCAAAATTGCGGGCGGTCGACGAGATTCCCGATCTGAGTATTTAGAGCTTCGGTTCTGATTGAATCAGAACCGAAGCTGCAGATTCATGTTTGACGCGTTTTCTTCGCGCGAACCGGTGCCCACTTCGCTCGAAAACGCTATAATTCTCACGTCAATTGCTGGAGGTCCCATGCCGACGCGCGCCCGGCTCGATGAGTTCATTGCAGCCGTCGTCTCTGGCGATCACGCCGGGGCGATCGAGCGTTTCTATACCGAGGACGCCAGCATGCAGGAGAACGCGGCGACGCCGCGGGTCGGCCGCGATGTTCTGGTGGCGCATGAGCGCGCGGTGCTGGAACGCGTGAAGAGCGTCACGTCGACTTGCGTGACGTCGATCGTCGAGGGCGATCGCGTCGCGATCAACTGGGTGTTCGAGTTCGTCTACCATTCCGGCAAGACCGGCCGGTTCGACGAAGTTGCGCTGCAGGAATGGCGCGGCGACAGGGTTTTCCGCGAACGGTTCTTCTACGATCCGTCGAAGCCGGCAGGCTAGCTTTTTGTTTGACGCGTTTTCTTTACGCGAACCGGGATCCACTTCGCTCGAAAACGCTATTGTTGCCATCTGCTGACAGTTCGGTGTCCGTCGAATTGATCGCCCTTGCAGCTTTGTTCGCTGTTGCCGACATGTGCCCGGCAAGCGCGGCAATGACGCGACAGAAACGAAGAGGCCTCTCTTGGACGCTCTCAACTACACCGCTCGCGACGAGACCTCGATCCGCTACGACGGCTGGCGCATCGTCGTCGTCTGTTTCCTGCTGGCGACGTTCGGCTGGGGGCTCGGCTTCTATGGCCAGAGCGTCTATGTCGCCGAACTGCAGCGGTTGCACGGCTGGCCGGCGTCGCTGATCTCGTCCGGCACCACGTTCTTCTATCTGTTCGGCGCCGCGCTGGTGGCGTTCGTCAGCGAAGCCATCAAGGCGTTCGGCCCGCGCAATTGCCTGATCGCGGGAACGTTCGCGATGGCCGCCGCCGCGATCTCGATCGGGCAGGTGCGCGAGCCTTGGCAGCTTTACCTTGCCAATGCCGTGCTCGCCTTCGGCTGGGCCGGCACCAGCCTCGGCATCATCACCAACGTGCTGGGCCTCTGGTTCGACAAGAAGCGCGGCATGGCGATCAGCCTGGCGCTGAACGGCGCGAGCTTTGGCGGCATCGCCGGCGTCCCCTTGCTGGTCATGGCGATCGGCCATTTCGGTTTTTCCCGCGCGATGACCGCGTCCGCGGTGGTGATGGTCGCGGTGATGGTGCCGGTGATCCTGCTGGCCGTCGGACGGCCGCCGGCCCATTCGAGCGCAGGCGATGTCGAGGCCGCGGACGCGCCGTCGCCGACGCAAATTCGCGCACGCGCCTTTCGCGATATCGGCTTCCTCTCGGTGTCAGCGGCGTTCGCGCTGGTGCTGTTCGCACAGGTCGGCTTCATCGTGCATTTGATCTCGTTTCTGGATTCGGTGATCGGGCGGCAGCAGGCGGCGATTGCGGTGGCGCTATTGACCGCGATGGCGGTGGTCGGCCGCGTGCTGTTTTCGTTCGTGATCGACCGGATGAATCAGCGGCTGGCGTCGTCGCTTTCGTTCGTCAGCCAGGCGATCGCGCTGCTGATCATCATCAACGTGCATCATGATTACGCGCTGATCGCGGCCTGTGCGCTGTTCGGCTTTTCGGTCGGCAATCTGATCACGCTGCCGGCGCTGATCGTGCAGCGCGAGTTCGATCCGCGTTCGTTCGGCGTGCTGGTCAGCCTGATCACGGCAGTCAACCAGATCACTTACGCGTTCGGTCCCGGCGTGGTCGGCCTGCTGCGCGATCTGTCCGGCAGCTATACGCTGCCGTTCTACGGCTGCGTCGCGGTGGAGCTGACGGCGGCGGTGCTGGTCATGATTCGCGGAACGTCCAAGTGAAGAGGCTTTCGGCTGAACGGTGACGATTGCCGTTACCGGACTAGTGCCCGCGATGGCCGCCGAGCCCTCTCCCGTCGACCAATAGCACCTGACGCGGCGGCCCGCAGAATGCGACGGAAGGTCGGGCATTCCATGTGGCTTGGCGCGGGGCACGCCGCAGCATGGCGCAGGCCGTCCCGCATGGCGTTCAGTCTGCGAATTGTCCTGTCTAGCTCCTCCGCCTTCGCCACGAGCATCTTCCGATCGATACGCGGCCGTCCGTCGGGCGCGAACATCCGCGCAATCTCGTCGAGCGAAAATCCGGCGGCGCGCCCCCCACCGCTATCAGCGCCAACCGCTCCAGCACGGTCGCATCGAACAAGCGGCGCAGACCACGCCTCCCGATCGAGGCGATCAGCCGCTTTTCCTCGTAGAACCGCAGCGTCGAGGCGGGAACGCCGGAACGCTGCGCCACCTCCGCGATATCAATGCCATCCATCTCTTGACCTCAAGTTGACTTGAACTGGCATCATGGAGCCTTCCCTTCGGTGAAGGCAAGCAACAAGGAAGACGGATCATGGATGCAGCGCACCTGAGCGATGACGAACAAATGAGACTTTGGAACGGTCCCGCGGGACGCGCCTGGCTTGGAACTCAGGATGTGATCGAACGGATATTCAAACCGTTCAAGGAAATCCTCGTCGAAGCGGTTGCCTCCCGATCCGGTGCCTGCGTGCTCGACGTCGGCTGTGGCGCGGGCGGCACAACGCTCGCGGTCGCGCGGCGGCTCGCAACAAAGGGAAGCTGCACCGGCATCGACATTTCGGAGCCGATGATCGCGGCCGCCCGAGCCTGCGCCGAGTCGGAGCGCGTGCCGGCGAGCTTCGTTTGCGCCAGCGCAGAGACGTATGCGTTCCAGCCCGACAGATTCGATACGATCATCTCGCGCTTCGGCGTGATGTTCGTTGGAAATCCGGTTCGCGCCTTCTCGAACCTGCGGCGCGCCGCCAAGAATGACGCCGAGATGCGATTCGTTGCCTGGCGGGAGCCCGCGGAAAATACGTTCATGACAACAGCCGAACGTGCCGCGGCACCGCTGCTGCCAAATCTACCCGCCCGCCGGCCGGGAGCACCGGGACAGTTCGCCTTCGCCGACCGCTACCGGGTCAACGCCATCCTTCAAGAGAGCGGCTGGGCCGAAATCGATATCCGGCCCATCGATGTCACCTGCACGTTATCCGAGAAGGAACTGGTCCGTTACTTGTCGCAGCTTGGTCCCGTCGGCCTGATCCTGCAGGAGACGGACAGCCGGGTCCGTGCGCAGGTCATCGAGACGGTTCGCGCCGCCTTTTCTCCTTTTGTGCACGAAGCAGAGGTTCGCTTTACAGCCGCCTGCTGGATGGTGCGCGCTCGAGCAGGGGCTGCATCGGACGCGGCGGCGGAGACGGCGCGTGGTTGAGGCAACGAACTATCTCATAGACGCGGTCTTGATGGGATCAGGTGCGACGGCGATCATGGACGGCTGGACCGCGCTGCGGAAGCGGCTGCTCGGCATTGCCCCATTGGACTATGGTTTGGTGGGCCGCTGGATCGGCCATCTGCTGCGCGGGCGCTTTCGCCACGATCAAATCGCCGTCTCTCCGCCGGTAGAGGGCGAACGCCTGATCGGGTGGGGTGCCCACTATCTGATCGGCATCGTGCTCGCGGCCATGCTGCTTGCGATCTGGGGCCTCGACTGGGTCCACCATCCAACCATCGGCCCTCCGCTGGTTGTCGGCGTCGGCAGCGTGACCTTCCCGTTTCTGCTGATGCAGCCCGGAATGGGCCTCGGCGTCGCCGCCAGCCGCACGTCGCGCCCGATGGCCGCTCGCCTGCATAGCCTCCTCACGCACGCGATCTTCGGTCTCGGTCTCTATGTATCCGGTTGGCTCGCAAGTTTGTTGAATATGCTTTGACGATGTGCCGTCTTATGCCTCCCGCTGCCGCAACAGATCCTCCAGATCCAGCCTTTTCGTGAACATCGCGAGCGATCCATCCGGTGCGCGAGGCCATTCTTCCTGCGGCCGGTCGCGGTAGAGCTCGACGCCGTTCTGGTCGGGATCGCGCAAATAAAGCGCCTCGCTGACGCCGTGGTCGCTGGCGCCATCGAGCTCGATGCCGGCCTCGATCACGCGATACAGCGCATCCGCCAGCGCGGGGCGCGTCGGATAGAGAATGGCGGTGTGAAACAGCCCGGTGGTGCCCGGCGGCGGCGGATGGCCGCCTTTGCTTTCCCAGGTGTTGAGGCCGATGTGATGATGATAGCCGCCGGCCGAAATGAATGCCGCGCTGGCGCCCATCCGCTGCATCACCTCGAAGCCAAGCACGCCGCAATAGAAGCCGAGCGCGCGCTCGAGGTCAGCGACCTTGAGGTGGACATGCCCGATCCGGGTGCCGGCAATGATGGGTGGGTTCTCGGGCATGTTGTCTCCGCTTGTTGATCTCAACCTCGCCCGCTTGCGGGAGAGGGAGAGTTACGCACCGTACGCGCTCACGCAAGATCTGACACCTCTCCGTCAGGCAGTCCGAACTCAAACGTGTTCAGCGTCATCGATACCATGGTGTAATAGCCGCACAGCCCGATCACCTCGACGATCCCGCGTTCGGTGAGCACCTTCACGGCCTCGTCATACAGCGGCTGCGACACGCCTTTGCCCTCATGCAGCGACTTGGCGACGTCGTAGATCATCTGGCCCTTGGGATCGTCGAAGGTCGGCGTGCGGCGGTCGCGGATGTCCTCGATGATCTTGGGATCCATACCGCCCTTCAACGCCAGGCGCTTGTGCGCGAACCATTCGTAGTGCGAGGTCCAGTGCCGCGCGGTGACGAGGATCGCGATCTCGGAAAGCTTTGCCGGAAACATCGTGTTGAACCGAAGTTGCTCGCCGAGCCTTGTGGCATGCCGCGCCATCTCGGGACTGTTGAGCCAGGCCATCATCGGCGCCGGCGGGGCGCCGCGCTTGCCTGATATCGCTTCGTCGTAGGTTTCTTTCTGGTCGGCGCTCATTTCGCCAGGCGAAAGCAATTTCAGGCGCATGCCGGTTTCCTGTTGTTTTTCAATCGTTACGGCTTTGCGCATACACCCGATCGGGCGTCATGACTACCGTCGGCGCGGCATGGGCTGACGTCAGACATATATTGAATTCCGCAACGCGAGGGCTAAGGTCACCTCAACATCCCACATGGAAACGCCATCATGTCCGATCTGGAAACATTCCGCCGTGAAACCCGCGCCTGGCTGGAGGCCAATTGCCCGCCGGAGATGCGGCGTCCGATGACCTCGGAGAACGATACCTATTGGGGCGGACGTAACGCAAAATTCTCGTCCGAGCCGCAGCGCGTCTGGTTCGAGCGGATGCGCGACAAGGGCTGGACCGTGCCGGATTGGCCGAAGGAATATGGCGGCGGAGGGCTCGATCGCGCCGAGCACAAGGTGCTGCGCGAGGAGATGGCGGCAATGGGCGCGCGGTCGCCGCTGTCGAGTTTCGGCATCTGGATGCTCGGGCCGGCACTGCTGAAGTACGGTAACGAGGCGCAGAAGAAGGAGCATCTGCCAAAAATCGCCGCGGGCCTGATCCGCTGGTGCCAGGGCTATTCCGAGCCGAACGCCGGATCGGACCTCGCCTCGCTGCAGACCCGTGCCGAGAGCGACGGCGACGATTACATCATCAATGGTCAGAAGATCTGGACATCATACGCGAACTACGCCGACTGGATCTTCTGCCTGGTGCGGACCGATCCCGCGGCGAAGAAGCACGACGGCATCAGTTTTATCCTGTTCGACATGGCCTCGAAGGGCGTTTCAACCAAGCCCATCCTGTTGATATCGGGCTATTCGCCGTTCTGCGAAACCTTCTTCGACAATGTCCGCGTGCCGAAGTCGCATGTGGTAGGCCAAGTCAACCGCGGCTGGGATGTCGCGAAATATTTGCTGCAGCATGAGCGCGCGATGATCTCGGGCACTGGCGAGCGCGGTATTGGCCGTCCGCTTGGGCAGGTCGCCGCTGACTCCGTCGGTAGCGATGATTCCGGCCGGCTCGATGATGCCATGCTGCGTGGCCAGATCGCCGCGTTCGACATCGACGAGGCGGCGTTTGCGGCCGTGGCCGAGCGCGCCGTTGATCTCGCCAAGGCCGGGCAGTCGCATCCGGCGTTTTCCTCGGCGATGAAGTATTACGGCACCGAGCTCAACAAGCGCCGCCACGAAATCCTGATGTCGGCCGGCGGCATCGATGCGCTGGAATGGGAAAGCGGGCGCTCCAGGGGCGGCGCCCGTCCGCGCGCCTGGCTGCGCACCAAGGCCAACTCGATCGAAGGCGGTACTAGCGAGGTGATGCTCGGCATTGTCGCCAAGCGCATCCTCGATCTGCCGGGGGCGTGAGGCTCTTTCCGTCGTTCCGGGGCACGCGGAGCGTGAACCCGGAACCTCGAGATTCCGGGTTCGATGCTGCGCATCGCCCCGGAATGACGCCTCAAAATTCACGCGCTACTTTTGAACTGGAACAGCCAATGCCCCTCGTCCTCACCGAAGAACAATCCATGCTGCGCGACAGCGCGCGCGGTCTCATCAGCGACAAGGCGCCGGTGTCGCATCTGCGCAGCTTGCGCGACAGCAAAGACGCCACGGGCTTTTCCCGCGACCTCTGGAAGGCGTTTGCCGAGATGGGCTTTTCCGGATTGCTGGTGCCCGAAAATTTCGGCGGCAGCGGGCTCGGCTGTGTCGAGGCCGGCGTGGTGATGGAGGAAATCGGCCGCACCCTGATGCCGTCGCCGTTCTTGTCGACGGCGATCCTGGCGGCCTCGGCATTGTCGCGCGGCGGCAGCGAGGCGCAGAAATCGGCGCATCTGCCGAAGATCGCCGACGGCTCGCTGCTGGCTGCGCTCGCGATCGACGAAGGCGCAAAACATCGTCCGCTGCAGACAAGGTTGCAGGCGGTGCGTTCCGGCAACGGGTTCAAACTGAACGGCGCCAAGGCCCTCGTGGTCGATGGCCACGCCGCCGATCTTCTGATCGTTGCCGGCCGCACCGGCGGCGCGGCCGGCGAGCGCAACGGGCTGACGCTGTTTCTGGTCGATCCCAAGGCCAGGGGAGTCGCCATCGAACGCACCGTGATGGTCGATGTGCATAACGCCGCCAGAATCGAATTCGCCAATGTCGAGGTCGATGCTGATCATGTGCTCGGCGAGGTCGATCAGGGCGGGGCGCTGCTGGACGGCGTGCTCAATATCGGCCGCGGTGCGGTGGCCTCCGAAATGGTGGGCCTGAGCGAGGAGGTGTTCGGCCGCACCGTCACCTATCTCAAGGAACGCAAGCAGTTCGGCAAACTGATCGGCGAATTCCAGGCGCTGCAGCACCGCGCGGCTCAGCTTTATATCGATATCGAGATCACCCGCGCGGCCGTCCTGAGGGCGCTGCAAACGCTGGACGGCGATTTCGATCACGCGGGTGCCGTGGTCGCAGTTGCCAAGGCACGCGCCGGCACCACCGCGACGCTGGCGGTGCAGGAGGGCGTGCAGATGCATGGCGGCATGGGCATGACCGACCAGTTCGACATCGGCTTCTTCATGAAGCGCGCGCGGGTCTGCCAGGAATTGTTCGGGGACAGCAACTACCACGCGGATCAACTGGCGCGGATGAAGGGGTATTGAAGGCTACCCGGTCATTCCGGGATGGTCCGAAGGACCAGACCCGGAATCTCGAGATTCCGGGTTCGCGCTAAGCGCGCCCCGGAATGACGGCCTCGCGGCCGTCACCGTATCGGCGGAGCGTACTGGATGCCGCCGTTGCTCCAGAGCGAATTCAGCCCGCGCGGGATCTTCAGCTTCGATCCTTCGCCGACATTGCGCTCGTAGACCTCGCCGTAATTGCCGACGTGGCGAATGATGCGGGCGGCCCAATCCTTGGGCAGCCCGAGGTCCTCGCCATAGCTGCCCTCGGTGCCGACCAGCCGCATCACGTCGGGTTTCTTCGACTTCAGCGCCTCGTCGATGTTCTTCGAGGTGATGCCGAGTTCCTCGGCGTTGATCATCGCATACAGCGTCCACTTCACGAGCATCATCCAGTCGTCGTCGCGCTGGCGCACCACGGGCGCGAGCGGCTCCTTGGAGATGACGTCTGGCAGGATGACATGGTCGCTCGGCTGGATAAGGTTCAAGCGGAGCGCGTAGAGCTGAGAGACGTCGGCGGTGAAGGTGTCGCACTTGCCGGATTCATAGGCCTTGAGTACGTCTTCCAGCTTGGGAAATTTGACCTCGGTGTATTTCATGTTGTTGGCGCGGAAATGGTCGGCGACGTTGAGTACCGTCGTCGTCCCCTCCTGCACGCAAACCTTGCTGTTGTTGAGGTCCAGCGCCGAATCGATGTTGCGCGAGCGTGGCAGCATGAAGCCCTGGCCGTCGTAATAGGCGACGGCCGGGAAATAGAGCGCGTAGTTGCTCTCGCGCGACATGCTCCAGGTCGTGTTGCGGGAAAGGATGTCGACCTTGCGGCTCTGCAGTTCCTTGAAACGCTCATTGGCGTCGAGCGGGATGAACTTCGCCTTCTTGGGGTCGTCGAAGATCGCCGCGGCCACCGCGCGGCAGAAGTCGACGTCGAAGCCGGTCCAGTCGCCTTTGTCGTCAGGGATTGAGAAGCCGGGCAGGCCCTTGTTGACGCCGCACAGCACGTCGCCGCGGCGGATAGTCCGCTTCAGCGTCTTGGTGTCGTAACGCTCATAGGTGATTGCGATAGCCGCGATCGCGACTGCGACCGCCAGCCCGATCAGGAGGCCGCCTCGAAATGTCCGTAGCATTTTTTAACTCACTAATTTCAGGGAATGGATCCGCAGGAGAGGCCGTGTCGCAATTACAATTCCGGCTTTTGCCGGATGATGACCTTGGTGCCGACCGGCACACGCTCGTAGAGGTCGGCAACGTCGGCGTTGACCAGCCGGAAGCAGCCGGAGGAGACGGCGGTACCGATCGTGTCAGGCCGGTTGGTGCCGTGGATGCGGTAGACGGTGGTGCCGAGATACATCGCGCGCGCCCCGAGCGGATTGCCGGGACCGCCGGCCATGAAGCGCGGCAGGTAGGGCTGGCGCGCGATCATCTCCGGCGGCGGCGTCCAGTCCGGCCATTCCGCCTTGCGCGTGATGTTGACCAGGCCCTGCCACTGGAATCCCTCGCGGCCGACGCCGATGCCATAGCGCAGCGCACGGCCGTTGCCCTGAATGAGATAGAGATGACGTTCGGCCGTGACGACGATGATGGTGCCCGGCGCTTCGTTGGTGCGATAGAGTACCGCGGTCTTTTTGAACTGCGGATCGAGTTCGATCGACTCGTCAGGGATAAGCCCCGGCTGGTCGCCGACGTCGGGCTGTCGCATCTGCGCCTGGCTCTGCGGGGCCGAAAGGACCAGACCGCTTGCAGCGATCACCATCCAGATCACGTGCCGAAATTTAGTCATCGAAGAACTCTCCTCGTGGCGCGCTGGCCAAATGCGCATGATCCGCCAAAGTGTGAGCGGTTTGGCGACAAGATCATGCGCCATTTTTAGGTCAGAGCGCGATCGGACGCAAAACCGGTTCCCACTTTTGCTGATCGCGCTCGGGAACCATCAAATCTCAGGGCCGGCTTGATGGCAAGTTTAGGGCGAGTGGGGCGAATAGGTAGTTGAAATGTCTTCTGTTTCCGTCAACTGCCCAATTCATGGGAGGTCCCCGCTGCCTTATTTCGGCGCGATCCACAGCCGCAGGCAAAACGAAATCAGCGCCACGGTGCCGACGCCGCCAAGCCACAGCGCGACGAACCACAGCAGGCGCTGTGTCAGCGGGCGCGGGTTTGGCTCTGTCGGCATCAATGATATCCGCTCTCGGGTTTGACCTTGCCGCGAAACACCCAATAGGCCCAGGCGGTATAGCCGAGGATCAGCGGGATCAGCGCGGCGACGCCGAACAGCATGAAAAGCTGGCTGTTCGCCGGCGCCGCCGCCTGCCAGATCGTGATGCTCTGCGGTACGATATAGGGATACATGCTGATGCCGAGCCCGGCATAGGACAGCGCGAACAGCGCCAGCGCCAGGAAGAACGGCTGGTAGTCGTATTTGTTGGCGAGGCTGCGCAGCAACAGGACGGTGACCGCGGCGACTGCGATCGGTACCGGCGCGGTAAAGAGGATGTTCGGCCAGGCGAACCAGCGGTGCGTGTACTGCACATGAAGGAACGGGGTTGCGATACTCACCGCGCCGATGGCGCCCAGCATCGCCAGCAACAGGACCCAGCTCAGATGATAGGCGCGGTCGCGCAATGCGCCTTCGGTCTTCATGACCAGCCATGTCGCCCCTAATAGCGCATAGCCGATCACCAGCGACACGCCGGTCAAAATGCTGAACGGCGTCAGCCAGTCCCACCAGCCGCCGGCATAGTACCGCCCCTCGACATGCACGCCCTGCAGGATGGCGCCGAGCGCGATGCCCTGCGCCAGCGTCGCCAGCAACGAGCCGCCGAAAAAGGCGATGTCCCACCTGTTTCGCTCCCTTGTCGTGCGCCAGCGGAATTCGAAGGCGACGCCGCGGAACACCAGGCCGAGCAGCATGGCAATCATCGGCGTATAGAGCGCCGGCATCAGCACGGCATAGGCCAGCGGGAAGGCCGCCATCAGGCCGCCGCCGCCGAGCACCAGCCAGGTTTCGTTGCCGTCCCAGACCGGCGCGACACTGTTCATGACGACGTCGCGATCCCGCTTCTCCGGAAACAGCGGAAACAGGATGCCGAGGCCGAGGTCGAAGCCGTCCATCACGACGTAGACGAACACCGCAAAAGCGATGATGAAGGCCCAGATGGTCGGAAGGTCGATCGGGATCATCGGGCGGCCCCCTCGGTTGCCGCGCCTGCGGCAGGCGTGATGCCGGCCGAGCGGATCGGAACGTCGTGCGACGGTCCCTCTTCGCCGGGATGCGGCGGGGCCGCCATCAGGCGCAGCAAATAGATTACGCCGGCCGTGAACACGGCGAAATAGACGATAATGAAGGCGATCAGCGACGAGGCGACCGCGGGCGCCGCCAGCGGCGACGCCGATTCAAGCGTCCGCAATAATCCGTACACCGTGTAGGGCTGCCGCCCGGTCTCGGTGGTGATCCAGCCCGCCAGCACGGCGATGAAGCCTGCGGGAGCCATCGCGACCGCAAACATGTGCAGCAACCGGGAATCGTAGAGCTTGCCCTGCATGCGCATCAACAGGCTGAACAGGCCGAGCGCCAGCATGAGCAGTCCCATGCCGACCATGATGCGGAACGACCAGAACGTGATCGGCACCGGCGGCCAGTTTTCGCGCGGCACGGTGTCGAGGCCGGCCATCGGCGCATCAGGCGAATGCTTGAGGATCACCGATCCCAGCTTCGGCACCTCGATCGCGTAGTCGACCCTGCCGGCACTCTGGTTGGGCAGGCCGAACAGGACCAGGGGCGCACCGTCCTTGTGGCTCTGGAAATGCCCCTCCATCGCCATGATCTTCACCGGCTGATGCTCCAGCGTGTTGAGCCCGTGCTGATCGCCGGCGAGGATCTGGATCGGCGCCACCAGCGTCGCCATCCACATCGCCATCGAAAACATCACGCGCGGGCCCGCGAGATGGCGGTCGCGCAGCAGATGCCAGGCGCCGACCGCGCCGACCACCAGCGCGGTGGTCAGATACGCCGCCAGCACCATGTGCACGAGGCGGTAGGGAAATGACGGGTTGAAGATCACCTTCAGCCAGTCGGCGGCGATGAACTGCCCGTCGGCATTGACGGCATGGCCGGCCGGCGTCTGCATCCAGGAATTGGCGGACAGAATCCAGAACGCCGAAATCAGCGTGCCGATCGCGACCATCAGCGTCGCCAGAAAATGCAGTCTTGGCCCGACACGCTTAAGGCCGAACAGCATCACGCCGAGGAAGCCGGCTTCGAGGAAGAACGCCGTCAAAACCTCATAGGCCATCAGCGGCCCGATCACCGGGCCGGTCTTGTCGGAAAAGGCCGACCAGTTGGTGCCGAACTGGTAGGACATCACGATGCCCGATACCACGCCCATGCCGAAGGCGACGGCAAAGATTTTTAGCCAGTAGTTGAACAGGTTGATGAAGACTTCGCGCCCGGTCCAAAGCCACAGCGCTTCGAGCACGGCGAGATAGCTGGCGAGCCCGATCGAGAAGGCAGGGAATATGATGTGGAACGACATCGTGAATGCAAACTGCGCCCGGGCCAATACGACCGCATCCCAGCCTTCGAACATCGGCAACCACCTGTCGCAAGTTTCGTCAGGCGCGATCTCGAAAAACCGAACTGGAGTTTTCGAAAATTGCGTCCGAACCAGGCGTGTACCTTACCATGCTCGATGCGACGATTATACCTGCGTGCCGCGCGGAACAGGCGTGCAAGCCTATCCGGCAGCCGATGGATTCAGTCCCAGTCGCCGGATGATCTCGGCTTGCACGGCGCGGGTCTGATCCTTGCCGGCCAGCGCCGGGCTTCGGATTTTCTTCCCCGTGCGAAGCCGGATTGCGATCACGTAGAGGCTATCCTTGCGACCGCCGCTCTCGACGTCGACGGTCGCGACGTCGTCACCGCCGATCGTTTCCACTTCCATCGTGCCATTCCACGACAGTCGTTCAATCCTGATGGCGCCATCGCGGACGGTCCAGCATGCAGCCATCCGATTGAGGGATCTGAGCAGTACGAAGACGACGATCGCGCCGAGCGACCAGACGGCGATCCCAAAGGCGGACAATGTGTCGTTCCAGAGCGCATGGATAAACGGAATGCTCAGCATGCAGGCAAGCAGCACGATGAGAAGCCTGTATGCTCGCACCCGTTTGGGGTTGACCGGCTTGCCTAGCTGAATCCCGGCATTTGCGGCGTCGAGCGGATTCTCGATCGGCGCGGGATTAGGAAGCCGCAGCAGCCGGGCAATTCGGACAGTGGTTTGGTGCACCTGCGTGATGTCCGGCAACGGGGGCGAGGCAAGCAAATCGCCCGATTCAGTCTCGAATAGGAGGCTGAACTCGATTGATTTGCCGCTGCTCCTTCGAAGACGCATCCCCGATATTTCATCATCCCTGATCAATCTTCGGTGCAACTTTCCGAACGGACGTTGTTCGCCGATCAGGATTTCGCCTGGCGTAATGATCCAGACGACGTTGCGATCAAGCAAGGCTGCGCCCAGCAGGACGCATCCGAACAGCAGCGCAAACAGGGCGGCGATGCCAAGCCAATATTCGTCCGCCAGGTGACTAAGGCCAGGCAAGGCAATCAAACACATGAGTACGGCAACGCCCGCGAGGATGAGCCGCTCATTGAGCGACGTGCCCTTGCGCAGCCTGACTTCATTCTCGCTTGCCGCGGTATCCATCGTTGGCGGCAAACATCACGGCCGGCGTGGCCGCGTCAAGCGGCAAAGTGTGCGGCCGTAATGTGACAGCCTGAGTTGCGTGATCTCAGCTCGCAGCGTTTAACAACCGCGCCACGGTGCGGTCGATCTCCTCGTATTGGCCTTCGCCATCGTGCTGGAACACGATCTTGCCGTTCTGGTCGACGATATATTGCGCCGGCCAATAGCGGTTACGGTAGGCGTTCCAGGTCTGCGAATCGTTGTCCTGCGCCACCGGATAGGTGATGCCGTGCCGCTTCAGCGCGGTCTGGACATTGGACGCCGAACGTTCGAACGGAAACTCCGGGGTATGGATGCCGATAACAACGAAGCCGCGATCCCTGTATTTGGCGTAGAGCTTGGTGACGTGCGGCAGCGTGTTCACGCAGTTGACGCAGCCATAGGTCCAGAAATTCACCAGCACCACCTTGCCGCGGAGATCGGCCAGTTTGAGCGGCGCGGAATTGAACCAGTTGCCGAGGCCGACGAAATCGGGCGCGGTGGCCTGCGTTGCGGCGACGGCGAACGGCGTTTCCGTCGCGTGTGCCGCATCACCGCAGAAGGCAGGTACTACCGAGCCCGCGAGAGAAAGCATGGCGATCACAGCGGATGCGGCGAGTGAGGGTAGGGTCATAGTGGTCTCCATTGGATCAGAGGCCGATCTGGCCATTGGGGTAAAATCCGGTCAGCCACGCCACGATCAGCGTGTCGTACTGGAAGTAGGAGAGAAGCGCGAAGGCGATCACGACGACGCCGAACCCTTGCTGCAGTCGCGGCGCGATCCGCGCGACGCTGCGAACGCGGGTGGTGACGGCCTGCCCGCCATAGGCGATCGCGAGCATCGGCAGCGCCGCGCCGATCGCATAGACGACGAGCAACAGGCTCGCCCAGGCAGTGTCTTTCGATGTCGCGATGACGGTCAGGATCGAACCCAGCACCGGGCCGGCGCAAGGCGTCCAGACCAGGCCGAGCGTGGTGCCCAGAACGAAGCCGCCAATCACGCCCTGACGGGACGCGGCCGAATGGGCGCTGAAGGCGCCGATCCGGACCGAGAGCCATTCGAACGGTGCCGGCCAGATCATCAGCAAACCGAAGCCGACCAGAACGACCGCCGCAGCGTTTCGCAGATGATTGGGGTCGAAATCGAACACGCGCGTGATCGCACTCAGCAGCAATGCCACCATCGAGAATGACATCACAAAGCCGAGTGCGATCATCGCCGGCCGTACCTTGCCGGACTGGCCGACCGATGCCCCGAGGAGGATAGGCAGCATCGGGAGCGTGCAAGGGGCAGCCACGGTGACGACACCTGCGAGCAGCGCGAGAACGAGATTGAGCATCGAAAAGTCCATCACCGGTCCCGGCGCGACATTGCCGGGTGCTTGATGAAATTCGCGGTGATGGGGCAGGGCGTTACGTGCGCGACGGCCTGGGCGGCGTCACGTCTCTGTGAGACTTTTTCGCGCGACGCACACGAAATCAGGCGCCAAAAACAGAGCGACCCGGCTGGGGGGCATCCCGGCCGGGTCGTTGGAGGTTACTTGGGAGGTCCAGAGCTTGGGAGGCTAGAAATTCAGCGGGGGGTCTCGCTGTCGTAGGAAATCACGCAGATCTCCTTGGGACTCTTGGTGCCGCAGTCCACCACCTGTTCACGCACGAACGTCGAACCACTGTCGCGCTGGGCGCGGGGCTGGACGTTCTGGGCCGAGAGGGTGGCGAGGGTCGCGACGGCGCCGAGCGGGACGATGAAAAGGCGGAAGGACGGCTTCAGCACGTTCGCTCTCCTGTTCGGCGTTGGTGTTGCGGTGTTGGTGAAAGGTATAGGGGCCGAGTTTTTCCGGGTGATGTCGCCGATTGTTTCATTTGTTTCGTCGGAGGTAAGCTTTGTCCGCCGAAATCGACCCGTTTTTCGCTCCCAATGCTGTGTCAACCTATTGAAACAGCGTCGCTTTATGCAGCGAGGCTGTCCACGCCGGCGCCCTTAAGCAACTCGGCCAATTGTTTGCGGGCATAGAACATCCGGGTCTTCACCGTGCTCTGGGGAATCCCGATGATCGCGCCGGCCTCTTCCACCGACTTCTCATGGTAGTACACCAGATTGATGATCTCGCGATGGGCCGGCGACAGCTTGGCGACGCAGGCGCGCAGGATCGCGCTGGTGTTGCTGCGGTCGAGCGAGGCCTCCGGCGTGTCGGCCCCATCGGCGATCTCGAGCACGTCTTCCTGCTCGATGTCCTCATGCTTGCGCTGGCGCAGCGCGGTCAGCGCCTTGAAACGGGCAATCGACAGCAGCCAGGTCGAAACCTGCGAGCGGCCCTCGAACTGGCTGGCGGTCCGCCACACGTCGAGGAACACCTGGCTGACGAGGTCTTCCGCCATCGTGGTGTCGCGCACCATGCGCAGCACGAAGCGGTAAACCCGGACGTTATGACGGGAATAAAGCACATGCATCGCCGTGCGGTCGCCCTTGGCAATACTCTGCAGCAGCATTTCGTCGGATGTCGCACGGGCGGCGGCAATCGACTTCTTGGCTGCGGCGTTGATGGCGATGACGTTCGACATGACAGGCTCCCAATTCCGACGCCGGGCGGCGTTTCGTTGGGAGGATTGTTAATTAGGCTCGGTTTCGGGACGTCTGCACCAAAAGGGAAAAATGGTTTCGTGCAGGAGAGAATTGTTTCGTCGCGGGGCCTGCGACGAAACATTCGGGGCGAAAATGCCAGTAATTTCAATATGCGGAAAATTGGAGGATTTCAGATGCGGATTAGTTCCGAGCAGGCGATCGTCGTCCCTGCGAACGCATGCGTTCGCAGGGACGACGGAGAAAGACCTAGCCCTTCTCGCCCGTCGGCGAGAACAGATAGCCGCCGCCTCTGATCGTGCGGATTACGGCGGGCTTGGTCGGGTCGATTTCGATCTTGCGCCGGATGCGCATGATGCGCAGGTCGACGGCGCGGTCGAAGGCTTCGGCATCGCGCGCATTGGCCAATTCCAGCAGCCGCTCGCGCGACAGCACGCGCTTCGGATTTGCGGCGAACACTTTCAGCAGGCCGAATTCGGACGCCGTCAGCGGATGCTCGTTGCCTTCGTCGTCGCGCAACGCCTGGGCTTCGAGGTCGAGCCATTTGGTGCCGAACCGCACTAGCTGTTCCTTCTCCGCCTTTGCAGCCGCAGCCTCAGGCGCAGCCGCGGCCCTGGCGGGCGTGCTGCGGCGAAGTACCGAGCGGATGCGCGCCATCAGTTCGCGCAGCTCGCAGGGCTTTGCGATGTAGTCGTCGGCACCGAGTTCGAGGCCAACGACGCGGTCGATCGGGCTTGCGGTGGCCGTCAGCATGATGACGGGAACGTTGATGCGGCTCTTGAGGTCGCGGATGATCGACAGCCCGTCTTCCTCGGGCATGTTGAGGTCGAGCACCACGAGGTCGGGCACGTTGGTCTCGATTACGGCGCGCAGGCTTTTGCCGCCGTCGCACAGCGTAACGCCAAAGCCGTGCATCTTGAGGTAATCACCGACCATCTCGCGGGCCGGTGCCTCGTCATCGACAATGATGATGTGCGGGCTCTTGGTCATGTCGTTTCTGTCGCAGGCAGTGTAACGGTAAACGTCGATCCCTGTCCGGGGCCGGCACTATCGGCGGTGACATGGCCGCCATGCATGTCGATGATACGTTTGACGATCGACAGTCCCAGGCCGGTCGAACTTTCTCCGGCCGTCGGCTTGGCCGAGAGCCGCTGGAAGCGGCCGAACAGCCGGCCGAGATCCTCCGGCGAAAGGCCGGCGCCCTGGTCGGCGATTCGGATCACCGTGTCGCCGCCCTCATGGGCAACGGCCACCGTGATCTTGCCGCCGATCGGCGAGTATTTGATGGCGTTGCTGACGAGGTTGTCGATCGCCTCGCGGATCCGGTCGGCATCGCACATGGTGACGATATTCGGCGGGGCGGATACGGTGATGGCCTGTTGCTTGTTGACCGCCGAGGGCAGGTTGGAATCGGCGACCTCGGTCACGAGCGCTGCGATATCGACCGGTTCGCGACGGATGGTGATGTCGAAGGCATCCGCCATCGCATCCGAAATCAGGTGATCGACCATCGAGGTCAGGCGCTTGGTGGCGTCCCGGATATGCTCGACCTGGGCGGTGACGTTCTCCTTGGGCGAGCCGGCGCCGATCAGCTCGGTCAGCATTTCGGTGCGGCCGAGGATCACGCCGAGCGGATTCTTCAAATCGTGGGCGACGGTGCCGAGAATTTCGTTCTTGAAGCCGTTGGCGCGCTGCAGCCGCAGCCACTGCGCCGAGAGTCTTCGGTTGGCCTGCATCAGCGCGCGGGTGCGCTGGGCGACGCGGTCCTCGAGCTGGGTATTGGCCTCGTGCAGTTGCCGGTAGAGGATGACGTTGTCGAATGCGATCGACAGCCGGCTGGAGAAAATCTCGACCAGCGCGCGATCGGTGTCGGAGAGCTGGCGCTCGGCCTGCAGCAGCACCACCACTTCGCGACCGCTTCCGGTGCGCAAATAGAGCACGCTGCGGTGGTCGGCGAACTCGTTTTTGCGGCGCTGGAAGGCGGCTTCCACCATCACCCGCAGATCCGGATCGAGCGCCTTCGAACTCGTGGTGCCGATAAAGCGGCTGTAGCAGCCCGAGCCTGCGAGGACCGAGAATTCGCTCCCCGAGGCGCCGTCGTCGCGCAGCACCAGGATGCCGGCGCAGTCGACATTGAGCAGCGAGGCGAGCTGCGTCAACACGCCCTCCGCAAGCCGCTGCATCGATTTGAAGTCGTAGAGCGTCGAGGCGGCGTCGATGATGATTTCAAGCCCGCGCCTGGTCTGCACCATGCGCTCGAGCTGCTGGTAGCTGCGCAGCGCCGCGGTGAGCGAGGTGAACAGCTTGTCGGCCGTCAGCTCGGTCTTGGCCTTGTAGTCGTTGATGTCGTACTGGACGATGACGCGGCGCTCGGGCGCTTGTCCCGGCTGGCCGGTGCGCAGAATGATGCGGACGGTTTCGTTCTTGATCTCGTTGCGGATGTATTCGACGAGCTCCAGCCCCGCGACGTCGGTTTCCATGATGACATCGAGCAGCACGGCCGCGACATCAGGATTGTCGCGCATCAAGGTGCGGCCTTCGGCCGCGGAATAGGCGGAGAGGATTTCCAGCGTCGCGCCGTGCAAATTGTAGTCGCTCAGCGCAAAGCGGGTGCCCTCGTGCACCGCGGCATCGTCGTCGATGACGGCGATCTTCCACTTGCGGGCGGACGAGTCCTCCGGAGCTACTCCGGTATCGTCGATCAGGTGGAGGACATCGTCCTGTTCGGCCATTGAGAAGTTCCGTCGGCTGCTGTCTGGTCTGTACTCGTGGATCCGCCCTTGGCGACTTTCGGCATGATAATGCGGAAGGTGGTGCCTTGTCCCAGCCTTGACTCCAGCATCATCCGGCCGCCGAGCTGTTGAGTGACAAGATTATAGACGATATGCAAGCCCAGCCCGGTACCGCCTTCGTTGCGGCGCGTCGTAAAGAAGGGGTCGAACGCCTGCCGCTGCACGTCCGGCGTCATTCCGGCCCCGTTGTCGGCAAAAATGATCTCGACATCGTCGCTGCCGCGCCCCCGTGCCGAGATCGAGATCGCCCCGGAACGGCCGTCGGTAAAGGCATGATTGGCGGCGTTGAGGAAGAGATTGGTTAATATCTGGCCGTAGGAGCCGGGATAGCCGTCGATGAAAAGCCCTTCCGGCACGTCCACCGACAGCGTGATCGCCGCCTTCTTCAGCACCGGCTTCAGGCTGGCGACGATCTGGTCGGTGGCCTCGCTCAGGTTGAATTGCCGGCGCTCGGCATGCGAGCGGTCCACCGCCACCTGCTTGAACGACTGGATCAGCTCGCCAGCGCGGTGCAGGTTCGCCACCAGTTGCCCTGCTGCATCGCGCGAGCTCTTGACGAATTCGTCGAGCTTGGAGCGGCGCAGCGGCTCGGTGCGCAATTCCTGCTCGAACGTCTCAGCCCGGCGCGCGAAGCTCGAGGCCACCGTCAGGCTGATGCCGATCGGGTTGTTGACCTCATGGGCGACGCCGGCGACCAGCCCGCCGAGTGCCGCCAGCCGTTCGGCGTCGATCAGGTTCTGCTGCGCGGTGTTGAGTTCGAGCAGCGCGCTTTCGGCCCGTTCCTTCGAGGCGCGCAGCTCGTCCTCGGTCTTGCGCTTGGCGATGGCGTTTTCGCGGAACACGTCCACCGCGCGCGCCATGGCGCCGACCTCGTCCCTGGCGGTGGTGCCCTGGACGCGGCGATCGTAGTTGCCGGAGGTGATCGCATGCATCGCCGCCAGGATCTGCTGCAGCGGCAGACGGATCGAGAGCGCGATCAGAACGCCGGCGGACAGGATGACGCCGAGGAACATCACGGCGATCGACAGCACCCGGCGCGAGATGGCCGACAGCGTCCTGTCGAATGTCTCCTGCGCCTTCTGCTCGCGCTGGCGCATCTTGCCCGACAACTCGTCGATGACGCCGATGGCCTCGGCCTGGCTGGCGTCGATGGTGTTGCGCAGCAGTTCGGTCCGGATCGCGAGTTGCTCGGTCAGCTTGGCCATCCCCTCGCGCAGCGCCACGGTGCGCGCCTGCAGCCGCGTCAGCGCCATGCGCTGCAGGTCGTTGTCGGCGAGGTCGGTCATCACGGGGATGGTCTTCTCGATCGTCTCGGTATTTCTGCGGGCGTCCTCAGCGGAGGCCGAGGCGGGCGACAGATAATAGGCGTTGGCGGCGACCAGCATGGCCGTGAACGCTTCACGGGATCTTCCGAGCGACGGCCAGATCTGCGCGTCGCGATGGCCGGTGGCGCCCTCGATGATCGAATACAGCCCGGCCATTTCGCGCGCGGGGCCCAGCACCTGCTGCTCATAGGTCTTGGTGATGGTGGCCTGCACGGCGCGCAATTCGCCAAAGCCGTTGAGGAAACGGTCGGTGACGTGCTCGAGCCGCGCGACCGATCCTGACAGCATCGGGTCGTTGGCGGCGCGCGTGGTGAGGGTGCCGAGCACCGCTTCGCGCAGCAGCAGGATCTCGGCGAACAGCTCCGGGCTCGGCTGGTTGATGTAGCGGTGGATCAGGTTCTGCAGCCGGCTGGTTTCGCTTTCCAGCAGCGCCAGGATCTTGTCGGACTCCCGGACCTGCCGGACGTCGTCCCAGGCCGAATCCAGCACCTTGGCGCCGTTCCAGATCAATACGGCGAGCACCACGACGACGGCGGAGTTCAATGCCGCGATCGACAGGATGCGCCAGCGGATCGGCACCGCGCGCAGCCACTGCACGACGCGAAACCGGCCGCGCGCGGCGAAACTCGCCGGCCGTTCCGCTGCTCGCTGTTGTTGCGGTGCGCCGGTCAAATTCACTCCACTCCACGAAGATGCGCGATCAATACCGGCGTCGTCCCCCCGATCAATGCAACGATGGTACGGTTGAGGTCGGCTGCGCCGGTCCTGATATGTTCTCGGGCTTCCTGTTCCGCGCCGGACCGGCGGGAATGGAACGCATCGATCGGATGCCTCTCGCTCTGGGGATCTGGGATACGAAACTCGCGCGCAAAAACCCTCGTTGAAACCGCCGTAAGCAACAGCGCGACAACAAGCACGACGGTCCGCGAAAGGTCGGCGCGGCGATACACAGGCGACAATCCCCTTAGAGATGGAGTCTGCGGCGGGGAGAAAAGGTTCAACGCATTTTTAGCAGAATTTACCGATGTTTGGCTATTGAAGGCTGGGCTGGCGGGGGATATGCGGTGGGTAATACTGATAATCTCGCTGCAATCTTAAATTGTGTTGTGCGCTGCGGTGATGCCGAGCGGATTGAAGCCGCGGTCTGAGGGATTTATGAGGGTGCGGCGAGCAGGTACATCGCCGGCGCGGCAGAGCAGGATAGTCACCGTGAAATTGGTCTTGAGATTCTTGCAATTCGCAGCGCTCGCCGCCACCGCGCTTGCGTCTCCGGCGCAGGCCGCCACCGAGATCATGTGGTGGCACGCGATGTCGGGGGAACTCGGCAAGCAGCTCGAAAAGCTGGCGGCCGATTTCAATGCGTCGCAGGCCGACTACCGGATCGTGCCGACCTACAAGGGCAACTACACCGAGACGGTGACAGCGGCGATCTTTGCATTCCGTTCGCGAAGCCAGCCCGCCATCGTTCAGGTCAACGAGATCGCGACCGCGACCATGATGGCGGCAAAGGGCGCGATCTATCCGGTATACGAATTGATGCGCGACCAGTCGGAGCCGTTCGCGCCGGAGGCGTATCTGCCGGCCGTGACCGGCTATTATTCCGACGTCGCCGGCAACATGCTGTCGTTCCCGTTCAATGTCTCGACGCCGATCCTTTATTACAATAAGGATCTGTTCCGTGCCGCCGGTCTCGATCCGGAGGTGGCGCCGAAGACCTGGGCCGAGGTCGGCGCTGCGGCGAAGCGCCTGCGCGCGGCCGGTTCGCCCTGCGGGCTCACCACCTCCTGGCCCTCCTGGGTCCATGTCGAGAATTTTTCCGCATTCCACAATCTGCCGCTGGCGACCCGGGCCAATGGCTTTGGCGGGCTCGATGCGGAGCTGACTTTCAATAACCAGGACGTGGTGCGGCACATCGCGCAGCTTGCAGAATGGCAGGCGACGAAAGTTTTCTACTATGGCGGCCGCGGGCAATCTGCCGAGCCGCGCTTTCAAAAAGGCGAATGTGCGATCTTCATCGGCTCGTCCGGGACGCGCGCGGACATCAAGGCCAATTCCAAATTCGAGGTCGGTTACGGCATGGTCCCGTACCGGCCCGAAATCGCCGGTGCCCCGCAAAACTCCATCATCGGCGGCGCCACCCTATGGGTGCTGCGCGACCGGCCGCGTACCGAATACACCGGCGTCGCGCGATTCTTCGCCTATCTCTCGAAGCCGGAAGTCCAGGCCGCCTGGCATCAGAACACCGGTTATCTGCCGATCACCCGCGCCGCCTTCGACCTCACCCGCGCACAGGGCTTTTACGATCGCGATCCCGGCGCGGCGATCGGTATCGAGCAACTGACCTTGAAGCCGCCGACCGAGAACTCGAAGGGAATCCGGCTTGGGTCCTTTGTGCTGATCCGCGGCGTGATCGACGAAGAACTCGAGCAGGTTTTCAGCGGCAAGCAGTCCGCGCAGGCAGCGCTTGATCTCGCCGTCGAGCGCGGCAACCGCCTGCTGCGCCAGTTCGAGCGGGCGAACCCGGATAGATAGCCATCCTCTCCGTCATTGCGAGCGAAGCGAAGCAATCCATGGCGCCACTTGCGGAGACATGGATTGCTTCGTCGCTTCGCTCCTCGCAATGACGACAAACGAAGTCAGGCCACCATGACTGCATCACTGCCGGCATTCACAGATTACGAGCCCTTCCGGGCCTGGCGCGAAGAGCCGGCGCAATGGGTGCCGATCGCGCTCGACATCGCCCGCAGCCACGGCCTGGCGTGCGCGGCACCGCATGTCTTCGCCACCGGCACCAACGTCGTCATGGCGCTTGACGAGAAACTCATCCTGAAGATTTTCCCGCCCTTTCTTCGTTCCCAATGCGTCTCGGAACGCGGCTCGCTCGCGCAGCTTCGCGGACGGCTTCGGATCGCGATCCCCGAAATCGTCGCCGAAGGCGAGCGCGACGGATGGCCCTATCTCGTCATCACGCGGCTGCCGGGCATCCTGGGCGCGCAAGCGTGGCCGTCTCTGCCGGAACAGGAAAAGGAGCGTGTGCTGGCGGAAATCGGCGAGACCGTTGCCGAGGTGCAGCGCGCCCCGATCGGCGCGTTGGCCCGGATCGAGCCGGACTGGGGCGGTTTCATGCGAGGGCAAATCGCGGGATGCCGCGCCCGGCACGAGCGCCTCGGATTGCCGCAGAAATTCCTGGATGGGCTGGACGAATTGCTGCGCGATGCGGCGGCGCTCATTCCGTTCGACAAGCCGCCGGTGATTCTGATCGGCGAATATATTCCGGAGAATTTCCTGTTGAGGCGCGATGGCGACCGCTGGCACCTCGCGGGCCTGTTCGATTTCGGCGACGTGATGACCGGGTGGGGCGAATATGACCTGCTTGGCCCGAGCGCCTTCATGACCGCCGGCATGCCGCGTCGCGTGCGAAGTCTTTTTGTGGGGTACGGATATTCAGCCGCGGAGATCAATTCCGACCTGAAGCGGCGGCTGATGGCGCTGATGCTGCTCCATCGGGCGAGCGATCCCGTCAGGCACGTCTGTATCGAGGGATGGCAAGAGAAGGCCGCTGACCTCCTCGAATTGCAGGATTTGCTTTGGCCGATTTGAAGGGAGCGCCGGAGGCCGCACAGCAAAGGAGCGGGTCAAATAGCTGCAAGAAAAATAGGCAAATATGCTTCTTTGTATGCAATCCAGGTCCGAATCGACTGCCGAGAAATTCCGGAGAATCGCCGATCCGTTAGATAGATCAGTATCTTAGGTGAGGGTTAGCTTTCCTTTAAGGATTGGCACAAACCTTGCGATTCCAGTTCCAAAGCCATTTTCCTCAGGCGTTTGGAGCATCACCCATGAAGCGTCGCGATTTCCTGAAATCCGTCACCGGAGTTGCCGCGGGCGCGATGGTGCCCGCGCCGGCGATCTGGTCCGCGGCCAAGGCTGATGCGCGGTCTGAGACGCTATTGATCGTCTCGGAAAGCGGCCCCAACAATCTCGACATTCATGGCGTCGGCACCAACGTGCCCGGCTATGAAGTGTCGTGGAATTGCTACGACCGCCTGATCAGCCACGAGATGAAGAGCGGTCCGGGCGGCGTGCCGTATTACGATCGCGACAAGTTCAAGCCCGAACTCGCCGAGGACATGAACGTCGGCGACATGTCGGTCACCTTCAAGCTGAAGAAGAAAGCCACGTTCCACGACGGCACGCCGGTCACGGCCAAGGACGTCAAGTGGTCGCTCGATCGCGCGGTGAGCGTCGGTGGTTTCCCGACGTTCCAGATGGGCGCAGGCTCTCTGACCAAGACCGACCAGTTCGTCGTCGTCGACGACAACACCGTGCGGGTCGATTTCGCCAAGAAGGACCGTCTCACGATTCCTGACCTTGCGGTCATCGTGCCCTGCGTCGTCAACTCGGAACTGGTGAAGAAGAACGCCGCCGAGAAGGATCCCTGGGGACTCGAATACACCAAGCAGCAGACCGCGGGCTCCGGCGCCTACAAGGTGACAAAGTGGACCGCCGGTACCGAAGTCATCATGGAGCGCAATGACGCCTGGGTTGGCGGCCCAATGCCGAAAGTCAAGCGCGTGATCTGGCGCATGGTACCGCAGGCCGGCAACCGGCGCGCGCTCCTGGAGCGCGGCGATGCCGACATCTCCTACGATCTGCCGAACAAGGATTTCGTCGAGCTGAAGGACAACGGCAAGCTCAACATCGTCTCGGTGCCGTATTCCAACGGCGTCCAGTATATCGGCATGAACGTCAAGATCCCGCCGTTCGACAACCCCAAGGTTCGCGAAGCCGTCGCCTGCGCGATCCCCTACCAGAAGATCATGGATGCGGTGCTGTTCGGTCTCGCCAAGCCAATGTTCGGCGCCGCTGCCGACAAGGCGACCGAAGTAGCGTGGCCGCAGCCGACCAAATACGTCACCGATATCGCCAGGGCCAAGGCGCTGCTGGCGGAGGCCGGTCATCCCAACGGTTTCGAGACAACGCTGTCGTTCGATCTCGGCTTTGCCGGCGTCAACGAACCACTCTGCGTGCTGGTGCAGGAGAGCCTCGCCCAGATCGGCATCAAGACCACCATCAACAAGATCCCCGGCGCCAACTGGCGCACCGAACTCAACAAGAAGGTGCTGCCGCTCTACACCAACGTGTTCTCCGGCTGGCTCGACTACCCCGAATATTTCTTCATCTGGTGCTACGACGGCAAGAATTCGATCTTCAACACCATGAGCTACCAGTCGAAGGCGATGGACGAATTCATCAGCGGCGCCGTCGACGCCGCGGCCACCGGCAACACCAGCAAATACGACACCGATGTAAAAGGTTTTGTCGATCTCGCCTTCAAGGACATCCCGCGCATTCCGCTGTATCAGCCCTACGTCAACGTCGCGATGCAGAAGAATGTGTCGGGCTATCAATACTGGTTCCACCGGCGTCTGGATTATCGCGCGCTGGTAAAGGCGTGAGCGGGCGAATGGCGAGTGGCCAGCGAATAGGGAGCAGCGAATGGTGACGAACGGCCGCGGATATCTATTCGCCATTCGCCATTCGCTATTCGCGCGCTCCTTGCGGAGCAAGGAGCGCACCCCATGCTGACCATGATCGGCAAGCGGCTGATGTTCGCGATCCCGTCGCTGATCGGGGTCGTGATCGTGACATTCCTCCTGACGCGCGCGCTGCCGGGTGACCCGGCCGCTTATTTCGCCGGGCCCGCGGCGAGCAAGGAAGCGATCGAGCAGATCCGCAAGAAACTCGGCTTCGACAAGCCGCTGATCGAGCAATTCCTGCGCTACACCAACGATCTCGCGCATGGCGATTTCGGCAACTCATTGACCACGGGCCAGCCGGTCGCGACCGAAATCCGCAACCGCCTGCCGGCTTCCGCCGAACTGACGCTGCTCGGCCTCGTCGTTTCGATCGCGATCGCGATTCCGCTCGGCATGCTCGCCGCCACCCGGCCGGGCTCCTGGATCGACCATCTCTGCCGCGTCACCACGACGGCCGGCGTATCGCTGCCGGTGTTCTTTACAGGCCTCGTGCTGGTCTATGTCTTCTATTTCAGGCTCGGCTGGTCGCCGGCGCCGCTCGGCCGGCTCGACGTGTTCTACAGCGCGCCACCGGCCGTGACCGGCCTCTATCTGATCGACGCGCTGATTGCGCGCGAATTCGAGACGTTTCGCTCGGCGCTGAGCCAGATGATCCTGCCGGCGGCGACGCTGGCGATCTTCTCGCTGGCGCCGATCGCGCGCATGACGCGGGCCTCGATGCTGGCGGTGCTGGCGTCCGACTTCGTCCGCACCGCGCGCGCCAGCGGGCTGTCGCCGTCGACCGTGATCGTAACCTACGCGTTTCGCAACGCCATGCTGCCGGTGATCACCACGCTCAGCATGGTGTTCTCGTTCCTGCTGGGCGCCAACGTGCTGGTCGAAAAAGTCTTCGCCTGGCCCGGTATCGGCTCCTACGCGGTGGAAGCGTTGATCTCATCGGACTTCGCGCCGGTGCAGGGTTTCGTGCTGACCATGGCGGTCATGTACGTGCTGCTCAATCTGATCATCGACATTCTCTACGGCGTAATCGATCCGCGCGTGCGGCTGGAAGGGTGAGGTTGGAACATGAGTAGCGTTGCGCCTGCCGTTGAACCCGCCGGTCCCGCACGTACCTCGGGATTGGCTGCGGTCTTCGAACATACCCGCTACGTGCTCGGCGAAAACCGCGTCACGGCGTTCGCTTTCGGCCTGTTGATCATCATCCTGTTCGCGGCGATCTTCGGCCCCACCATCGTGCCCTACGATCCGCTCGCCAGCGATACCGCGTCAGCCCTGAAGCCGCCGTCGGCGGCGCACTGGTTCGGCACCGACCAGTTGGGCCGCGACATTTTCAGTCGCGTCGTCGTCGCCACGCGGCTCGATACGTTCATCGCGGTTGCCTCCGTGGCGCTGGTGTTCCTGATGGGGGGCCTTGCCGGCATCGCCGCCGGCTATTTCGGCGGCTGGACCGACCGCATCGTCGGCCGCATCGCCGACACCATCATGGCGTTTCCGCTGTTCGTGCTGGCAATGGGCATCGTGGCGGCGCTCGGCAATACCGTACAGAACATCATCATCGCGACCGCGATCGTGAACTTTCCGCTCTACGCGCGCGTCGCGCGGGCCGAAGCGAACGTGCGCCGCGATGCCGGCTTCGTGCAGGCGGCGCGGTTGTCGGGCAACGGCGAAATGCGGATTCTGCTGGTGCACATCCTGCCCAACATCATGCCGATCATGATCGTGCAGATGTCGCTGACCATGGGCTATGCGATCCTCAACGCCGCCGGGCTCTCCTTCATCGGGCTCGGCGTGCGGCCGCCGACGGCGGAATGGGGCATCATGGTCGCGGAGGGCGCAGGCTTCATGGTTTCGGGCGAATGGTGGATCGCGCTGTTCCCCGGGCTTGCGCTGATGATCGCGGTGTTCTGCTTCAATTTGCTCGGCGACGGCCTGCGCGACATCGTCGATCCGCAGCGGAGGACGTGATGGTTGACTCAAGCTTTGCTCGTCTCGGCCCCCGCAAGGGGAATGCGACAGGGGTCCTGACCGTTCTACTTTGCATGGGGTTGTTTTCGATATTTTTGCGGAGGTCGTCATGACCGCCCAGCCTTTGCTCGACGTCAGCGATCTCACCGTCGAATTCACCACGCGACGCGGCATCGTGAAAGCCGTGCAGCACGTCAACATTTCCGTGGCCAAGGGCGAGACGCTCGGCATCGTCGGCGAATCCGGCTCCGGCAAGTCGGTGACGTCGTATGCCGTGATGCGGATTCTCGACCGTGCCGGCAGGATCGCCGACGGTTCGGTGATGTTCTCCGGCATCGACGTCAAGGCCGCGAGTGAAAACGAGATGCGCGATCTGCGCGGCCGCGAAATCTCGATGATTTTTCAGAACCCGCGCGCCGCACTCAATCCGATCCGGAAAGTGGGCGATCAGATCGAGGATGTGCTGCGCCAGCACGTGCAGAGCGCGGCCAGCGACCGCGGCGAAAAGGCGATCGAGGCGCTGGAGCAGGTCAAGATCGCGCGCCCGCGCGAGCGCTACCATGCCTACCCGTTCGAACTCTCCGGCGGCATGTGCCAGCGCGTGGTGATCGCGCTGGCGCTGGCCTGCAATCCGCAGCTCCTGATCGCGGACGAGCCGACCACGGGGCTCGACGTCACCACGCAGAAGGCGGTGATGGATCTGATCGTGGAACTAACGAAGCGCCGGCACATGTCGACGATCCTGATCACGCATGATCTCGGGCTCGCCGCCGCCTATTGCGACCGCGTGGTGGTGATGGAAAAGGGCCGGGTGGTGGAGACGGCGAAGTCGGCGGATATTTTTGCCAGGCCCGAGCACGCCTATACCAAGAAACTGATGCGCGCGACGCCGAGGATCGGGGTGTCGTTGCGGGATCTGCTGCCGGAGGACGAGACTCCTGTCATGGCCGGGCATAGCCGTCCGAAGAACGGCGTCGCTTCCGCTCGCCAATGCCCGGCCATCCATCACTCTTCAGAAGGCTCTTCTTCAGTGATGGACCCCCGGGTCAAGCCCGGGGGTGACGACATCACCAAGCCCCTCCTCCTCGTCGAAAAGCTGGTGAAGGAATATCCGCGCCAGGGCGCCAGCGCGGTGTTGTCAAAACTGTTCTCCCGCAAGCCGCCGGTCGAAGCCGCGATATTCCGCGCGGTTGACGGCATCGGCTTCACCGTCGGCCATGGCGAGAGCGTCGGCCTGGTCGGCGAATCCGGCTGCGGCAAGTCGACGACCTCGATGATGGTGATGCGTCTGCTCGACCAGACCTCCGGCCGCATCCTGTTCGACGGCGAAGAGATCGGCGCCATCCTGCCGCAGGCATTTGCGCGGCTGCCGCTGCGCAAGAGTATCCAGATGGTGTTCCAGGACCCGACCGACAGCCTCAACCCGCGCTTCACCGCTGTGCGAGCCATCGCCGATCCGCTTCTGCAGCTTGGCGATGTCAAAGGCCGCGACGCCTTGCGCGCCCGCTGCGAGGAGCTTGCCGGGCTGGTCGGCCTGCCGGTCAACCTGCTCGATCGCTTTCCGCACCAATTGTCCGGCGGCCAGAAGGCCCGCGTCGGCATCGCGCGCGCGATTGCGCTGCATCCCAAGCTCGTGATCCTCGACGAGCCGACGGCGGCGCTCGACGTCTCGGTTCAGGCGGTGGTGCTCAATCTGCTGCAGGATCTCAAGCAATCGATGGGCATGAGCTATTTGTTCGTGTCGCATGATCTGAATGTGGTGCGTTTGCTGTGCGATCGTGTCATCGTGATGCGCGCGGGACGAATCGTGGAGCAGGGCACATCCGAGCGCGTGCTCGGCGATCCGCAGGATGCCTATACGAAGGAATTGCTGACGGCGATCCCGCATCCGCCGTTGCCGGTTCACTAGAAATCGAGTGGGAGCGAAATGGCTGCCGACCCCCTGAATAATTACATCGACGCTGTTGCGAAAGCGCTCGCGCTGCCGGTCGAGGAAGCCTGGCGTCCCGCCATACGCGCGAACCTCGAAGTGTCGCTGAGGCTGGCGCGGCTGGTCGACGAGTTTCCGCTGCCGGATGAAACCGAGCCGGCCAGCGTCTACATTGCGTGATGGCGCCATGACCGTGACCGTGAAATCAGATGGAATGTCGGCGCAACAGATCGCGCAAGCCGTAACGGATCGCAAGCTTTCCGCGCTCGATGCGACGGAAGCCGCACTGGCGCGGATCGCCAAACACGATACTGTGCTGAACTCCTTTACCGATGTCACCGCGGATCGCGCGCGTGCCACGGCCAAAGCAATCGATGCCAAGGTCGCCGCCGGTCAGAAGATCGGTCCGCTCGCCGGCGTGCCGTTCGCGGTGAAGAATCTTTTTGACGTCAAGGGGCTCGCTACCCGCGCCGGCTCGAAGATCAACCGCGATCTCGCAGCCTCGCCGCGCGATGCCACGCTGATCGAGGGCATGGAGGCTCAAGGCGCCGTTTTGGTCGGCGCGCTCAACATGGGCGAATACGCCTACGATTTTACGGGCGAGAATGTGCATGACGGCCCGTCGCGCAATCCGCACGATCCGACGCGGATGACCGGCGGCTCTTCGGGTGGCTCGGGCAGTGCAGTCGGCGGTGCGCTCGTTCCGATCGCCCTGGGGTCCGATACCAACGGCTCGATCCGGGTGCCGTCGTCGTTCTGCGGCATCTTTGGCCTGAAGCCGACCTACGGCCGGCTGTCGCGCGCGCGCTCGTTTCCCTTTGTCGCGAGCCTCGATCATCTCGGCCCGTTCGCGCGCAGCGTCGGCGATCTCGCGCTGGCCTATGACGCCATGCAGGGTCCTGACGCCGATGACGCGGCCTGCACGACGCGACCGGTTGAGCCGGTCGCCTCGCGGCTGGCCCAGGGCATCGACGGCTTGCGGGTCGCGGTGGCCGGCGGTTATTTCCAGAAGAATGTTTTCCCGGAAGCGGTCGAGGCTGTCGCACGCGTCGCCAAGGCGCTGAATGCCGCGCAAACGATTGAAATTCCCGAGGCCGCGCGCGCCCGCGCTGCGGCTTACGTGATCACCACGACCGAGGGTGCCTCGCTGCATCTCGACCGCCTGCGCAAGCGTCCGAACGATTTCGATCCGGCGGTGCGCGACCGCCTGATTGCGGGGGCGATGGTTCCGGCGCCACTGGTCGATCGCGCGCAAAAATTCCGCCGCTGGTATCGCGCAAAGGTACTGGAGCTGTTCAGATCGGTCGACGTGATCATCGCGCCGGCCACGCCCTGCATCGCGCCGAAGCTCGGGCAGGTAAACTTCGTGCTCGACGGCGTCGAACTGCCGGTGCGCGCCAATATCGGCATCCATACCCAGCCGATCTCGTTCATCGGCCTGCCCGTGGTTGCAGTGCCGGTGCCGCTGGAGCCGATGCCGATCGGCGTGCAGATCATTGCTGCGCCGTGGCGGGAGGATATTGCGCTGCGCGTCGCGCACGCGCTGGAACAGATGGGCGTTGCCGCTGCGCCGCCGCCGAGAGGATTGTAGCGATGGAGATCGATCTTCCCGACGTGCTGGCCGAAGTCACCGCGCAATTCGCGCGCTATGAAAAGGCGCTGGTGTCGAATGACATTGCGGTGCTCGACGAATTGTTCCGCAACGATCCCCGCACGCTGCGCTACGGCGTCGGTGAAAATCTCTATGGCTACGAGGAGATCATGGCGTTTCGCGCGGCGCGCTCGCCGGTCGGGCTCGGCCGCAGGACCGACAAGACCGTGATCACGACCTATGGCCGCGACACTGCCGTCGCCTCGACGCTGTTCTATCCCGAATCCTTACCCGGCAAGGTAGGACGGCAGATGCAGACCTGGGTGCGCTTTGCCGATGGCTGGAAGGTCGTCGCCGCCCATGTCAGCATCATCAACGAAGCACAGGGTCAAGCGACATGAGCCTGGAGGATCTCCCGGAAACCACGGTTCGCCGCGTCGATCGGCCGTCATTGCAACGCGACAAGGTCACGCGCGCGGAAGAACTGCGGCTGCAGTTGGCCGACGAGATCGTGCGCGGCGTGCTGCGGCCGGGTTCGGCGCTCGACGAGACGGATATTGCGCGGCGCTTCTCCGTGTCGCGCACGCCGGTCCGCGAGGCGCTGCGGCAATTGGTGGCGAGCGGCCTAGTCGAAGCCCGCGCCCATCGCGGCGCCGTCGTCGCGCAGCCCTCGCTGGATCGCTTGACTGAAATGTTCGAGGCGATGGCGGAGCTGGAAGCGCTGTGCGCCGGCCTCGCCGCCGAGCGGATGCCGCCGGCCGATCGCCAGAAGCTGGAAGGGATTCACGAGGAATTGCGGGTGCTGAGCCACGCCGGCAATCCCGAGCGCTTTCACGAGGTCAATGAGCGCTTCCACAACGCGATCTATGCCGGCTCGCAGAACGGCTACATCGCCGAGATGACCTTGGCGACGCGGGTGCGCGTCCAGCCGTTCCGCCGCGCCCAGTTCCGCAACCTCGGACGGCTGGCGAAATCCCACGCCGAACACGACCGCGTCGTGGTCGCGATCATGCGCGGCGACAAGTCGGGTGCTGCGGCCGCGATGCGCGCCCATATCGAGCTGGTGCGCGGGGAGTACGAACTCTACGCGGTGTCGGTGTAAGACGTTCGCCGCTTGCGCAAGATCGTAGGATGGGCAAAAGCGCACTTGCGCCGTGCCCACCATCTTTCCGCCGCTGCATTTGATGGTGGGCACGCTTCGCTTTGCCCACCCTACGAAACGACGGCTAAACCCCCGCCTTCTCCGCCATGAACGCGCGCCAGCCGCCGAATGCGGAAATATCGCGCGCGCCATCGATCGCGGCGGGCTCGACCAGAAAACCTTTCACGCCTCTTCCATTCGCCAGCCGGATCGTGCCGATTCCGAGCGGCGGCGGGATCGCGGCGACGAATTTGCCGAACGCCGCTGCCGACAACGCCCATAGCTCCAGCCTGATCGCGCTTCCCGCGCCGGCGTCGACGCGCAGCATGCCGGGCTTCGGCGGCGTGGTGTCGAGCGCATAGAGTTTGTAATCCGGCGCGGTCGTGGCCGCCTCGATCAGGCGCGCGCCGAGCGCCTGCAGTTCGCCGTTGAGTGCCATACCGGAGAGATGCGCGCCGACCACAGCGATGGTGATCTCGTCGCCGGAGGCGTCCTCCGGCCATGGCGCGAGCGCGGGCTGCGTCAGGCCCCTGGCTCCCATCTTCAATTTGGTGTCGGCATGGAATACGCGGCCGATACTGGCGAGCTTGGCGTCGTGGCCTGCAGGCGCCAGCAGCGTGATGCCGAACGGAATGCCATCCGCGCGCATCGCGGCCGGTAGCGCCAGCCCGCAGAGGTCGAGCAGATTCACAAAATTGGTGTAGGTGCCGAGCCTTGAGTTGAGTTCGACCGGATTGGCCAGCACTTGCGCAGTCGAATAGGCGGTCGGCGCCGTCGGCAGCACCATCGCGTCGAAATTGGCGAAAGCACGCCCGGCCACGCGGCGCAGCGCCTGCAGCCGATAGAGCGAGGCAAAGGTGTCCGCGGCGGTCAGCCGCGCGCCGGCGGCCGTAATCTCGCGCGTCACCGGATGGATCGAATCCGGCGCGGACGCCAAGAGGTCGCGGATGACAAGGTATCGCTCGGCGACCCACGGGCCCTCATAGAGCAGCCGCGCGGTCTCGTAGAACGGCTCCAGGTCGAATTCGACCAGCGTGGCGCCGAGCGATGTCCAGCGCGCAAGCGCCTCGCCATAGGCCTTCTCCGCGGCGCGGTCGCCGAAGAAGATCAATTGGCCGTTGCGCGGCACGCCCAGTCGCAATTGGCTTGGAAACGCGGACATTTTCTCCAGCGGCCGGTCGCGCGAAAACGGATCGGCGCCGTCCGGTCCCGCCATCGCCGCCAGCGCGGCCATCGCATCGTCGACGGTGAGCGAGAACACCGAAATGCAGTCCAGCGTCCGGCATGCCGGCACCAGGCCGGCGTTGGAGATCAGCCCGAGACTTGGCTTCAGCCCGACGATGTTGTTGAGCATCGCCGGCACGCGCCCCGAACCCGCGGTATCGGTGCCGAGGGCCAGCGGCACCAGCCCTGCGGAAACCGCGACCGCCGATCCCGAGCTCGATCCGCCCGGAATCAAATCGGCGCGGATCGGATTGACGGGGATGCCGTAGGGGGACCGGACGCCGACCAGACCGGTCGCGAACTGGTCGAGATTGGTCTTGCCGATGATGATGGCGCCGGCCGCCCGCAATTTTGCCACTGCCGTCGAATCCTGCGCAGGCGAATACGAGAAGGCCGGGCAGGCCGCCGTGGTCGGCATGCCCTGCGCGTCGATATTGTCTTTCACCGCGACCGGGACGCCGAAAAGCGGAAGCGCCGCGGCGTCCTTTGCGCCCAGCGCTTCGGCCTCCGCCAGCGCCTCCTTCTCGTCGCGCAGGCTGATGAACACGGCCGGATCGTTATAGGCGCGGATGCGCTGATAACTGCGCGCGACGGTTTGCGCCGGGGTCATGGTCGCGGCGCGGTGCGCGGCGACGATGGCGGCAACGGTTTCAGGCACGTCAGACCCCATGGCGAGCAAAACTCCAGCGAGCAAGGCTTTACCGGGAATGAAGCAAGCGATGTGCCATTGTGTACAATGGCGGAATGGTACCGACCGTAAGGGATAGGTACGTAATATCAAGTATTTAAGATATTGGCGGGCGCGGTTTGCGAGTCTGGTGCGGTCGAGTGGTTGCCCAATATTTAGGCGAACGGACCCACGGCGAGGCTACGGCCGCGCTCAGGTGAAGGCGGAAAGGATTTGCAGCAACCGCTCGCGGTTTTCCTTGCCGATTTTATCGGCCACATGGCGCTCATGTTCGGCGGCGAGCCGCCTGAACTGCGTCAGCGCCGTCCTGCCGCGCGCGGTCAGGTGCAGGGCGTGGGAGCGCCGGTCGGTCGCGGATCTGACGCGGCTGACGAGGTCGCGATGTTCGAGACTGTCCAACAGATGCACCAGCCTGGCGCGCTCGATCCCGAGCCGCTTGGCGACCGCCATCTGGCTCAGCCCGGGATTGGCACCGATCACCGTCATCACCGAATACTGCGTCGGGCGGATATCGACGGCGGCGAGCGTGCGGATAAAATCCTGAAAAATCCAGATCTGGAAGCGCCGCACCGCATAACCGGCGTGGCCGGCCAGCGCGTCGAGGCCAATCTCGTCTTCCCCGGCGTCGCGTTGCGCGTTGCCGGCTTCATGCCGCGTCCGGCCGGGACGCGGCCGCGTGCTCGCGCGCGATTTGGCCGTTCTGGGCATTAGACCGTTCCCCGCCATCGTTTCCTTTTTCTAGCGCTTCGCGGGCTTCAGGGGAAGATTGTTGTTGACGACAACAATTGTTGTGCTCAACATTAGGGTCAAGCAGCCCTTCGAGCTGCACGCCGGCACGATGCGCGGCAATCCCGTAACCATTCGGGACAGGAGGAAACCATGACCATCGCCGCCGCAAGCGGTGACAATTCCCGCAGTCTGTTCGCGGCACCCGCAATTGTCGCCGATCGCCGCGCCGACGGCAGCATTCTGGTGAAGTCGACCACACCACTTCAGCCAGCGGCTCGCTGCATCGGCGACTGGCTGGAGCATTGGGCGCGGCAGGCGCCGGAGCGGGTTTTTCTCGCCGATCGCGCCAGTGTCGATGTGCCGTGGTCGATAGTCACCTACAAGGATGCGTTGAAGCAGGTGCGCGCGGCGGCCGCGTGGATACTCGCGCAAGGCCTGAGCATCGAGCGTCCGCTGGTGATCCTGTCCGACAACAGCGTCGAGCATGCGCTGTTCGCGCTCGCGGCCCAGCATGTCGGCGTGCCATCGGCTGCGATCTCGCCGGCCTATTCGCTGATGTCCAAGGATTTCGACAAGCTCAAGAGCATGGTCAGGCTGCTTGGGCCCGGCGCGATCTATGTTTCCAGCATGAAACCGTTTGCGGCGGCGCTGGCGGCGATCAAGCCGCACCATTCGGCTACGATCGTCAGCGGCAGCGCCGCCGATACCGACGCGATCTCCTTCCGCAGTATCGCGGCCACGCCGGAAATGCCTGACGTCGAGAAGGCCTTCGGCGCGATCACGCCCGATACGATCGCAAAATTTCTGTTCACCTCGGGTTCGACCGGCACGCCAAAGGCCGTCATCAACACCCAGCGCATGCTGACCTCGAGCCAGCAGGCCAAGGCGCAGACCTGGACGTTCCTTGCGGATAGCGGCGAGGATCTCGTCATCCTCGACTGGCTGCCCTGGAGCCATACCTTCGGCGCCAACCACAATTTCAATCTGGTGCTGCGCAACGGCGGCACGCTCTATGTCGACGGCGGCAAGCCGGCGCCCGGGCTGTTTGCGACCTCGCTGGCCAATCTGCGCAGCGTGATGCCGACGGTCTATTTCAACGTGCCGCGCGGCTTTGACATGCTGATCGCGGCGCTGCGAAGCGATGAGGCGTTGCGCAAGAAATTCTTCCGCGAGGTGAAGTTCGCCTTCTACGCGGGCGCTGCGCTGCCGCAGAATCTCTGGGACGCTCTGGAAGAACTTTCGATCAAGACCGTCGGCCGCGCGATGCCGATGGTGTCGGCCTGGGGTTCGACCGAGACCTCGCCGCTCGCGACCGACTGCCATTTTCAGGCGAAACGTTCCGGCAATATCGGCGTGCCGATCCCCGGCACCGAATTGAAGCTGGTGCCGTCGGGCGACAAGCTGGAGGTGCGCGTGCGCGGCCCGAACGTCACGCCCGGCTACTGGAAGGCACCGGAACTGACTGCGCAGGCGTTCGATGCGGAAGGCTTTTACCTGATCGGCGACGCCGCCACCTTTGCCGATCCGGCGCGCCCCGAACTTGGACTGTTTTTCGACGGCCGCGTCGCGGAAGATTTCAAGCTCAATTCCGGCACCTGGGTCAGCGTCGGCACCCTGCGCGTCGCCGGCATCGCCGCGCTGGCGCCGCTGGCGCAGGATATCGTGGTGACCGGTCACGGCGGCGATGAGGTCCGTTTTCTGGTATTTCCGAACGTCGCGGCCTGCCGGGCGCATGCCGGCCTGTCAGAGGATGCCGATGTGAAAGACGTGATCGGCCACGACAAGGTTCGCAGCGCGATCGCGCAGGGTCTTGCAAAGCTGAAGGCCCAGAGCGGCAACTCGTCCGGTCACGCCACGCGGGCGCTGCTGCTGGCGGAGCCGCCCTCGGTCGACGGCGGCGAGATCACCGACAAGGGCTACATCAACCAGCGCGCGGTGCTGACGCGGCGCGCGATCGCGGTGGCAGCACTGGACGATGATTCGTCGGCCGAATGGATCGGCTGCGACGGCTGAGACGCAGGCGTCTCAAAGCCCGTTTTTGTGCGCTTCGACCAGCCGCACCAGCATCTGGAGAAAGGCTGCCTGCTCGGGTTTGCTCAGCGCGGAAAGCGTCTGCGCGTTGAAACTTTCGCCGAGCCGGCTGGCCTCGTCGGCGCGCCTCTCGCCCGTCGCACTGAGGCTGAGCTCGACCGCCCGCTTGTCCCGCGTGGACCGCTTGCGCTTCAAGACGCCGGTCTCTTCCATCCGCGACAGAATTTTTACCAGGTTGGGCAGTTGCATTTTCAGCACGCCGGCCAACTCGCTCTGCGTCACCGTCTTGTTGTCGCGGACGGTGACGAGGATGGCGTATTCGAGCGGCGAGAGCTTTAGCGATTCGAAATACGGATAGAACGCCTCGAAATTCTGCAATTGCAGGATCCGGATCATGAATCCCGGGGTCTGCTGTAGCGCGGTGAGATCGAGCTCTCGGCCCGCGCCCGGCTCGGCAGGTCTGGCGGCCCCGTTGCCCCTGCGCGTCGAAGCTTTGGCGATTCTTCCCATGGGCAATAGCTCGCACGGCACCACGTGAATTGACAATCCTCAAAATACTTATAAGTTATAAGTAATTTCGGAGTGGTCGCGAAGGCCGCCTTTTCCATCCAGGAGGGAATGCATGCGACAGCTTTTTCGTACGGGAATGCTCGTTGCCGCGCTCGGCGGCATATTCGTCGGCACCGCCCAAGGCCAAGCCTATGGCCAGGATCGCGTCCGGATCGGCGTGCTTAACGACCAGTCAGGCGTATTTTCGACCTACCAGGGCGTAGGTTCGGTCATTGCCGCGCAAATGGCGGTGGAGGATTACGGCGGCAAGGCCGCCGGCAAGCCCGTCGACGTCATCACCGCCGATCACCAGAACAAGACCGACACAGGCGTCGGCATCGCGCGGCGCTGGTATGACACCGAAAACATCGATGCCATCTTCGACTTGCCGAACTCGGCGATCGCGCTCGCGGTCGCCAATATGAGCGAGCAGAAGAACAAGGTCTTCATCGGCTCCGGCGCCGGCACCGCGCTGCTCACCGGCGAAAGGTGCACGCCGAATACCGTGCACTGGACCTACGATACCTATGCCTATGGCCGCGGCCTCGGCAAAGCCGTGGTCGCGCAGGGCGGCAAGAAATGGTTCTTCCTCACCGCCGATTATGCCTTCGGCCACGATCTGGAGAAGCAGGCTGTCGAAGGCGTCAAGGCCTCCGGCGGCGAAGTGCTCGGCGCTGTGCGCCACCCGCTCGGCACCGCCGATTACGCCTCCTTCCTGCTGCAGGCGCAGGCCTCGGGCGCCGATATCGTCGGCGTGGCCAATGCGGGCGACGACACCATCACCTCGATCAAGCAGGCGGCGGAATTCGGGCTGACGCAGAAACAGAAACTGGTCGGCCTGATCCTCGGCATGAACGGCATTCCCGCGCTCGGCCTGAAGGCGGCGCAGGGCGCGCAGATCATGAATCCGTTCTACTGGGATTTGAACGATGGTACGCGCGCCTTTGCCAAGCGGTTCGCCGAACGCCATCCGCAGAAGAATTATCCGAACGACATGCAGGCCGGCGTCTACGCGTCCGTGCTGCATTATCTGAAGGCCGTCGACAAGGTCGGCGGCGCTGCCGATGGCAAGGCCGTAGTCGCGGCGATGAAGGCGATGCCGACCGACGATCCGCTGTTCGGCAAGGGAACCATCCGCAGCGACGGCCGCAAGATTCACCCGCTCTATCTGCTCGAGGTCAAGAAACCCGACGAATCCACGTCGAAATGGGATCTTCTGAAAGTCGTCGCAACCATTCCAGGCGATCAGGCGTTTCGTCCCGAGAGCGAGGGCAACTGCCCGCTGGTCAAGTAAGTAACCTGAACCCGCGAATGGCCCGGGGCCGTTCGCGGAATTCATCTGCCGTGGTCCGCTATTTATGTTGCCAAGGCAACTAATTTGTGCGAGCCTGTTTTGGAACAAGCGGCCGATCGAAGAGCACAGAGATTGCCGGGCCGTGCGGGGGAGAAACGGATGTCCGGACGGTCAGATCGTCACGACGTAATGCATCGATGCGCGCGCGTCGGTTCTGCGGCCGCGCCTGAGAGCGCTGCGGCCAGTGCGTTCCGTTCAGGCGCGCTCGTCGACTTCGCCAGCGCCTTTCACGGCATCGAGATTGCCATGCACCCGCAACAGCAGGGCGATCAGGGTCTCGCGTTCCGGCTTGCTCAGGCAGGAAAGCAGGCGGCGTTCGCGTTCAAGCGCGACCGCAATGACCTGGTCGTGGATGGTATAGCCCTTCGCGGTCAGCGAGATCGAATGGGTGCGTCCGTCCTGTCGGTCGGCCCTGATGCTGATCAGCCCGCGCTCTTCCATTCCTGCCAAGGTCCGGCTGACCGGCCCCTTGTCGAAACCGATCACATGGCAGATGCGCGCCGCGGAAATTTCCGGCTCGATCGCAAGCAACGACAGGATCCGCCATTCCGTGACGTTGACCCCAAAGCGCTTCTGATAAACCACGGTCGCGCTGCGCGACAATTTGTTGGCGATGAAGGTGATGAGCGCCGGAACGTAACGGTCGAGGTCGAGCACCTGTTCGGCCCGTCCGCTCTTGCCTGCCGCGCCCGCGCGAGGGGGCCGCGCCTGTCTGTTCCTGCTCATGCTCTTCCAAAGCTGCTTCAGCGCCCCAGACATAGAGACAGCGCACACCGCTCTGCAAGAACATTATGCAGGAGGCCCACATGAGCGCGAACGCCCCGATGGACCAAGCAACCTCAACGCAGCGCCCGCCGGCGGGCGTACTGAGGCTGGACGTGGACCCGTTCTCGACCGAATTCTTCGAGGAGCCGTACCCGATTCACGAAGTCCTCCGCGAGGCCGGGCCGGTGGTCTGGCTCGACAAATGGAGCGTCTATGGCGTGGCGCGCTATGCCGAGGTTCACGCTGTCCTCAACGATCCCCTGACGTTCTGTTCGAGCCGCGGTGTGGGACTGAGCGATTTCGCCAAGGAAAAGCCGTGGCGGCCGCCAAGCATCATCCTCGAGGCCGACCCGCCGGCCCATACCAGGACCCGCGCCGTGCTCAGCAACGTGCTGTCGCCAACCGCAATGAAAGGGGTCCGAGAACAATTTACGGCGATGGCCGCCGCCAAGGTCGACGAACTGCTGGCGTGCCGCAGTTTCGATGCGATTGCTGATCTCGCGGAAGCCTACCCGCTGTCGGTGTTCCCCGATGCGGTGGGCCTGAAGCAGGAAGGCCGGGAGAATCTTCTTCCCTATGCGAGCCTGGTGTTCAACGCCTTCGGGCCGCCGAACCAGTTGCGGCAGGAGGCGATAGAGCGCTCAGCGCCGCACCAGGCCTATGTCGCTGCGCAGTGCAAGCGTGAAAATCTCGCGCCCGGCGGCTTCGGCGCCTGCGTCCATGCCCGTGCCGATGCGGGCGACATCACGGCGGAAGAAGCACAGATATTGGTGCGTTCGCTGCTTTCCGCGGGGCTCGATACCACCGTCAACGGCATCGGCGCCGCGCTCTATTGTCTTGCGCGCTTCCCTGATCAGCTTGCGCGGCTGCGCGGCGATCCAACGCTGGCGCGCAACGCATTCGAGGAGGCGATCCGTTTCGAAAGTCCGGTGCAGACCTTCTTCCGTACCACGACGCGGGAGGTCGAACTCGCAGGCCATCGCATTGGCGAAGGCGAGAAGGTTCTGATGTTCCTCGGCGCTGCCAACCGCGATCCGCGGCGTTGGGAAAACCCGGATAGTTACGACGTGACCCGTCGGACCTCGGGCCATGTCGGATTCGGCTCGGGCATCCATATGTGCGTCGGCCAGCTTCTGGCGCGCCTCGAAGGCGAGGTGATGCTGGCGGCGATCGCGCGCAAGGTCGCGAGCATCGAGATCACCGGTCCAGTGAAGCGCCGCTACAACAACACGCTGCGCGGCCTCGAAAGTCTCCCCATCACGATTTCTCCGGCCTGACGGACCGCTTATGCCAAGCATCATCTTTATCCATCCCGACGGCCGCCGGCAGCACACCGAGGCGAGCGTGGGCGAAAGCGTCATGCAGGCCGCGACGCGCAACGATATCAACGGAATCCTGGCGGAATGCGGTGGCAACGCCATGTGCGCCACCTGTCATGTCTATGTCGACGAGGATTGGCTCGCCCGTCTGCCGGCCATGGGCGGCGACGAGGACGCGCTGCTGGATGGCGCGGCCGCCGAGCGGCAGGCCAACAGCCGCCTGTCCTGCCAGATCAAGCTCGCGGCCGATCTCGATGGTTTGGTCCTTAGCCTGCCGGACCGGCAATTGTAACGGCGGCATCGCCCGATATCGCACAGCGAAGTCAAACCCGGCGAAGTCCGGGAAACCCAGAATCAAATTCAAGGGAGAAACAAATGAAGGTTTGCAGATTCGGTCTGGCGCTTGCCTTATCGTGCGCGACGTGGGGCGCCGCGCGTGCGGAGATATCAGATAACGTTGTCCGCGTCGGCGTGCTCAACGACATCTCCGGCATCTTCCAGGACACCAACGGCATGGGTTCGGTAGAGGCCGCGCGGATGGCGGCGGAAGATTTCAACGGTGGCGGCAAGAACATCAAGGTCGAAATCGTCTATGCCGACCACCAGAACAAGGCCGATGTGGGATCGGCGATCGTGCGCAAATGGCTCGATGTCGACGGCGTCGATGCCGTGGTTGACGTGCCGAATTCGGCGGTCGGTCTCACCATCAATTCGCTGCTGCGCGACAGCCGCATGACGTTTCTCGCGTCGTCGACCGCGAGTTCCGACCTGACCGGCAAGGCCTGCTCGCCCAACACCATCCAGTGGGTCAACGATGCCTGGGCGACCGGCAATTCCACGGCAGCGGCGATGATGGCGCGCGGCGGCAAGGAATGGTACTTCATCACGGTGAATTTTGCGCTCGGCCAGGGCATCGAGGCCGAGGCCACCAACTACATCGAAAAGCACGGCGGCAAGGTGCTGGGCTCGGCCAAGCATCCGCTCAACACGCCGGATTTTGCCTCGCTTCTGCTGCAGGCGCAGAATTCCAAGGCCAAGGTGATCGGGCTTGCCAATGCCGGCGGCGATACCGTCAATGCCGTGAAGCAAGCTGCCGAGTTCGGTCTTCAGCAAAGCGGCCAGACCATGGTGGCGTTCCTGCTGTTCATCAACGACGTCCATGGCATGGGCTTGAAGGTCGGCCAGGGCCTGCAATTGTTCGAGGCGTTCTACTGGGACAAGGACGACGACACCCGCGCCTTCGCCAAACGTTTCGCGGCGCGGCCGGGCGTGAACGGCAAGATGCCGAGCGGCAACCAGGCCGGCGTCTATGCTTCCACGCTGGCCTATCTCAACGCGGTCGCGGCGACCGGCAGCGATCATGCCAAGGACGCGGTGCCGCAGATGAAGAAGTTCAAGGGCAAGGACAAGCTGTTCGGCGACGTCACCATCCGCCAGGACGGCCGCGTCATTCACCCGATGTACCTGTTCGAAGTGAAGAAGCCGGAAGAGTCGAAATATCCCTACGATTACTACAAGCTGGTTTCGACGATTCCGGCCGATCAGGCCTTCCGTCCGCTTGCCGAAGGCGGTTGCTCGCTGGTGAAGTGAGGCTTATTTCGATTGACGTCCGCGCGTCGCAAATCATTGTAGGCCTGACGGCCGGCCCAAAATGTGGCTGCAAGACGATAGCGAGGGGGGAAACAATGCAACGCCTCAAGTTAGATATGCGCGCGTGGGTTCAGTTCGCTTCGCTGCTCGCGGCTGCTCCGCTCTGCAGTGCGGATGCGATAGCCGCGAAGATGGCCGGCGATCCGGCTGCGACCTGCGGCGACCTTATCCGGCCGACCGATAATGCCGTCCGGGTCGACTCCGCCTCCATCGTCGCGCCTACACCACTCACGGTCGCCGAAAGAGGACCGACGCCGGCGGCGCGCGTCACGCCGGCCAATCCGGAATTCTGCAAGGTGCTCGGCCAGATCGCGCCATCAGATCCCAATGCGCCGCCGATCAAATTCCAGGTGAATCTCCCGGTCGAGTGGAACGGCCGCTCGCTGCAATATGGCGGCGGCGGCTTCAACGGCGTGCTGATCACCGGCCTCGCTCTGCCGCCGGCCTATCCGTTCGGCGCGCCGTCGCCGCTGGCGCGCGGCTTTGTCACCTATGGCACGGATTCCGGCCATGAGACCAAGGCGGGCGAGCCGCCGCAGGTGTTCGCGCTCAACGACGAGGCTTTCGAGAATTTTGCGCATCGATCCTACAAGCGGGTGCGGGACGCCGCCGTGGCCCTGATGGTGCGCGCCTACGGCAATCCGCCGGCCAAGCTGTACTTCATGGGATCGTCGGAAGGCGGCCGCGAGGCGCTCACCATGGCGCAGCGCTATCCCGATGACTTTGACGGCCTCTTCGCGCGCGTCCCTGTGATCAACTGGGTTGGACTGCAGCACGCCGGGACGCGGTCGGGGCTAGCGACGATGGGCGAGGGCTGGATCCGTCCTGCGCAAGTCGAACTTGTGGCGAAAGCGGTACTGCAGGCGTGCGACACGGCCGACGGCTCGGACGACCAGTTGGTTCAGGATCCGGTCGGCTGCAAGGCCAAATTCCGGCCCGAGTCGTTGCGATGCCCGGAGGGCCAAAGCAGCGACCAGTGCCTGAGCGCCGCCCAGATCACGGCGATCAAGACGCTGCATTCGACTTACAAATTTCCGTTCGCATTGGAGAATGGCCTCGATGATTATCCGGGCTGGGGGGTGTCGGGCGAAAATATTCCCGCGTTCGGTCCGACCGGCGGCTGGAGCTCCTGGTGGCTCGGCAAGGCACCACCGGCGCAGCCGCCGGTGCCGGCCAACGGCATCGCCTGGATCTACGGCGCGGGCGGCATCCAGTATGTCTTTGCGCGCGACCCTCAGCTCGATGTCACAAAATACAAGCCCGAAGATCACAAGGAGCGCCTGCTTCAGGTATCCAAGCTGATGGATTCGACCAATCCGGACCTCAGCCGCTTTGCCGCGCGCGGAGGCAAGCTCGTGATCCTCGAGCACATGGCCGACTACGCCCAGAGCCCTTATGCGGGAATCCGCTACTTCGAAAACGTGCAGCGCGCGTTGGGCAAGGAAAAGACGGCGGAGTTCGTGCGGCTCTACACGGCGCCCGGCGTCGATCATGTCGGCTCCGGCGCGCCCGCCAATGTCGACATGTTGGCCGTGCTGGTCGACTGGGTCGAGAATGGCAAGGCGCCCGGCGATATCGCGGTGACCGAGCAGAAGGTCGAGGCACCGGCGTTCGAAGTGACGCGCGCGCTGCCATTGTGCCAGTGGCCGGCATGGCCGCACTACAAATCGGGGCCGGTCGATCGGGCGGCCAGCTTTTTCTGCGCGCCGTGAGGTGTCTTTCGTTCCGGAAACCTAGCCCGTGACCTTGCTCGAGCCCTGCGTGATCAGCCGTGCGGCGCGCTGGTCGCGGGCGTGGATCCACAGCCAGCTGAGGGCGACGCTGAGGCGGTTGCGCAGGCCGATCAGGAAGTAGATGTGAGCGATGCCCCAGATCCACCAGGCGAGATTGCCGCGCAGCTTGATGCGGCCGAAGTCGATCACCGCCTTTTTCTTGCCGATCTGCGCGAGACTGCCGGCGTGCTTGTAGCGGAACGCCGGCAGCGTGCCGCCGTTCAGGCGCGCCTTGATCAGCGCCGCCACGTAGCGCCCCTGCTGCTTGGCCGCCGGCGCGATGCCCGGCACCGGATTGCCGTCGGGGCCGGCAATGGTCACGGTGTCGCCGACGGCGAAGATGTCGGAATGGCCGGGCACGGTGAGGTCGGGCTCGACCTTCAAACGGTAGGCGCGGTCGGCCGGCGCGTTCAGCCATTCCGCCGCGCGCGAGGCGCGCACGCCAGCGGCCCAGACGATGGTTCTGGCTTCCAGCTTGTTGCCGCCATAGACCACGCCATCGATGGCGCATTCGGTGACGGGCTGCCCCAGCACCACCTCGACGCCGATCTGCTCCAGCGAGCGCTGCGCGTAGGCCGAGAGGTCCTCGGGAAAGCCAGCCAGCACGCGCGGGCCGGCCTCGACCAGCACCACGCGGGTCTTGTGGGTGTCGATGTTGCGAAAGTCCGGCGGCAGCGTGTCCCTGGCGAGATCGGCGATGGTTCCAGCCATTTCGACGCCGGTCGGGCCGGCGCCGATGATGACGAAGGTCAACAGCGCCGCGCGCCGCGCCGGATCGGTCTCGCGCTCGGCGCGCTCGAAGGCGACGAGGATGCGCCGCCGCAGCGTCGTGGCATCCTCCAGTGTCTTCAGGCCGGGCGCGAACGGCTCCCATTCGTCATGGCCGAAATAGGCGTGGCGGGCGCCGGTGGCGAGTATCAGCGTGTCATAGGCGATCGCATCGCCGTCTTCGAGCAGCACACGCTTGCCCGCAGCATCGACGCCACTGACATTTGCGAAAAGCGTCGTCACCTCCTTGCGTCCGCGCAGGAGATAGCGGATCGGCCAGGCGATTTCCGAGGTCGCCAGCGAAGCGGTCGCGACCTGGTAGAGCAGCGGCTGGAACAGATGATGATTGCGGCGATCGATCAGCGTGATCCTGACCGGCGCACCGGCGAGACCAAAGGCCGCTTCCAGCCCGCCGAAACCGGCGCCAACGATCACCACGTGATGGGGCTGTTTCGGAGTTGTCGTCATCGGATGCGGCCCGGTTTCAGATGTTTCAACATATTGGATTATGTAGCCATTTGCGGCTCCGGTCCAAGGCGCGTTTGCTAATCGGTCGATAGCGAAAGCGTATCGCGCAGGCCCCAAAAACATTTTTCCGGGCCCGCATCCTTTGGCTGGCTCCAAACGTCCTTGGGGTCGAAGCGCTGCCTTTGCAGCCGCCAACGAGGAGAAGCCCATGCGACGGACCGTGGTAAGATACAAGGCAAAGCCGGAAATGGCCGACAGGAACGCCGAACTGGTCGCGGCGGTGTTTGCGGAACTGAAGGCGGCGCAGCCGGAAGGCCTGCGCTATATGTCGCTGCGGCTGGAGGACGACACCTTCATCCACGTCGTCGAGACCGCGGCCGATGATGGCTCGAGCCCGTTGCCGAAGCTGCCGGCGTTCGCGGCATTCCAGAACGGCATTCGGGAGCGCTGCGCCGAACCGCCGCTGCCTAAAGGCGCCACCATCGTCGGCAATTATCGCATGCTGGGCGAGAACTGAACCGCCTGCCGGAGGTCGAATGACAGGGGTGCCCGAGACGTCCGCCGTCTTTGACATCGAACGCCTGCTGGTGGCGATGCGGCCAAGGCTGCATCGCTATTGCGCGCGCATGGTCGGCTCGGTCATCGACGGCGAGGACGTGCTGCAGGATGCGCTGATCAAAGCGGTGGAGGCGCAGGCTGGTGCCGGCGAGGTCGGCAATCCCGAAGGCTGGCTGTTCCGGATCGCGCACAACACCGCGCTGGATTTCCTGCGCCGGCGCAACCGTCAGGAGGCGCTGCGGGGACCAGCGGAGGTGGACATGATCGTTGACCAACTCGATGCCGTGGAGAGCCGCCAGATCGCCGCCACCTCCTTGCGCACCTTCATGCGCCTGCCGGTGGCGCAGCGCTCAAGCGTGATCCTGATGGACGTGCTCGGCTGCTCGCTCAAGGAGATCTGCGAAGTGATGGATTGCAGCCTGCCGGCGGCCAAGGCCGCGCTGCATCGCGGACGCGCGCAGTTGCGGGAAATCGCCGATGAGCCGGAGGACACGCCGCAGCAGCGATTATCGGATGCCGATCGCGCGCGCCTGGGCGCCTATGTCGCCCATTTCAACGCCCGCGATTTCGACGCGATCCGCGCCATGATCTCGGACGACGTCAGGCTTGATCTCGTCAGCAAGTCCCGCCTGAACGGCAAGGCCGAAGTGTCCCGCTATTTCGGCAATTACGCCAAGGTAAGCGACTGGCATCTGGTGCCGGGCCTGGTGGAGGGACATCCCGCCATCCTGGTGTTTGATCCGAACGCGCCTGACCAAGGGCCGAAATATTTCATGCTGCTGGGCTGGGCGGCCGGCCAAGTCGCGACCATCCGTGATTTCCGCCATGCGGCGTACGTAATCGACGGCGCGGAATATCTGGTCTAACCCAGCCCCAGGGTGCGACAATTGTTGCCTTGGCAACCGGCACTATAGTTCTTGCCATCCTCGCCATCCACGAATTATGGTGCAGGCCATCGGGAGGATGAGCCGAAGGTCCAAAGCCGGGCCAGCGGTTCATGCTTGCCGCAGACCGGCGATTTCGCGCACAAAATACCTCACCTGATAATGAGGCGTGCGGGACAAGCGCGGTCGCCCGGTCGACCGGGTCTGGTACGATAACGAGGAGGGGAGTGATATTATGAAAAAGGCATTCTGGCTGGCGGGCGCGGCTTTTCTGGCGCTGGCGCAGCCCGCGTCCGCGGGCGACACCATCAAAATCGGCTTCGTTTCGACCTTCAGCGGCCCGACCGCTGTGATCGGCAACGACATGCGCAATTCATTCGAACTGGCGCTCGACCATCTCGGCCGCAAGATGGGCGGCAAGCCGGTCGAGGTGATCTACGAGGACGACGGCCAGAAGCCCGATGTCGGCAAGCAGAAGACCGAAAAGCTGATCCAGTCCGACAAGGTCGATTTCATCGCCGGCTATATCTGGTCGAACGTGCTGCTGGCTTCGCTGAAGACCGCGGTCGATTCAAAAACCTTCCTGATCTCGGCCAATGCCGGACCCTCGCAGCTCGCCGGCGAACTCTGCTCGCCTTACGTCTTCTCCACCTCCTGGCAGAATGACCAGACCCCGCAGGCGGTCGGCACCTACATGAACCAGAAGGGCGTCAAGTCGGTATTCCTGATCGGTCCGAACTACGCCGCCGGCAAGGACATGCTGGCCGGCGTGAAGAGCACGTTCAAGGGCCAGGTCGTGGGCGAGGAATACACGGTGTGGCCGAGCCAGCTCGACTTCTCCGCCGAGCTCACCAAGGCCAAGAACTCCAAGGCCGAGTCGATCTTCGTGTTCTATCCGGGCGCTGCCGGCGTGCAGTTCCTCAATCAATACGCCCAGGCCGGCCTCAAGGGGCAGATCCCGCTCTATACGGCGTTCACCATCGACGAATTGTCGCTGCCGCTGCAAAAGGAAAACGCAATCGGCGTGCCCGGCGCGCAGCAATGGGTCAACGATTTGCCGTTCCCCGAGAACAAGAAGTTCGTCGAAGATTACCGCAAAAAGTACACCGGCCTGCGCCCGACCTTCTACGGCGCGCAGTCCTATGATGCCGCCAACCTGATCAACAGCGCGGTTATCGCCGCGAAGGGCGACACCTCGAAGAAGGACGAGATGAAGGCCGAGATGGAGAAGGCCAACTTCAAGTCGGTGCGCGGTCCGTTCAAATACGGCAACAACCACATCCCGATCCAGAATTTCTATCTCCAGGACGTGGTCAAGGACGCCGACGGCCAGCTCGCCCTCAAGACGGTGGCGACCATCGTCAAGGACGACCAGGACCGCTTCGCCGACAAATGTCCGATGAAGAAGTGATGGTTGGCATGGCCGGTGCATGATCTCGCGGACACGCCCCCGGGCTTGACCCGGAGGCGGTTTGCGACAGATCATCCGCCCAACAAGAAAAATGGCGGCGGCGCAGATGTGCTGCCGCTGTTTTGTTAGGCCTAGAGTTTAGGATTCATGCTCGTCCTCGTAGAACAATCGCTGAACGGCCTGCAGTTCGGCCTGCTGCTGTTTTTGCTGGCGGCCGGCCTGACGCTGGTGTTCGGCATCATGGATTTCGTCAATCTGGCGCACGGCTCGCTCTACATGATGGGCGCCTATTTCGCCGCCACCTTCGTGGCGTGGACGAACAGTTTTGTGCTCGGCATCCTGCTGGCGCTCGGTGCCACGTTGCTGCTCGGCATCGCGCTCGAATTCATCGCGCTCCGGCATCTTTACGGCCGCGACCATCTCGATCAGGTGCTGGCGACCTTCGGGCTGATTTTGTTTTTCAATGACGCCGTGCGGCTGATCTGGGGCCCGGCCGGCCTGTCGCTGCCGCTGCCGGCCTGGCTGACCGTGCCGGTGCAGATCGTCCCCGGCGTGTTCTATCCGGCCTATCGGCTGTCGATCATCGTGGTCGCGCTGGCGGTCGCGGCATTGCTTTATGTCGTCGTCATGCGCACCCGCATCGGCATGCTGATCCGCGCCGGCGCCTCCAATCGCGAAATGATCGGCGCGCTCGGCATCAACATCAAGCTGCTGTTCACGCTGGTGTTCGGGCTTGGCGCGGCGCTTGCGGGCCTCGCCGGGCTGATGCAGGCACCGATCCTCACGGTGCAGATCGGCATGGGCGAGAACATCCTGATTCTCGCCTTCGTCATCATCGTCATCGGCGGCATCGGCTCGATCCGCGGCGCGTTCCTGGCAGCGATCTTTGTCGGCATGATCGATACGCTTGGCCGCGCCTTCCTGCCCGATCTGCTGCGCATGGTGCTGAGTTCCGCCGCCGCTTCGACCGCCGCACCCGCCCTGTCGTCGATGCTGATCTATCTCCTGATGGCCATCGTTCTCGTGGTGCGGCCGGAGGGGCTGTTTCCGGCCGCCAAGCGATGAAATCTCAGCTCAACGTCCGCAACGTCGTCGTGGCGCTCGTCGCACTTGGCCTCACGCTGCTGCCGGTCTATTCCGCGCTGACCGGCAACATCTTTATCCTGACGCTGTTCACCCGCATCGTCATCTTTGCGCTCGCCGCCGCCAGCCTCAACCTCATCATGGGCTATGGCGGCATGATGAGTTTTGGTCATGCCGCCTATCTCGGCATCGGCGGCTATGCGGTGGGCATCCTGGCCTATGAAGGCATCGGCTCCGGCTTCATCCAGTGGCCGGTGGCGCTGGCGGCGTCGGCGCTGTATGCGCTCGTGATCGGCGCGCTGTCGCTCCGCACCCGCGGCGTCTATTTCATCATGATCACGCTCGCCTTCGCGCAGATGGCCTACTACGTCACCTCGGGGTTGTCGCGCTATGGCGGTGACGACGGCCTCACGATCTACAAGCGCAGCACTTTCGGCGGCCTGATCGACCTGTCGAACCGCGTGCAGTTCTACTACCTTTGCCTCGCCTGCCTGTTCGGCGGCGTCTATTTGATCTGGCGTATCATCAATTCGCGCTTCGGCATGGTGGTGCAGGGTGTCCGTTCCAACGAGCAGCGCATGCAGGCGATCGGCTTTCATGCCAACAGATATCGTCTCGTCTGTTTCGTCATCTCCGGCACGATCTGCGGCCTCGCCGGCGCACTGCTCGCCAACAATACCGACTTCATCAGCCCGGCCGGGATGTACTGGACCCGCTCTGGCGAACTCATGGTGATGGTGGTCTTCGGCGGCATGGGCTCGCTGTTCGGCCCTGTCCTGGGCACCATCGTATTCCTCCTGCTGGAAGAAGTCCTGTCGCAATTCACCGAATACTGGGCGCTGATCATGGGCCCGCTGTTGCTGCTGATCGTGCTGTTCGCGCGTGGCGGCATCATGGGCGTACTCGGGAGGTTTAGCCGTGGTTGATTCTTTGGCTGATTCCTCAGGTGATCCCTTGCTCCGCGTTGAAAACCTGGTCCGCAGCTTTGGTGGCATCAAAGCCACTGACAATCTTTCGCTCGACGTTGCCCCGGGCGAACTGCACGCCATCATCGGCCCGAACGGCGCCGGCAAGACCACGCTGATCAGCCAGTTGACCGGGCAGTTGATGCCGAATTCCGGCGCCATTCATTTCGCCGGCCGCGACGTCACGTGGCTGCCGTCCTATCAGCGCAGCCGGCTCGGCCTGGCGCGCTCGTTCCAGATCACCTGCCTGCTGCCGGATTTCACCGCGGCGGATAATGTCGCGCTCGCCGCGCAAGCCCATGACGGCCACTCGTTCCGCTTCTGGGGCGCGGCGCGCAAGGAGAGGCATCTGCGCGACGCGGCACAGGCGGCGCTGACGCGGGTCGGGCTCGCAAAACGCGCCGACGTGCCGGTGTCCGAGCTGAGCCACGGCGAGCAGCGCGAACTGGAGCTCGCGGTAGCGCTCGCGACAAAACCGCAACTGCTGCTGCTCGACGAGCCGATGGCCGGCCTCGGCGTCACCGAATCCGCGCGCATGGTGGCGCTGTTGAAGGAGCTGCGGAAGGAAGTGACGATCGTGCTGGTCGAGCACGACATGGAAGCGGTGTTCGCACTCGCCGACCGCATCACGGTGCTGGTTTATGGCCGCGTCATCGCCTCCGGCAATCCCGACGCGATCCGGAGCAATGAGGAAGTGAAGCGCGCCTATCTCGGCGACCAGCATGTGGTGGTCGGTCATGGCTGAAACCCTGCTGGAAATCGACGGCATCGAAACCTGCTACGGCCTCAGCCAGGTGCTGTTCGGGCTTTCGTTGAAGGTCCAGTCGGGCGAGATGGTCGCCCTTATGGGCCGCAACGGCATGGGCAAGACCACGACCATCCGCTCCATCATGGGCATGACGCCGGCCCGCGCGGGCAAGGTCCGCTTCGCCGGCGAGGAAGTGCGCAGCCTGCCGTCCTACAAGATTGCAAAGCTCGGCATTGGCCTGGTGCCGGAAGGCCGCCAGATCTTTCCGAATCTGACGGTGTACGAAAACCTGGTGGCGGCCTCGGGCAACCGCGCCGGCAATCCCGATCCCTGGACCATCGAAAAAATCCACGCGCTGTTTCCGCGGCTCGCCGAGCGCGGCAACAACATGGGTGTCACCCTGTCCGGCGGCGAGCAGCAGATGCTGGCGATCGGCCGCGCGCTGATGACCAATCCGAAACTCCTGATCCTCGACGAAGCCACCGAAGGCCTTGCGCCCTTGATCCGCGAGGAAATCTGGAACTGCCTGTCGATGCTGAAGGGCCGTGGCCAATCCGTGCTCGTCATCGACAAGAACGTCGCCAACCTCTCCCGCATCGCCGACCGCCACTACATCATCGAGCGCGGGCGGACGGTATGGACGGGCACCAGCGAGCAGTTGATCGCAGAGCCGGACCTGCAGCATAGGTATTTGGGGATTTGAGGGGAGGCGATCGACCGGCGGTCCTTCCGCCGTCATTGCGAGCGCAGCGAAGCAATCCATCCTTCCGCTTGCTGAGGCATGGATTGCTTCGTCGCTTCGCTCCTCGCAATGACGAGTCGAGAGGGAAGCCTCAAAACATCTCGAAATATTCGCGGTGCTCCCAGTCCGACACCTCGGCCTGAAACCGCTCGATCTCGGCGTTCTTGATGTGGACGTAGTAGTCCACGAACTCTGCGCCCAGCGCCTGCCGGAAGAACGGATCATCCTGCAGCGCAAACACCGCCTCGCGCAGGCTCTTCGGCAATGGCGCCGCCTTGGTCTCGTAAGGCGTATCGGCCGATGGCCCCGGATCGAGCTTGCGATCGACGCCATCCAGCCCTGAGAGAATCTGCGAGGCCATGTAGAGGTAGGGATTGGCCGCCGGCTCGCCGATCCTGTTTTCCAGTCGGGTGGCGGCATCGCCCGGGCCGCCGAGCACGCGGATCATGACGCCGCGGTTGTCGCGGCCCCAGATCGCGCGGTCCGGCGCCAGCGAGTAGGAGCGGTAGCGCTTGTAGCCGTTGATGGTCGGCGTCGTGAACACGGTCGACGCGCGGGCGTGCTCCAGCAGCCCGGCGAGATAGGCTTGCCCGAACTCGCTCAGCGCTTCGCCGGCCGCTTTCGTCATGAAGGCATTCGTGCCGCTTGCGCGCGACACCAGCGATTGATGCAGGTGCCAGCCGGAGGCGAATACATTCGGCAGTTTCGGCCGGCACATGAAGGTGGCGTGATAGCCGTGGCGGCGGGCGATCTGTTTTACGGCCGAGCGAAACAGCACCATGTTGTCAGCAGGGGCGAGACCTTTGCTGGGCTGGAAAGTGAATTCGCACTGGCTCGGGCCGAACTCGACCTCGACCGACCGCAGCGGCAAGCCGAGCGCCAGCACGTCGCGGCGGATGATTTCGAGCGCCGGCTCCATCTGGTCGTAGCGCTGCTCGGTCAGGTACTGATAGCCGTGCGACAGCAGGCTGACGGACGGAGGCCGCCCGGGCTGGCCGGCATCTTCAGGGGCCATATGCTCGTCTTCGAGCTTGAAGAGGTGGAATTCGACTTCGAGCCCCGCGACGAAATCGTAACCGCGGCTTTCCAGTTGACCGAGCACCTTGCGATAGAGATGGCGCGTGGCGAACGGCACCGGGCGGCCGTCGCTGAAATGGAGGTCGCACAGCAGCCATCCCGTGGTCGGCGCCCAGGGCAGCACGCGAAAGGTGGTTGGATCCGCCACCATCAACACGTCGGCAGCGCCCTCCATCTCCTTCATGCCAAAGCCGCCGCCGGCCGTGAACACCGGAAACACCGTCTTGTGCGAGGTGTCCTTGGCGAGCATCGTGGTAGTGATGGAGCAGCCGCTTTCCAGCGAGGCGATCGCTTCGCCGGCCACCAGCGTCTTGCCGCGCAAAATGCCGTGCTGATCGGGAAACGACAGCCTGATGACTTCGAGATTTTTCTCTTCGACGATCTTGCGAAGGCGGCTGGCGGCTTCCTGCTGTTCCTTCGACCAAAGACCGTGACGTGCGACGAAACTCAACGCGTTGCTCCCTGCTGGCCGTCGTTCCGGGATGGTCCGAAGGACCAGACCCGGAACCTCGAGATTCCGGGTTCGATGCTGGCGCATCGCCCCGGAATGACGGTGCCACAAACTTCACTCCGCCGCCGTCAGGTGCGTAACCTTGCCGGCGATCTCGCCCGGCACCGGCGCCGCCCACGGTGCCCCGCGGCGGCGCTTGACGTCGACTTCCATCCAGTAGATTTCCCAGCCGCGCGTTGGCCCGATGCCGTCCATGGTCGCCGGGCCCTGGATGCTGCGGGCATGCGCGGCGTCCAGGAACATGAACGGCTTCTCGCCGCCGACAACCTTTTCGATCTCCTGCCGCAGCAGGCGGCGATACTGCACGATCGCTTTGTCCGAGGTGCCGAGATGCTCGTTGGTGCGGTCCTGGATCGCACCCATCGATTCCACCGCCCACTGGTCGTGGACGTTGATGTCGTTGCCCATGCCGGTATAGGTCTCGGTCGCCTGTTCGTGCGGATCGAAACCGTAATCGTTGCTCTTGTTCTTGCGCGATTTGTAGTCCGGCAGCTCGTACAATTCGAGGCGCTGGTCGCGCATCTTCTTCTTGTCGACCGGCGCCGTGTAGCTGGTGAAGATCGCGTACCAGTAGCAGTTCTCGTCATCGACCGGCACATGCCACTGCGTGATCGTCATCTCCTGGCTCATCGGGATGACGAAGCCGTGCGGGAAGAGCTGGTTGGTGACGCGCACATGGGTGCGCTCCTCGTCGATCTCGCGCAGCGCAATGAGGCGCAGCCCGTATTCGGTGTGCTCGACATTGATGATCGGGTTGTCGTATTCGCGCAAAATCCTGGTCATCGGCATGTCGCTTCCGGCGGAAGCACCGCGGAACTGCTTGCCATAGGCGGTCGAGGTATCCTCATCCTCGAAGAAGCGATGCAGGAAGGAGGCGTGCGCCGGATCGATGCCGACCTCGAGCGCCTGCAGCCAATTGCAATTGATGTGGCCCTTGAAAGCAAACGTATGGCTGTCGGGGGCGACGAAACAGTCGATTTCCGGAAATGCCGGCGGCTCGCCTTCGCCCAGATATGCCCAGAGGATGCCGCTCTTCTCGACCACGGGATAGGCGCGCTGCTTGATGCCCTGGCACAGTTTTGAGTCCTTCGGCTCCGCGGGCGTTTCCAGGCATTGGCCTGATACATCGAACAGCCAGCCATGGAAGGCGCAACGCAGCCCGCCATTCTCGAGACGGCCGAAGGCGAGGTCGGCGCCGCGATGGGCGCAGTGGCGGTCGATCAGGCCGTAGCGGCCTTCCTCGTCGCGAAACAGCACGAGGTTCTCGCCGAGCAGTTTCACCGGTCGAACCGCGCGAGATCCCTGCAACTCGTCGACCAGCGCCGCCGGCTGCCAATACATCCGCATCAGCTTGCCGCAGGGGTCCTTGCGGCCGGTGCGGGTAATCAGGTCGTTCGCTTCCTGGCTCATCATGGCGAGGATCTCCGCATATCCATTTGTTCGCCTATTGAACGTTTGTGCGATTTTAGCGTAAGCTTAGCGTTAGGCAAGCGGATTATGGAGGCAGCGATGCCGAAGCTTAAGCGCGTGGGGGACGCAGACAACCGCGGCGCGACCGATTTCATCGAAAGCCTCGATCGCGGATTGCGCGTGCTGGAGGTGTTCGGCGGCAGCCGGCAGCCCATGACGTTGAGCGACCTTGCCAAGGCCGCCGAGTTGCCGCGCGCGACCGCGCGGCGGATTCTCTTCACGCTCGAACGCGCCGGCTTCGTCGCTACCGACGGCAAGCTGTTCCGGCTGATGCCGCGCGTGCTGGTGCTGGCCTCGAGCTATCTCGCTTCCAACCATGTCGTCTCGGTGCTGCAGCCCGCGCTCGACCGGCTGTCAGGCGAGGCACAGGAAATTTCGTCGATGGCGATCCTCGACGGCAACGACGTCGTCTTCATCGCCCGCGCCAGCCCGACGCGGATATTTTCCGCAGGGATCGATATCGGCTACCGTCTGCCGGCGTTCTGCACCTCGGTCGGCCGTGTCCTGCTGTCGCGGCTGCCCGACGACGAACTGGCCGCGGCGCTCGATAAAATGGACCTCGCGCCACTGACGCCGTTCACCGTGACCGACAAAAAGCGGCTGCTGAAGACGATCATCGCCGATCGCGCCCAAGGCTATTCGCTGGTCGATCGCGAAGCCGAGCCGGGTTTCCGCTCGATCTCCGTGCCGGTCCGCCGCTATGACGGCGGAATCGTCGCCGCCATCAACATGGGCGCGCATGTCGACCGCGTGTCATCAGCCGAAATGGTCGAACGCTTCCTGCCGCAATTGCGCGAGGCGGCGGCCTCGGTCAAATCAATGCTGGTGTGAGTCCGAAATGATTGACGATGCTCTGTGCGGTCATATCAGCCGGAATCATCGCGGTATCCAGCTTGAGGCAATCGGGCCGCGGCACGGCGGTGAGGTCGTAGCGGTCGAGCTCCCGGATCAGGTGTTCCCCTGAACTTATCTTGCGCCGCGCCACCCGGTCGGGATTGCCCACCCTGCGCAAGGCTTCCTCGCGCGAACAGTGCAGGAAGACCGGAAGCAATTCGCCACCGTGTCGGTGCATGATTTCCTCAAACTTGCCGAACTGCTCACGGTCGTCAGGCTCGGCGTAACAGAAGGTTGTGACCAGCAGCGGGACGCCGTTCGCGGCAGCGGCGTCGATGGCCGAACATCTGACGTCATGGACGAGCTCCCAGAATCCGGGCGCGCCGAACTCGAAGACCGTGAGCGCCAGATCGATGACGGCGTGATTGTCCATCAGCCGCCCCGGTACGATCCGGAGCAGCGCTTTTGCAACCGTCAGCTTGCCGACCGCGGGCGAACCATGGAGAAAAAGCAGTTTCATGCATGCTCTGTATCGCGAAGAGCGGGGGAGTTCGAGTGCGATTACGACACCGCGGTACGCAGGCCGAATGCGTGCTTGTCGTGCAGCACCGGCGCCACGGCATCGCTCAGCCGCGCCGCCGCGGCGTCGACGGAAAGCCCTGCGGTATCGACCACGGCGGAAGCCCGCGCATAAAGCGGCTCGCGGCTGACCAGGATGTTGCGCAGCTCGGCCATCGCGGAGCGATCATCCGCCATCGGGCGCAAATCGCCCTGGCTGCGGACGCGCGCCATGTGTTCTTCCGGCTCGGCCTTGAGCCAGATGGTGTAGAACGACGACAGGATCAGGTCGAACGTCAACGGCTCGGAGACGATGCCGCCGCCGGTCGCCAGCACCATCAGCTCCTTCCGCGCCAGCAACTGCGAAAGCGCCGCCTGCTCCATGCGGCGAAAGCCTTCCTGGCCGTAGAGCGCGATGATCTCGGCGACGGATAATCCGTTCTGCGCCTCGACCTCCTTGTTGAGCTCGACGAACTTCCAGCCGATCTTCTTCGCCAGCATCCTGCCGAGGGTGGATTTGCCGGCGCCGCGCAGGCCGATCAGGGCGATGCCGGCGAACGAGATCCGCCGCTGTGCCGACATGCCGCCGCCGGCGAGCGCCTCCTTGGCCTGCGCGATCTGGGCCGGCGTCGCCTTGCGCAGGAGATCGCGGATGACCGCCCAATCGGGCGCCGGCTCGGCGGAAGGAATCAGGTCTTCGAGATGCGCACCCATTGCGTTCGACACGCGCCGCAGCAGCACGATCGAGACATTGCCCTTGCCGCTTTCGAGTTGCGCGATATAGCGCTCGGAAATTCCCGACACTTTCGCGAGCACTTTGCGCGACATGCCACGAAGGGCGCGCATGGTGCGCACACGCTGGCCGAGCTGCTCGAGAAAGCCGGTTTCGGGGTCGCTGGCCTCGGTCATTTCCCTCGTTCGGCTTTATTTGCTGGTGAACGGATTTCGGAAACATAATGCCGATGAGGATTGACAGCAAGCGGCGCTGGTGTCTTTGTATGAATTATAATTCTTAAAACTCAGGGGAGAAGCGTCGTGGGCGGCATGTCCGGTTCGTACAATGCGGTGACCTGGCTGCTCGATCGCAATGTCGACGAGGGCCGCGGGGCCAAGCTCGCCTTCACCGATACCGTCGCTGAACTTACCTACGGCGATCTGCAGCGGCAAAGCCGCCGGGTGGCCAACATGCTGCGCCGTCTCGGCGCTCGCCGCGAAGAGCGCGTGGCGATGATCATGCTCGACACCGTCGACTTTCCTGCCGTGTTTCTCGGCGCGATCCGGGCCGGCATCGTGCCGGTGCCGCTCAACACGCTGCTGACCTCGGAGCAATACGCCTATGTGCTGGCAGATTGCCGCGCGCGCGTGCTGTTCGTTTCCGAGGCGCTGCTGCCTGTGGTGAAGGACGTGGTCGGGCGGCTGCCCGATCTCGAGCATGTCGTCGTGTCGGGCAAGGACGCGCACGGTCACAAGAAACTTTCCGACGAGTTGGCGCGCGAGAGCGAGACATTCGCGACCGCCGCGACGCATCCCGATGAGCCTGCGTTCTGGCTCTATTCATCCGGCTCGACCGGGAGCCCTAAGGGCGTGCGCCATCTGCATTCCAATCTCGCGGCGACGGCGGATACCTACGCCAGACAGGTGCTCGGTATTCGCGAAAGCGATGTCTGCCTTTCGGCGGCAAAGCTGTTCTTCGCCTATGGCCTCGGCAATGCGCTGACGTTTCCGATGTCGGTCGGCGCTACCACGGTCCTGCACAGCGAGCGGCCGACGCCGGCGGCGATGTTCGCGCTGATGAACAAGTATAACCCGACCATCTTCTACGGCGTGCCGACGCTGTTCGCCGCGATGCTCAACGATGAGACGGTGAAGGATGCCCGCGCCGGCAATCGTTTGCGCATCTGCACCTCGGCGGGCGAGGCGCTGCCGGAATCGGTCGGCAACGCCTGGAAGGCGCGCTTCGGCGTCGACATTCTCGACGGCGTCGGCTCCACCGAGTTGTTGCACATCTTCCTTTCCAACGCGCCCGGCGACATCAAATACGGCTGCTCCGGCCGTCCGGTGCCGGGCTACAAGGTGCGGCTGGTCAATGAGGCCGGCGCTGACGTACCCGACGGCGAGGTCGGCGAATTGCTGGTAGACGCGCCCTCGGCCGGCGAAGGCTACTGGAATCAGCGCGCCAAGAGCCGTTCGACCTTCGAAGGCCACTGGACCCGCACCGGCGACAAATATATCCGCGACGCCGACGGCCGTTACACCTTCTGCGGCCGCAGCGACGATATGTTCAAGGTCTCCGGCATCTGGGTCTCGCCGTTCGAGGTCGAGAGCGCGCTGATCACCCACCCCGCGGTGCTGGAGGCCGCCGTCGTGCCCGAAGCCGACCCCGAAGGGCTGTTGAAGCCGAAAGCCTTCGTCGTGCTGCGCGCCGGCGCCAGGACCGATGACCTGCATGAGGCGCTGAAGGAGCACGTCAAGCAGAAGATCGGCCCGTGGAAATATCCGCGCTGGATCGACGTGGTGGATAATCTGCCGAAGACGGCGACGGGTAAGATTCAGCGGTTCAAGCTGCGGGAACATAATTGACGTCGTCATTCCGGGGCGCGCGACAGCGCGAACCCGGAATCTCGAGATTCCGGATCAGCTCGCTTCGCGATCTGTCCGGAATGACGGAGTGAGATCAGGACATGACTACCCTTTCCCCCTCGGGCTTCCTTACCGTCGGCGCCTCGCATCTCGAATACCGCATGATCGGCCCGTCGCCCGAGAGCGCGCCTGTTATCGTGATGCTGCATGAAGGCCTTGGATCGACCAAGCTGTGGGGCGACTTTCCGGATCAGCTTCAGGCCGCGACCGGCGTGGGCGTGTTCGTCTATTCACGCGCGGGCTACGGCGGATCGACGCCGGTGAAACTGCCGCGGCCGCTCGACTACATGCATGTCGAGGCGCTCGACGTGCTGCCAAAGCTGCTCGACAAGATCGGCTTTCGCCGCGGTCTCCTGCTCGGGCATTCCGATGGCGCCTCGATCGCGGCGATCTATACAGGCTCGCATCAGGATCACCGCGTGCAGGGCCTTGCGCTGATCGCCCCGCATTTCATCGTCGAGGACGTTTCCGTCGCCTCGATTGCGCAGATCAGGAACGCCTACGAGACCACGAACCTGAAGGGGAAGCTGTCGCGCTGGCACAGGGATGTCGACAACGCCTTCTATGGCTGGAATGGCGCCTGGCTCGATCCTGATTTCCGCAAATGGGATATTTCCGAATACCTCGCCTATATCCGCGTACCGGTGGCGATCCTGCAAGGTGTGGACGACCAGTATGGGACCATGCGGCAGGTCGAGATCGCGCAGCAAGAGTGCTATTGTCCGGTCGATGTGACCGTCATCCCGGGAGCGGGACATCAGCCGCATCGCGAAGCGCCGGGGCTGACGCTCGATGCGATTTCGGAATTCGCAAACGCGGTGTTGCACGCCGATGACGGTTCGCAGGGACCGGCCGCGTAACGCTTTTCTTTTTTCCGGGGCCGCGCCCCGATGACCACGCCGCCGCCAGCCGCAGGTAATCTGCCGCTGCCGCGATGGGCCTATGTGCCCGGCGAATCCGAGAAATCCAGCGCCGATTACGAAACGCTGGCGCAGATCACAGCTCTGGTGCCGCCGCGCTTCGGCGGCTACGTGCGCGGCGCGCAATCCGGCGCTGCGCTACGGCCTCGCGCTCAACGATCGCGGCTACTTCTGGGAGGCGCAGGAGATCCTGGAGGCGGTGTGGGCGGCTGCGCCGCAGGGCGGCCGCGAGCGGATCCTGCTGCGCGCCTGTATCCTGATCGCGACCGCGAATTTGCGGCTGCGCATGCAGAAGGCGCACGTGGCGACGCGCCTGTTCGGCGAAGCGCTCGGCGAGTTCGAAGCGTTAGGCATGCGCAGTGCCGGCGGCGACGGGTTTGCCGACAGCTTTCCGGTCGCGGCGCTGGCAGCGCGGATCAAGGCCAAATTGGCCCTGCCGATGCTCACCAAGGCCGATTGGGTGGCATTCGGAGCGGCCGCCCGAACATGAAACAAAATGCATGTTCCGGCGGTTTGAGCTAGACTTGAGCAAAAACATGCACTATTGTGCATCTAACGAACCAAGCAAATTCTGAGAAAACGACAGAGGGTGGCTCATGGCCGGTGAAGATCGCGTCCTCGCAGGCGGCGCGAAATACATCGATTTTCAAACTGATCCGTCGCGCTACCGGCACTGGAAGCTGGGCGTCGAAGGCGACGTCGCGACGCTCACCATGGACGTCGACGAGAATGGCGGCCTGTTCGAGGGCTATCAGCTCAAGCTGAACTCCTACGATCTCGGCGTCGACATCGAACTCGCCGACGCCGTGCAGCGACTGCGCTTCGAGCATCCCGAGGTGAAGGCCGTGGTGATGCGATCGGCTAAGAACCGCGTGTTCTGCGCCGGCGCCAATATCCGCATGCTGGCGGGCGCCACCCACGCCCACAAGGTCAACTTCTGCAAATTCACCAACGAGACCCGTAACGGCCTGGAAGATTCATCGGAGAATTCCGGACAGCGCTTCATCACCGTCGTCAACGGCACCGCGGCCGGCGGCGGCTACGAACTGGCCCTCGCCACCGACCACATCATCATGGCCGACGACGGCGCCGCCGCCGTGTCGCTGCCGGAAGTGCCGCTGCTCGCGGTGCTGCCGGGCACCGGCGGCCTGACCCGCGTGGTCGACAAGCGCAAGGTGCGCCGCGACCATGCCGACTTCTTCTGCACCATCGAGGAAGGCATCAAAGGCAAGCGGGCCGTCGCATGGCGGCTGGTCGATGAGATCGTGCCCAACAGCAAGCTGGAGGCCAAGGTCGCCGATCGGGCAAAAGAATTTGCCGCCGCCTCGAAGCGCGACGGCAACGGCAAGGGCATTACGCTGACCCCGCTCGATCGCACCATCGACGACAGCGGCATCCGCTACGGCTTTGTCAGCGCCGACATCGACCGCGCGGCGCGGATCGCCACCATCTCGATCAAGGCGCCTGAGTCGACCCCGCCGGCCGACATCGACGGTCTGATCGCGCAAGGCGCGTCGTTCTGGCCGCTGCAGGTGGCGCGCGAGCTCGATGACGCGATTCTTCACTTGCGCATCAACGAACTCGAAATCGCGATGCTGGTGTTCAAGTCACATGGCGATGCCGCCAATGTGGCGGCCTGCGACGCTTTCCTCGAAGCCAACAAGGCGCATTGGCTGGTCAACGAGATCAGGCACTACTGGAAGCGGGTGTTGAAGCGTATCGACGTCACCTCGCGCACGCTGGTGACGCTGGTGGAGCCCGGCTCCTGTTTCGCCGGCACGCTCGCCGAACTCGTGTTCGCTGCCGACCGATCCTACATGCTGATCGGCTCGCGGCAGGGCGACAACCGCCAGCCCCCGGCGATCCAGCTCACCGCCATGAATTTCGGTCCCTATCCGATGTGCCACGGCCTGACCCGGCTGCAATCGCGCTTCCAGGCCGATCCGTCCGATCTGGAGCGCGCGGAAGCCACCATCGGTACGACACTCGACGCCGAAGAGGCCGAAGAACTCGGCCTCGTCACCTTCGCGCTCGACGACATCGACTGGGACGACGAGGTGCGGGTGTTCCTGGAGGAGCGCACGTCGTTCTCGCCCGACGGCCTCACCGGCATGGAAGCCAATTTGCGCTTCGTCGGGCCCGAGACCATGGAATCGAAAATCTTCTCGCGCCTCACGGCGTGGCAGAACTGGATCTTCCAGCGCCCCAACGCGGTCGGCGAAGACGGCGCGCTGCGCCGCTACGGCACCGGCCAGAAGGCGCAATTCGACATGACGAGAGTCTAAGGGGGAATAGCGAACAGGAAGTGGCGAATAGTTGCGCTTCTTCCATTCGCTACTCGCCATTCGCCATTCGCCAAACACCCCGGCACGGGAGGCCCCAATGAATTACATGAACGTCGACTATTCGACCAAAATCCCCAACAACGTGAATCTCAGCGAGGATCGCCAGGTCCTGAAAGCGCTCGAGGGCTGGCATCCCGGTTACATGGACTGGTGGGGCGACATGGGGCCGGAGGGTTTTCAGCAGTCGCTGGTCTACCTGCGCACCGCCTATTCGGTCGATCCGCGCGGCTGGGCCAAGTTCGATTACGTCAAGATGCCGGAATACCGCTGGGGCATTTTGCTGGCGCCGCAGGAAGAGAACCGCGTCATTCCCTTCGGTGAGAATTACGGCAAGCCGGCCTGGCAGGAAGTCCCCGGTGAGCACCGTGCGACGCTGCGCCGCCTGATCGTGATCCAGGGCGACACCGAGCCCGCTTCGGTCGAGCAGCAGCGCCATCTCGGCAAGACCGCACCCTCGCTCTATGATTTGCGCAACCTGTTCCAGGTCAATGTCGAGGAAGGCCGCCATCTCTGGGCGATGGTCTATCTCTTGCAGAAATATTTCGGCCGCGACGGCCGCGAGGAGGCGGATGATTTGTTGCGCCGCCGCTCCGGCGATGCTGACAGCCCGCGCATGCTCGGCGCCTTCAACGAGGCGACGCCGGACTGGCTGTCGTTCTTCATGTTCACCTATTTCACCGACCGCGACGGCAAGATGCAATTGCACTCGCTCGCGCAGTCCGGCTTCGATCCGCTGTCGCGCACCTGCCGCTTCATGCTGACCGAAGAAGCCCATCACATGTTCGTCGGCGAGACCGGCATCAGCCGCGTCGTGCAGCGCACCTGCGAGGCGATGAAGGAAGCCGGCATCACCGATCCCACCGACGTCGCCAAAGTCCGCGCGCTCGGCGTCATCGACCTGCCGACCATCCAGAAGAAGCTGAACCTGCATTACTCGCTGTCGCTCGACCTGTTCGGCTCGGAAGTCTCGACCAACGCGGCGAATGCCTTCAACGCCGGCATCAAGGGCCGCTACAAGGAAACCCAGATCGACGACGACCATCAGCTCAAGAGCGCCACCTATCCGGTGCTCAAGCTGGTCGACGGCGTGATCAAGCGCGTCGACGAGCCGGCGCTGACCGCGCTCAACATGCGGCTGCGCGACGATTACACGCAGGACTGCGTCAAGGGCATGCTGCGCTGGAACAAGGTGATTTCGACCGCGGGTTATCAGTACAAGCTGACGCTGCCGAACGTCGCGTTCCATCGCAACATCGGCGAGTTCAAGGATATCAACGCCACGCCGGAAGGCATCCTGATCGATGACGCCACCTGGAATCAACGCAAGGGCGAATGGTTGCCTTCGACCCAGGACGGCGACTTTATCGCCTCGCTGATGAAGCCGGTAACCGAAGTCGGCGTCTACGCCAACTGGATTTCGCCGCCGAAAGTCGGCATCGACAACAAGCCCGGCGATTTCGAGTACGTGAAAATCGAAACGTGATCTCTCGACGTCGCCCCGGCCTTGAGCCGGGGCCCATAGCCACCGGACGCCGTTGTTCTGGCACGGCATCTGCCATCGTGCGATAACTGATGCATCACGCGGTATGGGTCCCTGCATTCGCACTAGGGTTTCTACACGTCTGGCGCGACAGATTGACTCGGTGTGTCATGATGTTATGCCGCTTTTGCGGTTTGTATGATTCTGTTTCTGACGCTTTGATTCGAAGGAGCGTCGGAGATGCAGCGAGAGCCGGATTTGTCACTGGGTGAGTTTGGCGACGTTCGCCTCGATAAAAGGGGGCGGCGTTTGTGCGGGCTATGCTTTGCACGCGCAGCGTCTGCTTGCGCCAGATGGCGCAGGGTGACTGGGCCGCGTACATGGCCTACTGGCGGTTCGTGAACAACCCGCAAGTCACGACCGATCAACTGATTGAAGGCTGGAGCAGGCAGACGGCGACTGTGGTCAACGGGCGCCATGTGCTGGCGATCCAGGACACCAGCGAGGTCAAGTTCCAGACGCGGCAAGGACGTCGGCGTGAACTGGGCAAAGTCGGCAAAGGCAATGCCCGCGGCGTGTTGCTGCATGCCATGATGGCGGTCGATGCCGACAGCGGGGCCTGTCTCGGCCTCACCGGCGGCAAGGTGTGGACGCGCAGGGGCAAGGTTAAGACCCCTCACGACGAGCGGGAGTTGGCCAACAAAGAGTCGGCGCGCTGGGTTACCACGGCCGATCAGGGCTGCGAGGTTCTGGCTGCGGCGCGCATGATCACCGTAATCAATGACCGTGAGGGGGAGTTCTTTGCGCACTGGGCGTTGACGCCCGGCGACAACGTCCACCTGCTGACGCGGGCCATGCATGATCATGCGCTGACCAACGGCAAAACACTTTATCAAGCGGTGGAGCGAGCCCGCTTCGGCGACAAGGCGGTGCTCGATCTGCCGCAGCGGATGGATCGCCGCGGTCGCCAAGCCCATCTCTCGCTGCGCTTCGGAACCGTCGTGCTCAAGCGGCCGGCGCGACCCGGCGTGAAGGACCTGCCGGAGGGTGTCAAAGTCAGCTTCGTGGAAGTCGTCGAGTTGCATCCCCCGAAGGGGGCTGAGCCCGTTCATTGGCTGCTCTTGACCACTCATTCGATCGCCAATACGGCCGATGCCTGGCGGATCGTCTCCTGGTACAAGCAGCGCTGGATCATCGAACAGCTCTTTCGCTCGCTGAAGAACCAAGGTCTGCGTATCGAGGACAGTCAGCTCGAAAGCGCCGAGGCTCTGATCAAGCTCGTGACGATCGCCACAAAAGCGGCATGTATCGTCATTCAGCTCGTTCAGGCCCGCAATGGTGGTGAACAATTGTCGGTCAAATGCGCCTTCACGCCGGAAGAAATCGAGGCACTTGCCGCCATCAACAAAACCATGAAAGGCAGGACCGAGCTTCAGAAGAACCCTCATCACCCCTATACTCTTCAATGGGCGGCATGGATCATCGCCAAGCTCGGCGGATGGACCGGCTACGCCTCGCATCGGCCACCCGGACCAATCACCTTCCACAATGGAATGGCTCGCTTCCAAATCATCGTCGCTGGCAGAGCCCTCGAAAATGTGTAGAAACCCTAGTGCATTCGCAGGGACGACATTGGCATCACGGGCTGGGTTTTACCCCGCGATCTCGAGCCCCGCATTGGCGTAGACCACGCCGCCATCGACTGCGATGGTATTACCGACCACGTAATCGCCTGCGCGCGAGGCGAGATAGATCGCGATTCCCGCCATGTCCTCATCGGTTCCGATACGCCGCGCCGGAATGCGCCTTGCGACTTCGTCCGAGTGGTCGCGCGCGGCGCGATTCATATCCGACTTGAATGCGCCCGGCGCGATCGCGGTGACATTGATGTTGTCCTTGACCAGTTTCGTCGCCATGCGCCGCGTCAGATGAATCACGGCGGCCTTGCTCGCGGCGTAGGAATAGGTCTCGCTGGGGTTGACGAAAATGCCGTCGACGGAGGCGATGTTGATGACTTTGGCAGGTCGTTCGTGCGAAGCCGCCGCGCGCAGCGGTTTCGCCAGCGCCTTGGTCAGGAAGAATAGCGACTTGACGTTGAGGTCCATGACCTTGTCCCAGCCGCTTTCGGGGAATTCGTCGAATTCGGCGCCCCACGCCGCGCCGGCATTGTTGACGAGGATGTCGAGCTTCGGCTCCAGCTTGATGATCTCAGCGGCGAGCTTGTCGCAGCCCGCGACCGTCGAGATGTCGATCGGCAGTGCGATGCATTCGCCGTCATAGGCGGCGGACAGCTCCTTCGCGGTCGCCTCGCAGGGGCCCGCCTTGCGTGCCGTGATGTAGACCTTTGCCGCGCCCTGCGCGAGAAAACCGGCCGCGATCATCTTGCCGATGCCGCGCGAGCCACCCGTCACCAGCGCGACGCGGCCGTTTAGCGAGAACAGATCCTTGAACATGCGTGCCTCCATTTGCTTTGCCACCGGTTTTGGGCGGGGGAGGGCGGTGAGTCAAGGAAGGCGCTGTTCTTCCTTCTCCCCTTGTGGGAGAAGGGAAGTAAGAACTACGCCGCGTCGATGCGGCGAAAGCCGTTCCACATGGCGGTGGCGGCGCCGGAGGTCAGCACGGGGATGATGCGCGCATCCTGGTAATTGCCGTTGAGCGAAACCCGCGGCAGCGCGGTCATGTGCTCGGCGCTTTCCGGAAAGATCATGCCCGGCCGCGTCGTCACCGCCGTCTTGAATCCTGCCATTTTCGCCAGTTTGAATTCGCGCCGGCCCGCCGCGATCCGGTCGCCATAGGGATAGGCGAGATGAAGCACCGGCCGCTGCAACGCCGCTTCGATCCGCGCGCGGCTGGTGGCCAGTTCGAGCGACGCGGTCTCCTCGCTCTGCCGCGCCAGATTGCAATGCGTGATGGTATGCGCGCCGATCGTCACCAGCGGATCATCGGCGAATGCCTTCAGTTCTTGCCAGGACATGCAGAGCTCGCGGGCGATCGGCGTCTCGTCGACGTCATATCGCGTGCACAGCGCGGAGATTTCGCGCTGCATATCATGTTCGGTCGGCAGCGCGCGCAGCCAGTCGTGCATGCGGGCGAAGGCCGCTTGCTTCGCCGCCGGCGTCGAGGCGTCGAGGCGGGTCTTTACGCCGCCGATCGGGACTTCGATCGAGGACGCCTTGGCGATCGCCCGCTCGAGCGCGACCCACCACAACTTCCCGGTGCCTTCCGCGAAATCGCTCGTCACATAGACGGTGAGGGGCGCGTCAAATTCACGCATTACCGGCAGGGCGAAATCGCGGTTGTCGCGATAGCCGTCGTCGAGGGTGAAGCAGGCGAAGCGCCGCGCGAAATTGCGCGCCTGGAGTCGCTGATGCACCTCGTCCATGGTGAGGATGTCGACATCGAGCGTGCGAAGATGCGCCAGCATTGCCCGCAGGAATTCCGGCTCGACCTCGAGATGATGATTGGGCTGAAACTCGCCGTCGCGCCTCGGGCGGACGTGATGCAGCATGAAAATGACGCCGACACCTGCGAAGATTGGTCGCAGCAGGTAATGCGCCCCGGAGAAGTACAGCGCTTCCAGTCCGGCGCGGATGACGGTGTTGCGAAGCAGTTTCATCGAGATGCAGGGCCGCCCGGTTATTTACGGAGCAAAATTAGCGAAAGACCGCTGAAGAAACAGTTAGCCTGACCAATTTCAGAGCGTTTCGGCTCCTGCGACATTTCGGGTTTGACAGCCTCGCAAGGGTTTGTTTTCTCTCCGTTCCGGACCCCGGCAGGAACTCGAATGCACGGACTTTTCAGGTGGAGTGGCAAATGGTGGCCGGGCATCATTCCTTTGGTCATGTTTTGGGCTATCGCGGCCTGGACGAGCACCGAACTGCTTGAAGCCGACCTGGCGCAGCGTTCGACCGTAGCCCTCAAGGACACCGTCCTCGACAAGAGGCGAATCTCGGTCGCAGGCCGCGATGTGACGCTTGCGGCGGACGCTTTCTCGGAAGACGGCCGGCAGAGTGCGGTGGCCTCGGTGGAGGCGGTGCCGGGTGTGCGGTTGGTTAACGATGACACCCGGCTCGTTCCCGAAGCCAAGCCGTTTGTCTGGTCGGCCGAACGCGACGTCCTTCGGGTGACGCTGTCGGGCAGTTCGCCCCTGCCGGCGAGCAAGGGCCGGTTGATGGAAGCGGCCCGCGCCAATCTCGGCGGCGTCGAAGTGGTCGACCGGATGAATCTGTCGCGCGGGGCGCCGCCGCGTTTCGACAATGCCGCGCTGTTGCTGCTCGACCAGGTCGGCAAGCTGAAGGACGGCAAGATCACGCTGTCGGACACCAAGGTCAGCCTGTCCGGCATGGCGCGCGAGCTCGGCGGCCGGGAAGCCATCGCCGCCGCGCTGAAAAATCTGCCCGAGGGCTTTTCAGTTTCAGCCAACGAGGTCAAGGCGCCGCCTTACATCTTCCAGGCCTACAAGGATCCGGTCGCGGTGACGCTGACACTGACCGGCAACGTGCCCGACAACAACGTCCATGCCGCGCTGGTGGCGGCGGCGGGACGCAAGTTCTTCAGCGAAAAGGTCGTCGACAACCTCAAGGCGAGCATCGGCGCCCCTGTAGGTTTTGCCAACGCGGTGGTGCCGGCGCTCGGCGCGCTGTCGCGGCTGTCGACCGGCACGCTCGTCGTGTCCGACCGGGAGGTCAAGCTGTCGGGCGACGCGTTTTATGAAGCCGCCGCCGGCCAGATCCGCGCCGGCCTCGGCAAGGACTTTCCGCAGGGCTGGCAGTTCAAGCCGGAAATCTCGGTCAAGCCGGCCGCGGCGCCGGTGGATGCGACGGTCTGCCAGCAATTATTCGCGGAGTTACTGGGCAAGGCCCGGATTCGCTTCGAGGCCGGCAAGGCCGATATCGTCGCGGATTCCGCCGGCCTGCTCGACCGCCTGATCGAAACCGCGTTGCGCTGTCCGACCGCCAATATCGAGATATCAGGACATACCGATGCCGACGGCGACGAGGCGGGCAACCAGGCGCTGTCCGAGAAACGTGCGCAGGCGGTCTCCGACTATTTGGTCAAGGCAGGGTTGCCGGCCAACCGCTTCAGCGCCGTCGGCTATGGTTCGACCCAGCCGATTGCGGGCAACGATACCGACCAGGGCAAGGCGCAGAACCGCCGCATCGATTTCGTGGTGAAGTGAGCATGGCCTATCTGACCACATTCTACTGGGGCTGGCTGCTGGGATCGGCGCTGCTCGGCTTCGCCATGGGCTGGATATCCGTGGTTCAGCATGGCGAGGGTGTCCCGCGGAAGCTGCGGTGGGCGCTTTCGGCTTTGGTCGCGGCGCTGGTCGCCGCCGCGTTCGCGCGTGTCGTGCCCGGGCGCTTCGGCTACTGGCTCGATCTCGGCCTGATCATGTTCGCGCTCTATCTCTGCTTCTGTGCGGTCGGCTCATGGTTGCGCGATTGGGTGGTCTCGCGCAGCGCGCCGTCGGCCTGACCGCACCATGAACCCGCCAGCTCCACCGCTGTCATTGTCACGTGTTGTTGACCGGCCCCGGCTATGGTCACGAATCGCCGTCGGGCGGCAGGATTGCTGCAAAACCGTACTTCTACCGTCGTCAACTGGCGCCTAATATGTTGAAGAAGCGTGTTTTATTGTCGTCAGACGAATTCCACTCCGGCTCAAAACGCGCTACCAGAGGAGCAAGGGAGCAGCGTAGCGCCGGCAGGGTTTACGCCGTTACTGTCGTCGCAGAAGCGCAATTCGAGGTGTAGATGCTGGAAGCAATACGCAGGGCGATCTCGTTTCTGCGCCAGAAGCAGGTCCTGCACAAGCTCGGGGTTTTGATCAGCATCACGGTCATCGCCGTTGCGTGCTACGTGCTCTATCACATGCTCCGGGGCATCGACTCCAATGAGGTGATCGAGGCCATCAAGAGCACCGAGCCGCGCCAGATTGCGCTGGCGGCCCTGTTCGTGGCGGCGGGCTATTTCACGCTGACCTTCTATGACTGGTTTGCCGTCCGCGCGATCGGCCACCGCCGCATTCCCTACCGCGTCAACGCGCTGGCCGCCTTCACCTCCTATTCGATCGGGCACAATGTCGGCGCCAGCGTCTTCACCGGCGGCGCGGTGCGCTACCGGATCTATTCGGCCTGGGGGCTGAACGCGATCGACGTCGCCAAGATCTGTTTCCTCGCCGGGCTGACCTTCTGGCTCGGCAATGCAGCGGTGCTGGGACTGGGCATCGCCTATCACCCGGAAGCCGCCGCCTCGATCGATCAGTTGCCGGTCTGGCTCAACCGCGTCGCGGCGTTCGGCATCATCATCGCGCTGATCGGATATGTGGTCTGGGTCTGGGCCCAGCCGCGCAGCGTCGGCCGCGGGCCGTGGACGGTCACGCTGCCGGGCGGGCCACTGACGCTGCTGCAGATCGCCATCGGCATTATCGATCTCGGTTTCTGCGCGCTGGCGATGTATGTGCTGGTGCCGGACGAGCCCAATCTGGGTTTCGTTGTCGTGGCTGTCATCTTCGTCTCGGCCACGCTGCTGGGGTTCGCCAGCCATTCGCCGGGTGGGCTCGGCGTTTTCGATGCCGCCATGCTGGTCGGCCTCTGGCAAATGGACCGGGAGGAACTGCTCGCCGGCATGCTGCTGTTCCGCGTCCTCTATTATATCGGGCCATTTGTCATATCTGTAATCTTGCTGACGCTTCGGGAGATTATCATCGGCGCGCGATCGAAGCGCCTGCGCCAGTTGGCAGCGGGCGCCGACGCCGAGCCGACGAGGCATGAGGCCGCCGTCTATGTGCGCGAGCGTGGCGACACGGGCACCGGATGACGCGGCGGGGCCTCGCGAATAGAGGAAAAAAGCCTGCGCCATGGCGATAGACGATTCCAGCAGTTCCTCGATTTTCGCGCCGTGGCCGGACCGGTTGCGGCATTCGGCCATCATCCTGCTGGCCGCCGGCCTCGCGCTTTGCGCGCTCGTGGTGCTGGCCGATCTGTCGCTGGCGCGTGCCATGGCGGTTTTCATTTGTATCGCCGCCGCGGCGCTGGTGCCGTGGCGGCTGCACCATGTGACGGCCTCCCGTGACGATGTCCGCGCCGTCAGTCCGGTCGAGTCCGCCGCCGTCAGCGCCGTCGTTGCCGGCATGCCGGATCCGGCCGTGCTGCTCGACCGCGCCGGCCGCGTCCTGCATCTCAACGCGGCGGCCGCCCAGCTCGCGCCTGCGCTCCGCAAGAATGAGCTCGCGCAGTTTGCGCTGCGCTCGCCCGAGATCATCACCGCATTGCGCGAGGCGATCGCGACCACCGAACCGCGCCGGGCGACCTATCTCGACCAGGTGCCGGTCGACCGCTGGATGGAACTGATCATCACGCCGGTGCCGGTGCCGACGCTGTTCGGCGGCACCGAGAAGTGCATGCTGATGACCTTCCACGACCAGACGCCGCTGCGGCGGGTCGAGGAAATGCGCGCCGATTTCGTCGCCAATGCCAGCCACGAACTGCGGACGCCGCTTGCGGCGTTGTCGGGCTTCATCGACACGCTGCAGGGGCCTGCCAAGGACGACGCCAAGGCGCGCGAGCGCTTTCTGTCGATCATGCATACGCAGGCGACCCGGATGGCGCGGCTGATCGACGATCTCCTGTCGCTCTCACGGGTCGAATTGTCGGCCCATGTCCGGCCCGATGCCTGCGTCGATATCGTGCCGATCATCCGCCAGGTCGCCGACGGGCTGGAGCCGCTCGCCCGGGAGCGCCAGGTCGAAATCGAGATCGATCTGCCCACCGTGCCGGTGACGATCGCGGGCGATCGCGAGGAACTGCTGCGGCTGTTCGAAAACCTGATCGAGAACGCGCTCAAATATGGCGCATCCGGCGGGCGCGTGATCGTTTCCCTGACCGAGGTAGCCTCGGGCGAGGGCGCGCCGGAAGTCCGTATCATGGTGCGGGATTTCGGCCCCGGGATCGCGCCGGAACACCTGCCGCGGCTGACCGAACGCTTCTACCGGGTCGACGTCGGCGACAGCCGGGCGCAGGGTGGAACCGGGCTCGGGTTATCGCTGGTGAAACATATTCTTAACCGTCATCGCGGCCGGCTTTTGATCGAAAGCGTGCCGAAAAACGGCGCGGTCTTTACCGCCTGTTTTCCCCAGGCCAAGACGTCCTCCGTAAGCCAGGAGTAGTGTCTCAGTTTTGAAATCTGGTCCCTCGAAGGTCGCTCTTCAGCTGGCTATCGTGCTGCGTTTAGCAGGAAATGATTAGGCCGGGCCACTGCTGCGTCTTCTCCTGCAGGACCGTGCCGTGCACGCCGATCCAAGAGAACGGTAAGGGCGCTTGTTGTCGCTGAGCCGCGCCGCAGTTCGCGTGTCTTCCTGCCTAACAGCCCCGCTGCATAACAGAGGTCTTGCAAGGGCCGCTTGCGAGATCATCAAGGATCACGCAGTCGGGTCCCGGCCCGCCGGCGCAGGAAGAATCGCAGTTCACAACGAATGCGGCGATGCTGCGCTCAAGCGCCTTCAACTCAGCGAGCTTCGCGCGTACGGTCGCGAGATGCGCTTCCGCCATATTGCGCGCATGCATGCAAGAGCTTTGCGGGTCCTGCACTAGCTCGACGAGTGAGCGAACTTGTTCGATCGGGAACCCGAAATCTCGGCAGCGGCGAATGAATGTCAGCCGCTTCACGTCAGCATCGTCATACACGCGCTGACCGCCGGCCTGCCGGTCCGCTGGACGAAGCAAGCCAATCTCTTCGTAGTAACGAATAGTCGGCACGTTGGTGCCCGTCCGCCTCGCAAGGGCTCCAATCTTCAAATTCGACATTCCTGGGCTCACTGCGGTTTTTCCTCTTGAACCTCAAGTTACTTGAGGAAGTAGCCTACAGGCAAGGACCTCGTCAGGAGGCCGAGAGGAGACTGCAAGAAATGACTACGATTGAAGCCCCGCCGATCGCCTGCACGTTAACCGCTGGTGAATATAAGGATCGATTGGCATCGATCCGTGCCTTGACCCGTGATGCGCTGCGTCGCCACGAGCGACGGGGCTTGGTTCTAGATCTTTATTACGCCCTGGAAGCCGCCGAGCGCGTCAGCGAGATGGTTCGAAAGGAGCAAGTGTGTTGCGCATTTCTAACCTTCGATGTCCGGTCCGCAACGGAAGAAATCCGCCTTTCGATCACAGCGCCGGAATCGTCCCGCGACGCTGTCGACCCGCTGTTTGAGCAGTTCCTTGCGGGAGCGCAAGCCCCATCGGGATGCGGGTGCGCAGCACCATCGAATACGACGCCCCTGATTGCCGAGCAGCGGCCCGGCGAGAAAGCCGCCGGATTGACCGCCGTCACCCTCGCTACTGGAGCAGTGGCATGCGGCGCGTGTTGCGTGCTCCCATTTGCCTTGCCTGCGGTGGCAGCCGCAGGAACAGGGAGCATACTCGCATTCGTGGCCAGCGCGCACGTTTGGGTGACGGGCTTGGCGGTGCTCGCTGTCGTCGGCGCCTGGAGTTGGATTGTTTGGCAGTCAATGCGAGCACGACGGTGGCCAGCCGCGTCGACTCTTTACATGATGGCCGTAGCCACCGTCTTGTTGAGTGTCGCGGTGCTCTGGCCACTTATCGAGCATCAGCTTGCCCGCGTCCTGAGGGCATAACAGGAGGCTCGGTTCTGGAGCATTGAACTTAGCAGCGGAAGGTGTGAAACGATCAGGGATGCAGACGACTGTTGTCTATATTGGGGCCGCCATTGCCGAGATCGCAGGTTGCTTTGCTTTCTGGGGCTGGTTGCGCCTCGGCAAGCCGACTTGGTGGCTGATTCCGGGTGTCGTTTCCCTGATCGTATTCGCGTACCTGCTGACGCTGGTCGAAACCGAGGCCGCAGGCAGGGCTTACGCCGCGTATGGCGGCATTTACATCGTTTCCTCGTTGCTTTGGCTGTGGAGCATTGAGGGCGTCCGGCCGGATCGTTGGGATGTCACGGGCGCTGCAATCTGTCTGTTTGGTGCGGCCATCATCTTAGCGGGACCGCGCGGCTGAAGAATGGAAGGGCTCGCGCCGCGGCTCTTGGCAAACGCATGTCGCATCTTGCCGCATTAACTGGGAACTTAGGTGCGCGCTCGCGCCAGCGGATGCCAAAGAAGCGCGCGTACGATGAGCGGTATGCCGAATGCGAGAGGTATCGCCCAATACATGAAATGTGGCAATTCTTTCCAGATCGGCAGTTGCTTTCCGTTATCGACGTAGAAGGCAATAAGCATCAGGATATACGACAGACCCATCCCCATGATGTGGAGCCTAACCCAGTCTTTCCACCGCCGCCTGAGCGCCATGCGCCCGCTCCAAGCGGAGGCGAACGACATCGCTCCAAGAATGAACAAGTGATAATTTTCGTCCCAGCGCATCAGCGACAGGAACGTCGCAGACGCGAACAGTGCCAGCAGACACCAGAAATAGATCGTCCCCAACTTCGAATGCCGGCCGCGATGCTTCTCGCTCAACATCGCGATCGCGCCAATGCCAACGCACGCAAGGCCAAGGGGAATATGCAATCCGAAAATGACTGTCAGAAAGACAGGATCGGTCGAGGGAATCTCGATGCCCGCCACAACGGTTGTTTCCCCTGCCGTCATGACGTTCGCTCCGTCATCGGAGACGGAATCGCCGTTGTATTTGCCGCCGCTGACGGGCAACACACGACGAAAGCTGCCGCCCCGCACATGAGGGAAAGCCCGCAGCAGACTGTCAGCACGGCTCCGTAGCTTTCCGTCCAGTCGATGCTTGCAGCGAACGGAAGCGGCCCTAACGCAGCGCCCGCAACACCGAATACGAACGAAGTTCCCCTGATTGCGCCGAGATGATCGCGGCCAAAATACTGTGCGAAGCCGGCGGCGTTGATCGCTTGCTGCGAACCGTAAGCGGCGCCCAGGCTCAACGCGTAGAGCCAGCTCACGGCAACGCCGCCACCGAACACCGGAAGGGCCGAGGCGAGCGCAAGCATGCCCATCGCCAGCGGAACCAGACGTCGTGGTTCATAGCGATCCACCAGGAGTCCCGTGCCGAGGGTAGCGGCAGCCTGAACGCCGCCAGCAATCGCCAGCAGCGTCAGCGCATCCACGTAAGCTACTCCGGCGGTCTGCATGATCGAGAAGTGATTGAGCAAGAGTGCCGTGCCGACCGCATTGGTCAGGAAGCCGGCGGCACACAGCAACCAAAACACGCCCGTGCGCAGCGCCTGCTGTCGCGAAAATGACGGCTCCGGCCGCGGGTCTTTCGCTGTCAGCGCAAGCCCGGCGTCCGGGCTGAGACCGAATTTCTCCGGGCGATCCCGGAATAGCAGAGCGGCGACCGGCAGAATGGTCAGCGCGACAAATCCGGCAAGCGCAAGGTAGGCGCCTCTCCAACCGAACAGCGAAATGAGGAAATCGATTACTTGCGGAAAAATCATTGATCCGGCCGCGAGCCCGAGGCTGGCCGCGGCTGCGGCGATCCCGCGCCGTCGCACAAACCACAGATTGACGACTTGCTGGCTCACGAGGCTGAGGCCGCCAATGGCAGCGCCACGCAGGAGCGCAAAGCCGATCAACAGCATGAGGGCGGACTGAACGCTCGCCATGAACGCGCAGGCCAAAGCAAGTCCAGCGGCGATGATGGTGGCGGTGGCCCGTGGTCCAAGCCGGTCGATCCAGCGGCCGATCACTGGCGCCGGCAGAATCCCTGCGAGCGTGCCGGCTGCATAAGCGATCGACGCCGACGTGCGTGAGATGCCGAGTTCGGCGGTGATCGGATCGAAGAAAACGGAGACGCCCGCCGTCTGGCCGGGCAGCGTCATGAAGGAGCCGAATGTGCCCGCCCCCAATATGACCCAACCGTAGTGAATGGTCGGCAACTTCGCGCTAACCGGCTGCGGTAGGTCAACCCGCCCGGCGCCCGGCCTCTGCCGGCAAATCGTCCGCAAACCCTTCGCAACAATGCTCGCGCAGGAACCCGATAATCGAGTCGATGCGATGGTACTGGGCGCGGCAAATTACCTCCCGCCCGATCTTTTCCTGCGCGACAAGGCCTGCGCTAACCAGGCCTCGCAGATGAAAGGCCAAGGTCGATGCCGCCAGGTCGAGACGGGTCTGTATTTCGCTGATGTTGAGCCCCGGCGGGCCGGCGCGAACGAGAAGCCGATAGATGTCCAGGCGAGTCAGGTTGCCCAGTTCGGCGAGGCAGCGTGCGGCGAGCTCTCGGTCCATGGTGCTTCATAACGCAACGGCATGGAGTTGACAACCATAATACTAGTTTTATGGTTATATACAATCTGAGCCGTCGCTGCGGACTTTTATCGGAAATTGGGGGTAGGGAACCGCGCGGTCTTTACCCCTGTTTTCCCCAGTTCAAGGCCCCGTCAGCGCAATAAATTTAAGCGATTTCAAGCGCTTGATTGTGTCATCCAACTGTCATCGAACCTTCGTAAAAGCTCTATCGACCGCTCCTAGACGAGCGGGGTGTGAGCGCGATCGGGCGCAACAGGCGCTTCGCTCACCAGATGGAGACCAACCATGAATTTCCTCAGGACAATCGTCGCTGCCGGCATGGTCGCCGCTTCGACGTCGGCCTTCGCTGCCGACATCACCGGCGCGGGCGCCACGTTCCCCTTCCCGATTTATTCGAAGTGGGCCGACGCCTACAAGAAGGAGACCGGCAACGGTCTGAACTACCAGTCGATCGGCTCCGGCGCCGGCATCAAGCAGATCCAGGCCAAGACCGTGACCTTCGGCGCCACCGACGCGCCGCTCAAGCATGAGACGCTCGAGAAGGACGGCCTGGTGCAGTGGCCGATGGTGATGGGCGCGATCGTGCCGGTCGTGAACCTCGAAGGCATCAAGCCGGGCGAACTCGTGCTCTCGGGCGAAGTGCTTGGCGACATCTATCTCGGCAAGATCAAGAAGTGGGACGATGCCGCGATTGCAAAGCTCAATCCGAAGCTGAAGCTGCCGGCTGACGCCATCACCGTGGTGCGCCGCTCCGACGGTTCGGGCACCACCTTCAACTTCACCGACTATCTCTCGAAGTCGAGCGCCGATTGGAAAGCCAAGGTCGGCTCCGGCACCGCGGTCGAATGGCCGGCCGGCGTTGGCGCCAAGGGCAATGAAGGCGTTGCCGGCAATGTCGGCCAGACCAAGAACGCGATCGGCTACGTCGAATATGCCTACGCCAAGCAGAACAAGCTGACCTATGCGGCGATGATCAACAAGGCCGGCAAGACCGTGCAGCCGACCATCGCAGCGTTCCAGGCGGCCGCCTCCAACGCCGACTGGGCCAAGGCGCCCGGCTATTACGTGATCCTGACCGACCAGCCCGGCGAAGCCTCCTGGCCGATCACGGCGGCGACCTTCATCCTGATGCACAAGGATGCGACCGACAAGGCGGCGTCCCAGGAAGCCATCAAGTTCTTCAAATGGTCGTTCGAGAAGGGCGCCAAGATGGCCGAAGAACTCGACTACATCCCGATGCCGGAATCGGTGGTCAAGCTGATCGAAAAGACCTGGTCGTCAGAGATCAAGAGCTGAGGTCCAAGTACTCTGTGTCCCGGACGCGGTGCAGCGTCTCTTGACGATGCACCGCAGAGCCGGGACCCATTGGGCGACCAATCAAGAAGAAAATAGGCTCCGGAATAGCGGCGCACCGCAAGCGCTGCACCGCATCGGGGGCACGAGACGGATCGAACCGGATCGAGTAAAAGTACAGGGGATTGGCGTGGCAGAAATGGCGGTTGAAAGCGACGTAATGGAAGCTGCCGGACCCTACGATCGCGCACGGGCCCTCAGCGCGTTCAAGCTCGGCGATATCACCTTCTACTGGATCACGCGCGCCTGCGCGATCTCGGTTCTCCTCATCCTCGGCGGCATCATCATCTCGCTGATCGTCGGCGCGTGGCCCGCGATCCGTGAATATGGCGCGGCCTTCCTGTGGACGCAGCGCTGGGCGCCGTCGGCCGATCCGCCGGTACTCGGTGCGCTCGGCCCGATCTACGGCACGCTGGTTACCTCCGTGATCGCGATGATGATCGCCATTCCGGTCGGCCTCGGCATTGCGGTGTTCCTCACCGAAATCTGCCCGATCTGGCTGCGCCGTCCGATCGGCCTTGCCGTCGAGCTGCTCGCCGGCATTCCTTCGATCATCTACGGCATGTGGGGCTTCTTCGTGCTGGGGCCATTCCTGGCCAACACGTTCCAGCCATTCATGATCAGCGTGTTCGACGGCATCCCCGTGCTGGGAACGATCTTCGCAGGTCCTCCCTCCTATCTCAGCCTGTTCAACGCTGCGCTCATTCTCGCGATCATGGTGCTGCCCTTCATCACCGCGATCTCGGTCGATGTGTTCAAGACGGTGCCGCCGGTGCTGAAGGAAGCGGCCTATGGCGTCGGCTGCACCACCTGGGAAGTCGTCCGCAACGTCGTCATTCCCTACACCCGGGTCGGCGTGATCGGCGGCATCATGCTGGCGCTCGGCCGGGCGCTCGGCGAGACCATGGCGGTGACCTTCATCATCGGTAATTCGTTCAAGATCCAGTCCTCGATCTTCGCGCCGGGCACCACGATCTCGGCGGCGATCGCATCCGAATTCGCCGAGAGCGACGGGCTGCACCAGTCGGGCCTGATCCTGCTCGGCCTGCTGCTGTTCATTCTGACGTTCTTCGTTCTCGCTGCCGCGCGGCTGATGCTGATGCGGCTGGAAAAGAAGGCGGGGAACTGACATGAACCCGATCTACGCCGCCCGCCGCCGCAACGACATCATCATCCGCACGCTCTGCGTCGGCGCCGCGCTGTTCGGTGTGACCTGGCTGGCGCTGATCCTGTTCACGCTGTTCTACAACGGCCTTTCCGGCATCAACCTCGCCGTCTTCGCCCAGGATACGCCGCCGCCGGGATCGACCGATGGCGGCCTGCGCAACGCCATCATCGGCTCGATCATGATGACCGTGATCGGGGTCGGCATCGGCGCGCCGCTCGGCCTGTTCGCCGGCACGTATCTCGCCGAATATGGCAAGCACGACAGGCTCACCTCGGTGATCCGCTTTATCAACGACATCCTGTTGAGCGCGCCCTCGATCATCATCGGCCTGTTCATCTATGGCGCGGTCGTCGTGCCGATGCGCGGCTTCTCGGCGATCGCCGGCTGCCTGGCGCTGGCCGTGATCGTGATCCCCGTGGTGGTTCGCACCACCGAGGACATGCTGGGGCTGGTGCCCAATCCCTTGCGCGAGGCGGCATCCGCGCTCGGGCTGCCGCGCTCGCTGGTGATCCGGCGGATCGCCTATCGCGCTGCCCGGTCCGGCCTGATCACCGGCGTCCTGCTCGCCACCGCCCGCGTTGCCGGCGAAACCGCGCCGCTGTTGTTCACCGCGCTGTCGAACCAGTTCTTCAGTCTCGACCTGACCAAGACGATGGCCAACCTCCCGGTCACCATCAACAACTTCGTCCAGAGCCCCTATGCCTACTGGAAGCAACTCGCCTGGGCCGGCGCCCTGTTGATCACGCTCACCGTACTTGCCTTGAATATTGGCGCGCGCATTCTTGGCGCCGAGAGGACATCCAAATGACCGATCTCTCCGTATCCGTGAGCTCAGCGACGGGACCCGTTCCGCAGGTGGCGCTGCCCGAGGCCGCGCCCAAGGTGACCGCCCGCGGCCTGAACTTTTACTATGGCGAGCACCATGCGCTGAAGAACATCAACCTGACGCTCGGCACCCACCGCGTCACCGCCTTCATCGGCCCGTCCGGCTGCGGCAAGTCGACCCTGCTGCGGATCTTCAACCGGATGTACGACCTCTATCCCGGCCAGAAGGCGACCGGCCAGTTGATGCTCGACCAGACCAACATCCTCGACCCCAAGCTCGACCTCAATCTGCTGCGCGCCCGCGTCGGCATGGTGTTCCAGAAGCCGACGCCGTTCCCGATGACGATCTATGAAAACATCGCCTTCGGCATCCGCCTGTATGAAAAGATCTCCAAGTCCGAGATGGACGGCCGCGTCGAAAAGGCGCTGCGCGGCGGCGCGCTGTGGAACGAGGTCAAGGACAAGCTGAATGCCTCGGGCCTGTCGCTGTCCGGCGGCCAGCAGCAGCGGCTCTGCATCGCCCGCACCGTCGCGGTGCGGCCCGAGGTGATCCTGTTCGACGAGCCCTGTTCGGCGCTCGACCCGATCTCGACCGCCAAGATCGAGGAACTGATCCAGGAGCTGGCGGAGGACTACACCATCGCCATCGTCACCCATAACATGCAGCAGGCGGCGCGCGTCTCCGACAAGACCGCCTTCATGTATCTCGGCGAGCTGATCGAGTTCGACGACACCAACAAGATTTTCACCTCGCCGAGCGATCGACGCACCCAGGACTACATCACCGGCCGGTTTGGCTAGCATGATCCGGAAAAGTGGGAACCGGTTTTCCGAAGAGATCATGCTCAAACGAGGAAATAAAATCATGATCCGATTAGAATCGGACCATGATTTGAGGAGATAAGAGATGGCATCCGAGCACACCGCCAAGGCGTTCGACAGCGACCTTCAGGAACTGACCCGTCTCGTCGCCGAGATGGGTGGCCTGTCTGAACGCATGATCACCGAATCCGTCGACGCGCTGGTCCGCCGCGACGTCGCCCTCGGCAAGCGCGTCGTCGCAGCCGACGTCGAGATCGACCGGCTGCAGCATCTGATCGAGGAGCGCGCGGTGCTGACGATTGCGCGGCGCCAGCCGATGGCGATCGACCTGCGCGAAATCGTCGGCGCCATGCGGGTCGCCACCGATCTGGAGCGGATCGGCGACCTCGCCAAGAACATGGGCAAGCGGGTCGCGGCGCTGGAGAACGATTTCCAGCCGCTCAAGCTGATGCGCGGCCTGGAACACATGACCGATCTGGTGCTGTCGCAGGTCAAGTCGGTGCTGGACGCCTATGCGGCGCACGATCTGCCGGCGGCGATGGCGGTGTGGAAGGGCGACGAGGAAGTCGACGCCATCTGCACCTCGCTGTTCCGCGAGCTCCTGACCTATATGATGGAGGATCCGCGCAACATCTCGTTCTGTATTCATTTGATGTTCTGCGCCAAGAACATCGAGCGGATCGGCGACCACGCCACCAACATCGCCGAAACCGTGTTCTACATGATCGAGGGACAGCAGATGCTCGACAAGCGCCCGAAGGGCGACATGACGACGTTCGCCACGACCCTGCCTAATACTTGAGGAAAGCAGAATGAGCGCGCGCATTATGGTGGTCGAGGACGAGGAAGCGCTGACCACGCTGTTGCGCTACAACCTCGACGCAGAAGGTTATGATGTCGAAACCGTCGCCCGCGGCGACGATGCGGATACGCGGCTGAAGGAGCGCGTGCCCGATCTCGTCGTGCTCGACTGGATGCTGCCGGGACTGTCCGGCATCGAGCTGTGCCGCCGACTGCGCGCCCGGCCGGAGACCAAGCAGTTGCCGATCATCATGCTCACGGCACGCGGCGAGGAGAGCGAGCGGGTGCGGGGGCTGGCGACCGGCGCCGACGATTACATCGTCAAGCCGTTCTCGGTGCCGGAGCTTTTGGCGCGGGTGAAGGGCCTGTTGCGGCGGGCAAGCCCCGAGCGGCTCGCCACGGTGCTGACCTATGGCGATATCGAACTGGATCGTGAGAAAAGGCGCGTTGCGCGTTCCGGCCGCCAGATCGATCTCGGCCCGACCGAGTATCGGCTATTGGAATTTTTCCTCGAACATCCCGGCCGCGTCTTCAGCCGCGAGCAGTTGCTCGACAGCGTCTGGGGCCGCGACATCTATATCGACGAGCGCACCGTCGACGTCCATATCGGCCGCCTGCGCAAGCTGCTCAATCCGGGCCGAGAACAGGATCCCATCCGCACTGTGCGCGGCGCGGGTTATGCACTGGACGACCGGTTTGCGAAGGTGGAGCCGTAACGCTCTGCTGGTTGTCTCAGCAAACTCCGGCGTCGTCCCCGCGAACGCGGGGACCCATAACCACAAATCTCGATTGTTGAAACGCGCTGGAGCTCCAGCGAAGCATAACCACTGACATCCGTGGTTATGGGTCCCTGCGGTTCGCAGGGACGACGAACGATTTAGTTCGTAGATCCTCTGGGTGAGTGGGTGGTCGCAAACTCAACTTACCCCCTGACCACCTGCCACCCCATAGGATCTACGACAAACCGTGGCTTACCTTGTCGGCTTCGGCTGCTGCCTCCGCCGGTCGGCAGCCGGCTGATACGCAATCCGCGAGTGATGCGCGCAGTAGGGCAGTCCCGAAAGCGCCTTGCCGCCGCAGAAGAAGAATTCCGGGCTCGAGGGATCGCCGACCGGCCAGTGGCAGGTCGCCTCGTTCAGTTCGAGCAGCGACAGCCGCTGGCTCATCGGCACCACATTGTCGAAGGCGATCGGATCAGGCTCCATCTCGACCTCGAAGGCGTGCGCGAGCGCGGTGTTGCCGCGCGAGACCGGCCGCGACACCCGCATCATCTGCTGGGCCGGGCGTGCCTTGCGCTGCCGCGGGGCGGCCGAGGAGGGGCTCTTGGCACGGCCGGACAGGCCCAGCCGGTGCACTTTGCCGATCACGGCGTTTCGCGTCACATTTCCGAGTTCCGCCGCGATCTGGCTCGCCGATAATCCGGCTTCCCAGAGCTTCTTAAGCTGCTCGACGCGATCGTCTGACCAGGTCAATACCGTCATCGTATTCTTCCCTTCGCATCGCGCCGGCCAATCAGGGGCAGCGCTGGCGACGTCATTCGTCTCAAAAATCCCTGCGGTCAGAATCCCTTAGCCCTCGCCGGGCGCGAAAACCGCGCCCGAACGTTTACGCCGTACAAAATGGACTCCAGGGATCAGAACTGCCGCACGAGATGTCGTACCCGACGGCCCAAAAGCTACAATATGGCGGGACTCGGGCGCAAGAGTCCGGGCCTGCGCGTCCACATGTTCCGACATCTAGGCATTGCACTGCGTGTTTTCCACCACACCGCAATCGTACGGATTTCCTTATCTTGCGGTGCAGGAAAGGCAGCTTCGTGGTGTGTTGACAGCGCCCCCCGCCCACATAGAATACCTCTCCCGTGCCGCCCTTAAGAGGCGGCACGTTTCGTTTTCGCAAGACCGGCTGTTGCCGCCTTCGCGCCAATGCACGCGTGTGCTCCGCGGCAGGTTCAAAAGCAGGTCTCAAACCTTCAGTGAATTGCCATGACCAATAGCGCCACGTCGCATCTGCTCCCCGTCTTCGCCAGGGTCGATCTCGGCTTCGAAAGCGGCGAAGGCTGCTGGCTTACGGCAACCAATGGCGAGCGCTATCTCGACTTCACCTCGGGCGTCGCGGTCAATGCGCTGGGTCACTGCCATCCGCATCTGATCAAGGCGCTGCAGGAACAGTCGACAAAGCTCTGGCACATGTCGAACCTGTTCAGGAGCCCGGATGGCGAGAAGCTCGCCGCGCGGCTCTGTGAGCAGAGCTTTGCCGACCTTGTGTTCTTCTGCAATTCGGGTGCGGAAGCGATGGAAGGCGTGATCAAGGTCGTGCGCCGCTATCAATTCTCCAAGGGACATCCCGAACGCTATCGGCTCATCACCTTCGAGGGCGCGTTCCACGGCCGCACACTCGGCACGCTCGCCGCGACCGGCTCCGCCAAATATCTCGAAGGCTTTGGGCCGCCGATGGACGGTTTTGACCAGGTGCCGCATGGCGATCTCGAAGCGGTGAAGAAAGCGATCGGGCCGCACACCGCGGGCATCCTGATCGAGCCGGTGCAGGGCGAGGGCGGTGTGCGCTCCGCGCCGCAATCTTTCTTCAAGGCGCTGCGCCAGCTCTGCGACGAGCATGGCCTGTTGCTGGCGTTCGACGAGGTGCAGACCGGCATGGGCCGCACCGGCGATCTCTTCGCCTACAAGCGCGTCGGCGTGACGCCGGATGTGATGTCGCTGGCAAAGGCGCTCGGCGGCGGTTTTCCGATCGGCGCGGTGCTGGCGACCGCGGAAGCTGCTTCCGGCATGACGCCCGGCTCGCACGGCTCGACCTTCGGCGGCAATCCGCTGGCGATCGCTTCCGCCAACGCTGTGCTCGACGTGATGCTGAAGCCCGGCTTCTTCGACCACGTACAGAAGATGTCGCTGCTGTTGAAACAGAAACTGGCTTCCGTGGTCGATCGCTATCCCGCCGTGCTTTCGGAAGTGCGCGGTGAGGGGCTGCTGGTCGGCGTCAAGGCTGTGGTGCCATCGGGCGATCTCGTCAATGCATTGCGCGGCGAGAGATTGCTCACCGTCGGCGCCGGCGACAATGTGGTGCGGTTCCTGGCGCCGTTGATCGTGACCGAGGCTGAGATCGACGAGTCCGTCCAGATGCTCGAGCGCGCCTGCGTCGCGCTATCAGGCAATCAGTTGAAGAAGGCGGCGGGATGATGAGCAAGTCCGTCCGTCACTTCCTCGACATCAGCGAACTGCCGCTCGCCGAATTGCGCAACATGCTGGCCGCCAGCGCCGACATGAAGGCGAAGCTGAAGGCGCATGAAAAGGCCGGGAAGCCGCTCGAAGGCAAGACGCTGGCGATGATCTTCGAACGCCCGTCGACCCGCACGCGGGTGTCGTTCGACGTCGGCATGCGCCAACTCGGCGGCGAGTCCATCATGCTGACCGGCGCGGAAATGCAACTCGGCCGCGGCGAGACCATCGCCGACACCGCGCGCGTGCTGTCGCGCTATGTCGATGCGATCATGATCCGCATCCTCAATCACGACGCGCTGCTGGAATTGGCGGCGCACGCCACCGTGCCCGTGATCAATGGCCTGACGCGGCGCTCGCATCCCTGCCAGGTGATGGCCGATCTGATGACCTTCGAGGAACATCGCGGACCGATCGAGGGCAGGACGGTCGCCTGGACCGGCGACGACAACAACGTGCTGGCGTCGTGGGCGCATGCAGCCGAGCGTTTCAAGTTCAAGCTCAATGTCGCGACCCCGCCGCAACTCGCGCCGAACAAGGCGATGAAGGATTGGATCAAGGCAACGCAAGCCCCGATCGTGCTCGGCAACGATCCCGAGGCCGCGGTCCGCGGCGCCGATTGCGTCGTCACGGACACGTGGGTGTCGATGGGCGACAAGGACGGCGAGCACCGCCACAACGTGCTGAAGCCTTATCAGGTCAACGAGAAGCTGATGTCGCTGGCCAGCAAGGATGCGATCTTCATGCACTGCCTGCCCGCGCATCGCGGCGAGGAAGTCACCGACGAGGTGATCGACGGCCCGCAATCGGTCGTGTTCGATGAGGCCGAAAATCGCCTGCACGCGCAAAAGGGCATTCTGGCCTGGTGCTTTAACGAAGTGGCGTGATTGTCGTCCCTGCGAACGCAGGCGAACGCAGGGACGACGTGCGGAGATCGTTTCGCCGCCTTCAGCCCCTTCCGTTTCGCACCTTCAGACCCCAGATAGAGCGCCATGATCTCACAATCCCCCGACATCAAAATCACGACCGAGGCGCCCGTTCGCGCGCCGTCGTCCGTTCCCGTTGACGACGCGGTGCTGCCGTTCGAGGTCGCAGCGCTCGATCTGCGCGGACGGCTGACCCGGCTCGGCCCCGCGCTCGATGACATCCTGACCAAGCACGATTATCCGCCCGCCGTCGGTAAGCTGCTCGGTGAGGCGATCGTGCTGGCGACGCTGCTCGGCTCGGCGCTGAAATTCGACGGCCGCTTCATCATGCAGACGCAGACCGACGGCCCGGTGTCGTTCCTGATCGTCGATTTCCAGGCACCCGATCGCCTGCGCGCCTATGCGCGCTATGATGCCAGGCGGCTGAAGGACGGCCAGGATTCCGGCGCGCTGCTCGGCAAGGGTCATCTCGCGATGACCATCGACCAGGGGGCGGACATGAGCCGCTACCAGGGCCTGGTGGCGCTCGACGGCGGCAGCCTGGAAGATGCCGCGCATGAATATTTCCTGCGCTCCGAGCAGATCCCCACCCGCGTGCGGCTCGCGGTCGGCGAGGAATGGCGCGGCGGCGACGGCGGAAAACATCGCTGGCGCGCCGGCGGCATGCTGCTGCAGTTCCTGCCGAAGGCGCCCGAGCGGGCGCGGCAGGCCGACCTGCATCCCGGCGATGCGCCTGACGGCGCGGTGCCGCATTCCGTTGCCGAGGACGATGCCTGGGTCGAGGGCCAGTCGCTGATCGGCACCGTCGAGGATGTCGAACTGATCGATCCCGATCTGTCGGGCGAGCGGCTGCTGTACCGGTTGTTTCACGAACGCGGCGTGCGCGTGTTCACGCCGCTGCCGCTGCGCGCGCAATGCTCTTGTTCGCGCGATGCGGTCTCGGCCATGCTGAAGAGCTTTGCGCCGAAAGATCGCGCCGAGATGGTGAAAGACGACAAGGTGGTGGTGACCTGCGAGTTCTGCTCATCGGTGTATGAGTTCACGCCGCACGAAGCCGGCGTGGAGGAGTAGGGGCACTACAATTCGCGGCCATTTCACTTGTCGGGCAAATCAGTAAAAACCTGTCCAGCCCTTCGCGCAAAAATATTCTGCTTTCGTTCTCACCCAAATCAGCGACATAACTCCGCCCGTCTCGCGGCAGATGAGGGGCGTTGGCCATCGTCACGAACGCGCGGTGAGATGCGATGGACGCGAAGCGCGCAAAGACGAAGGTGCGTGACGCGTACGGTGAAGTCGTGTGGTTCGGGCGCCGCGGTGCTGGCGCTAAGTTGCGTGAAACCGTTTGCGCAGCGACGGAGGCAACAGAGCCGTTCTCCGGGAAGAGCACGAAGTAAGCCGTAAAGCCATTGCGCAGGGAAGGCCGGAATGCTCCCGCTGCCCTGTATGCTCGTGTGCAGTTTTGTTTGCGCAAATCGCACGCGAGACCGCGGGTGCAGCAAGCACCCGGTCTTCCCTGCGCCCTCTATTTCGAAGAGGGACAACGAAGATCAAACCTCGGGCGCAATGCGCCGCGAGATCGCGAAGTCATACTCAGTCGTCATTCCGGGGCGCGCGAAGCGCGAGCCCGGAATCCATTGAGCCGCAAACCGAATGGTGAAATGGATTCCGGGTCTGCGCCAAGAGGCGCATCCCCAGGTGCGCAATTGCGCACCGGGGAATGACGAGCGAAGAGAATCCGGGCTACAGAGAGCGCGCAATGCCCTAGTTCAACACCCGCTTGTTATCCGGGCTGTCGAGCGAGAACGTCGGCACGTCGATCTCGAACCGCTCGCCGCTTTCGCTGACCATCTGATAGCGCCCGGTCATGAACCCCGACGCGGTCGGCAGCGGCACGCCGCTGGTGTATTTGAAGCGCTCGCCCGGCGCCAGCACGGGCTGCTCGCCGACCACGCCTTCGCCGCGGACTTCCTGCTTGCGGCCGGTGGCGTCGGTGATGATCCAGTGCCGGGTACGGAGCTGCACGGTCTCGGCGCCGGTATTGGTGATGACGATCGTGTAGGACCAGAAATACTGGCCCTTGTCGACCGACGAGCGCCCGGGGAGGAAGTTCGGTTCGACAGTGACTTCGATCTGGCGGGTGACGGCGCGGTACATGGGAAAAAGCTTCCGGAAAACCCTGTTTCGTATCATAGCCAAGAATGCCGGGGGAACAATCTCCGCTCCGCCGGGGTTGCCGCTTGTTTCATCGCGGTTTCAACATAGTTCCGTTCTAGAGCGCAGCCGCGCGCGGTCCGGCCCCGTACCTGTTTGCGTATCCTTGTGTGCAAGCTGCGGGCCGATATTATCTTTCCCGGACGGTGCACGCGTAAAAGCTCAACCAACGGTGCCAGATGTCGTCCATTGCCGATCCAGTTGCCGGAAGGCCTCTCAGCGATACCAAGGCCGCGGTGGCTTCCGCGCCGGCGATCACGCTACCCGTTGCCGGAGAGCGCGAATTGCGGCTCGACCTGTTTCGCGGAATGGCGCTGTGGCTGATCTTCATCGACCATCTGCCGACCAATATCCTGACCTGGTTCACCATCCGCAACTATGGATTTTCCGACGCCGCCGAGATCTTCATCTTCATCTCCGGATACACCGCGGCCTTCGTCTACGGCCGGGCGATGCTGGACGCCGGCTTCGTGGTGGCGACCGCGCGGATCATGCGCCGGGTCTGGCAGATCTACGTCGCGCATGTGTTCCTGTTCACGATCTTCCTCGCCGAAATTTCCTATGTCGCCACCCGTTTCGAGAACCCGCTCTACAGCGAAGAAATGGGCATCATGGATTTTCTCAAGCAACCTGATGTCACCATCATTCAGGCGCTGCTCCTGAGATTCCGGCCCGTCAACATGGACGTGCTGCCGCTCTACATCGTGCTGATGCTGTTTCTGCCCATCATCCTGTGGCTGATGAAATGGCGGGCCGACGTCGCGCTGGCGCTCTCGGTGCTGCTGTACGTGCTGACCTGGCATTTCGACTGGTATCTGACCGCCTATCCGAGCGGCTTCTGGATCTTCAATCCGTTCTGCTGGCAATTGCTGTTCGTATTCGGCGCCTGGTGCGCACTGGGCGGCGCCGCGCGGATGTCGCGGGTCCTGTCGTCGCCGGTGACGCTGTGGATCTGCGCCGGCTATTTGCTTTTCTCGTTCTTCGTCACGCTGACCTGGCACCTGCCGCAGCTCAGCTTCCTGATGCCGAAGCGGCTCGAGCAGTGGATGTATCCGATCACCAAGACCGATCTGGACGTGCTGCGCTTTGCCCATTTCCTGGCGCTTGCGGCGCTCACCGTGCGCTTCCTGCCCAAGGATTGGTCGGGGCTCAAATCGCGCTGGCTGCGACCATTGATCCTGTGCGGCCAGCATTCGCTTGAGATATTCTGCCTCGGCGTCTTCCTGGCCTTTGCCGGGCACTTCGTGCTGGCCGAAGTTGGCGGCGGTGCCGTCACGCACGCCTTGGTCAGCGTTGCCGGAATCCTCATCATGTGGGGCGTGGCGTGGGTGATTTCGTGGTACAAGCATACGGCCGACAAAGGAGCCTCGAAAACGAAAATCACCGGTGGCAATGCCGACATGGCGGGAGGAAGCGTATGAGGTCCGGCTCTCGAGCTGTGCTGGTTCTGACGCTGTTTGCCGGTCTTGCAGCCGCTGGTTTTGCTCGTGCCGAGGACGCCGCCCCTCAGACCTGCGAAGTCCCGGGCCATCTCCTCTCCACCGAGAGCACGCTTCCGAAGGTGGCCGAGGCGGTCAAGAACGCCCGGCCGCTGACCGTCCTGGTGGTGGGGAGCCGGTCGTCGACCATCCTGTCCTCCGAAGCCAGCGCCTATCCGGCCAAGCTGCAGGCGGCCCTGAAGGAGAAGCTGCCTTCGATCACCGTCAACCTCTCCGTAGAACTACAGAACGGGAAGACGGCCGAGGAGGTGGACGCCAACCTCGTTAAGCTGGTGGAAGCAAAAAGACCTACTTTGGTCATCTGGCAGACGGGAACCGTCGATGCTATGCGATCCGTCGATCCCGACGATTTTCGCGGTGCCATCGACGAAGGAATTGTTGCGCTGCAAAATGCGGGAGCCGATGTGGTTCTGGTCAATCTGCAATACAGCCCGCGGACGGAAACGATGATTTCTGCGCCGCCATACCTAGATAATATGCGCGTGGTGGCGCAGCAGCATAATGTTCCGCTGTTCGACCGGTTTGCCATCATGCGTCACTGGAACGACGCCGGAGATTTCGATCTGTTCAGTACTTTTCATGGCACCGACATGGCCAAACGGGTTCATGGCTGCCTCGGCCGCGCGCTGTCGAAATTTGTGCTCGATGCGGCCCGCCTCGACCAGGCGCAGCAGAATTAGGGACCAGCGTTAATGAGTTCTCACTACCCTTTTCGTTTGTCGACATTGCCGACCATCTTTGCCGCGAGCCTGGCGCTATTGATGCCTGCCTCGGTGCTGCCGCTGCACGCGCAGACGGCTCCGCAGCAGAGCGGCCAGCAGGCGGCGCTGTCCGATAGCAACAAGACCGACAACAAGGCCGAGAGCGCCCCACCGCAGGCAGCGCCCCCGGCCGCCGCCAATGCGGCGGCGCAGAAGGGCATCACTGGCAAGGCCATCGACAAGGTGAGGGAAGTCGCGAAATCGGCCGGCGACATCTTCAGCCGTGTTCCGTGCCTGCCGCCAAAGGGCGCCTCCAAATCGATGGGGTCGCTGCCGCGCGTCGCGAGCAAGCTGGTTGCGGGGCAGCCGGTGGTGATCGTCGCGTTCGGATCGTCGTCGACCGCTGGTTTTGGCGCGACTTCGCCGGATTTCAACTATCCCAACCGGCTCGCCGCGCAATTGCGCCGGCAATATCCGACGGCCGATATCTCCGTCATCAATGCCGGCAAGGGCGGCGAGGATGCGCCGGAAATGATGAAGCGGCTGCAGACGGCCGTCATCGACCTGCATCCGGATCTGGTGATCTGGCAGGTCGGCACCAACGCGGTGCTGCGCAACCTCGATCCGGGTGAGACGGCAAAGCTCGTCGAGGAAGGCATCTCGCGCATTCAGATGGTTGGCGCCGACGTTGTGCTGATCGATCCGCAATATTCGCCACGGGTCAACGAGCATGCGGAAAGCGCCGGCAAGATGATGCGCCTGCTCAACAAGGTCGCCGAGCTTCGCAAGGTCGGCGTCTTCCCGCGGTTTGCGGTGATGAAGGACTGGCACGAAAAGCAGGCGATTCCGATCGAGAATTTCGTGATCGCCGACGGCCTGCATATGAGCGACTGGGGCTACGCCTGCTTCGCCCAACTGCTCGGCGACGACATCATCAAGTCGGTCGGCCAGATCAAGCTCGGCGTCAACGTGCCCGCGAACGTGCGCGCGTACCGGCCGATGTGAGAGAGGCGAATAGTGAGTAGCGAATAGCGAATGGGATGAATTCCATTCGCTATTCGCCATTCGCCCTCACGCCTTCTCCAGCGCCGCCGCAAAATCCTCGATCAGATCATCGGCATGTTCGAGCCCGGCCGAGAAGCGAATGAAACCCTCGCTGATGCCGAGTTCGGCGCGCGCCTCCGGCGTCAGCCGTTGATGCGTCGTGGTCGCAGGATGGGTGACGAGGCTCTTGGCATCGCCGAGATTGTTGGAGATGCGCGAGATCTGCAGCGCGTTGAGGCAGCGGAACGCGGCCTGCTTGCCGCCCTTGACCTCGAAGCCGATCAGGGTCGAGCCGGCACGCATCTGCCGCTTCACCAGTGCAGCCTGCGGATGATCCGCGCGGCCGGGATAGATCAGCCGCGAGATCTTCGGATGCTTGGCAAGGCTGTCCGCGACCTTCGCCGCCGTCTCGGTCTGCGCGCGCACGCGGACGCCGAGCGTCTCCAGCCCCTTCAGCAGCACCCAGGCGTTGAACGGCGACATCGACGGACCGGTCTGGCGCATGAAATTGTGGATGTGCTCGGCGATGAACGCTTCCGAGGACAGGATGATGCCGCCGAGGCAGCGGCCCTGGCCGTCGATGTGCTTGGTCGCGGAATAGATCACGACGTCGGCGCCGAGCGACAGCGGGCTCTGCCAGATCGGGGTGGCGAACACATTGTCGACGATCAGCCGCGCGCCGCCCTTGTGCGCGATCTCGGCGATCGACTGGATATCCAGCACGTCGAGCGTCGGATTGGTCGGGCTCTCCAGGAAGCACGTCCTGGTGTTCGGCTGCATCGCGCGCTTCCACTGGTCGAGGTCGAGGCCGTCGACGAGGGTGGACTGGATGCCGTAGCGCGGCAGCAAATCTTCCACCACATAGCGGCAAGAGCCGAACATCGCCTTCGCCGCCACCACGTGGTCGCCGGCCTTCAGCGGGGCGAGGATCGCAGTCGTCACCGCCGCCATGCCGGTCGCGGTCGCCCGCGCGGCTTCGGCGCCTTCGAGCTCGATCATGCGCCGCTCGAACATCGAGATGTTGGGATTGGAAAAGCGCGAATAGAGAAAGCCGGGATCCTCGCCCTTGAACCGCGCCTCGCACTGCTCGGCGGTGTCGTAGATGAAGCCCTGCGTCAGGAACAGCGCCTCGGACGTCTCGCCGAATTGCGAGCGCAGGGCGCCGGCATGCACCAGCTTGGTTTCGGGACGATAGCGCTTGGTAGAACCAGTCTCAGACATGTGACCTCCGCCGTGACCACCGGAAAATGGTCACAAAAAACCGGCCTGGAAAAATTTCCACAGGCCGGGATCACACGTGTCCCCGGCCTGTTTAGCGATTTATTTAACGTGGCTGCAAGCCGGCCGGCTCAAATCACCACGGGATAAGTCATGCTGATATTACCTCGCGCCCTTCCCGTCAAGGCGGCCATCGGATAACCCCTAAAAGCCCATATTTACGAGGTTTGGATGACAATTGGGCCGTATTGAGGATCGCGCCGTGCCGTTCACGCTTCCGCCCGACGCCAACGGAATTCTGCCCGACCGCATGATCGCGGCGATGGCGGATGCGGGCCTGATCCTGCCGGAATATCCCTTTGTCGAAAGCCAGATCCAGCCGGCGAGCCTCGATTTGCGGCTGGGCGACATCGCCTACCGGGTGCGCGCGAGCTTTCTGCCCGGTCCCGGCGCCACGGTTGCCGAGCGCATCGACGAGCTGAAGCTGCACGAAATCGACCTCTCCGATGGCGCGGTGCTGGAGACCAACTGCGTCTACATCGTGCCGCTGCTGGAAAGCCTCGCTCTGCCGCGGGAGATCGTGGCGGCCGCCAACCCGAAGAGTTCGACCGGGCGGCTCGATGTCTTCACCCGCGTGATCGCCGACGGCACCCGCCGCTTCGACATGATCGGCGCCGGCTATCACGGCCCGCTCTATGCCGAGATCAGCCCGAAGACGTTTCCGGTGCTGCTGCGCGAGGGCTCGCGGCTCTCTCAGGTGCGCTTCCGCGCCGGTGACGCCATCCTCAATGCCGACGAACTCGATGCGCTGCATGGCGCCGAGCGGCTGGTCGATATCGACGATGCAGATTTGGCCAATGGCGTGGCGCTCTCGGTCGATCTCTCCGGTGAGAACACATCAGGCTTCGTCGGCTATCGCGCCAAGCGCCACACGGGGGTGGTCGATATCGACCGTCGCGGCGGCTACGCCGTCGACGAATTCTGGGAGCCGATCCCGGCGCGTCCAGACGGCAGCCTCATTCTCGATCCCGGTGAGTTCTACATCCTGGCCTCCAAGGAGGCCGTGCAGGTGCCGCCGGATTACGCCGCCGAAATGGTGCCGTTCGATCCGCTGGTCGGCGAATTCCGCGTGCACTATGCGGGATTCTTCGATCCCGGCTTCGGCTATGCCGGCGCCGGCGGGCAGGGCGCGCGCGCCGTGCTCGAAGTGCGCTCGCGCGAGGTGCCGTTCATCCTCGAGCACGGCCAGATCGTAGGCCGTCTGGTCTACGAGAAAATGCTGTCGCGGCCCGACGCGATGTACGGCCAGCGCATCGGCTCGAACTACCAGGCGCAGGGGTTGAAGCTAAGCAAGCATTTCCGGGTGTGACCGCGAACAGGTCGGCTTAGCTGCCGACCTTCGAGATAAACTCCCCGATCCGCGCAATCGCCTGATGAGCTTCAGGCAGCACCGGCACAAACAGTTGCCAAGTATGCGGCATGCGGCGCCAGACCTCGAGCTTGCTGCGCGGATTCTCTGACCACAGCAGCGCCGCCATTCGGACAGCGTCGTCTCGGAGAATTTCATCGCTGCCAACTTGAATGAGGACCGGAGGCAGCCCGGCGGGATCGCCGTAGAGCGGCGAAGCGTAGGGCGTACGTGGATCGGTGCCGGCGAGATAGAGCCGCGCCAGGTCAGGGAGATCATCGACATTCAGCATCGGATCGGCCGCTGCATTCGACTTCAAGGAGGGACCGGTCAGGGCCAGATCGGTCCAGGGCGACAGGACGACAGCCGCGGCGGGAAGAGCTTTGCGGTCGTCACGAAGTTTCAGCAGCAGGCCCAGCGCGAGACCTCCGCCCGCGGAATCTCCCACCACGAACAACTGGCGAATATCCGGTGTGTGATCGGCAAGCCAATGATAGCCCTCGACGGCGTCATCAAGCGCCGCCGGAAAGGCGTGTTCGGGAGCCAGGCGGTATTGGAGCGCCCAGACGCGCGCTTGCAAGGCGTCGGCAATCCGCCACAGGAAATGTCGGTAATAGACCGGCGCGCCGGAAACGTAGGCACCGCCGTGGAGGTAAAGCACGTTGCGCTCCGGCCGGGATGCCGAAGTTTTTACCCGGTGCAGCGTAAGCCGGCCGGCCTCGACCGTGATGGTTTCGCTCCTGGCAGGCGGGCGCGGCAGAAACCGCTCGATCGCGCGCATCTCTTTCCGCCACTGCTCGACGTCGAGTGCTCCGCTGCGCCGCTTGAGAAACATCCGAATACCGACGCGCAGAATTTCCGCCCGCAGGCTCATGGCTCGTCCTTGCCCTCAAGCCCTGAACGGCGCGGCCCTGGGCAAACGCGGGCGGGCCGTCTCGCCAGGTCGCTCTGTCACGATCAGACCGTCCTCGATCTCGACGATGCGATCCGCAAACGGGACGACCCGCGGATCGTGGGTGACAACGAGCACCGCTCGCTCGCGCTCATGGGCGGTATCGGCGAGAATGCGCATGATGCTCTGACCGTTCTTTCCGTCCAGCGCACCGGTCGGCTCGTCGGCCAGGACGACAGAAGGGTCTGCGACGAGCGCGCGCGCTATGGCGACCCTTTGCTGCTCGCCGCCGCTGAGCCCACCCGGCAAACTATCCGTCTTCTGCTCGAGCCCAACCATTGCAAGAGCCTCTCGCGACTTCTGCGCGGCTCTCCTTCCGTGCTCGCCGCGGATATCCAGCGCCAGTTGCACGTTCTGCGCCGCGGTCAGTGTCGGGAACAGATGATAGGACTGGAACACGAAACCAACATGCTCGCGCCGAATCCTGGCGAGTGCTTCCTTGTCGGCGTTGGACGTCGGCGTACCGCATACGGTGACGCTGCCCGAGTTCGGCGTCAGCATGCATCCAAGAACCAGCAGCAGCGTGGTCTTGCCGCTCCCCGACGGGCCCATCAGCAATGTCAGCTCGCCCCGGCGCAGCGCGAGATCAATGCCGCGCAGCGCCTGCACCTCGCCGGCGCCGCGACCCAGCGTCTTCTCGACCGACTTGGCTTCAATTACGTAATCATTCATCGCATGAACACCGTGGCCGGATCGATGCGCACCACACGGACGATCGCCCCGATGCCCGACGCTACGCACATCACGACAGTCAGGACGAACAGCGCCGCCATCAGCCATGGCGTGATCACGATCGGCAATGCGCTTTTTGCGGTCATCTGGACGACGAGCGAGCCGATCCCCGCGGCGACGCAGAAGCCGATCACGGCATTGATGAGCGCCTGATAGATGATCACACCGTAGATATAGGCGTTCGAGGAACCCATCGCACGCAACGTGGCGAATTCGCTCAAATGGTCCTTGGTGCTGGAGTAGAGCGTTTGCGCGACGATCACGGTGCCGACGATCACCCCAAGCAATGCACCGGCAAACAGCGCGGCTCCGGCGCCGGTGCCGAACAGCCAGAATGACCGGCTGCGGCTGCGGAAATCGTCTGAAGTAAGAACTTCCGCCTCGCCGGCCTGCGCGCGGATGGCGCTGAGAGCCTTCTCCCGATCGGCATCGCTTTTCAGCCGAACAAGAATACTGCTGGCGCGATCGCGCGGCGTCCCGGTGTAATTGCGCACGTTCTTCTGGTCGACAAACACGTAAGGCGTCGTGGCGAACGAGCGAATTCCGTCCGTGATGGCGACTACGCGCACCTTGCGGCCGCGGATTTCCGCGGTCGAGCCGACGCCGCTTACGCCGAGCCTGTCAAAATAGGAGCGATCGACCGCAACGTTCGCGCCCTGCGTTAACGTCTGTACGTTGCCGTCCACGACATTGAAAGGCTGCAAGCTGCCGTCGCGCAGGTCGGATCCCACTATGAACACCGGCGTCACTTCGCCGCTTTCCAGGCGCCAGTCCGAGAACCCGATCACCAGCGGGACCGCCGAACTTACGCCCTCAACCGTTGCAACGCGGTCACGCAGCTTGACGTCGAGGAGCGAAGGATCCTCAAAGCATTTGGCCCCCTTTGGGCAGGATCCAGAAATCAGCCGAGGCGTTGTCAACCATCGTGGTGACCATTCGGCCGAATCCGAGAAACAGGCCCATCTGGATCATGACAAGGACCACCGAGAAGACGATTCCGACGAGGGTCGCGACGAAGCGAAGCCGATCGTGAAACAGGTTGCGGGACGCAAGTGTCAGTACCAGCGACATGTCGGCCCCCGTCTATTGCGATTGATCGGCCATGGCGTGCTCGCCTCGCAGCTCGGAATAGCGCAAAACGAGCGCCTTAACTCCGATCTTCACACCGGCACTTGCAGCCAAGCTGAGGCTGAGCGCAGCGGCAAATACGATAGTGGCCTTGCCAATGGCAGCGAGGTCGGCGTCGAGCAGCGCGTATTGCAGCCACACCACAATGACGTAATGCACCAGATAGATGCTGTAGGCATGGCTCGAGAGGCCGTCGAGCACGCGATGGCGCGACCGCAACAACCGAAGGCAGATCGCGACCAGACACAGCGCGGCGGCCGCGGAAGCAACCGGAAACGCGAGCGCCGAAGCCACGCGAGAAATCGGCGCGCTTGCCTGCCAGTCTGGCATGGTCAGCGATGTGAGCCCGCCCCATAGGGACATGCTGGCCACGGCCGCGGTAAGCCAGGCCAGCCAATGACGTGCAAGCGGACCATCGGGACGCAATATGCTGTGTTCGGGTCGATGGCTACCAATCGCAAATCCCGCGAAGAAATAGACGACATAGTGCAATGGCCGGCTGAGTTGAAATGAAAATGGGCCAAGGAAGGTCCATTCCCACGGCGTGAAGGCCATCGCCAGTGGCACATAGGCCAACGCGGAGAGCATTGTGAGCCCGATGAAAAACCTCAGCGGATCGTCGGCAAGGCGGGCCACCAGCACGCTCAATGCCTTGAGCCAATGTGGGGCGAGCGCGTGGAGCGCGGCCGCAACCGCGCCCAGAAGGAAAATTTGCCACAAGAACCATTGCGGCCCGGCAGGCCACATCGGGAGCGCCTGCCAATGTTGCCAGAAAGCAGTGATGGAGGAATCGGCCGCCGTCAGCCGATAGGACGCGAAGTAGGCGAGAGGACTGAGAATGCCGACGGCGAAGACGAACGGCAGGCCGATCCGCCACGAACGCTCCAAGATGTAGGTGCGCGGCCCCTTACGACCCAGGCTGGGCGGCGTCAACAAGCCAGCCAGGAAGAACATCAGCGACATCAGGCTGACGTCCTGCCACGCGCAAAACAGGTCGAAGCCGAACCAGCGCTCCCGGTCAAGGATCGGAAATGCAATCCAGCGATAGGGCGGCGCGTCGAATTGAAAGGGATGGGATGGTTGTGACGCGAGATATGGCAGTACGGAATGGAACGCGACCACGATAACAATGGTGACCGCGCGCAAGTTGCTGAGGGGCACGTTAACCTGTGATGACACGGCTATTTGTCCCGCGCTGCACCGGAACCGACCGGAACCCGCAGGGTTCAACGTGGAGCCGTCTCGCCTGTTCCCGTTAACCGACAGAACTTATATCGTTTGGTCGGCGCGGACGCCGCTCCATGTCGGTTACCCGACTGAGGCGGCGCTTCGCGTCAGCGCGATGCCGATTTCGCCGCTGGCGTCACACGCCAGATCGTGTTGCCGACGTCGTCCGCAACCAGCAGCGCGCCCTGATTGTCGAGCCGCACGCCGACGGGGCGGCCCTGCGCTTCGCCCTTGTCATTAAGGAAGCCGGTCAGCACGTCCTGCGGCGGGCCTGAAGGTTTGCCGTCCTTGAATGGAACGAAGATCACCTTGTAGCCGGCGCGGGGCTTGCGATTCCACGAGCCGTGCTGGCCGATGAAAGCGCCGTCCTTCATCTCGGGCGGAAACAGATTGCCGGTGTTGAAGGCGAGCCCAAGCGAGGCCGTATGCGCGCCGAGCGCATAATCGGGAGCCATCGCCTTCTGCACCAGGTCGGGCCGCCGCGGCTCGACGCGGGTGTCGACGTGATCGCCGAAATAGCTGTACGGCCAGCCGTAGAACGCGCCGTCCTTCACCGAGGTCATGTAATCGGGGACGAGATCGTTGCCGAGTTCGTCGCGCTCGTTGACGACGACCCAGAGCTCGCCGGTTTGCGGATTCCATGCCGGACCGTTCGGATTGCGCAAGCCCGAGGCGAACAGCCGCAACTGGCCGCTGGCGCGATCGACTTCCAGAACTGCGGCGCGATCCTTCTCCGCCTCCATGCCGTTTTCGCCGACATTGCTGTTGGAGCCGACGGTTGCGTAAAGTTTGCTGCCGTCGCGGCTGGCGGTGAGGTCCTTGGTCCAGTGATGATTGAGCGTGCCGGCCGGCAGGTCCGCAAGCTTGACGCCGGGCGCGCTGATTTTGGTGTCGCCGGTCGAATAGGGGAATTTCATGATCGCGTCGGAATTGGCGACATAGAAATCTTCACCGACCAGCACCATGCCGAACGGCGAATTCAACCCGCTGAGGAAAGTGCTGCGCGTTTCGGCGACGCCATCGCCGTCGGCATCGCGCAGCAACGTGATACGGTTGGCGCTCGGCACTCCCGCACCCGCCCATTTCTGCGCCTGCTTGTAGACAAAACCCTTGATGCCCTTGCCGTCGTCCGGTTTCGGCGGCGCATTGCTCTCGGCGACCAGCACGTCGCCGTTCGGCAGCACATGGACCGAGCGCGGATGGTCCAGCCCGCTCGCGAAGGCATTGACCGTCATGCCATTGGCGGCGATCGGCTTGGCGCCGTCGGGCCAGCGGTTGACCGAGGCGATATCTACCGTCGGGATCCACGAATGTTCCGGCGGCGGCAGGTTGGGCGAAGGACCGTAGCTTTGCGTCACGGTCGCGGTGTCCTTGGGATCGTTGCAGGCGGCCAGCGGCAGCGCCAGCGCGCCGACGCACATTGCCTGAAGAACGCGGTTGTTGCGCATGGCGGGTTCCTCGGGAGGTTGACCGGTCAATGCGGCGCTCGCCTGAACGTTCGTGTGATCCGGCATGAATTTCGCGTGAAATGGGCGGCCGGCGACGCCCCGCCTGCAATCCCGCAGGCCCCCATTGCGCCTTTCGCACGTGGAATCACCCCTCGCCATGCTAGGAAGGCGCGCGCCGCGGCCACCCAAGCCCGCGCGCGGGGAGCAGAAATGTCCGACCTCGGCGCTGCCGAAATTCCTGTCGACGAGAAGGAGCGCCCGCTTCCGGCGCCGAAAGCGCCGTTGAAGAACGCGCTGCTCGACGGCTCGATCCTGCGCACGCTGCTGTGGCTGGCCTGGCCGAACGTGATCGCGCTGACCGCTGGCACCTGCGTCGTGATCGCGGAGACCTCCTATATCGGCCGGCTTGGCGTGGAATCGTTGGCTGCGATGGCGCTGGTGTTTCCGATCGTGATCCTGACCATGACCATGTCGGGCGGGGCCATGGGCGGCGGCGTGGCCTCGGCTATCGCGCGTGCGCTCGGCGCCGGCGATACCGACCGTGCCTCGACGCTGGCCGCGCATGCGCTCCTGATCGGCCTCTGCTTCGGGCTTGTATTCATGCTGGGCATGCTGATCTTCGGCCCCGCGCTGCTGGAATTGCTCGGCGGTCGCGGCAACGTACTGACGCAGGCGGTCGCCTATACGCAGATTTTCTTCGGCGGCGCGGTGGTGCCGTGGCTGATGAACACGATGTCCGGTATCTTGCGCGGCACCGGCAACATGAAGCTGCCGTCGCTCATGATGCTGTCATCCGCCGTCTGCCAGATCATTCTCGGCGGGACGCTTGGCTTAGGCCTCGGCCCGATCCCGCAATTCGGCATGCGCGGCGTCGCCGCGGGCTCGCTGATCGCCTATCTCATCAGCATCTCCGTGATGTCCTGGTACCTGTTCTCCGGCCGCGCGCGCGTCATTCCAAAGATCCGCGGCCTTCACATTCGGATGCCGATCTTCATCGACATCCTGAAGGTCGGCGCCATCGCCTGCTTCTCGCCGTTGCAGTCGGTGCTCACCATCAGCATCTTCACCCACATGCTGGCGAGTTTCGGCACCGAAATCCTCGCCGGCTACGGCATCGGCGCGCGACTCGAATTCATGCTGACGTCGATCTCATTTGCGGTTGGCATCGCCTCGGTGCCGATGGTCGGCATGGCGGTCGGCGCGCAACGCATCGCGCGGGCCCGCAGGATCTGCTGGATCGCAGGGGTCGTCGCATTCGTATCGGTCGGTACGGTTGCGAGTGTCATTGCGATCTTCCCTGACATCTGGGTCAATCTCTTCACCGATGATGCGAGCGTGCGCGCCGCCAGCCGGCAGTATTTGTCGACGGCGGCACCGATGTATGCTTTCCTCGGCCTTGCCACGACGTGCTATTTTTCATCGCAAGGCGCGGCCAAGGTGATCGGCCCGGTGCTGGCGCAGACCGTGCGGTTGCTGTTTATCGGCGCCGGCGGTTGGTGGCTGTCAACGCATGATGCGACCGCACAGGACTTCTTCAAACTGGCGGCGGCTTCCATGGTGTTGCTCGGCGTGCTGTCGTGCGTCAGCGTGATGTTGACTCGCTGGGGGCCGAAGCCGCGCGTGCCCGTGGTGAAGCCGGCGCTGTCGTGACCCTTCACCCGTCATCCCCGCGCAACGGCTTCGCCGGTGTCGCTGGAGGAGCGCGAAGCGCGTCTCGAAGGATGAACGGCTCGAGTTGTGGCCGTCGCCCTTCGAGACGCGCGCGAGAGCGCTCTTCAGGGTGGCGGTCCGAGAGAACCGCGTCGACTGAAACGGTCAGCGCCGCCGGTGACGTCGGCCGTGACGGCTGCCGCCGGTACTGGCCATGCGCATCAATTGCGGGACCATGCTCATCAGCTCACCGCCACCACCGCTGTCGAGCATGCCCATGAAATCTCCGCCGCCCATGCTGCCGAAATTCATGCCGCCAGCGTTCACGCCGTAACCCTCGGGTACATAGCCGCCGCCAAATTCGCCGGGGATTCCGCCGCCGCCTTCCATCATGCGGCTCATCATCGGGCCCATGGTCTGCATCATCATGGCGAAGCGGCGCTTGCCCATCCTGGCCTTCATCATCTCCAGCATCGGCGCCATCTGCGTCATCATGTCTTGGCCGCCGCCTCCGCCGCCACCAAAGCCGACGAACTGCGCCTTGGCCGGCATCGAAGTCAGGGTGAACAGCAAAAGCAGCGTGGCTGCGTGGCAGACGAACTTGTCAGCTCCCGTCATGGTTCTGTTCCTCATGCGCGGGCGACCGCGGGCGCGGCGCCATTCGGACGCACCCGCTGAGGCTAGGAGTGGGGCGTGGGCTGATCTGTGAGAAAGATCACGCTTTCCTGCGGCGGGCGGTGAACTCGGTGACGACGCGCCATGTTGCGCCCGCATCCGCCGAGACTTCGCCGCGCCAGAGGAATGAATCGGCGGCGATGTCGAGAAAACTCCAGCGGGCCAGTTGGCCATCCGGGCGCGTGCCGAGCTGCACGATGTCGCGGCCTTCCGCGCGACCGATCATCTGCAGGAAATTTCGCGTCACCGGGTCACTCCACTGAATCCGCCAGGCGTCGATATCGGGATCGTAGACCCGCAGCGTGGTGCCGTAGGAGTTGAAACTGGTCGCGGCATCGCCGTGCCGCAGTTCGCCGCGTGGCGGCACGATCCAGACATCCTGGATCGCGCGCCCCTCCAGCGCCCAGCCGAAGTGCCATTCGCCGGCGCGGCGGCGCTCCGTGCCGTCTTCGGAAAACTGCCTGACATCGAGATCCCAGGAGCCGACGAAGCGGCCGTAGAGATCCATCCTGCCGGCGCGGTCGGCCGAGGGACCGTCCGCGCCGAGGGCGTCGAGAAATGTTGATGTCATGCCGCGTTGCGTCCCAAGGCCTTCTGTATGGCCTGGATGCCCAAATCCATTTGCGCGTCGATATAGGGCGCGATCTCGTTCGGCAGCACATCCGCAATCCACACGAAGCGGGTGCGGCCGTCGCTTTCGGCAAAAACCTGCGCCGAAGCGCTGTGCTGTCTGATGCGTTCGCTGACGACGGCATAGACCAGCCGCCGCTTGGTGTCGTCGCAATCGACCAGGATTTCGCGCGCCACCGTGCCGTTTGAAAACGTCACGATGCGCGTGTCGCCGTCGAGCTTGGTGTCGGTCACGAAGCCGGGCGCCAGCCGCGTATGCAGCGCGCCGAAATCGCGCAGCGCGTCCCAGACGTCGGCGGGGGATGCGTCGATGATGATGTCTTTCTGGATGGAGGCCATGGTGATTTTCCTTTGCGTCTCGTTATCCCTGCACAACGGCTTTGCCGTTGTTGCTGGAGGTGCGAGCTCTTGCGAGCCTCGAAGGATGACTGGTTCGGTGTTTGCGGCTATCCTTCGAGACGACCGCTTCGCGGTCTCCTCAGGATGAGGCCGTGGGTGAGGCGTGATCTATGCTACGTGCACACGGCCTCGACATTGTTGCCATCAGGGTCGATCAGGAACGCCGCGTAATAGGTCGGGCTGTAATCCGCGCGCGGCCCGGCGCCGCCATTGTCGCGACCGCCGGCATTTCAGGCCTTCGGCATGGAATTGCTTGATCGCGGCATGATCCTTGGCGCGGAACGCGACATGCGCGGCCGAGCCGGCCGATCCCTTTTGCAGATGCAGCCAAAGCGCCGGTTCGCCCTTCGGGCCAAAGCCCGCGCCGGAATCGTCACGCGAGCACAGCACGAAACCGAGCGGGGCGAGCGCTGCCGTATAGAAGCGAACGCTGGCGTCGAGGTCGCCGACGCGTAAACCGATGTGGTCGTACATGAGTCTCTCCAGTCATTAGCGCGCGAATGCGCGCGTCGTGGAGAAAGCCTAGTCAATGGAGGGCCAGCCGTTCTTGGAAAATCTTGCGCTTGCCCCGTGAGGCCTGGCGGAACTTCAGCGGCGAGGCGCCGGCGGCTCGGCCAAACGTGCGCACAAAATTGGACAAGTCCGCAAAGCCGACATCATAGGCGATATCGGTGATCGGGCTGTCGTCATCGGCCAGACGTCGGGCGGCATGGCGCAGCCGCGAGCGCACCAGATATTGGTGGGGGGTAACGCCGAGCACTTCCGAGAACAGCCGCAGGAAGTGGAACGGGCTGATCCCGGCTTGGGCGGCGGCATCCTCCAGGTTGATCTGCTGGTGCGAGTTGGCGTCGATCCACAGCGCGGTCTCCACCGCGCGGCGGCGGTCGCGCGCAGCATCCGGGCCGGATCTGCGCGGCTTGCCGGAAACCACCTCGACAAAGCGGCTCGCCAGCACCTGGCCGATCTCGTCGAGGCCGATGTCGCTGCTGCCATCTGCTGCCGCTTGCGCCAGTTCGCCCAGCACCACCAGTTCCGGCAATGGCGGCGCGGAGCCGATCTGCCAGGGGGCCTGGCTGTCGCCGATCGCATCCACCAGCTCGGGCGCGAGGAAGAACGACAGGCATTCGTCGCCGCAGACATGCTCGTGGGTGCAGATATATTCGTCGCCGGGATGGCCGATCAGCACCGATCCCGCCACCAACTCGCTGAACTTGCCGCGGCAATGCAGGCCGAAACTGCCCTTGCGCACATAGGAAATCGAATGACGGCTATGCTGCTCCGCAAACGGCTTGTCGCCGGGCGCTGCAGTGCAGCGGTAATCGGAAACGGAAATGGATTTGCGTTCGAGAAGCGAGCTCGCCGTCATCCCGCAGACTTAAGTATGCGCACGCGGCGGTGCAACCGGCAGCAGCACATCGAACAGCGTCTTACTGGTGGTCGGGCTGGCGCCCTCGATCGAGAGGAGCCGCCGCTTGGAGATCGCCCCGCCGTGCGGCGAAATCTTGTCGGCATAATTGCCCGCTTCCAGCACGCGATGGCAGGGCACGATGACCATGAAGGGGTTGCGGCCGATCGCCTGCGCCACCGAATGGACCGCGCCGGACGCGCGCAAGGCCGACGCTATTTCCGCGTAGGTCCGGGTCTCCCCGCGCGGGATCGCGCGCGTATAGGCGTAGACGCGCTGGCTGAAGGCAGGAATGCCGGTCATATCCAGCGCGACCTCGGCGAAATCGCACTTAGCCCCGCGCAGCAGGGCGGTGATGCCTTCGATTGCGACCTGGACATTTTTGGGAGGGCGAAGTTCGCGCGCATCCGGATAGAGCTGATAGAGCCGCCGCCGCGTATCGATCTCGCGCACTTCAGGAAGCTGCACGCCGATGATGCCCGACGGCCCCCACGCGATGCCGCACCGGCCGATCCCCGAATCGAAAATAGTGTAGCTACGCCCCGTCATACGCCACCAAGCCCCTGAACGGATCATAGCACCGGCTTGAGAGAGCGCATCTGGAATTTTTGCGGAAGTTAACAGTAAGGCGAGACGACGAACGGAACAGCTTGGCGGATCGCGCGATGTCGGCTAATCATGGCAGCATGATCCGGAAAAGTGGTTGCCGGTTTTCCCTCGCGACAAACGCGGTAGCGTTTGCGCGGAGATCATGCTCGAAGCAAAAGAGCGACCCGCGGGCGTAGTTCAATGGTAGAACGGCAGCTTCCCAAGCTGCATACGAGGGTTCGATTCCCTTCGCCCGCTCCAATACTCATCGCCGCGTGGGGAAGCTGGTTTCGCGACGGCGTTCCCGTAGGCCGTGGTCCGGGATCGACGGAACGGCCGGCTACGGTCACGGCTGCGCGCTTACTGCCGCTTGACATAAACATACTCGATGGCAAGGAACTCGCTGCCGCCTGGCGGCGTCCAGAATTGACGTACGACGTTGCGACGATCGCTCTCGACGATGATCTCGCGCCGTTGTTTCATGGCCTGTCCGACGAACTCCGTTCCCCAACCGGGGTGGGTAAACGCTTCGATGAATACCTCAATGATGCGGTCGCGATGCGGGCGCTCGCCGTCGAAGCTCGTTTCATACATCGTCCTGGGATAGCGAGTATCGAGGCTCACATACTCATAGCGCCGATCGACATTGTTGAATGACAGGTAGGCGTGGCGGGCGAATGGCTCCTGCTCGCTGCCAGGCGCCGGTTTCATGATCTCCTGAAGAAAGGCCCCGCCGATCAGCCGTCGCTCCGCAACCATGGGAGCCAAGGCAATGGGCTCTGCCCCCGGCCCGGGCCATACCCGCTGCTGCACACTCCAGTCGCCTTCCAGTGCGCGGATCAGGTCATACTCCGGACCAGGCACCATCATCCGAGCGATTGCAGACGGCGCATTCTGCTCCGCCGCCGCCCTATCTACACCACCGAGCATCGCTGCGACCGCGAGCAGAACCATTACCAGCAAGGTGAGAGCGTTCCGCATGCGGAATAAGTCGCCGTCGACAACGGCGTTCCCATGGCGCACGATACTTTTGGTGCGGCGACGGAGCTGCCCTCGTTTGCGGTAACCGACAGGGCGTGCGCGCGTAGTTCCATGGTAGAACGGCAGCTTCCCAGGCTGCATAGGAGGGTTCGATTCGCTTCGCCCGCTCCACTTCAGGATGCATCCCTATCCCCGCATCGGGTTCATCGCCTCGGCCGTTGTCTGTTACAGAACCGCGCCGCATCACCCCGCCTGAATACGGATGCCGGAAACAGGGTCGCGCATCTGCTGCAGCCGCGCCTCACACTGTGCCTGTGCTTCAATGCGCCCTTTGTAGGCCGCCTGCACAGATCCGCCCGATGGGAACCGGTCGGCCCTCGTTCGCGCCTGTGCGCCAATCGTAAATGCAAGCGTGATTGCCACGACGAGTGCTGTCCGCACTTCAGCTCCCCCCGTGTTACTACGGTTGGGCAGTTCGCTTGATGGTAAAGCGGTGCGCTGACGAAGAACGCCGAGAGCTTTTTCGCTGCACTCGCTGGACCTTCGACTTCCCGCACGAACAGGAGAGCAACAGTCTTGTCTAAAAAGCTAATCGCTCAGAAAATGGGCTCCCATTTTCTCAGGAATCTGGCCTCCTTAGTTGCCGGAGAGTTCGTGTGATTCGCGAATTAATGACAGTCCACAATGGAGGCTGCCATGAAAGCGTTCGGTCGCGTACTAACGATGTTCGGTATTCTTCTGGTGTCTTTTCGTGCTGACGCTCACGATGCGTCGATGCCGCACCACGAGTGGTTCAACAGACAGGAAATGAACCCAGCCGCCCAACACCGGCTCGGTGTTCCATGGAAATCGTGTTGCGACAACGGCGACGTATTCAAAACACGCTTTCGCGTTGCAGACGACCATTCGGACCAATGGCAATACCTCAAAGACGGCCAATGGAAAGTCATCCCACCCGACATCATCAAGTCTGAAGACACGCCAGATCATTTGCCCGTGCTGTTCATAAACAAGCGCACCGGCGACGAGCTCTGCTTCTTCGTGCCGAAGGGTGGACTGTGACGCTTTAGGCCTGTCGCCAGTTCGACCCATCGACTTTGAGCAACACAGGCCTATCTTTCACCGGCGATCACGCGTAGGGTCGCTTCGTCGCAAGACGATGGCGCTGAACCTTAGAGTGGACTGCGGGCAGACCCGGGGGCAGTACCCGGCGCCTCCACCTTAGCAGCTTGAGCTTAAAGGTCTCATCTCGGTGAGATCGATTCTGCCGAAAGGCCGAATCCCAGGGCTGCTAGGGCGGGGGCGAACCAGGATCGATGGTCGCAAAGAAGCTCTGAATTGTGCTCGGCATGATACCGCCGTTATCGGGTCAAAAACCTAAATGCAAACGATAACGTTGCATTGAACGAAGTGCGCCTCGCGGCGTAACCGTTCGGGGTTGGTCCACCTAGCAACAGAACGGCCATCGCCGCGTCAACCCTCGGGTTGGCGCGGCTTTTATTTGCGGCCCGACTCACTCCTCGCGCGTCGCCTTCAATTTCCATGTCTGATGTGCTAGTCCGGGTTCATGGTTAGAACACTCGAACAAGCCATCGCGCAGATTTCCCGGCTCCCGGACGCCGATCAGGAACAGATCGGCCGAAAACTGCTCGAGCATGTCGACAGGCTCAAGGCGCTTCGCGCCGAGTTGGACAAGGGCATGCGGTCGCTCGATGCGGGCGAGGGCCGCGCCCTCGATATGGAAGCTTTCCTTCGCGAAAAGAATTCGCGACATGGCAGAGCAAAGGCCGGCGATTGTTTGGTCGCCTGAGGTTCTCGCCGATATTGACCATCATTGGGACTATTACGCCGAAGCGGCAGGATGGCGAGAACGGGTAGGCCAGCGTAAAGAGACGTCACAAATGGAGTTGAGCGTTGACCCAGGCGATTGCTTCCCCTGACAGCTCCCGCAACATTCTGCTGATAGTTGCCGCCGGCGGCATCGTCTCCGGCGTTCTCACGCCGCTGCTGCCTACACTGATCGACCATATCCTCGGCTTGCCCGGCCAGCTTCGCATTTCGCTGATCGCGGTGCCGTTCGCCGTGCTCGTCTTCATTCAGGTGCGGCGCTTCAGCGCCAATCCATGGTGGGCGGCGTTACTTGCCGCGATCGTCACCATGGTCGCTTTTGTCTGCGCGGTGAACGCGGCGATCTTTATCGAGGGACAGACCGCGGGGGCTGTCGCGGTCATGCGCTATCTGCTCGCCGGTTTGACGGGCGGTCTCGTCGGTTCTGCCGTGATGGCGCTAGGAATCGGGCTGCTGCCGGCAGGGCCACGTGCGGCCACCGCATGGTGGCCGATGCTAATCACGGGGACGCTCACCGGCACGCTGCTCGCGCTCGACAATGCGCTCGGCCTCGATCAGACCTCGTTTCTCTATCCGGTCTGGCAGGCGGCAGTCGCGGTGCGGCTGGTGATGGCGCTGCGGTCCTGACGGCACGGCGCCGCGTGCAGCACCGTAGTTCTACCGGCCTGCATTAAAGCCTGCATTAAGGCTGCCTTAGCCGGGTTCCGCCTACGTTGACCGCTCCCTTTACCCAGCGGAATCACAACATGCGGATCGGTCGTCTCTTTGCGGTATCGATGCTTTCGGTGACGGTCCTCGCGGCCATCCTTGGTGCCGGGGTCCTGATCCCGCAATACCGGACCTTTGCCGGCAAGACTGAGGCGATCAAGGCGGTGGAGGCCTATGGCACGGTGCTGGCGGTTGGCCAGCAGGTCGCCGGCTACCGCGCACCTTACGTCGGTCCGTTGTTTCAGGAAGGCGCCGCGACGCCAGCCCAACTCGAGGTGGCGGCGAAGGCCGTGCAGACGGCAGATGCCGCGTTCGCGAAGGCGCGGACCGCCGTCGGCGCGCTCAGCGATGGCGCTGTCATCGTCCAGGGCCTCAACCAGGCGGCGGCCAAGCTGGCCGAGGTTCGCACCGCGAGCGATCGCGCGATGGGCTTGCCGATGAGCGCGCGCGATTCTGCGGCGATCAAGGGCTTCCTGCCGGGCATTGCCGCGGTTGTCGGGATTCTCGAACCGCTGTTGAACCAGCTTGAAAATCAGGTCGCGATGGCAGACGCATCGTTGACGGCGCTGTTGAATGTCGCCCGCACGTCGCAGGATCTGCGGATCTCGGCCGGCGGCCGCGCTGCCACGGTTTCGCTTGCGATCAGCACCCGCCGTCCGCTGACGGCGGCTGAAATATCCAGCATGGACCGCGCCCAGGGCCGCGTCGATCTCGACCGCGAGCGGATCGAGGCCGGTGTGGATCAGATCGGCAGCCCGCCGCGCCTTGCGAAAGCGATGAACGACGCGATCGAGGCCTATTTCGCAAAGGCCGCGCCATGGCTTGAAAAGGAACTGGCGGCCGGCCGCAATGATGGCAAATTCGCCATCGACTCCAATCAACTCGCCAGCACGATCGTGCCGGCGGTGCAGGCCTTCTTCGCCGTGCGCGATGCCGCGCTGGCCGAGGCCGGAGAACGCGCGGGCGCCGCGCGCGACACTGCCCTGACCATGCTCGCGCTGGCCGGCCTTGCCGTCATGGCGCTGCTCGGCGTACTTGCCGGCGTCACCATGATGCTGCGCCGACGCGTGATTACCCCGCTGGCGACGCTGACGGGCGTGGTCGGCGATCTCGCCGCCGGCCGGCATGACGTCACGATCCCGACCGTCGAGCGTGCCGATGAAATCGGCGCCATGGCCGGCTCGCTGCAGGTCTTCAAGGACGCCCTCATCGCCAAGAGGCCGCCGATGCGGCGGCCGCGGTCGAAGCGGATGCCAAGATCCGGCGCGGGCAGCGCGTCGACCAGATCACCAGCGACTTCGAAGCGATGATCGGAGAGATCGTCGAAATCGTGTCGTCGGCCTCGACCGAACTGGAAGCCTCCGCCGGCACGCTGACGGCGACCGCGGAGCGTTCAGAGGAGCTCGCCACCACGGTTGCGGCGGCATCCGAGGAAGCCTCCACCAATGTGCAATCGGTGGCATCCGCCACCGAAGAAATGGCCTCCTCGGTCAACGAGATCAGCCGTCAGGTCCAGGGCTCGGCGCGGATCGCCGGTGAGGCGGTGGAGCAGGCGCAGAAGACCAACGCCCGCGTCGCCGAACTCGCCAAGGCGGCCGCCCGCATCGGCGACGTGGTGGAGCTGATCAACACCATCGCCGGCCAGACCAACCTGTTGGCGCTCAATGCCACCATCGAGGCGGCGCGGGCCGGCGAAGCCGGACGCGGTTTCGCGGTGGTCGCGTCCGAGGTGAAGGCGCTGGCCGAGCAGACGGCCAAAGCGACCGGCGAGATCAGCCAGCAGATATCGGGCATCCAGGCGGCGACGCAGGAATCGGTCGGCGCCATCAAGGAGATCGGCGACACCATCGGACGGATGTCGGAGATCGCCTCTACGATCGCTGCCGCGGTCGAGGAGCAGGGCGCGGCGACCCAGGAAATTTCCCGCAACGTGCAGCAGGCCGCGCACGGCACGCAGCAGGTTTCCTCGAACATCACCGACGTGCAGCGTGGCGCCAGCGAAACCGGGTCCGCCTCCGCTCAGGTGCTGACGGCGGCAAAGTCATTGTCCGGCGAGAGCGACCGGCTCAAGCGCGAGGTCGGCAAATTCCTCACCTCGGTGCGGGCGGCCTGAGCCGTCGCCATCGCAAAAGCGGACGTTGCTAGGGCGCAATCGTCAGCACCGCCTTCATGTTTGGATGGTACCGGCAATAATATTCGAAGGTGCCGGCCTTCCTGAGAACCGACGTCACCGTCTTTTTCGGCGGCGTGGTCACGTCGAAATCGCCGTTGCGGGCGGTCGCGGTGTGCGCGAGCACATCCTTGTTGATCCATTCGATGGTGTCGCCGACCTTGGCCGAAACTTCGGCCGGCGCGAACACCAGATTGTCGACCGTGATCTGGATCGTTGCCGCCTGCGCCGGGACGGCTATCATGCCGAACATCAGAGCGGCCATCACAGGCAGATAGCGTCCCGGATGCATGGCGGGCACTCCTATTTCAGCTTGGCGGCGACTTGTTCGGCGTGCTGCTGGTGGCCCTGAAAAATCTTCAGGCCGGTCTGCAGCAGGCTCTTCAGCTCGGCATTGCTGGCCGACGGAATCAGCTGCGTCTCCAGCGCGCCGTTGACGGCCTTGTGGTAGGCGACCTCGTTGGCGACATAGGCCTTGTCGTATTCGGCGCCTTTCAGCCTGGCGAGTTCGGCGAGCTTCTCAGTGGCTTGCTTCGACAGCGTCTTGCTGGTGTCGTTGTCTTCCGGCGTCACCTTCAGCTTCTTGACGAGGTCGAGCGCCTGCTTGTTCACGGCCTCGTGGTCGCGCACCATGTCTTGCGCGAACGCCTTGACGTCTTTGTTGCCGGCCTTCTCGATCGCCTGCTTGGCGGCGGCGATGTCGATGACCCCTGCGGTGTAGGCGATATGCGCGATCTGGGGATCGGTGGGCTTCGCACCTTGCGCCAGCGCGGCGCTGCCCAGGATGCTCAATGCGGCGATCGCCGCGCTCAGTCGAACGAACATGTCTGACACTCCTGTGGCGCGGCACGCAGGCCGCGCGTTGTTGATGCACAGGAGTTGGATGGCGGCAACGCGCAGAGGTTCCCGGAAAAAATTAATCGAAACCCAGCCGCTTCAGCACGGCGTCGGTCAGCCGTTCGCAGCGCTTGCCAGCGAAGGGAAACGCTTCCATCACCACGGGGCCGATCTTCCTCTCGACGTTGTCGCGCAGCATCGTGCGGGCGCGGTGCAGCCGGGTCTTCACCGTCTCCGGCTTGAGTGAGAGAATCTCGGCGGTCTCTTCCACATTCATGCCTTCGATGACGCGGGTGATGAAGACGAGACGGAACGCTTCCGGCAATTCGTCAATGGCATGCTCGACGACATGCTGGATTTCACGCTGGGCCATGGATTTTTCCGGATCGTCGCCGGCGGCGAGGGGAAATTGAATGATTTGGGCTTCGAGCACACCTTGCGGCAATGAGTTCAATTCGACGGAGGGCCGCTGGCGGCGCAGCCGGCCCAGCGCCTCGTTCAGGGCGATCCGCGACAGCCATGTCGACAGGCTGGAATCGCCGCGAAAACTTTCCAGATGCGTGAAGGCGCGGACGTAGGCTTCCTGCACGACGTCCTCGGCTTCGCCGTCGTCGCGCAGGATGCCGCGGGCGAGGCGATAGAGCCTGCGGTTGTTCGCCTGCATGATGGCGCGAACCGCGGTTTCGTCGCGGGCCAGCGCCCGCCGCACCAGCTCGGTGTCGCCGGATTCGACGGGCGCGATTTGCGGTATCTGGGCCTGGCGCATGATGTTCACCAATAGCAGGGTATTGGAGTTGGATGCGCCAGGGAGAAACAGGTTCCCGAAAAAATCCGGCTTGCTTGGAGGGCAGACCGGGGCCCGTTACCCCATCTACATACCCGTCACGCCGCCGGCACCTGATCCAGGAACCCGGTGATGCTGCGGATGCGGCCGTCGCTGAGCACGGCGAAATCCGTGCCCTTGATCGGGCTTTCGCCGCCATCGGGCCCGAGCCCCCAGGAGAAGCGGACGTGGTCGCCAAACCCGTTGGGCTCGCCGATCAGCCTGAACCGGAAATCCGGAAAGCGCTGCTGCACCCCGGCGACGAGTGCGTCGACGCCGTCATGGCCGTCGCCCGACATCAGCGGGTCGACATATCGGGCATCGCTGGCCCAGTTCTGGCTAAGGATTTCGCGCCGGCGGCTTGGGGTCCGCTCGTTCCACAAATCGATGTAGTTGCGGGCGATCTTGTTGACGTCGGTCATCGTGCTCTCCTTCGGTTACGCCGGATTGATCGGCTGACCGACTATCGAAAAATCGCACGCGCCAATCGATTACCTCAGAGGTCAAGGATTTCGATTTTGCGGGTCTTCCGTCGCGCTGGTGCTGCGGCCATGGGCGTCCAGCGCATCGAGGAAACAGCGTACCTTGGCCGGAACGAACTGGCGAGCCGGCAGCAGCGCGTGAATATTGAGCGGTTCGCAGATGTGATCGGTGAGGATCCGCCGCAGCACTCCCGCCTCGATCGCGGCATTGGTAAAGCTCGCCGTCACCCGCAACACGCCGAGTCCGGCCAGCGCCGCTTGTAGCCGGATGTCGGCGTTCGAACTGATCAACCGTGCCTTCTGCGCGGTCAGATGTTCGGTGACGCCGGCCGGAGTCCTCAGCGCCCAGGGCGCGTCGTTCGGACCGGTCAGCATCGGAAGGCGAGCGAGCTCTTCCAGCGTGCGCGGCTCGCCGAATTTTTCCAACAGCGCAGGCGCGGCATACAGGCCGCGTTCCAGCGAGGAAACTCTGCGGATCACGATTCCGGTCGATGGCAGCGGTGAGTCCAGCATTGCAAACACGATGTCGTAATTTTCGGCCACGGGGCTGACGATCTCGTGCTCGACGTCAATCCGGATCACGAGATCCGGATAGCGGTCCATCAGTTCGATGGCGACCGGTCCGGCGTGGTGCGCGCCGAACTCGTAGGGCGACTTGATGCGCAGCGTGCCTGCGACAGCGCTGCTCATCGCCAGCGCCTCGCCATGGGTATCGTGCAGCGCAATGAACAGCGGCCGCACCCGCTGATAGATGGTGTCGCCGGCGTCCGTCAGGCGCAAATGGCGCGTGGTCCGCTCGATCAGCCGCAGGCCGAGATTGGCTTCCAGCCGCTGCACTGCAGCACTGAGGCTCGATTTGGGATGGCCGAGCACGCGCGCGGCGGCGCTAAAGCCGCCATGCTGCACCACCTCGCAAAACAGCTCCCAATCGCGCCAGTCCATCGGGGCCATCGTCCATGTGACGGGACGGTGTGTCCAGAAAATCCGGATACAAGGCAAACCGCCGATCCCGTAGAAGATGACATAGCAGCCGCGCGGTTCGCAAAACACCCAGAGGGAGAAACGGCATGTCGGATGACGGGATCTTTCTGCGCAATTCCTGGTACGTCGCGGCCTGGAATCATGAGTTGATCGACGGCCGAAAGCTCGCCCGCACCATTCTCGAACGGCCCATCGTGATCTATCGCGGCACGAGCGGCAGGGTTGTCGCCCTCGACGACCGCTGTTGCCATCGCGCGGCGCCGCTCTCGATGGGCCGGATCGAAGGCGACGACATTCGCTGCATGTATCACGGCATGAAATTCGAGCCGGGCGGCAAGTGCATCCAGATTCCGGGCCAGGACATGATCCCGCCAAAGCTCGGCGTGCGCAGCTATCCCTTGGTCGAGCGCTACAACCTGATCTGGATCTGGATGGGCGATATCGAAAAGGCCGATCCCAACCTGATCGTGGACTATCCGCCGCTCGCCGATCCCAAGTGGCGGGGCCTGCCCGGTTACATGCACTACAAGGCGAACTGGCTCTTGATCGTCGACAATCTGAGCGATTTCGCCCATCTCGCCTTCGTCCACACGCACACGCTCGGCGGCTCGGAGGAATATGCCTACAAGACCAAGCCGGTGGCGATCGAGAAACTCGACGACGGCTTTCGCGTCGAGCGTTGGCACATGAGCGCCGATCCGCCGCCCTATCATTGCAAGGTGATCGCGAACAAGACCGACAAGATCGATCGCCGCAATATCGGCCGCATGATCGTTCCCGGCATATTCCTGCTCGACACCATGTTCGCGCCAGCCGGCCAGGGCGCAGAAAAGGGCGTGCCGGTGCCGGGCACAAGGCAATACCGCAACGCGCAATTCATGACGCCGGAAACGCGCAGCACCACGCATTTCTTCTGGAACTATCTGCACGATTTTGATCTCGACAACCCCAACATCGCGCTGTCGCTGCGCAACAGCCTCGAAGAGGCTTTTCACGAGGATCTGGCGATCATCGAGGCGCAGCAGAAGGTGTTCGACGCCGATCCGAACTATCAGTTGCTGGCGATCGGTGCGGATGCGGCGCTGACCTATTTCCGCTGGCTGCTGGCGCGGCGGATCGAGGCGGAGGGGAGCGCGGCGCGGGCGGCATAGCGGCCGCGCCGCAGCCGCGGGAAGTGTGACCATTGATCGCGCTGGGGCCTGCGCCGGATCTGGCGTAAAAAGCTGATCTCGACCTCGTCATCATATGGGACGATCATTCGGTGGCAGAGAAACCCAAGACGCCGGAGCAGCGCGCGGGCGCCGACTGGGCGCAGCAGGTCTGGCTGTGGCCGCTGGAAGCCACGCGGTTGGCGCTGCACGCTTACGCGCAATGGTTCACCGACCCGAAGCCCGCGCCTTCCCCCGCGCCGGACCAGATGCCGCTGGCCTGGACCACGCCGAACGAGGTTGCGCTGCAGCTTCCGTCGATGCGGTTGCGGGAGTTTTCGCGAGGGAACACTGGTCAGCCGGTTGTCGTCTGCGCGCCCTATGCGCTGCACGGCACGCTGATCGCGGATTTCGCGCCTGGCCATAGTCTGGTCGAGGCGCTGCAAAAAGACGGCGTGAACCGGATCTATGTTCCCGACTGGCGCTCGGCTGTGCCGGACATGCGCTATCTGTCGATCGACAATTATTTGGCCGATCTCAATGTGGCGGTCGATGAGATCGGCGCGCCGGTCGATCTGGTCGGCCTGTGTCAGGGCGGATGGCTGTCGCTGGTCTATGCCGCGCGTTTTCCCGGCAAGGTGCGGCGGCTCGTGCTCGCCGGTGCGCCCGTCGATATCTCCACGCCATCAGAGCTCTCGAAGATGGTGGCCGCACTTCCGCATCAGGCTTTCGAGCAGATGGTGCAGCAGGGGGACGGCCTCGTCAGCGGCGAGCACATGCTCAGGTTCTGGAACATTCCGTTCAGCCAGCATGACGTGGAAGCCGTGCTGCAACGAGACCTCGGCGATGGATCGGACGAGGCGCAGATGCTGCTGGATCGTTTCGAGCGCTGGGATCGCGCGACGCTGGATCTGCCGGGGGCCTACTATCTCGAGGTGACCGAGCGGGTTTTCCGGCAGAACCTGATCGCTAGAGGCCGCTTCGTCGCGCTCGGCCGCAGAATCGATCTCACTGAAGTACGTGTGCCCGTCTTCCTGCTGGCCGGAGCGGATGACATCGTCGTTCCGCGCGATCAGGCGTTCGCCACCGCAGGGCTGTTGGGCACGCGGCCGGCGTGGCTGGAACGGGCCTGCGAGCCGTGCGGACACCTCAGCCTTTTCATGGGGCGCAAGGCGCTCGGCCATTCCTGGCGCCGGATCGCCCGGTGGCTTCAGACCGACATCGGCGATGTCGCCGGCGCAAAAATCCGCGCGTGAGATCCAAAATGAAAACGCCCCGGATCGCGTCCGCAATCCGGGGCGAGACTCTTCGCGGTGGATGGCCTTACTTCGCCGCGATCACCATGATCTCGACATTGTACTGCGGCGCGGCGAGCTTGGCCTCGACGGTGGCGCGCGCCGGCGTGTTGCCCGCCGACACCCAGCCGTCCCACACCGCGTTCATTTCGGGGAACGTCTTCATGTCGGTGATGTAGATCGTGGCCGACAGCAGCTTCGACTTGTCGGTGCCTGCCTTGGCGAGATGGCCGTCGATGATCGAAAGGATGTCCTGCGTCTGCTCGGTCACGCCCTTGCCGGCGGCCTTGCCAGCGACAACGCCCGCCAGATAGACGGTGTTGCCGTGGACGACGACCTGGCTCATGCGAGGTCCGGTTTCGAAGCGCTGGATGGTCATGTTGTTCTCCTGATGAGGGGCGGCGGCTTCTTAGCGCGCTCGCGTCTTGAGGGCTACTGCGTTATTTGCATTGAACCTGGAGGGAGTTGTCATGCCCGGGCATCCACGTCTTGCTCGAGGTAAGCAGGCAGGACGTGGATGGCCGGGCATAGGCGAGCGGAAGCGACGCCGTCCTTCAGACGGCTATGCCCGGCCACGACGACAAAGCGAATTAAGATGCCGCTTTCGCCGCCGCGCGTCCCGCATTCCTGCCTGAGAACAGGCAGCCGCCGAGGAAGGTGCCTTCCAGCGAACGGTAGCCGTGCACGCCGCCGCCACCGAAGCCGGCGGCTTCGCCGGCCGCGTAGAGCCCCTTGATGATCTCGCCATTGTTGCCGAACACGCGCGAGTCGAGATCGGTCTCGAATCCGCCCAGCGTCTTCCGCGTCAGGATGTTGAGCTTGACCGCGATCAGCGGGCCGTGGCCGGGATCGAGGATGCGATGCGGTTTGGCCGTGCGGATCAGTTTGTCGCCGATATAACGGCGCGCGTTGTGCAGGTTCATTACCTGCGCGTCCTTGACGTAAGGGTTGGTGATTTCGCGGTCGCGCGCCTCGATCTGCGCCTTGATGTGTTCGAGCTTGAGCAGATCGCTGCCGGCGAGCGCGTTCATCGCGCTGACCAGGTCGGCGAGATTGTCGCGCACGATGAAGTCGGCGCCGTTCTGCTTGAACGCCTCTACCGGCGCGGGTGCCCCCTTGTTGGTGGCGCGCTTGATGGTCAGGCGCCAGCTTTTTCCCGTGAGGTCGGGGTTTTGCTCGGAGCCGGAGAGCGCAAACTCTTTCTTGATGATGCTCTGGGTCAGGATGAACCAGGAATAATCGTAGCCGGTCGACATGATGTAGTGCAGTTGGCCGAGCGTATCGGAGCCGGGAAACAGCGGCGCGGGCAGCCGCTTGCCTGCCGCGTCGAACCACATGGAGGACGGGCCGGGCAGGATGCGGATGCCGTGGCGCGGCCAGATCGGATTCCAGTTTCGGATGCCCTCGACGTAGTGCCACATCCGATCGCGGTTGATCAGCCGCGCGCCGGCGGCTTCCGTGATGCCGATCATGCGGCCGTCGACATGTTCGGGCACGCCGGAGATCATGAATTTCGGCGGCTCGCCCAGCCGCTTCGGCCAGTTCTGCCGGACCATCTCATGATTGCCGCCGATACCGCCGGAAGCGACAATCACCGCCGGCGCACGCAAGCTGAAGTCGCCGACCACCTTGCGCGAGGAGCTCTTGCCGCGTTCGACGGAATCAGGATCGAGAATTGAGCCGCCGACGCCCTCGATTGCGCCGTTCGTCATCACAAGTGTGTCGACGCGGTGGCGGAACTTGAACATTAGCCGGCCGCTCTTCTCCGCTTCGCGCGCGCGGCGTTCGAACGGCTCGACGATGCCCGGGCCGGTGCCCCAGGTGACGTGAAAGCGCGGCACCGAATTGCCGTGACCCATCGCGTCATAGCCGCCGCGCTCGGCCCAGCCGACTACCGGAAAAATACGGTGGCCCATCGCCCGCAGCCAGTCGCGCTTTTCGCCGGCCGCGAACGCGACATAGGCTTCCGCCCATCGCTTCGGCCAAAGGTCGTCGTCGCGGTCGAAGCCCGCGGTCCCCATCCAGTCTTGCAGCGCGAGATCGTAGGAGTCCTTGATGCCGAGCCGGCGCTGCTCGGGAGAGTCCACCAGGAAGAGTCCGCCGAACGACCAAAAGGCTTGTCCGCCAAGGCTTTGCTCGCCTTCCTGGTCGACGACGACGACGCGCTTGCCGGCATCTGCGATTTCGGTTGCCGCGACCAGCCCGGCCAAGCCTGCGCCGACCACGATTACGTCTGCATCTTCAGCCATCGTTTCCTCCCCCGTGCCATTTTTGATTCAAGCCTGCGTCTTCGCGCGCGGTCAACGGCAAATGGGTTCCTGTCTGTGACCGCGTCGTCACGTCGGCAACGTGGCGTGTTCCAGTTTGGGACCTTTTCGCGCGGAGGGTGCAGCGGCCCGGCAACACTTAATTTGAATTTGTTTTGAGCGGCCTTCGCTGCCTAGACAAAAACGCGATCTCAAACGACGCTACATTCCGTCTTGCATCACAAAGACGATCAGATTCGGTTTCGACATTTCTTCGACTGGGGCTGGGATATGAAGCTGGTGACGGGGTTGCTTGCGGCGGTACTGCTGCTGGCGGGGGTAGGGGCGAGCCAAGCGGTGGTGCGGATAGCCGATGATCGCGGCGGCCGGATCGGCACCTACGTCGACAGATACCAGGGCCTGCGCACCTCGGGCGAAACCGTCATCATCGATGGCCTGTGCGCCTCTGCCTGCACCATCGTGCTCGGCGCGGTTCCCCATGACCGGATCTGCGTGACCTCGCATGCCAATCTCGGCTTTCATGCCGCCTGGGATTTCGGCGCCAACGGCCGCGCCGTCACCAACGCCGAAGCCACCCAGATGCTGTATTCGATGTATCCGCCGCCGGTCCGGAAGTGGATTGCGGCGCGCGGCGGTCTGACCCGGAACATGATCTTCCTGCGCGGCAAGCAACTGCAGGCGATGTACAAGCCCTGCTATCTCGACGCGCAAGCCTCCTCCAACAAGCCGGCCTCGCGCTGATTAAGCGCCGCCGTTTTGCCGGAAAGCGACGTCGTGGCCGGGCAAAAGCGCGAAGCGCGTCTTCGCGCAGATGTCTCGGCCATTTACTTTTTGTGAACCTCCTCCCGTGCCTCCTCCTTGGCTTGCCCCTCCGCATGACGTGATGTCGGGCGCGGCCATTCCGCTTGCCTGTCCCGGGAACTGGCCCTATCTGAAACGCATGGCTCAGCCGATTTCCACCCACCAAGGCCTGACGGCGGCCGCTCGGTCGCAGGGCAGGGTGGCGTCCTTGATCGTTTGGAGCGCTGCCGGCATCAGTGCGCTGGGCGTGCTTGGCGCGGCGGCATTGTGGTTCCATTACGGCACCGCGGTGTTTTTTGAGATGATCGCCGCCGGCATCTCGGCCTGCTTCTGATACGGCGAAAAGGAAATCGACGATGGACCGGACGATCCGCCCGCTGGTGATTATCGCTGCCTTCGCCACGAGCCTTGTGGTCGGGCTGGTGATCATGCTGTGGGCGATGGGCGGCCTGCGCACCGTGACCGCGCCGGCGGCGATCGGCGGGCCTTTTCAACTGACCGACCAGGCCGGCCAGGCCGTCACCGAGCAGAATTTGAAGGGGAAGCCGACATTGATCTTCTTCGGCTTCACCCATTGCCCTGACGTGTGCCCGACCTCGCTGTTCGAGATTTCCGAGGTCTTGAAGGCGATGGGCACGGACGCCGACAAGATCAACGCCTGGTTCGTATCCGTCGATCCCGAGCGCGACACGGCGGCCGCGATGAAGGATTATCTCTCCAGCTTCGATCCGCATTTGAAGGGGCTGACCGGCGAGCCACAGGCGGTAGCCAAGGTGATTTCGGCCTACCGGGTCTATGCCAGGAAGGTCCCGCTCAAGGACGGCGACTACACCATGGATCATACCGCGTTGGTCTATCTGATGGATCGCGACGGCAATTTCGTAGCGCCGTTCAACCTGAAACGGTCGCCTGAGGAAGCCGCCAAGGATCTAAAGCGCTATCTCTGAGCGGCAAGGCCGGCCAAAAGCTGCAAAACGGCCCTCGCATCGCGGGCCGGATGGTCTATAAGGCCGTGAAATTCCGCAACATATTGCCGAAGATGCCATACCTTAACGCCCCGTTAACCAATGCAAAACTGCATCGAACTGTCCGCGCCTGGCTGGCCGGGTTGCCGATCGTGTTCGCATTGACGGCTGTTGGCGGTGTCGCGGTGCAGGCGCAAACCCAGCCCCGCCCGGCGGTCGAGGCCGCCCCGCAGGCGGTGCCCGGCTTCTGGGACCCGCGGCGGCGTCCGGACCGGCCGGACATGTCGCGCCTCACCGTGATCCGCTTCCTGACCGAGACCGACTACCCGCCGTTCAACTTCACCGGTGCCGATGGCAATCCCGCTGGCTTCAATGTCGATCTGGCGCGCGCGCTGTGCGACGAGATCAAGATTAGCTGCACCATCCAGATGCGCCGCTTCGAGACGCTGGTCGATGCGATATCGAGCAATCGCGGTGACGCCATCATCGCCTCGATGGCGGTGACGCCGGCCCTGCGCGCAAGGCTCGATTTCACCGACCCCTATTACCGCGCGCCGGCGCGCTTCGTGTCGCGGCGTGACGCCGTGATGCCGGAGGTTCGCCCGGAATATCTCGAAGGCAAGAAGGTCGGCGTCATCGCTGGCACCTCGCACGAGGCCTATTTGAAGGCAATGTTCACCGACGCCGAGATCAAGTCCTATCCGAACGACGATGCGCTGCGGCTGGCCTTGCGGCGCAGCGAGGTCGATTTCATCTTCGGCGACGCGATCTCGCTGGCGTTCTGGATCAACGGCACCGACTCGGCCGAATGCTGCGCGTTCTCGGGTGGCCCCTTTGTCGAAAGCCGCTATTTCGGCGAGGGCATCGGCATCGCCGTTCGCAAAGGCAACGATCTGTTGCGGACCTCGCTGAACTGGGCGCTGTTCCGGCTCTGGGAAAAAGGCCGCTTCACCGATCTGTGGCTGCGGTATTTTTCTATTAGTCCGTTCTAGGAGTTGCTTCGCAGGGTGGGCAAAGGCGCTTGCGCCGTGCCCACCACGTCCTGCTCGGAATGCAATGGTGGGCACGCTTCGCTTTGCCCACCCTACGATTCCCGGCCGCCATTTTGCATTTTTGCGCGGAAGCGCTAGTTTCCGCGCCTCTTGGAGAGCCTCTTAAATGTCCGTCATCGACCTTGCCGCTAGCCCGAGCGATTTGCGTGCGCTCGCCGAACAATCCAACGCCTGGCCGTTCGAGCAGGCCAAGGCGATTGTCGCGCGGCTGAAGAAAAGCCCGAAGGACGAGGTGCTGTTCTCGACCGGCTACGGCCCATCGGGGCTGCCGCATATCGGCACCTTCGGCGAGGTCGCGCGCACCACCATGGTGCGCCATGCCTTCCGCGTGCTCACCGAGGACAAGATCAGGACGCGGCTGCTGGCGTTTTCCGACGACATGGACGGCCTGCGCAAGGTGCCCGATAACGTGCCGAACAAAGAGATGCTTACCGCCTATCTCGGCAAGCCGCTTTCGCGAATTCCGGATCCGTTTTCGAACGAGTATCCTTCATTCGGCGCGCACAACAATGCGCGGCTGCGCGCGTTCCTAGATACCTTCGGCTTCGACTACGAATTCGCCAGCTCGACCGATTACTACACGTCGGGCAGGTTCGACGCCGCGCTGTTGCGCATGCTGGAACGGCTCGACGCGGTCATGAAGATCATGCTGCCCAGCTTGCGCGAAGAACGCGCCGCGACTTATTCGCCGTTTCTCCCGATCTGCCCGCGCACCGGCATGGTGCTGTATGTGCCGATCGTCGAACATGATGTGAAGGCTGGCACGGTCTCCTATGACGATCCCGAGACCAAGGAGCGCGTCACGGTCCCCGTGACCGGCGGCCATTGCAAGCTGCAATGGAAGCCGGACTGGGCGATGCGCTGGTTCGCGCTCGGCGTCGACTATGAAATGGCCGGCAAGGACCTGATCGATTCCGTAAAGCTGTCGGGCAAGATCTGTGCGGCGCTCGGCGGCACGCCGCCCGAGGGATTCAATTACGAGCTGTTCCTCGACGAGAAGGGCCAGAAGATTTCGAAGTCGAAGGGCAACGGCCTCACCATCGACGAATGGCTGCGTTATGCCTCGCCGGAATCGCTGTCGCTGTTCATGTACCGCGAGCCGAAGGCGGCGAAGCGGCTGTACTTCGACGTCATCCCGCGCAACGTCGACGACTATCAGCAGTTCCTCGATGGCTTCACGCGGCAGGACGCGAAGCAGCAGTTGCAAAATCCTGTCTGGCACATCCATTCCGGCAAGCCGCCGAAGGCCGACATGCCGGTCACCTTCCAGCTTCTGCTGACGCTGGTGTCGTCGTCGAACGCGGAGAACGCCGAAACGCTATGGGGTTTTATCGGCCGCTATCGCGCCGGCGTGACGCCGCAGACGCATCCGAAGCTCGACGCGATGGTCGGCTACGCCATCAACTACTATCGCGACTTCGTGGCGCCGACGAAGCAGTTCCGCGAGCCGACCGACAACGAGCGCGCCGCGCTGCAGGACCTGCGCGATGCGCTGTCGCAATTGCCGGTAGGAGCGAGCGCCGAAGACATCCAGAACGTCGTCTATGAAATCGGCCGCCGCGAGCCGTTTCTGGATCCCGTGAAGAAGGGCAAGGACGGCCGGCCCGGCGTCTCGCTCGACTGGTTCAACATGCTCTACCAGGTGCTGCTCGGTCAGGAGAAGGGCCCGCGCTTCGGCTCGTTCGTCGCGGTGTACGGCGTGACCAATGCGGTCGCGATGATCGATGGCGCGCTGGCAAGGAGCGCGTAGGCGCCACACCAAAAGTCGTCATGCGCGGGCTTGACTCGCGCATCCATCTTGCTTCGCAAGAGTCTTTTTTTGATGGATTGCCGGGTCAAGCCCGGCAATGACGGTCCACTCAAACCGACTGCAGCACATAGCGGCGGTTGTCCCGCTGCGCCGGGCGGGCGTTCATCGGATAGAGCTTTGCGAAACCGGCGACGTCGCTTGCTGCGACCTGGATCGGATCGGTCAGCACCAGCCATTCGACGACTTCCGCGCAGGGTGGCGTCGTCAGCGAGCCTGGATACCGGTAATAGCCGAGCTTCGCCGGCAACAGCCCGTTCGGATTGATGCCGCCCTCCGCCTTCACGGCCGACCCTTCCTTGGCCGGCATGATGGCGACGATCTTGCTGAAGGTCGCATTCGGCTTTCCTTCCGAGAACATCACGCCGACCACGGCGAGCGCACCTGAATCGGCGCGGTGCACGAAATGCGCTTCCATCGGAAAACTTTTGCCGCCGATCAGATGTTCGCTCGGCCGGTGAAAGTGCACCTGCAGGAGTTTGTAGGTGGTATCGCCGAGCTTCAGCGTCGAGCCCTCGGCGAAATTGAGCTGGATGGTGTGGCCGTTGTTGACGATCGTATCGGCGCTCTTGCCCCATGACAGCTTCAGCGCTGGGAGCTGCGACTTGATGGGAGCTGCGATATTGATCGGCGATTGCTGCGCGCCGAGCGAGCAAGCCTTGTTGGCGGCGTCAAGGTCGCCCCATTTGGCAGGGGCGCCCGCGCCCTCGTAACTCCAATGGGCGCCTTCGGCGGCAAATCCCGCGGTCGTGCAGACCGGGCAAGCCGCGAGCCCGGCGAGCGCCTTCAAAAGATTTCGACGATTCATGTGATTCCCCTGCCTGGATGAAAGCTGTGCAGTATCTGATTCCGGGCTACGGATCGATGGGCAACGCCCACAAAGTGGGATGGCAGGCCCGCCGCAATTTCAGCCGCAGCACGCGCCGGATTGGGGTACAATGCCTGACATAACAGCCGTCAAAGCCTCCGCCGAGGCGCGGGCAACATAGCGGATCAGGGAGAAAGCTCATGCAGTTCAGGGTTTCGCCGAAGACGCTCAGCGAGTGTAGCGCCGAGCAATGGCAGGCGCGGGTCGACCTCGCGGCCGCGCATCGGCTGGCCTTCATCCAGGGATTTTCCGAAGGCATCTTCAACCATCTGACCTTCGTGGTGCCGGGCAGCCCGGATCGTTACTATCAGATTCCGTTCGGCACCCATTGGTCCGAAGTCACGGCTTCCTGCTTCATGGAAGTCGGCATCGACGACGGCGAGGTCAAGCGCGGCGAAGGCGAGGTCGAGCGCTCCTGCTATTGTATCCACGCGCCGATCCACAAGGCGCTGCCGCAGGCCAAGGCGGTGTTTCACACCCACATGCCGCACGCCAGCGCGCTGACGCGACTGGAAGACCCGCGCATCAAGGAAATCGGCCAGACCGAGGTCGGGCTGTCAGGCGCCATCGCCTATGACGACGAGTATACCGGCCCGGCGCTCGATCCGGCCGAAGGCGCGCGGCTCGCAAAGGTCATCGGCGACAAGACCGTGCTGTTCATGGCCAACCACGGCATCTCCACCGTCGGCGCGACGGTCGCGGAAGCTTATGACATGCTGTATTACGTCGAGCGCGCCGCCCAGGTGCAGATCTATGCGATGTGGACCGGGCAGAAACTGAAACAGCTTCCGGCGCCTGTGGTGGAGAAAACCAAGCGCGATTACAAGGACGAGCATCTCTACAAGGGACCGACCCCGGCCCAGCGGCACTTTGATGCGCTGAAGCGGATGCTCGACCGCAAAGAGCCTGATTACGCGACGTAGTTTTCCGTCGCCCGCAGTCTTTCCGTCGTCCCTGCGAAACCAGGGGCTCATACGCCGCGACCGGCGGAAAGGGCAGGCGGGGAGACGTCATCCTCCACCACCAACATTTGTGGTTATGGGCCCCTGAGTTCGCAGGGGCGACGCTGTGGTGGAGTTAGTAGCTCACCCGCGCGCCCGCCGCTCTGACCTCATCCGCAAACCGGTGCCAGATTTCCGGGCGCCAGCTTCCATTGGCCGCCCCCGAGGTCGACGGCAATATCCACACCCTGGTATCGCCGATCAGCTCCACCTGCGCGCCATAGTCTCGCTTGCCATCGAAGAATTTCTGCCCCGCCGTCTTGCTGGTGAAGGCGAGGAACTGCGGACGAAACGTCGCGATTGTCTTGCTCAGCCGGGCGCGATCCGCGGCCGTCAGTTTCGGAAGCGTGGCGCGGTCCATCCCCGCGCCTGCTTTCACCAGATCGGTCAGGCCGATCCCATGCTGCAGCAGGCTGCGATATTGATGCGGCAGCAGCGGCTCGGACGTGAGCCTCGTCTCGTGCAAAATCCTCCAGAACTTGTTTTGCCGGTGCGCGTAGTAGGCCCTCTCTGCGGCGGACGTCGTCCCCGCGGCGGTCCCGCACAACACGATGCGAAGGGAATGTCGCAGCAGGTCGCTCAGCACATCCGTCACGGCGCGGCAATCCTACTGGCTCGCCCATACGATCCTTGCGATCCACGCCACAGCGTCGGCGTCGAGCGTGCGGTCGGCCTGGGCCAGGTTCAGCGATTGCAGTTCCAGCGTCTTGGTGGTGCGGCGCTTCAATTCCTTGACCATCACTTCGCCGTCCGACGTCTTGAGCACCACGCGGTCGCCGCGCCGGATCGGCGTGCCCGGCGACACCACGATGATGTCGCCGTCGCGATAGGTCGGCTTCATCGAATCGCCTGAGATCTCCAGCGCGTAGGCATGCTCGTCCGAGGCCTGTGGCAACGCCACTTCGTCCCAGCCACGGCCGGTGGGAAAGCCGCGCTCATCGAAATGGCCGGTGCCAGCCTGCGCCAGGGCGAGCAGCGGCACCGATTGCAGACCGCGCGCGCCGTCGCCGATCAACTGCACAAAGGTGTCGATCGACGAATTGGTCGCGGCTAGCGCCTTGGACACCGATTCGGTCGAAGGCCAGCGCTCGCGGCCGTCGGCGGTGATGCGCTTGGATTTGTTGAAGGTGGTGGGGTCGAGACCGGACCGTTTGGCGAGGCCTGAGGGCGACATGCCGGCCCGTTCGGCTAGCCGGTCGAGCGCGGTCCAGACCTGGCTGTGGGTCAAAATGCGCTGTGCCTTGGAGTGCCTGGCCATCGAAAATCCTGGAATCGCCTAGGAATTATTGCCTCATTCGGCCCGTTTGCGCAAATCGTGCGTAGCGTTTTCCAGCGAAGTGGCTACCGGTTTGCGCGAAGAAAACGCGTCAAAACAAGAAATCAGCGCCGCGCCCTGTTGCGCAGCGCTTGAGTTACCGGCCTGCGGCCTTTACGGTCTGCCGCCACCCGGCCATTTCCGGGAAAATCCCAAGAGACTCAACGACAAGCCCGGGAAAGGCCGTGCCGACCATTTATAAAATCACTCCCGCCTCGGCCTGGCGCGAGGCCGAACGGCAGGGCGTTTACCGGGGCAGTTCGGACGATCTGCGCGACGGCTACATTCATTTCTCCACGGCCTCCCAGGTCGCCGAGACGGCGCGAAAGCATTATTTCGGCCAGACCGGCCTGTTCCTGGTTGCGGTCGACGCGGACGCGCTCGGCGATGCGCTGCGCTGGGAGCCTTCGCGCAACGATGAACTGTTCCCGCATCTGTACGGCGAACTCGATCTCGGCGCGGTGACCGCCATCCTCGACATGCGCGCGCGGTCCGACGGCACGCACGACATTCCGGAGCTTACCTCGTGATCCGCGCCTTCGACGCCTTTTCGCTGCCGCTGCTGCGCTGGTTCGATCCGGAAGACGCGCATCGCATGGCGATCCACGGCCTGCGGCTGCTGCCGCCGATCAAGCCGCGCGCCGACGACCACAAGCTGGCGGTGCGCGCCTTCGGCCTGAATTTTCCCAATCCGATCGGCATGGCCGCGGGCTTCGACAAGAGCGCGGAGGTGCCCGACGCGCTGTTGCGGCTCGGTTTCGGCTTCGTCGAGATCGGCACGGTGACGCCGAAGCCGCAGGGCGGCAATCCGCGGCCGCGGCTGTTTCGGCTGGAACGGGATGAAGCCGTGATCAACCGCATGGGCTTCAACAATGACGGCGCCGAGGCCGCGCTGCGCCGGCTTGCGGCGCGCGCCCACCATGGCGGCATCGTCGGCGTCAATGTCGGGGCCAACAAGGATTCGTCCGACCGCGTCGCCGACTATGTCAAGCTGATCGAGACGTTCGCGCCGGTCGCTAGCTATTTCACCGTCAACGTCTCCTCGCCGAACACGCCCGGCCTGCGCAACCTGCAGCAATCGGCAGCGCTCGACGAACTGCTCGCCAAGGTGATCGATGCGCGCGAGAGGGTGCGCAGGAATGCCGGCGATTCCCCGGTGCTGCTGAAGATCGCGCCGGATCTGAGTTTGACCGAACTCGACGATGTCGTGCACATCGCGCGCTCGCGCCGGGTCGACGGTATGATCGTCGCCAACACCACGCTGGCGCGGCCCTCGACGTTGCGCGAGCAGGCGCGCGCGCAAGAGCAGGGCGGGTTATCCGGACGGCCGCTGTTCCGGTTGTCGACGCGCATGGTGGCGGAGACCTATGTCCGCACCGAGGGCGCGTTTCCGCTGATCGGCGTCGGCGGCATCGATACCGGCGGTGCGGCGCTGACGAAAATCCGCGCCGGCGCCAGCCTGATCCAGCTCTACTCGTCGCTGGTCTACAAGGGCCTCGGGCTGGTCGACGATATCAAGAACGATCTGGCCTCGACGTTGCTGCGGACGGGGCGCGACTCGCTGTCGGAAATCGTCGGCGCCGATGCGGCGACGATCACCGCCGAGGACTGGCCGGCGAGGTAGTTACTGATGCTGCGGACCGAACGACTTCCTCAGCAGCGCCGGATACCGCAGCGCCTCCAGCCCGCCGCGGGCGGCGTAGTGCACCAGGAACGCGGCCCACAGCCCGGCATTTCCGAACGAACGCAGCGCAAACCACGCAGCGAAAAAGATTAGAAGCGCCAGCACCATCAGGTTGCGCATGTCGCGCGCCCAGGTCGCGCCGATATAGACGCCATCAAAGGCGAAGGCGAACACGCCGAGCAGGGGCGCGAAGATCACGAACGGCAAATAGTCGCGCGCGATGCGGCGTACGTCCACGCTCGCAGTGATCATGTCGATCAGCGCTGGCCCGAACAGCAGGAAACAGGCGGCCACCGCGAGCGCGAAGCCAAAGCCCCAGATGACGACGAGCTTGACCGCACCGGCGAAAGCATTCTTGTCACGCGCGCCATAGGCCCGGCCACAGAGCTGCTCGGCCGCGTTCGCCAGGCCATCGAGGAAGAAGCCGCTGATCATCAGAAAATTGTTCAAAACCGCATTGGCCGCGAGCGTCACATCGCCGGCACGGGCGCCCTGCGCGTTGAAGAACAGGAAGGCTATGATCAGCGCCGCGGTACGAATCAGGATGTCGCGATTGACGGTCAGCATCCGCATCAGCTTTGTGCGGTCGAACAGGGTCGCGTGCGAGATGGCCGATTGGCCGCCGGACAGACGCTGCGCGATCAAAATGCCCAACAGGAGCCCGGCCGCTTCCGCGATCACGGCCGCGATCGCAGCCCCGGCAATGCCGAAGTCGAGCACCAGCACCAGCAGCATCGTTGTCGCCATGTTGATCAGGTTGATAGTGATCTGCGTGCCGAGGGCCAGTCTGGCGCGGGCCTGTCCGATCAGCCATCCCAGTACGACATAATTGCCGAGCGCCAGCGGCGCCGACCAGATCCGGATCGTGAAGTAGATTTTGGCCGCGCGGGTGACACCTTCGCTGCCACCCATCGCGCCCAGCAGGATCGCAGCAAGCGGTACCTGCAGGGCGATGAGAACAGCTCCAACCAGTGCGGCGACGATCAGCCCGCGCAGCAGGATCGCGCGCAATTCAGAGGTGTCGCCTGATCCGAGCGACTGCGCCGTAAAGGCGACGGTGCTCATGCGCAGGAATCCGAACAGCCAGAAGATGCAGTCGAATAGCACGGATGCCATCGCCACGCCGCCGAGCAGCGTGGCGTCGCCGAGCCGGCCGATCGCCGTGGTCGAGACGATGCCGATCAGCGGCGTGGTCAGGTTCGCGACCATCGCGGGACCGGCGATCGCAAATACCCGTGCCGTTGTGACCTTCGACGGAACTACGGGCGAATGCATGCCTAGAGCTCGACGACCATGCCATCATGGGCGGCCTTGTAGGGCAGTTCGGCCAACCGGCCGAGCATGTCGTCGCTCATATGCGTCAGCACCAGCCGTTTCGGATTGATCACGGGGAGCTGTGCTGCCAGCGTCTTCAGGCTGAGATGATTCTTGACGATCTTGTCGTAGTAATAGGCTTCGGCGATGAACAAGTCGGCGTCGCGTCCCGCCGGGATCAGGGTATCCGTCCATTCGGTATCGGCACTGTAGGCGATGATGCGGCCCTCGGCCTCGATGCGGTAGGCCAGGAATGGTCCGCCGGATTCGCCGTGGACCACCGGATAGGGCGTTACCTTGACCTCGCCAAACGTCCGGCCCTGCTCCGGTTGGAGCGCCACGACCGAGAGATCAAAGCGCTGCTGCGTTTTCGAGGAATGCTCGAACAGCGCTTCCATCAGGTTGGCGAGCTTGGTCTCGATGCCCTGCGGCCCGGCGATCACGAGCGGGCGGGCACGCCGCGTGAACTGCGCGTCCAGCAGCAGGAACGGCAGGCCGCCAAAATGGTCGCCGTGGAAATGCGTGATCAGAATCAGGTCGATGTCGTTGCGCGCGATCCCGAGACGCTTCAGCGCGGGCAGCGACGACGCGCCGCAATCGATCAGGAAATTGGCGCGGGCGCCCGTGACATGAAAGCAGGTGGTGAACCTGCCGCCGGAACCGAGCGCGTCGCCGCAGCCGACAAATCGCAATTGCATCGGCTGCTCCGCCTGTGGGTGATTATCTGCCGCGGGGACTACCGAACAGCCGCGACAGCAGCCAGATCGGGATTACGATAACAGCGCCGAGCAGGAAGTAGCGCCACAGCCAGTTGACCGCGTCGAAGCCGAGCTCCCACAGCCGCCGGAACAGGGTCTGGATGCTGTGCAAGATATTCCAGGGATCGAAGCCGATGGCGGCGAGCACCACGCCGACCAGGATCGACAGCAGGATCAGCCGGAACGCGACCGACAGCGGCGAGCCGCCGAGGAAGCGGTACAGGCCGTCATTGCTGGCCGGCAGGTCTCTGACGTCGTTGGGCATCGGTTTCTCCCGCGAAAGGTCCCCGCAACAGTATAGGACACGGCGGGGCAGATGGGGAACCCGCTCGTGTCAGTCAATGGCCGCCATGCATCCTCGGAATGTTAATTTGCCGTCACCTCCTTCAGCATCCGTTCCAGTGTCTCCAACCGGTCCGCTTCACGCGGCGGCTTGTCCCAGCGCAGCCGGCTGATGCGCGGAAACCGCATTGCGACGCCGGATTTGTGCCGCGGCGAGCGTGCCAGCCCCTCGAAGGCGACCTCCAGCACCAAGCCCTGGTCCGGCTCGTGCACGACGTGCCGCACGGGGCCGAATTTTTCCGTGGTGTTGCGGCGGACGAAACGGTCGATCTGCAGGAGTTCCTCGTCGGTGAAGCCGAAATAGGCTTTTCCGACCGGCACCAGTTGCTCGCCGTCCTCGCCCGCGGTCCAGACGCCGAAGGTGTAGTCCGAATAATAGGACGAGCGCTTGCCGTGGCCGCGCTGCGCATACATCAAGACGGCATCGATGATGTGCGGGTCGCGCTTCCATTTCCACCACTGGCCCTTGGGACGGCCGGGCAGATATGGCGCGTCGCGCCGCTTCAGCATCACGCCTTCAACCGCCTCGGCATCCTCACCCGCGCCAGCGCTTGAGGGATCGGCGCGTGCGGCCATCAGCGCCTCCCAGCTTTCGAAGGCAACCGTCGGCGACAAATCGATGCGCGGGTCGTTGAGCTTCCTGACGAATGCCTCGAGATGCGCGCGGCGTTCGACGAACGGCAGCTCGCGCAGATCGTTCTCATCGTCGCCGAGCAGGTCGTAGGCGCGTAAGTGAATGGGAAAATCCTTGATCAATTTCGGCGAAACGACTTTTCGGTTCAGCCGCTGCTGCAATACATTGAACGTCTGCACGCGGCCTTCGCGCAGCACCAATAGCTCGCCGTCAACGGCGCCGGGCAGATGCAGCGACGGCAAGAGGTCGGGAAAGCTTTTGGTGATGTCTTCGCCGGTGCGCGAATAAAGCCGCGCCTGCATGTAGCCGCGCTCGTCGCGGCCCGAGACTGCCTGCACGCGAATGCCGTCCCATTTCCATTCCGCAATGAAGTCCGCAGGATCGAGACTGGCGAAATCCGTATCCTCGATCGCGTGCGCCAGCATCACCGGGCGGAACGGCGCGGGATCGCGATTGACGGGCTTGTCGCCGCGGCCCTCCAGCCAGGCGTACAGCTCGAGATAGGGCGGCGACAGCCCCGGCCAGATCAGTTCGATCTCGTGCGGATCCTTGTCGCCGAGCGCGGCCGCAGCGGTCTTCGCCAGCCGCGCCGAAATCCCGATCCGCATCGCGCCGGTAACGAGCTTTAGCAGCGCCCAGCGGCCGGTCTCGTCCAGTTCGTCGAGCCAGCGCGCGAGTTGTGCAGGCAGCTCGGTCTTGCCGAGCGTGCGAAGGGTGGTGACGACCTCGGCGAGGGTCGGGGGAGGCGGCTTGTTGTGGCCGGGCGGCTGGGTCTTCGGCCACATCAGCGCGACCGTCTCGGATAGATCGCCGACATAATCATACGACAATCCGAACAGCACCGGATCGGTGCGATCGGCGATCAGATCGCGGATCAGTCCGGACTTGGCGTGCTTGAACGACAGCGCGCCGGTCAGCGCTGCCAGCGCGTAGCCGCGGTCGGGATCGGGCGTGTCGCGGAAATACGCCGTGATCAGCCGCAGCTTGTTGTTGCGGCCGGGCTCGTAGGCGAGGCGATCCAGCAGTTCGGCGAAGCGGTTCATGCTTCGGCCTCGACGGCCGCAACGACCTCGTGCTCCTCCTCGTCGCCATAGCCGACGAGATCAAGCGGCCGCGCGGCAAGCCCGCGCGCCTTGCACCAATGCACCAGCGCATCTTCCTGCCCGTGGGTGACCCAGATCTCGCCGGCGCCGGTGGCCGCGATGGTCGCGGTCAGGCCGTCCCAGTCGGCATGATCCGAGATCACCAGTGGCAACTCGACGCCGCGCTGGCGGGCGCGCGCCCGCACGCGCATCCAGCCCGAGGCGAATGCCGTGACCGGATCGGGGAAGCGTCGCGTCCAGATGTCCGAGGTGGCCGACGGCGGCGCCAGCGCTATGGTGCCGGCGAGATCGGCCTTCCTGACGCCCTTGACCGCGCGAAGTTCGCCGAGGGCGATGCCACGGCTCTCATAGTAGCGGGTGATGTCTTCCATCGCGCCGTGCAGATAGATCGGCGCGTCGTAGCCCTGCTCACGCAGCAGCGCGATCACGCGCTGCGCCTTGCCAAGCGAATAGGCCCCGACCAGATGCGCACGCTCCGGAAACAGCGCCACCGATGCCAGCAGCTTCTTCACCTCATCGGCCGCATCGCCATGGCGAAAGACCGGCAGGCCGAACGTCGCCTCGGTGATGAAGACGTCGCAGGGCACCACCTCGAACGGCGTGCAGGTCGGATCGACGGCGTCCTTGTAGTCGCCGGAGGCGATGATGCAGGTATCCTTGCAGGTTACGGCGATCTGCGCCGAGCCGAGCACGTGACCCGCGGGATGGAATTTGATCGTGACGTCGGCGAGCCGGATTGCTTCGCCATAGCGCACCGCCTGCGTGGACGCAGCGAAATTGTCGCCATAGCGCAGCCGCATCATGTCGAGCGTTTCCTGTGTGGCGAGCACGGCGCCATGGCCGGGCCGGGCATGATCGGAATGGCCGTGGGTAATCACCGCGCGCTCGACCGGGCGGACCGGGTCGATATGGAAGCCGCCGCCGGGCTTGCAGCAGAGGCCGGCGGGGACGGGCATCAGGATGTCTTGCGGGCGCATGCCTTCTATATAGGCGGTCCGGCAGCGATGTTTAGCGGTGCGATGTTTAGCCGTCATGCGCGGGCTTGACCCGCGCATCCATCTTTTGAGAATCTTCTGTTTTTGATAGACGGCCGGGTCACGCCCGGCGACAACTGGTTCCTGAAATGCCTGCCCGCCTTTTTCTCTCCTCCGGCGATCTGATGGCCGACCGCCGGTTCGAATTTGCTCGCGATCTGCAATTGAAGGGCGATCTGCCCGCCGCCGCCGATCTCCTGCTGCAGGCGATCGAGCTGGCGCCGGGTTTCACGTCCGCCTGGTTCACGCTGGGCCAAATCCGCGAAGAACTCGGCGAACGTGACACCGCGATTTCGGCGTTTCGCCAGGCCCAGGCCAGCGATTCCGATGATCGCCACGGCGCAGGCTTGCGATTGATGCGGCTCGGTGCCGAGCCATTGGCCGGCATGCCGCAGGCCTATGTGCAAACGCTGTTCGATCAATATGCGCCGCGGTTCGAATCCTCGCTGGTCGATGATCTCGGCTATCGCGGCCCGGCGCTATTATTCAAGGCGGTGCTGTCGGTGCGCGCGGCCGCCCGCAAGCCGGCGTTCTTCAAGCGCGCGATCGATCTCGGCTGCGGCACCGGGCTGGCGGCATCGGCCTTCGCCCGGGGGGTCGATCATTTCATCGGCGTCGATCTGTCGCCGCGCATGATCGAGCGGGCGCGCGCCACCGGCCTCTATGCCGATCTTGATGTCGCCGACATGCTGCAGGGTCTGCGGGCGAGGGTGGATGCCGGCGCCGATCTCATTCTCGCCGCGGATGCCATGGTGTACGTCGCCGAACTCGCGCCAGTGCTGAAGGAAGCCGCTCGCGTACTGGCCCCCGGCGGGCTGCTCGCCTTCACCGCCGAAACCCATGACGGCGAAGGCGTCATCATCGGTCAAGGGCTGCGCTACGCCCACTCTGCAGCCTATTTGCGCGCCGTGGTCGAATCCGCCGGCCTCACATTGTCCCTGCTGGAAGATCGCTCCGCCCGCAACGAGGACGGCACTCCTGTTCCCGGCCTCGTCGCCGTCGCCGCGAAAACTTGAGTCTAGACGCTACGCACGCCGCGAATGGCGGCATTGCGTGCGACATGTCAGCTATTGCCAGTGATGCCGGAATGCCTGATCAAGGCTCCCACAAGGGAGAAACAACAATGAAGAACAAACAGACCCGGCGCGAATTCGGCGCCACCGCGCTTGCCACCGTTCTCGCATCCGCGACGCCTGCCCCCTTTGTCTGGGCGGCGGAGAAGAAATACGACCCCGGCGCCAGCGACACCGAAATCAAGCTTGGACAGACCGTGCCACATTCCGGCCCCGGCTCGCTCTACGGCGTGCTGGGGCGCGTTGGCGAGGCCTACTTCCAGATGCTGAACGAAAAGGGCGGCATCAACGGACGCAAGGTGAAGTTCCTCACCCTGGACGACGCCTACAGCGCGCCGAAATGCGTCGAGGCGACGCGGCGGCTGGTCGAGCAGGAAGAGGTGCTGGCGTTGTACGGCTCGCTCGGCACCGCGCCGCAGACCGCCGTGCATAAATATCTCAACGCGAAGGGCGTGCCGCAGCTCCTGCTCAATACCGGCGCGTCGAAATGGAACGATCCGAAGAACTTCAAATGGACCATGGCGGGCCTGCCGCTTTATCCGACCGAAGCGCGCATTCTCGCCCGGCATGTCGTGAGCGTGAAGCCGGACGCCAAGATCGGCATCCTCTACCAGAACGACGATTTCGGCCGCGACTTTCTCGCGCCCTTCAAGAAGGTGCTGGCGGATGCCGGCGGCGCTGCCAAGGTGATCCTGGAGCAGACCTACGATCTCACCGATCCGACGATCGACTCGCAGCTCATCAATCTCTCGAAATCCGGCGCCGATGTTTTCTACAATATCTCGACCGGCAAGGCATCGTCACAGTCGATCCGGAAGGTCGCCGAACTCGGCTGGAAGCCGCTGCATCTGTTGTCGGCGGGCTCGACCGGCCGCTCGATTCTCGCGGCTGCCGGCCTCGAGAATGCCACCGGCATCGTCGCCATCCGCTACGCCAAGGAAGTCGGCGTGCCGCGCTTCGAGAAGGACCCCGACGTGATGGCGTTCGAGGAGTTGCGCAAGAAATACCTGCCCAATGTCGATCCCGATAATACCATCGCCTTTGCCGGCTATGGCCAGGTCGCGAGCATGGCGGAAATCCTGCGCCGTTGCGGCGACGAGCTCACCCGCGCCAACGTGCTGAAGCAGGCGACGACGCTGGCGGGATTCCACTCGCCCTATTTCCTCGACGGCGTCAATTTCAGCTACACACCCGAGGACTACACGCCGATGAAAACGCTCTACATCTCGATCTTCAACGGCAAGGATTGGGATATTTCCGACAAGCCGGTGACGGAGTAGGAAGCCGTCGTTCCGGGGCGCGCGAAAGCGCGAGCCCGGAACTTCGAGATTCCGGGTTCGATGCTGCGCATCGCCCCGGAATGACGCGCAAGCCACCTCGACGAACCCTCTCTGACGGCTTACCTCTTCTCCGTGCCGTCGCCCGATCCCTTGCCCTTCACGCCGCTTGAAACGGCTGCGCTCTTGCCCGACCGCTTCCGCCGTTGGTTCGCGGCGCGCGGCTGGTCGCCGCGCGAGCACCAACTGGCGCTGCTCGCCAAAGCCAGCGATGACGCTTCGGCGCTGCTGATTGCGCCGACCGGTGCCGGCAAGACGCTGGCCGGTTTTCTGCCGACGCTGGTGGAGCTGTCTACTTCCACGGCTTCAAAGGGCCAAGGCGCAAAAAGCCTCATCTCCACCGGCCGCGCCGTGAAGCGCACCGGCGGCCTCCACACTCTCTACATCTCGCCGCTGAAGGCGCTCGCGGTCGACATCGCGCGCAATCTGGAAACGCCGATTGCCGAGATGGGCCTGCCGATCAAGGTTGAGACCCGCACCGGCGATACGCCGGTGTCGCGGCGGCAGCGGCAGCGGCGCTATCCGCCGGATATTCTGCTCACCACGCCTGAGCAACTGGCGCTGCTGCTGTCATCCGACGACGCGCCGTTCCTGTTCTCTTCCCTCAAGCGCATTGTGCTCGACGAATTGCATGCCCTCGTTACCTCCAAACGCGGCGATCTCTTGTCGCTCGGGTTGGCGCGACTCTGGCGGCTGGCGCCCGAAATGCGCGCGATCGGGCTGTCGGCAACGGTGGCCGAGCCGGAATCGCTGGCGCGCTTTCTGGTGCCGCAGCAAGGCGGCAAGGAAATCTCCGCCGATATCGTCGTGGCGGGCGGCGCGGCGGCACCGGTCGTCGAGATGCTCGATACCAAAGAGCGCCTGCCGTGGGCCGGCCATACCGCGCGCCATGCGCTCGGCGAGATGTATGAGCTGATCAGGCGCAACAAGACCACGCTGATCTTCGTCAACACCCGCAGCCAGGCCGAAATGCTGTTCCAGGACTTCTGGCGCATGAACGACGACGGCCTTGCGATCGCGCTGCATCACGGCTCGCTCGACGTTGCCCAACGCCGCAAGGTCGAGGACGCGATGGCGGCCGGAAAGCTGCGCGGCGTGGTCTGTACGTCCTCGCTCGACCTCGGCATCGACTGGGGCGACATCGATCTCGTCGTCAATGTCGGCGCGCCCAAGGGCGCCTCGCGCCTGATGCAGCGAATCGGCCGCGCCAACCACCGGCTCGACGAGCCTTCGCGCGCGGTGTTGATTCCGGCCAATCGCTTCGAAGTGCTGGAATGCCGCGTCGCGATCGATGCGATTGCGGAGAATGCGCAGGACACGCCGCCATTGCGCACCGGCGCGCTCGACGTGCTGGCGCAGCACGTGCTCGGCTGCGCCTGCGGCGAGCCGTTTCTGTCAGACGAGCTCTACGCGGAAGTTCTGACATCGGCGCCATACGCGTCGCTGACCCGAATCGATTTCGACGACGTGGTCGATTTCGTTGCCACCGGCGGCTATGCGCTGAAGACCTACGAGCGTTTCGCCCGCATCAAGCAGGACAAGCAGGGCCGCTGGCGCGTCGCCAATCCAAAGGTGCGGCAGAGTTATCGTCTCAATGTCGGCACCATCGTCGAAGAGGCGATGCTGAAGGTAAAGCTGGTGCGCGGGCGTGGCGGCGGGGCTGGCTCCACCGGCATGATCGGCCGCGGCGGCAGGATGCTGGGCGAGATCGAGGAATACTTTATCGAGGGGCTGGTCGCCGGCGACACTTTTGTGTTCGGCGGCGAGATCGTGCGTTACGAGGCGCTGGTCGAAGACCAGGTTTATGTCTCCCGCGCCAACGACAAAGACGCCAAGGTGCCGTCCTATATGGGCGGCAAGTTTCCGCTGTCGACCTATCTGGCCGAACGCGTGCGGAAACTGCTGGACGACCGGCGGCAATGGAATGCGCTGCCGGAACAGGTGCGCGACTGGCTATCGCTGCAGCGGGATTTTTCCCGCGTGCCCGGCGTGCGCGAGCTTCTGATCGAAACGTTCCCACGCGGCGGCAAGCATTACATGGTGTGCTATCCGTTCGAGGGCCGTCTTGCGCACCAGACGCTCGGTATGCTGCTGACGCGCCGGCTGGAGCGCGCCCGCGCCCGGCCGCTCGGCTTCGTCGCCAACGAATATGCGCTGGCGATCTGGGGGCTTGGCGACATCTCCTTCATGGTTCGCCACGGCAAGCTCGATTTCGCTGCGCTGTTCGCGCCCGACATGCTTGGCGACGATCTCGAGGCGTGGCTGGCGGAATCCGCGCTGATGAAGCGGACCTTCCGCAATTGCGCGCTGATCTCGGGCCTGATCCCGCGCCGCTTCACCGGCGAGGAGAAAAGCCGCCGCCAGGTACTGTTCTCGACCGACCTCGTCTATGATGTCTTGCGCAAGCATCAGGCCGACCACGTGCTGCTCCGCGCCGCGCGCGCGGACGCCGCCGCCGGCCTGCTCGATCTCAAGCGTCTGGGTGATATGCTCTCGCGCATTCAGGGGCGAATCACCCATCGGGAACTCGAACATGTTTCGCCGCTCGCCGTTCCCGTGATGCTGGAAATCGGTCGCGAGTCAGTTTATGGCGAAGCATCGGATGAGTTGCTGGCGGAAGCCGCCGATGAACTCATCAAAGAGGCGATGGGGTAGGACGTGACGGCAGGGGCGCAATCTTCGGGAGACGATCAAGAGATGCGCGCCTCGAAGGTCATGGTTGCCGACGTCACGTTCGTTGCCGACCTCTCCGGCGCGCTGTTCTGGCAGGAGCAGCGCCTGCTCGTCGTCTCCGACCTGCATCTGGAAAAGGGCTCCAGTTTTGCTGCGCGCGGCGTGCTGCTGCCACCCTATGACACGGTGGCGACGCTCGGCCGTCTTGCCGCCGTCATCGCGCGGCATGACCCGCGCATGGTGATTGCGCTCGGCGACAGTTTTCACGACCGCGCCGCGCATCAACGGCTGTCGGCGCCTGATCGGGACGCGCTCTCGGCGATGCAGGCGCGGCGCGACTGGATCTGGATTTCGGGCAATCACGATCCGGCCCTGCCGTCCGATCTCGGCGGCGTGGTGGCGAGCGAAGTCGCGATCGGCCCGATTGCGTTCCGCCACGAGCCGACAGGGGCGGCGGGCGAAATCGCCGGCCACCTGCATCCCAAGGCGCGCGTCGCCACAAGGGGACGATCGATGGAGCGGCGATGCTTTGCCTCCGATGGCGAGCGCGCCGTGATGCCGGCGTTCGGCGCTTACACTGGCGGCTTGAGCATTCGTGATGTGGCGTTTGCGAAAATCTTTGGTGCGCCCGGCTTCATGGCGCATGTGCTCGGCGACAACCGCGTGCACAGCATTGCTGCCTCGCGGTGTTATTGAGAATTTCGCTGCGCGCCGGCACCGAGCCACAGCAGCGTAGGGTGGGCAAAGCCAACGGGTCGCGCGAATGCGCGCCCGATGACAGGCTCCGCGTGCCCACCATCGCGAGCAGTGCGCTGGATGGCGGGCACGGCGCAAGAGCGCCTTTGCCCACCCTACGATTCTTCGTGCCGCTACGCCGCCTTCGCTTCCACGCTGTCGCAGAATTCGGCCAGACGATCCGCGAGCCGCAACGTCGCCGGGCTTGCATCAGGGGAAGCCATCAGCGCCACTTCCGTCTTGTCGATCGGCGCAAAGCCATCCTTCGCCGTGAGCACGCGGTGCCCGGGCTGGATGGCGATGTCGGACAGAATGCTCAAACCCAGGCCCGCGGCGACCGCGGCCTGAATGCCGGCGAGGCCTGAACTCGTATAGGCCATGTGCCACGAACGCCCGGCGCTTTCGAGCGCATGGATGGCGCGCGCCCGATAAAGACAGCCGGCGGGAAAGCCGATCAGCGGTACCGAGCCGGCGACGATATCGATCGGATGGGTCTTGCTGGTGACCCAGTGCACTTGCTCCGGCCACACCGCGATCCCGCCTTTCTCGCCGGCGTCACGCTTGAGCAGCGCGAGATCGAGATCGCCGCGTTCGATGTCGCGCCGCAGATACGTGCTCTGGTCGGCGCGGACATCGAGCCGCAATCCCGGACGGGAGCGCGAAAACGTTGCCAGCAGCTTGGCAAGGCGGTAGGCGGCGAAATCCTCGGGGATGCCGAGCCGCACCGCGCCCTCGCTCTCGGGGCGCGCCACCACATCGCGCGCCTCTTCCGCCAGCGCCAGCAGGCGCCGCGCGTAGGACAACAGCCGCTCGCCGGCTTCGGTCGGCGTCACATCCTTGCCGTTACGGTTCAGCAGCGGCTGGCCGACATCGTCCTCCAGCCGCTTGATCTGCTGGCTGACGGTCGATTGGGTGCGGTGGACGCGTTCGCCGGCGCGGGTGAAGCCGCCGGCATCGACGACACTGACGAAACTGCGCAGGAGCTCCAGATCGAGCATGCAATGCTCCATTCGTAAATCCACTGGACGCCAGTTTATCATTTAATTTCCAAATATCAAGGCGAGGGTCTACCTGAATGGGAAAGGAGACTTCCCATGTCGCTCGCGCCCTCGGTCGCGGTTCCCCGCGCCACCTTCAATCCGCTCCCGCTCTATATCGGCCTGTTCTGCCTGCTCTGGAGCTTCGCTTTCGTCGCCGGCAAGATCGGCGTCACCGATTGTCCGCCGTTGATCCTGCTCACCGCGCGATTTTCGCTGGCCGGCATCCTGATTCTCGGCGTCACCGCGCTGCGCGGTGAAGCGTGGTCTTCGCTCACCTGGCGCGATGCCGCCGTTTTCGCGATTCTCGGCGTCGCCAACAACGCGCTCTATCTCGGCCTTGGCTATACCGGGCTGCAGACCGTATCCGCCGGCCTCGGCGGCCTGATCGTCAGCGCCAATCCGGTGTTCACCGCCGTGCTCGCGGCAGCCTTTCTCGGTGACGCGCTCACCTGGCGCAAGGTGATGGGCCTCTTGCTCGGGATCATCGGCGTCGGCTTCATCGTCTGGCACCGCATGTCGGTCGGGACAGACAGTTTTCACGGCATCCTGTTCACGCTGGCATCGCTGGCCTCGATCGTGGCCGGCACCATCCTGTTCAAGGTGCTGGCACCGAAGGGCAGCCTCTGGGTCGGCAACGGCGTGCAAAATCTTGCGGCCGGCATCGTTCTGCTGCCTTTCGCATTCACGCTGTCCAGCGTCGGCGACATTGTCCCGAGCGCGCGGCTGTTGGGTGCGTTCGCTTTCCTCGTCCTCGGCGGCTCGATCCTCGCCTATCTGCTCTGGTTTCACCTTTTGAAGGTGTGCGGCGCGACGGCCGCGAGCGCCTATCACTTCCTGATGCCGCCGCTCGGCATGCTGTTCGCGTTTCTCGTGCTCGGCGAACACGTCGAGTTTCGCGATCTGCTCGGGATCGTTCCGGTGGCTCTCGGCATTTATCTAGTGACCCGCCCCGCCGCGGCTACCGATCAATCTTGATAAAAGGAGCAAGTCATGACAGTTACCATCACCCTGATCGGCGGCCCCACCGCGCTGATCGAAATCGACGGCTTCCGCCTGCTCACCGATCCGACCTTCGACGAGCCCGGCGCCTATCAACTCCCGCATGTGAAGCTCGAAAAGCTGGTCGGCCCCGCGCTGAGCGCGAATGCGATCGGCATCGTCGATGCCGTGCTGCTCAGCCATGACCAGCATTCGGATAATCTTGACAATTCCGGCCGCGACTTTCTTAAATCAGCCAAGCGCGTGCTGACAACGGAAGTCGGCGCGAAGCGGCTTGGCGGCCATGCAGAAGGCTTTGCGCCGTGGCAGGCCACCGAACTGACCGGCAAAAACGGGCACTCGCTCACGATTACCGCGACGCCCGCGCGCCACGGCCCGGCCGGTATCGAACCGCTGGCGGGCGATGTCATCGGCTTCGTGGTCGCCTCAAACAAGCCCGGCAGTCGTCCGATCTATATCAGCGGCGACACCGTCTGGTACGACGGCGTGGCGGACGTAGCCAAGCGCTTCAAGGCGGGAATCGTGCTGCCCTTCGCCGGCGCCGCGCAAACCCGCGGGCCCTTCCACATCACGATGGACACCAACGACACGATCGAGACCGCGCGCGCGTTTCCGGACGCGGTGATCGTCCCCGTTCATACAGAGGGATGGAAACATTTCCGCCAGAGCGCGCAGGATTTGCGCGCCACCTTCGATACGCTGGGTTTTGGATCGCGATTGCGGATTCTGGAGCCCGGGGTTGCGACTATCATCGAGCCGTCGCGCGCCGCGTGACGGCATCGATGGCTGCTTGTCTGTCAAGGTGTCCTCGGGCAAGGTCGCGGTCTGGAACCTGCTCACGTCAGGTTCGTTGTCGCTGCGGCTGGACCCGGCATGGCAGAGCACAGCAAATCGGATCGGAAGCGTCACGCGAACAAGCATGCCGGAAGTGAGAGGCCGGCCGCGGGGGCCAAGCCCGCGCGGCCGTTTCGTTTCGCCGATGCGCTGAAGGCGCTCGGCCCCGGCCTGATCACCGGCGCGTCCGATGACGATCCGTCGGGGATCGGCACCTATAGCCAGGCCGGCGCGCAGCTCGGCTACGGCATCGGCTGGACCATGCTGCTGACGTTTCCGCTGATGGCGGCGATCCAGGAAATTTCCGCGCGGGTCGGCCGCGTCACCGGCCATGGCATTGCGGGCAACGCCTGCCGGCATTATCCGGCGTGGCTGCTCCAGGTCGTGGTGACGCTGCTGTTCATCGCCAACACCATCAATATCGCCGCCGATCTCGGCGCCATGGCCGACGTCAGCAAACTTCTGATCGGCGGCCACAGCATCGTTTACGTGCTGCTGTTCGGCATGACGTCGGTGGCGGCCCAGATATTCCTCGACTACAAGCGCTACGTCGCGGTGCTGAAATGGCTGACGCTCAGCCTGTTCGCCTATGTGGCGGCGCTGGCGTTTGCAAAAGTATCGTGGGGCGAGGCCCTCGTCGGCATTCTCGTTCCGCGCCCTGACTGGAGCCTCGACTATTTCACGACCATCGTCGCGATCCTCGGCACCACGATCTCGCCTTATCTGTTCTTCTGGCAGGCCTCGCAGGAAGCCGAGGATCAGCGTGTCGACACCACCAAGCGGCCGCTGATCGAAAAGCACTACGGCGCGCGGCGAGAATTTAGTCGCATCCGCGCCGACACCATCATCGGCATGGCGTTTTCCAATTTGATCGCGCTGTCGATCATCGTCACCGCGGCGGCGACGCTGCATGCGGTCGGCAAGACCGATATCCAGAGCTCGGCGGAGGCGGCCGAAGCGCTGCGTCCGATTGCCGGCGCGTTCGCGGAAGTGATCTTTGCGCTCGGCATCGTCGGCACCGGCTTGCTGGCGATTCCAGTCCTCGCCGGTGCCACGGCGTATGCCGTCGGCGAGGGACGGCGATGGCAGGTCGGCCTCGCGCGCAAGCCGAAGGAAGCCGCGGCCTTCTACGCCGTGCTGACGCTGTCGGCGGGTATCGGCATCGCGCTGAACTTCACGTCGATCAACCCGATCTCGGCGCTGTACTGGAGCGCCGTCATCAACGGCGTCCTCGCCGTGCCCGTGATGGTGCTATTGATGTTCATGGCGCGGCGCAGGGACGTGATGGGCACCTTCGTCGTCGGGGGCCGGCTCTATTGGCTGGGCTGGCTGTCGACGGCCGCGATGGTGCTCAGCGTGGTGGCGATGGGAATCGGGCTTTTTGTCGGGAAGTCGTGATCGTGTCCCGGGCGCGATGGGGTTCGCCTCAATCCTTTCGGAACACGATGGACGCCATCCATCCCGTCATCAGCGCCATGAAGGCGGTGACGAGCCCATAGACAAAACCGTGCTGCTGCGCGGTGGTGGCAACGAATTGCTCGAAGCCGACCTTGACGATTTCGAACGCGGTGTCGGTCTTGGCCACCAGCGCGCCGTCGGCGAACAGCTTGATCTCGACGTTATAGAGACCGATCGGCACCTCGGCCGGCAGCGGAATTCCGGTGCGGAACAGCGTCGGCGTCAGGAACGTCACCGCCGAGGTTTCCTCGCGATAGAGGCCGTGCTGCCGGCGCAGCCGTACGAAGGCGCTGCGGAACGCGTCGTCCGGCACCACGTCGGCGTAATCGCCACCGACACGCTGGGTCAGCAAGACGTTGTTCAGCCCGAGCTGCTGCCGCCGTTGCACCTCGGGCGAGGCGATGGCGTCGAACGGCCGGTTGGAGAACAGCGCCAGGTAGGACGGCACTTTGAGGAACTGCCGGGAGTCGGTGTTGATCCAGATCCCGAACCGGCGCTCCTTGCGGCGGGTGACCATGTCGGCGCGCGGGCCGGCGACCGTCACCACCAGATCGTAAGTGCGGTTGGCCGGCGTGGCGGCGTCCTTTTCCACCGAGCCGAACAGCACCAGCTCCTCGCCGGAATAATTCGGCGTCACGGTGACGCGGTGGTTCGACACCGACACGATCAGCCGTTCGGCCTGCGCGGGCGAGGCCGCGAGCGCTAAGCCCAGCGCAAGCCATCCGAGCATGAGGATGAGGCGCGCGATCATCCCGTCACCCCGGTTTCGCGGATGGTGAAGAGGTCCTCGGGCCGGATCACCAGCTCGACGGCAAACCGGACGCCGACGGCGAGCACCAGGAGCCCGAGCAGCAGCCGCAAATGCTCGCCGCGGATCTTCTGCCCGGCCCGTGCGCCGAACTGCGCGCCGGTGACGCCGCCGACCATCAGGATCAGCGCCAGCACGGCATCGACCAGATGGTTGGTGACCGCGTGCAGCATGGTGGCGAACACCATCGTGACGAGGGTCAGTACCATCGAGGTGCCGATCACTGTCGAGGTCGGCACCCGCAGCACGTAGATCAGCAGCGGCACCAGGATGAAGCCGCCGCCGATTCCCATCACGGCGCCGATGAAGCCGATGATCAGGCCGATCACGACGACGGGGATGACGGACAGATAGATTTTCGAGCGCTTGAAGCGCATCTTCAGCGGCAATCCATGGATCCAGACATGGCTGCCCGGGCGGCGCGTGGTGATCGGCCCGCCGCGTCGGGCCCGCAACAGCGCCCGCAGACCCTCCCAAAACATCAGGCTGCCGACGGTGGTCAGCAGGATCACGTAGGACATCGCGATCATGAGATCGAGCTGACCCAGCGAGCGCAGCAGCGTGAAGGTCCAGACCCCGAGCGCGGTGCCCAAAGTGCCGCCGGTCAACAGCACTGCCGCCAGCAGCGGATCGATGGCGCGCCGTCGCCAATAGGAGAGCGCGCCGGAAAACGAGGAGGCGGCGATATGGCTGGCGACGGAGGCGACCGCGACCGCCGGCGCAATGCCGACGAAGATCAACAGCGGCGTCATCAGGAAGCCGCCGCCGATCCCGAACATGCCGGAGACGAACCCAACCGCCGCGCCCATCGCCAGGATGAGGAAAACATTGACCGGAATGTCGGCGATCGGAAGGTAGAGCTGCACGCGCGTCTGCTTTTTGTGGCTTTGCCGCCAGAGACGGCCGGGCGGCCGCTCAGGGCATGGTTTCTGTTGTATTTGCCGGCAGTGGAATCCGGTTCGCGCATGCACCTTTGCGTGCGCAGGGCCGGTTCCCGCGCCTTTGCATAACTGAATTCGGGAGGATGAGGGACTAAAAATGCCCGGGAAGGCAAATTTTTGCCGTACATGCCCGCCCGTCCCTCAGGACATTGAAACGCCGTTACAAATCAGCGGGGCGCAGTTCGGTTCGTGGAGCCTGGCGGCCCGGCCGGCTCAGGGCTTTCCGAGCGGGTCGGTGACGAGGTTCATCGCCAGCGCCTGTTTCGGGCTGAGCCAGCGAATCTCCCGGGTTTCGGACATCGCTTCCACGATGGAGGACGACACCCCCATCTTGGTCATATAGCCCAGCACGGCGCCGGCGATCCGCTGGGCTTCCGCGACGGGGTCGTCCACGGGCCTGGTTGTGACAAACCGATGAACGCCCAGTGCTGAGCCCAAGACGCCGAAGCGGGTCTTCCCCCCGGCATAGACCAGCACGCAGGCGCTGGCGCAATAGGCGGGCTTGACGCGGCCGGAGGCGTCGGCGCTGCCGACCGCGGTCGCGAGCGAGCGTTGCCGGATGATCTCGCCCATGATTGCGGCCTGGTTCAAATCGCCGCCGGGGGAGGCCAGCAGCACGATGTCGCCCGCCGCGAGATTGGCCTGGTCCAGCCTGCCGCGAAACCAGTTCGCGGCGGCAGGGCCGATCGTCCCGCTGACGAACAGCGCTCGCTGGCCCTTGCTCGAACCATCGAGAGTGAGCGTATCGATCACCTGGGCTGTCAGGCTTGGCGAGACGTACTGGTCCTTCCAGTAGTGCCAGGCCTCCGGCTGTGACAGGTCCCGGTAGGCGCGAATGCAGACCCCGGCGACCAGCAGGATGAAGATGGCGATCGACCAGTAATGCCGCTTGTACCGGGGTAGCTGGACCGGCGGTGTCGGGCCCTGACCGGGTGGTAGGCGCGGCGGCGTGACCGCAGGACCTGTCGGCGATCTACGGAAGCGATTTTCCCCGCTCTGGTGGTCTTCGGTCGACAATTGGTCCTCGTTGCGCGCCGACCCGTTTCAGGATCGGACTTATAGCATTTTCGAACGAAGCATGCCCTCGGACTTGATCCGTGGGTGGGCGCCGGTTCGCGTCAAGAAAACGTCAATACAAGAATCTAGAGCCCGATTCTGATCTAATCAGAACCGAAAAGGCTCTCGCCCGAACCATTATACAAATTTGTGGCCGAGGGTATGGCGGCGACGCCGGCGGCATCGCGGCCTGTCTTACTGGAAGGCGACAGTGCGCTTGGTCGCGGCCGGCTTGGCGGCTGGCTTGGTCGTGGCCGGCGCCGAATCCCAGCCGCCAGCCGGGGCGGCCACGTTGACGGCATCGTCGGGTTGCGGCTCCGGCGTAAAGGTCTGGATCGCGAGTCTCGCGGCCGCCAGCGACTGGACGTCGAGGCGCTTGGCGATATCGTCGCGCTTGCGGCCGGCGTCGGCGTCACCCTGGGCCGCGGCGAGGCTGAACCACTTGAAGGATTCCGCGAGGTTCTGTTCGACGCCGATGCCGCGGGCATAGAGGATGCCGAGGTTGAACTGGCTGTCGGCGACGCCGCGATCGGCGGCTTTGCGGAACCAGATCGACGCGGTCTTGTAATTGGCGCCCTTGCCGCCGCCATCGGCGTCGAGCACAGCTAGATTGTGCATCGCCTTGGCGCTGCCGCGCTCGGCCGCCTGCGCATAATAACGCCGCGCGATATCGACGTCCTTTTTCACGCTGAGGCCCTTCTCGTAGAAGGTCCCGAGCCGGAAGATTGCGGGCACCACGCCGGCCTGCGCCGCGCGATCGTACCATCTGGCGGCCTGGTCGAGATCCGGGGCAACGCCCTTGCCTTCGGCAAAGCGCGTGGCGATCTCGTAGGCCGCGGCCGGGTCGCCCTTCAGCGCGGCGGCGCGCAATACCGGGCCGCCAATGCCGTCAGGCAGCCGCTCGGTCGATGGCACCGCGATCATGGCCAGCTTGCCGCCGGTGGCGGGCATTGTCGTGATTGCGCCGGTGATGTCGCTGGCGGCAGCCGGCGCTGGCGCGGCCTGGGGCGGGACCGCGATCCGCGCGCTATCCAGCGTGTTCGGTGCGGAAGAATTGTTCGACTGTTTTTCGACCGGCGTCGGCGAGATCATCAAGGGCCCGGGTGCTGCGGGCATTGCGGGCCTGGCGCTGCTCTCCGATGGTGCAGGGGCATGCACTGGTGCGGCCGGCTGGTTGGACTCCATCATCGGCAGTTGCAGCCCGCTGCCGGTGTCGAGCAGCGTCATCGCCATCTTGAAAGTGCCGAGCACGATCACGACCACGCTCGCGCCGACCAGCAGCGAGCGGATCTTGGAGGAAATGTTCAAAGCGCTCTTGTCGTCACCGCCCTTCGGCCTGTCGCCGCCCTTGTCCTTGGGCGCGGCCTTTGCCGAACGTCCCGCTTTCTCGGGAGGCGGCGCGGCGGCCGCGGCTTGCGCGGCGCGGCGCGCGGCGGCAATGAAGCTCGACGAACTCACGGGCTCCTTCGGTCCGGAAGCGATCTCGCTGATCGCGTTCTCGGAAGCCGCGATCCGTTCCGACGGCGAGGACATGCGCGCGGTCGGCCGGGTGCCCGGCTCGAGCGGATGATCCGGCGGCAATTCCGGCGCGATCGCAGTACGCGGGGCGGCGGCATGCGGCTCCAGGATTTCGCTGATCGCGCGCGGCGGCAATGGCGGGGCCACCGGCGTTGCCGGCTGGACCGCGTGGAATTCACGCGGCGCGGCGGCAAAATGTTCTTGAGGGCTCGCTTGCAGCGCGGCGGGGTTCGGCAACTCGGGCTTCGATTGCTGCAGATAGGTCTGCAGCGGCGTGGTTATGCGGGGCGCTTCCTCGCGCATTTCAATCGGCGGCGGGGAAGCTTGGGGCGCCGCCGGCGGTGCGGCCCGAACCGTGCGCAGATCGCCTTCGATCGTCGACAGGCGATCGACCACGTGGCCGAGCGTGTTGTGAACCGTCTCCAGCGAATCTTGCGTGCGGCGATCGGTTTCCGACTGGCTGAAGCGGATGTCGGACAGTTCGCGCTTGACCAGATCGACGATACCGGAGTCCATCGGCTGCACTGCGTCGCCGGAATTGCGGTTGGACTCGGCGAGCGCGACCAGGCTGGCGTGCTGGCGTTCGAGCGAACGCAGAATATCGTGCAGCCCTTCCTCGACCCGCCCGAGATCGATGGCAGGCGCGGCGGAACTGTCGTTGGACGCTTCCAGGCGCTCCAGCAGATAGGACACGCGCTGTTCGAGATGGGCGAACGCCGACGCATTGTCGTTGCCGGCCGGGATACGGTCGAGCCGCTCCGACAGCGAGCGCAGCGCGTTTTCGAGATATTCCGAATTGTCGCTCGCGGCCGGCGGCTGCCGTGTTTCCAGCGTCGAGGTCAGCGCGGCGAGGCGCTGCTCGAGCATGCCGAAGGCATCGCTGTTGCCGTCAAAGCGGGAAAGCTGGTCGACCTTGGCCGACAGCGTGTGCACGTCTTCGGCGAGCCGGGCCAGCGCGTCGTTGGAGGCGACGTTGGAGACGATGCCGCGCAGCGCCGCGATCGCGCCTTCAAGCTGCTGCACGGTCGACGGATCGTCGTTCGAGCGCAGGATCAGATCGAGCTTGGCGCCGAGATTGCGGATCGCCTCGTCGTAGCCGGTGAGCTGCTCGGCCGGCGTCAGCGAGCGCAACGCCTCGCGGATTTCGCCGAGCGCGCGTTCGATGCCGGCCAGCGTCTGGCCGTCGGTGCCGTGCTGGCGGCTGTCGTCGATGCGGCGGGACAGCGAGCGGATTTCGTTCTCGAGCGATTCGATCTCCCGGCGCGGCACTGCCTCGGTAATGGCGTGGCGGATTTCGGCGAGTTCGCTGCGGAAGGCGGCAATCGACTGCTCGACGTGATCGGGACGCTGCAGCGACTCGATCTGGCTCGTGATCTTGATCAGGTGCCGCTCGAGCGACGAAAAGTCCGGGCCGGCCGGCGCTTCCTGCATCATGGGCTGGGCAGGAGAAGCTGTCGGCGCGCCGTTGCGCGGCGGCATCTGGCGCGGCGGCGGGCTGTCGAGCTCGTTCTGGCGCGCGGCGATTTCGGCGATCGCAAAATCCATCGAGGCCGGGCTGAGCGGCGGCGCGGGGCGGTAGACCTGGGCTGCGGCACGCTCGACCAGCTCGGTCTGACGCTGCTTTTCGTGCATCTGGGCCTGCCGGGTCGGCGCGGGGTTGGAAATCTGCGACAGCCGCGCGTCGAGGCGCGAAATCGCGTCGTTGAGCTGGCGGGCCACCGTCGGCTCGCCGCGGGCTACCTCGCCACGCGAAGCGTCGCCGCGTGGCGCAGGCCGCGAGATCTGCTCGATCTGCCGGGTGATCGAATCGAGCCGCTGGTGAATGTCGGCAACGTCGGGGCCTTGCCGGCCATGCATCGCCGGCCGCTGATTGGAAGGCGCGCTGAAGCTGGGCGGGGCCGGTTCGCCGATGGTGGAATTGAGCCAGTCGTTCAGCGTCATGCCGGCGCGCCGCGCGGCGGCCTCCGCCCTTTCGCGGACGGATGGATCGATGCCGTCAACACTCCACGATACGCGCGAATTCATGCTCTCGTCCGGTTCCGCTCCGGCGCTCCACCTGCGCCATCAGCCTCCCCGCGCGTCCCCGTGAGGAGACAATCGAATTTCGCGCAGGTCGTCTGCCTCAGAACCTGACTTTTGTTCCTTACGGTAAATAACGGGTTAAGGAATTGGACGGACGGCCGCAAAAGTTACCGGGCGCCAAATCGGCCGGCTTCAGAGCGTTTTCCAGCGAAGTGGGGACCGGTTCGCGTCAAGAAAACGCGTCAAACAAAAAATCTAGAGCTCCGTTCCGATTCCACCGGAACGGAAAAGCTCTAACCGCTATTTTCGCGATTTTCGCGCGGGCCGTCCTCGAGGGGTACGACATTGGTCCGCTCCGCGCTGGAAGACAGCGCCGACAACGCCTCGATCGCCTCCTCGCACCACTCCGCCACGGCGCGCTCGTGGGCGAGGCCGATGCGAAGCCCGAGCAGTTTGCCGACATCGGCCGGCGGCGCCGTACCTTGGGGAAAGCGTTTGTTGAGCAGGCGCTCGTAGCGGGCAAAGCGGTCGCGGTGATGTTCCAGCCGCGCCATCAGGTCGGTGCGCAACGGTTCGATATCGACATCGTCGAGCGCGTAGAGCCGCACCAAAAGGTCGTCCTTGATCGAGGCCGGAACGCTCGGCCGCGCGGCCCAATGCCTGAGCGCGGCCCGTCCTTCCGGCGTGAGCGTGTAGACCAGCTTGTTCGGCTTGCCTGATTGGACCACCTCGCGGCCCTGGATATGGCCGCGGTCGCGAAGTTTGGTGAGCTCGCGATAAATCTGCTGGTGGTCGGCCTTCCAGAAGAATCCAATGGAGTTGTCGAACGTCTTGGCGAGCTCGTAGCCCGTCATCGGACGTTCGGTCAGGCAGGCAAGGATCGCGTCACCAAGCGCCAAGACGCCGGCCTCCGGCTTTCAGGATTGATTGACATTATGCATAAAGTTGCATATGCGTCAACGCGCATAAGCTCCGGGGAGATCCGTTCCCCGGCGCCAGCCCGTCATCGCCCGCCAGAGGAGACATGATGACCATGAGCGGCCTCGACAAGTGGTACGGCTACATGAAGTCCCATGACACGGCGGCGTTGTGGGACCTGCTGCACCCCGACGCGGTGTTCGAAAGCCCCGTCGTCCACACGCCGCAGCGCGGGCGCGACATCACCTTCAAATATCTCGCGAGCGCCGAAAAGGTGCTGGGCGGCCCCGGCTTCAAATATGTCGGCGAATGGCGCAGCGCTGATGGCGCGGTCCTCGAATTCGAAAACGAGATCGAGGGCATCAAGATCAACGGCGTCGACATCATCACCTTCAGCGATGACGGTAAGATCACGCATTTCAAGGTGATGGTGCGTCCGCTGAAGGGAATCAATCTGCTGCACCGCTTGATGGGGGAGCAACTCGCCAAGGGGTGAGGGAGCAAAGCGCGCGACCATCTTCGGCGCCGTTTATGTCGCAATGGCTGACGAGATATTTTGCCGGCCCGCTCACTCCCTCGAATCCCCGGAACCGGATAAGGTCTCGTTCCGGATCGCCACTACGAATTTCATTTCAAGCGCCTTCGCCACTTTCGCCGCTGCCGGGAGAACATCATGCCGATCTACAAAGCCCCCGTGGAAGACGTCACCTTCCTGCTCAACGACGTGTTCCAGATCGATCGCTACGACAATCTGCCCGGCTTCACCGATGCCTCCGCCGATGTGCGCGAAGCGATCATCGGCGAAGCCGCAAAGCTCTCCGAAGAGGTGCTGCAGCCGCTCAACCGCACAGGCGATCTCGAAGGCTGCAAGCGGCACGACGACGCTTCGGTGACGACGCCGAAGGGCTTTAAGGAAGCCTTCAAGCAGGTCGCCGAAGGCGGCTGGCTCGGCCTGTCGGCGCCGGCGGAATATGGCGGGCAGGGGCTGCCGGTGACGCTGAGCCAGGTCGTCACCGAATTCCAGAGCGCGGCCAACATGGCGTTCTCGATGTATGGCGGCCTCACCATGGGCGCGACCGCGGCGCTGCTGGTGCATGGCAAGCCCGAGCAGAAGAAGATGTTCGTGCCGAAGATGGTGGCGGGCGAGTGGACCGGCACCATGAACCTCACCGAGCCGCAATGCGGCACGGATCTCGGCCTGCTGCGCACCAAGGCGGTCAAGCAGCCCGACGGCAGCTACAAGATATCGGGCACCAAGATCTTCATCTCCGCCGGCGAGCACGACCTTGCCGAAAACATCATCCACCTGGTGCTGGCGCGGATCGAAGGCGCACCGGCCGGCATCAAGGGCGTGTCGCTGTTCGTGGTGCCGAAGATCCTGGTCAATGCCGACGGCTCGCTGGGGCAGCGCAACGGCGTGTCCTGCGGCTCGATCGAGCACAAGATGGGCATCCACGGCAATTCCACCTGCGTGATGAACTACGACAACGCCACCGGCTGGCTGATCGGCGAAGAGAACAAGGGCATGCAGGGCATGTTCGTGATGATGAACGAGGCCCGCCTCGGCGTCGCCGTCCAGGGTCTCGCGCAGTCCGAGGTCGCCTATCAGAACGCCGTCAACTACGCGCGCGAGCGCCTGCAGGGCCGCTCCCTGACCGGCGCAAAGGCGGCAGACAAGCCGGCCGACCCGATCATCGTGCATCCTGACGTGCGCCGCGTGCTGCTCACCATCCGCGCCTTCAACGAAGCGGCGCGCGCCATGGTGGTGTGGACGGCGCTAAAGAGCGACGTCGCCCACCGCTCCTCCGATCCCAAGGACCGCCAGGAGGCCGACGACCACATGGGCCTGATGACGCCGGTCATGAAGGGCGTGATGACCGATGTCGGCTTCTCCAACGCGGTGCTGGCGCAGCAGATGTATGGCGGCCACGGCTATATCGCCGAACACGGCATGGAGCAGTTCGTGCGCGATGCGCGCATCGCCATGCTCTATGAGGGCGCCAACGGCATTCAGGCGCTCGATCTTGTCGGCCGCAAGCTGCCGCGCGACGGCGGCCGTGCGGTGATGGCGTTCTTTGCCGAAGTCGGCGCCTTCGCCAAGGAGCATGGCGGCGACGAGGCGATGAAGCCGTTCGTCACCCCGCTTTCGGCAGCGCTGGGCCATCTACAGCAGGCCACCGGCTGGCTGATGCAGAATGCACTCACAAAACCCGACAATGCCGGCGCCGCCGCCACCGACTACATGCAATTGTTCGGCCTCGTCACCTTCGCCTATATGTGGGCGCGGATGGCGAAGGTGGCTCAGGACAAGATTGCGGCCTCCGGCGCCACGCCCTATCTCTCCACCAAGCTGGTGACCGGCCGCTTCTTCATGGAGCGGATGCTGCCGGAAACCCATGTCCATCTTGCGCGCATCCAGACCGGATGCGCGACCACCATGGAATTGGCGGCGGAAGCGTTCTGAAATTATCCGCCACCGCGCTGTCCTTTCGCCTATAATATTATGATCCTCATACCAGGAGGGCGTCATGCCTGAGGCATATATCTACGATCACGTTCGCACCCCGCGCGGCCGCGGCAAGTCCGATGGCGCGCTCCACGAGGTCACCGCGCTGGCGCTCGCCACCGTGCCGCTGCAGGCGCTGAAGGAACGCAACAACCTGGCCGAAGACGTGGTCGATGACGTGATCCTTGGCGTGGTCGATCCGGTCGGCGAGGCCGGCTCCGACATCGCGCGTTTCGCGGCGCTGAAGGCAGGTCTCGGCGAATCCGTTCCCGGCGTGCAGATCAGCCGCTTCTGCGCCTCCGGCCTCGACGCCGTGAATTTCGCCGCCGCCCAGATCATGGCCGGCCAGCATGAACTCGTGATCGGCGGCGGTGCCGAATCGATGAGCCGCGTCGGCATCGGCGCCTCCGGCGGCGCGTGGCCGATGGATCCCTCGATGGCGGTGCCGGCCTATTTCATGCCGCAGGGCGTCTCTGCCGACCTGATTGCGACCAAATACGGTTTCTCGCGCGACGACGTTGATGCTTATGCCGTGCAGAGCCAGCAGCGCGCCGCAAAGGCCTGGGACGAGGGGCGCTTCAACAAGTCGGTAGTGCCGGTCAAGGACGTCAATGGCCTGACCATTCTCGCCAAGGATGAGCACATGCGCCCGACCACGACCATGCAGTCGCTGGCGCAACTGCAGCCGGCGTTCACCGTGGTTGGCCAGATGGGCGGTTTCGATGCGGTGGCGATCCAGTCGCATCCGGAAATCGAGCGCGTCAACTACGTGCACCACGCCGGCAACTCTTCCGGCATCGTCGATGGCGCCGGCGCGGTGCTGCTCGGCAGCAAGGAAGCGGGCGCGAAACATGGCCTGAAACCGCGTGCAAAGATCCGCGCCTTTGCCAATATCGGCTCGGAGCCCGCGATGATGCTGACCGGTCCGGTCGACGTCACCGAAAAGCTGTTCGAGCGTTCCGGCATGAAGAAGTCGGACATCGATTTGTTCGAGCTCAACGAGGCTTTTGCCTCGGTGGTGCTGCGCTACATCCAGGCGTTCGAGATCGACAATGCAAAGATCAATGTCAACGGCGGCGCGATCGCGCTCGGCCATCCGCTCGGCGCCACGGGAGCCATGATCCTCGGCACCGTGCTCGACGAGCTGGAGCGCACCAACAAGTCCACCGCGCTGGTGACGCTGTGCATCGGCGGCGGCATGGGGACAGCTACGATCATTGAAAGAGTCTGAGCCCGTAGGGTGGGCAAAGGCGCTCTTGCGCCGTGCCCACCATCACGAACTCCGCCGGGAAGGGTGGGCACGCTGCGCTTTGCCCACCCTACAAGACCTACGAAATCACATCCAACCGCCGCGCCTGACATCGGCTGCCGGCATCGAGGGAGCACCAATATGGCCTTCAAGAATTTCAAGCTAGAGACCGACGCCGACGGCATTGCGCTCGTCACCTGGGACATCCCCGGCCGTTCGATGAACGTGCTGGACGAGACCTCGACCACGGAGCTCGAAGAGATATTGAAGCAGACCACAGCAGATGCCGCCGTGAAGGGCGTCGTCATCACCTCGAGCAAGGACGCATTCTGCGCCGGCGCCGACCTTTCCATGCTCGAAGGCATGAACAAGGAGTACGCCAAGGTCTTCAAGGAAAAGGGCGAGGTCGCGGCCAACCAGATGCTGTTCGACCAGAGCCGCCGTTTCTCGCTGGTGCTGCGCGGCATCGAAACCTGCGGCAAGCCGTGGGCGGCCGCGATCAACGGGCTGGCGCTCGGCGGCGGTTTCGAGGTGACGCTGTCCTGCCATTATCGCGTCGCGGCCGAGAATCCCAAAACTCGCCTCGGCCTGCCCGAGGTCAAGGTCGGCCTGTTCCCGGGCGCCGGCGGCACCCAGCGCGTGCCGCGCCTGGTGCCGCCGCAGGATGCGATGACGATCCTGCTCAAGGGCGATCCGGTCACGATCGACAAGGCCAAGGCGCTCAATTTGATCCACGCCATCGTGCCGGCCTCCGATCTGGTCAGGGCGGCGAAGGACTGGATCAAGGGCGGCGGCAAGGCGGTCGCGCCATGGGACGAGAAGGGCTTCAAGCTGCCCGGCGGCCCGGTGTTCTCCAAGAACGGCATGATGATGTTCCCGGCCGGCAACGCGATCTATCGCCGCGAGACCTACGACAATTATCCGGCGGCGCGCGCCATCATGAGCTGCGTCTATGAGGGCCTGCAGTTGCCCATCGACGCCGCGTTGCGCGTCGAGTCGCGTTACTTCACGCAAGTCCTGCGCTCCAAGGAAGCCGCGGCGATGATCCGCAGCCTGTTCCTGTCGATGCAGGAACTGAACAAGGGCGCGCGGCGTCCGCAGGACGTGCCGCCGACCAAGATCAAGAAGATCGCCGTGATCGGCGCCGGCTTCATGGGCGCCAGCGTCGGCTACGTCTCGGCCCGCGCCGGCCTCGACGTCGTGCTGATCGACCGCGACCAGGAAAGCGCCGACAAGGGCAAGGCGCATGCACAGAAGGTAATCGACGTGCAGGTCGCCAAGGGCCGCGCCAAGGCCACAGATCGTGATGCGCTGCTGGCCCGCATTACGCCAACCGCTGATTACGCTACGCTCGGAGATTGCGACCTCGTCATCGAGGCCGTGTTCGAGGACCGCAAGGTCAAGGCAGAGACCTTTGCCAAGGCGCAGCAGTACCTCAAGCCGGACGCGATCTTCGCGTCCAACACCTCGACGCTGCCGATCACCTCGCTGGCCGAAGGTTTCAAGGAGCAAGGCAAGTTCATCGGCATCCACTTCTTCTCGCCGGTCGAGAAGATGATGCTGGTCGAAATCATCCTCGGCAAGAATACCGGTGACGTCGCGCTCGCCGCCGCGCTCGACTATGTGCGGGTGATCGGCAAGACGCCGATCGTCGTCAATGACTCCCGCGGCTTCTACGCCAATCGCTGCGTCGGCCGCTACATCGCCGAAGGCAACGAGATGTTCCTGGAAGGCGTGCCGCCGGCGATGATCGAGAACTGCGCCAAGATGGCGGGCATGCCGGTCGGTCCGCTGTCGCTGTCGGATGAAGTCGCCCTCGATCTCGGCCTCAAGGTCATCAAGGCGACCGAGACGGATCTTGGTCCGAACGCCATCAATCCGGATCAGAAGAAGCTGATGGTGGAGCTGGTGGAAAAGCAGGGCCGTCTCGGCCGCAAGAACAGCAAGGGCTTTTACGACTATCCCGAGAAGGGCAAGGGCCAGAAGAGCCTGTGGCCGGGCCTGTCGGCGCTGCAGCCCAAGCAGCTCGATCCCGATACGCTCGACATCGAGGAATTGAAGCAGCGTTTCCTGGTGGTGCAGGCGGTCGAAGCCGCGCGCACGGTCGAGGATCACGTCATCACCGATCCGCGCGAGGCCGATGTCGGCTCGATCCTCGGCTTCGGCTTTGCGCCGTTCACCGGCGGCACGCTGTCCTATATCGACTTCATGGGTACGCGGAAGTTCGTCGAGCTCTGCCACAAGTTGGAGGCCAAATACGGCTCGCGCTTCACCCCGCCGAAACTTTTGGAAGACATGGCCGCCAGCGGCGAGACCTTCTACGGCCGCTTCCCGCCGAAGAAGCAGGCGGCGTAAGGCGGTGCAAACTTGTAGATGGGGTAACGGGCCCGGCCCGCCCTCCAAGCCAGCCGCGCGAAGCGCGCAACCCAATAGCGCCGTAGCAAGCGCGGCTGGCTTGGAGGGCAGACCGCGGCCCGTTACCCCATCTACGAAGAAAAAGGGCCGGATCATCGATCCGGCCCTTTTCGCATTCGCTATGCGCAAGAACTCACGCCGCCTTCATCAGGCCTTCCTTGGTCAGCGCTTCCTGCACCTTCGGGCGGGCGGCGATGCGGGCCTTGTAGGCCAGAAGGTTCGGCATCTCGGAAAGATCGAACTTCATCCGGTCCGCCCAGGTCAGCATCGTGAACAGATAGCCGTCGGCGATGGTGAACTGGCTGCCCATCAGGTAGTCGCGCCCCGCAAGCTGGCTGTCGACATACTTGAACTTGCCCATCACCCGATCCTTGAAGAACGCCTTGGCGTCGTCGGCCAGCAGCGGCGAGAACATCGGGCCGAAACTCTTGTGCAGTTCCGTGGTGATGAAGTTGAGCCACTCCAGCAGCTTGTAGCGGTCGGCGCTGTCGCGGGCGGGCGCGAGGTTCTTGGCCGCGGCCTTGTCGGCGATCATCTGGACAATCACCGGGCCCTCGGTGACCAGCTCGCCCGAATCGAGCGCCAGCACCGGCACCTGGCCCTTCGGGTTGACCTTCAAAAAGTCGTCACCGTTCTCCAGCTTCTTGGCGCGCAGGTCGACCTTGACCAGGTCATAGGGCAGACCGGCCTCGAGAAGCGCGATATGGGGGGATAGCGAGCAGGCGCCTGGCGTATAATACAGTTTCATCGGCTTTTCCCTTCCCTCGATATTATTGGGTGGAGTGACTAAATGCATTTGCATGGAATAGTCAAGATTGATGCAGCTGCATTTAGTGCGGTACACTGATCTGTGACAGATACGGACTGGATGATGAAACGCAAACCATCGACCGAGGCGACGGCCGCCTGGATCCGCTTGATGCGGGTGCAGAGCCGGGTACTTGATGCCGTCGAGCAGGATTTGAAGAAAGCGGGCTTTCCGCCGCTGGCGTGGTATGACGCGCTATTGGAACTGTCGCGCGCTCCCTCCGGCGAGATGCGCCCGGTAGAGCTGGAAAAGCAGATGCTGATCCCGCAATATTCCACCTCGCGGCTGATCGACCGCCTGGTCGACGAGGGCCTGGCGGCGCGGCGCGAATGCAAGATCGACAAGCGCGGCCAGTTCGTGGAGATCACCGAGGCCGGGCGCGAGCTGCAGAAGAAAATGTGGAGCGCCTATTCGGCGGCGATCGAAAAGCATGTCGGCTCCAAACTGTCCGATGCCGACGCCATGAAGCTTTGCGGTCTGCTCGACCGGCTGGGCTGCTCCTGCTCCGACGTCAAGGCGGCCACTGCCCGCGACGGCGTGCCGGCGCGATGACTGCCCTGATACGTTTCGTTGATGCGGGCGACGCCGTCCGCATTCCCTTGGCCACACGGCGCGTTCGGTCGAATCGCCAGTTATCCGGATTTTTTCATGGCGCGTGACCAGATCGATATGACGCCGCTGCAATCGCGTGACGAGCTCGTCGCGTGGTTCGAGGCCGGCACCAAGCCGCCGTCCGAGTTCCGCATCGGCACCGAGCACGAGAAGACCCCGTTCACGCTGGAGGGCCGTCAGCCCGTGCCATACGAAGGCGCGCGCGGTATAGGGGCGCTGCTCGAAGGCATGCAGCTTCTGCTCGGCTGGGAGCCGATCATGGAGCACGGCAAGATCATCGGCCTCTACGACGTCACCGGAGGCGGCGCGATTTCGCTGGAGCCGGGCGGGCAGTTCGAATTGTCGGGGGCGCCGGTCGAAAACGTGCACCAGACCCAGTCCGAGCTGATGGCGCATCTGGCGCAGGTCCGCGAGATCGCGACGCCGTTGGGCATTGGCTTTCTCGGGCTCGGCATGACGCCGTCCTGGTCTCGGGAGCAGATTCCGGTGATGCCCAAGGGCCGCTACAAGATCATGACCAACTACATGCCGAAGGTCGGCCAGTATGGCATCGACATGATGTACCGGACCTGTACGGTGCAGACCAATCTCGACTTCTCCTCCGAAGCCGACATGGTCAAGAAGCTGCGCGTGTCGATCGCGCTGCAGCCGGTGGCGACCGCGCTGTTCGCCAATTCGCCGTTCACCGAAGGCAAGCCGAACGGCTTCCTGTCGTTCCGCTCCGAGATCTGGCGCGACACGGATAATGCGCGCTCCGGCATGCTGCCCTGGGTGTTCGAGGACGGAATGGGGTTCGAGCGCTGGGTCGACTATGCGCTCGACGTGCCCATGTACTTCGTCAAGCGCGGCGACACCTATATCGACGTCGCAGGTTCCTCGTTCCGCGCCTTCTTCGAGGGCCGCAACAATTCGCTTCCCGGCGAGCGTCCGACCTTGTCGGACTGGGCCAACCATCTGTCGACGATTTTCCCGGAAGTCCGCCTCAAGCGTTATCTGGAAATGCGCGGCGCCGATGGCGTACCGTGGGGCCGGCTGCCGGCGTTGCCGGCATTCTGGGTCGGGCTGTTGTATGACGACGAAAGCCTGAACGCGGCCTGGGATCTGGTCAGGCACTGGACCGCCCAGGAGCGCCAGGCGTTGCGCGATGACGTGCCGCGCTTCGGCTTCAAGGCCAGGATCAAGGACCGTTATCTGTTCGAGATCGCGAAGGAATGCCTGAAGCTGTCGTATGCGGGGCTGCGGCGGCGCAACCGCGTCGATCATTCCGGCCGCGACGAGAGCCGTTACCTCGAACCGCTGGAACGGATCCTCGAATCGGGCCGCACGCCGGCGGAAGAGATGCTGGACAAATTCAACGGCGAGTGGGGCGGTTCCGTGGAGCCCGCCTATCAGGAATACGCGTTTTAATTAAAAGGGTTGCCTTGGTTTTGGGCCGTTCATCCACCGTACAGGTTGATGGCGCTCAAATGACGGCCGGATGGAGCATGATCTCCGCGCCAACGCGTTTCGCGTTTGTCGCGAGCGAAGGCCGGCGCCGGTTTTCCAAAGAAATCATGCTCGAATCAAAGGGCTGGGGCGGGACGACTTTCGAAGAAAAAGTCATCCCGCGCTGGAAAACGCGTACTCGAAAGCACCTGCGAATGGGGACTGTTCGCCTGCTCAGGGCGTGTGTGGTGACGCTCGCCTTTTTGGCGGCGGCCGTGGCTGCGCGCCCGGCGCTGGCGCAGGCCAATTTCGACCGCCCCGGCAGCGATTATCTCAATGCGCCCGTGATCTCGGGCGATCCGGCCGAATGCGCGCTGGTGTGCGAGCGCGACCGCCGCTGCCGGGCCTGGAGCTTCAACTATCCGACCGACCTGACCAACCGCGCGGTGTGCTGGCTCAAGAGCAACGTGCCGGCGCGGGTGCAGAGCGATTGCTGTGTCTCCGGCGTGCGCGGCGCCGGCGTGGTCGAGCGGCGCAACGACACCATCGAAACCTCGATCGACCGCTTCGGCGGCGACTACAAGAGTTTTGATCTCAAGAGCAGCGACGGTGACGACGCCTGCAAGGCCGCCTGCGCCGCCGACAATAAATGCCGCGCCTGGACCTATGCGCGGCCCGGCTATGCCGGCAAGGAAGCGCACTGCTTCCTGAAGAAGGACATCAAGCCGCCGCGGCGCAAGGCGGGGTTTACCTCGGGCGTGGTGCGGTAGGGCGGCATACTGCGTTCGCAGGGACGACGATGATTGTTACGACATCGCCGCCGGCAGCACCGTGATCTCCGGCCACAGCGTCTTCCATCGCGCAGCCTTCGCTTCGTAATTCGCCGCGGAAAAATTCGGCCCCGGATTGGGACGCACGATCAGTGCGGCGACATCGTCGTAGCCGTTCGGCGCATAAACCTCGTAGCCATCCTGCGTGCGCCGGATTCCGATTTGCGTATTCTTGGTCAAAAATCGGTCGATGCCTTGCGTCGAACACCGCAGCTCCGGATAGGGCAGGCCATGCTTTTCCGGGTACCAGAGATGAACGCGCGCCTGGTTGCGCGCCTCGACCGCGATGCCGCGGCCTGCAAGCCGCTCTGAGAGCGCGCGGATGACCTGGTCTTCCGCCCCCCACGACGTATCCGGATCGAAATAGAACACGTCGTAATCGTTGATGCCGTAATCGACCGCGCGCTTGGTCAGCACGTTCCACGCCGTCTGCACCAGGCATCCGGAAACCAGCCACGCATCCGGCAGCGCCAGCCGGAACAGTTCTTCGGCAACGATCTCGTTAGCGGGATTTTGCAAGGCGGCGGTCAGGAATTCGACTTGATTCATTGTACTGCTGTGGCACGTGCCCACCACGTCTCTCACGATCGTGGAAACATGGTGGGCACGGCGCAAACGCGCCTTTGCCCACCTACACTCCGAGATCGAATTCCGACGGAGAGAACATTGCGCCTCAATGCACCGAGGTGAAAAACCGCGCTAGCCGAAAGCCCGACAGCCAGGTCCATACCGGCTGGCTGCGCATGCCGAGATCCCACGAGCCGACCACGGCATCAGCGCGGCCGATGAGATTGTCGATCGGCAGCAATCCGACGCCGCCGTCGCGCACCGGGACGCGGCTGTCGGCGGAATTGTCCCTGTTGTCGCCGAGCACGAACAGTTGGCCCGGCGGCACTGTCACCTCGGGCGTGTTGTCGAGCCTTCCATTGTCGCGCATCTTGAAGATCGCGTGGCTGACGCCGTTCGGCAGCGTCTCGACGAAGCGATAGGCCCGTTCGGTGTTGCCGCGGTCGTCTTCGGCCTCGCCTGTGCCATCCGGCTTCAACGCCGCCGCGTGATCGTTGATGAAGAGCTGGCCCTGCCGCAACTGGATGCGGTCACCCGGCAATCCCACCACGCGCTTGACCCAGGCCTGCGAGCGGTCGCCCGGCCAGCGGAACACGACGACGTCGCCGCGCTTGGGCGTCTCGCCGAAAACGCGGCCGATTTCCGGCAGCGTGATCTGGATCGGCAGCGACGCCGCGCCGTAACCATAGGGAAATTTCGAGGCCACCAGCGCGTCGCCGATCAGAAGCGTCGGCTCCATCGAACCGGACGGAACATAAAACGGCTCGGCGATCGCGCCCTTGGCGACGAGTACGACGGCCACGATGGCCGCGAGCTGGACGGCCTGGCCGCGCCAGCTCACCGGCTTGGCCGCGGGCAGTTGCTCCTCTTCGCTCACCACCTTTTCGTCGCTCACTAACCCGTTCCTCCGACCGTGATCTTTTCCATCCGCAGCGTCGGCTGGCCGACGCCGACCGGCACGCCCTGGCCGTTCTTGCCGCAGGTGCCGATGCCGGTATCAAGCGCCAGATCGTTGCCGACCATGGTGATCCGATGCAGGTCGGTCGGCCCGTTGCCGATCAGCATCGCGCCCTTCAGCGGCGCGCCGAGCTTGCCGTTCTCGATCTTGTAGGCCTCGGTGCACTGGAACACATATTTGCCGGAGGTGATGTCGACCTGGCCGCCGCCGAAATTCGCGGCATAGACGCCGTTCTTCACCGAAGCCAAGATCTCAGCCGGATCGCGCTCGCCCGCCAGCATGTAAGTGTTGGTCATGCGCGGCATCGGCACGTGGGCGTAGCTCTGGCGGCGGCCGTTGCCGGTCGGCTTCATGTTCATCAGCCGCGCGTTCTGCCGGTCCTGCATGTAGCCGACCAGAATGCCGTCCTCGATCAGCACGGTGCGGTTGGTCGGCGTGCCCTCGTCGTCGATTGAGAGCGAGCCGCGCCGCGAGGCCATGGTGCCGTCGTCGACGACGGTGACGCCCTTGGCCGCGACCTGCTTGCCCATCAATCCCGCAAAGGCCGAGGTCTGCTTGCGGTTGAAGTCGCCTTCCAGGCCATGACCGACCGCCTCATGCAGCATCACGCCGGGCCAGCCGGCGCCCAGCACCACGTCCATCTCGCCGGCGGGGGCGGGGACCGATTCCAGGTTGACCAGCGCCTCGCGGATCGCGCCGTCAGCCGCCTCGCGCCACGCCTTGGTCTCGATGAAGCGCGCATAACCCTCACGGCCGCCATAGCCCTTGCTGCCGCTTTCCTGCCGGTCGCCTTGCCCTGCGACCACCGAAATATTGACCCGCACCAGCGGGCGGATGTCGCGATAGCTCTCGCCGTCGGGGCGCAGTATTTCGACCACTTGCCAGGTGGCGCCCAGGCTGATGGAAGCCTGCCGCACCCGCGGGTCCTTGTCGCGCACATAGGCGTCGATCTCGGCCAGCAGCTTTACCTTGGCTTCAAACCCCGGCGCATCCAGCGGATTCTCATCGCCATAGAGCCGCACATTGGTATGCGCCGGCGCAGCAGCGAAATTGCCGCTGTAGCCGCCGCGCACGGCAGCCACGGCGTCGGCGGCACGGATCAGCGCCGGCAGCGAGACGTCGGAGGAGTGCGCATAGCCCACCGCATCATCCTTGACCGCGCGCAGCCCAAACCCCTGGCTGGTGTCGTAGGTCGCCTGCTTCAGCCGGCCATTGTCAAAACCGAGCGCTTCGGTCTGGCCATATTCCAGAAACAGCTCGCCATCGTCGGCCCCTTCGAGTCCCCGCGCGATCTCGCGTCGGACAGCATCACGGTCGAGATTGGCACGGTCGAGAAGGGAGGTCGTGGCGGGATTGGTCATCAAATCAGTCCGTTGTCGGAGGGGCGCATCCAAGATAGTTGTTTCCCGGCCATTCCGCGAGGGGCGGGATCAACACGTTGCCGAGACGATGGCTTCAGTCGAAATTGTTCCGATAACGCAAGACCATATCGAAAGCTATCATCGGTCCCTCGACTCCGTCGCACGGGAGCGTCGCTATCTCGCGTTTCTGGAAGCCCCGCCGCTCGAATCGATACGGGACTTCATTCTCAACAATATCAAGCAGGGTTATCCGCAACTGGTCGCGGTGTCGGCTGGAGAGGTTGTTGGCTGGTGCGACGTCATGCCCAACCAAAGGCCGGTTCGCGCCCATGTCGGCGTTCTCGGCATGGGCCTGCTGCCGGAATTCCGCCGACAGGGAATAGGCGGGCGTTTGATCCGGCAGACGCTCGATGCGGTGCGGGATTTTGGACTGCGCCGAGTCGAGCTGACGGTTCGGGAAAACAACGCGGTCGCGATCGATCTCTACAGAAAATTCGGCTTTGCAACCGAAGGACTGCAGCGCCACCGCATTCTGGTCGATGGCGCCTTCGAAAACCACGTCCTCATGGGGATACTGTTTTAGCGCCCCCTCACGGCAGCTTGTCATACCCTTCGCCGAGCCCGTTCACGCTGAGCGGGAAGCCGATGCCTTATCGGGCGCAACGTGGACAATGTTTCGCGATGGCCGAAATGCCCCCGCGAAACATTGCTGCGTCGAGCCTGGAATGATGCTAGACTTCCGCCATGAACTACCAGCACATCATTTCCATCGAGCCGGGCAAGCGGGGCGGCCGTCCGTGCATTCGGCATATGCGGATTGCGGTTGCGGATGTGCTCGGTTGGCTCGCCGCAGGCCGGACCCATGAGCAAATACTCGACGACTTCCCTGAATTGACCGAGGACGACATCCGGGCTTGCTTGGCCTATGCCGCCGACCGTGAAAGGCGGCTTGTGACAGCTTCGACATGAAGCTGCTGTTCGACCAGAACCTCAGCTTCAAGCTATGCCAGTCTGTCGCCGACCTGTTCCCGGAATCGGATCATGTTGGGCGATCGGGGTTGTCGGAAGCCGGCGATCACGATGCTTGGGACTACGCCAAAGCCAACGGTTTTGCGATCGTTTCTCAGGATGCCGATTTCGCCGAAATGGTGACCCTGTTGGGCACGCCGCCGAAAGTGATCTGGTTGCGGGGTGGCAACCAATCGACCGCGGCCATTGCAACCAAGTTGCGGCACCATGCCGAATTGATACTGGCGTTCGGGAATGACGACGGCGCAGCTTGTCTGGAAATCTACTAGTCCAAGCAAGTATAGCCGGCCCGCTCACGGCAGCTTGTCATATCCCTCACCCAGCCCGTTCAGGCTGAGCGGAAAGCCAATTCCCTCTTCGGGCGTCTCAAAAATAATAAAGGTCGCCGTCTTGGCCGACCGGAGCTGCCCGAGCAGCTTCTCGTCCATCACCACTTCGGCCACGCAGCCATTCGGCAGGCAGCGGACGAACCCGGCGCGGCCGACGTCCTGGTTGTCGAGTTTTAGTCCGAGCCCGGACGGCAGCAGGACGCCCAACGGGGCCACCACCCGCATCAGCTTGCTCTTCTGGTCGGCCGTCTTGAGCACGATCACGGTGAGGCCGGCATTGGAGCGATCTTCGGCCACCACGCTCTGGATCAGGGCACACTGTTCGCCCTGCGCGCCCGGCGGGGTGTCACAGCGGATCTGCCAGTCGCCATGGACCGAGCGCACCGCGCCTTGCGCGCTCGCCGCCTGGGTCAGGCCGAGCAGGAGTGCGGCGGCGAGCAGGCCAGCAAGCCAGCGGGCCGGTTCCAGGCCAAATCCCGTCTGAGGCATTCCCGCCTGTTGTTTCGAACGCCCCATCCGGGTCGATCCTCTTAATCTTTCCGGCAGCGCCGGCGACATTTCCGGCCCAAGCCGGCACCACATTGTGACTGGGCTTACCGGACTGATACGCAATGACGGCGCCTTGAAGGCGGGCCGGCAGCCGATCCGCGCCGTCGGGCCGCGGCGAATCACGTCGCTCAGAAGCGCCGTGACTGTGCCTACATCCGGCAACCGGGCTGTCAAGCTGCGCTGGCTTGCAAAACGGCGGGTTTTTGCTGATTTGTCAGGAAAATCCGACATCCGGCGAATAGCAGGTGACGCATGGCCTTGCGCCCCACTACTGCATTGCGAGAGCCTTGGAATTATGGTTTGAGAAGCTGGATTTCGACGCGTTCTAACGATCTGGCCCGAGGTACTGTAGCAATACTGTTGCAGGTACTTTTGAAGGTGTACTTCCAAAAGTACCTCCGGTAGGCCGTTTGTGAGGGCGGATCGTGCGGCATTCCCGGCCATTCGGCGGGGGTGCTTTGGGGACTTATTCAAGGGAGCGCGAGCGGCATGAAGATGTCGAGTGGCCAGATGGGCCGGCGGTTGCTGGGGTTGACGGTAGCGGGCATGGCGCTCGCCGCCGGCGGGGCGGCTTTTGGGGATCAGCCCAGGCCGTGGGAAATCACGCTGCAGGAAGCCGCGACTCCCGTGATGGAAAACATCATCAGCTTCCATAACTTGCTGCTGGTGATCATTACGGTGATCACCCTGTTCGTGCTGGCGCTTTTGGTCATCGTGGTGGTGAAGTTCAACGCCAAGGCCAATCCGGTTCCCTCCAGGACCACCCACCACACGCTGATCGAGGTGGCCTGGACGCTGATCCCGGTGCTGATCCTGGTCGCCATCGCGGTGCCGTCGTTCCGCCTCCTGTTTCAGCAACTCGACGTTCCCAAGGCCGACCTGACGGTGAAGGTCACCGGCAAGCAGTGGTACTGGAGCTACGCCTATCCCGACAACGGCAAGTTCGAATTCGATTCGCTGATGGCGCAGGACAAGCAGCCGCGTCTGCTCGGCGTCGACAACGAGATGGTGGTGCCGGTCAACAAGGTGATCCGGGTCCAGACCACCGGCGCCGACGTCATTCACGCGTTCGCGGTGCCGTCGTTCGGCATCAAGATCGACTCGATCCCGGGCCGCCTGAACGAGACCTGGTTCAAGGCCACCAAGACCGGCATGTATTACGGCCAGTGCTCGGAACTGTGCGGCAAGGACCACGCCTTCATGCCGATCGCGGTGAAGGTGGTGTCCGATCAGGAATTCGCGGCCTGGGTTGAGGCGGCGAAAAAGAAATATGCGACCAACCCGGCGAACACCTTCGCTTCGGCTGGTGGTCAGGCCGCGCAGTAAGGCGCGGCTAGCAAGGGACAAGGGCGACGGGACCTGAAAAGGTCCGAAACGGGACTGCAAGGCAGGATTTCAAAATGGCAACGACCGCAGCGACACACCACGATCACGCCCATGATGACCACGCCCATGCCAATCCGACCGGATGGCGGCGCTGGGTCTATTCGACGAACCATAAGGACATCGGCACGATGTACCTTATCTTCGCGATCTGCGCGGGCGTCATCGGGGCTGCGATGTCGATCGCGATCCGCATCGAGTTGATGTATCCCGGCGTCCAGTTCTTCCACGAATCCCACACCTATAATGTGTTCGTGACCTCGCACGGCCTGATCATGATCTTCTTCATGGTGATGCCGGCGATGATCGGCGGCTTCGGCAACTGGTTCGTGCCGCTGATGATCGGCGCGCCCGACATGGCGTTCCCGCGCATGAACAACATCTCGTTCTGGCTGCTGCCGGCCTCCTTCGCGCTGCTGTTGATGTCGACCTTCGTCGAGGGTGAACCGGGCGCCAACGGTGTCGGCGCGGGCTGGACGATCTACGCGCCGCTGTCGACCTCGGGCCATCCGGGACCGGCGGTGGATTTCGCGATCCTGTCGCTGCATCTGGCCGGCGCCTCGTCGATCCTCGGCGCCATCAACTTCATCACCACGATCTTCAACATGCGCGCGCCGGGCATGACCCTGCACAAGATGCCGCTGTTCGTGTGGTCGATCCTGGTGACGGTGTTCCTGCTGCTGTTGTCGCTGCCGGTGCTCGCCGGCGCCATCACCATGCTGCTCACCGACCGTAATTTCGGCACCACCTTCTTCTCCGCCGACGGCGGCGGCGATCCGGTGCTGTTCCAGCATCTGTTCTGGTTCTTCGGCCACCCCGAAGTGTACATCCTGATCCTGCCGGGCTTCGGCATGATCAGCCAGATCGTCTCGACCTTCTCGCGCAAGTCCGTGTTCGGCTACCTCGGCATGGCCTACGCCATGGTCGCGATCGGCGGCATCGGCTTCGTGGTGTGGGCGCACCACATGTACACCGTCGGCATGTCGTCGGCGACGCAGGCCTATTTCGTCGCCGCCACCATGGTGATCGCGGTGCCGACCGGCGTGAAGATCTTCTCGTGGATCGCCACGATGTGGGGCGGCTCGATCGAGTTCAAGACGCCGATGCTGTGGGCGATCGGCTTCATCTTCCTGTTCACGCTCGGCGGCGTCACCGGCGTCGTGCTGGCCAATGCCGGCGTCGACCGCGTGCTGCAGGATACCTACTACGTGGTCGCGCACTTCCATTACGTGCTGTCGCTCGGCGCGGTGTTCGCGATCTTCGCCGGCTGGTACTACTGGTTCCCGAAAATGTCGGGCTACATGTACTCGGAAACCATCGGCAAGCTGCACTTCTGGTTCACCTTCATCGGCGTGAATCTGGTGTTCTTCCCGCAGCACTTCCTCGGCCTGTCGGGCATGCCGCGCCGCTACGTCGACTATCCGGATGCGTTCGCGGGCTGGAACCTGGTGTCCTCGCTCGGCTCCTACATCTCGGGCTTCGGCGTCCTGATCTTCATCTATGGCGTGGTCGACGCCTTCATGCGCAAGCAGGCGGCCGAAGCCAACCCGTGGGGCGCAGGCGCCACCACGCTGGAATGGACGCTGACGTCGCCGCCGCCCTTCCACCAGTTCGAAGTGCTGCCGCGCGTACAGTAATGTCGTTCGCGGCGCGCTTCGTTCGCGCGCCGCGGCTTTGATGAAGCGAGATAGATCTTGTCGGTAGTCGATCACAACGCCATCGATGTTCTCCCTCGGATTTCCGAGGCGGAAGTCGGTGATTACTTCGCGCTGCTGAAGCCGCGGGTGATGTCGCTCGTGATCTTCACCGCCCTGGTCGGTCTCATGATCGCGCCCGGCCACGTTCATCCGGTGCTGGCGTTCACCGCGATCCTCTGCATCGCGGTCGGGGCGGGCGCCTCCGGCGCGATGAACATGGCCTATGAGGGCGACATCGACGCGTTGATGTCGCGCACCGCCAACCGGCCGATCCCGCGCGGACGCATCACGCCGGGCGAAGCCATGGCGTTCGGCCTGATCCTGTCGTTCTTCTCGGTGCTGACGCTCGGCATCCTCGTCAACTGGCTGGCCGGCGCGCTGCTGGCGTTCACGATCTTCTTCTATGTGGTGGTCTACACCATGTGGCTGAAGCGCTGGACCGCGCAGAACATCGTGATCGGCGGCGCCGCGGGCGCGCTGCCGCCCGTCGTGGCATGGGCCGCGGCCACCGGCTCGCTGTCGATGGAGCCACTGCTGCTGTTCCTCATCATCTTCTTCTGGACCCCACCGCATTTCTGGGCACTGGCGCTGTTCCGCAGCGACGACTATGCCCGCGCCGGCATTCCGATGCTGCCCGTGGTCGCCGGGCCCGATGCAACGCGGCTGCAGATCCTGCTGTACACGATCGTGCTGGTCGCGATTGCGGCGGCGCCCTGGCCGCTCGGCTATTTCGACGCGGTCTACGGCGTCACCTCGCTGGTGCTCGGCGCCGGCATGATGTGGCTTGCGATCGAGGTCTATCGCCACCGCGAGGGCAAGGAAGGACTCCGCGCGACGCGCCGGCTGTTTGCTTTCTCGATCCTGTATCTGTTCGCGCTGTTTGCGACGCTGCTGCTTGAGGTCGTGGTCCACGCGGTCGCGCCAGCGATCCGCGCCGTCGCACCGGCGATCCGCGCCGTCGCGCCAGCGTTCGGGTAGGGGGCGCATGGCGAACGCATGGACGACAATCGGAAGCCAGATGGAATCGTCCTCACCGAGGCGCAGAAAAGAAGCCGCCGCCAGCGCTCGATCGCGATTGCGCTCGCGCTCGGCGTCCTCGTCGTGCTGTTCTTCGCCGTCACCATGGTCAAGGGGCCGGCCGTCCTCGTGCGGCCCATGTAGTCTTGAATGTAGCTGAGATGGAAAACGAGCCGCAGATGCGCCAGGGAGTGACGGGGAGCGGCAAGACCGCTGCGCGCCGTACGCTCACGCGCGATGCGGTCGTGGCCTCGATCTGCGGCCTGGTCGTGGTGTTCATGGTCGGCGCGTCCTATGCCGCCGTGCCCTTCTACAACTGGTTCTGCCGCGCCACCGGCTTCAACGGCACCACCCAGGTTGCGACCTCGGCGCCTTCGGATGCGCCGCTTCAGCGCAAGATCGCGGTACGGTTCGACGCCAATGTCGGCCCCGGCCTGCCCTGGAAATTCGAGCCCGAGCAGAACGAGATCGAGGTCCGGATCGGCGAGGTCGTCACCGTATTCTATACCGTGACCAACCAGGCCGCGCGCGCCACGGTTGGCGTTGCGGCTTACAATGTCGCACCGCTGACGGTCGGCGCCTATTTCCAGAAGATCAACTGCTTCTGCTTCACCGAACAGGCCATGGGCCCGGGCGAGAAGCGCGAAATGCCCGTGGTGTTTTACGTCGATCCGGCGCTTGCGAAGGACAGCGAGAACGACGGACTGAAGACCATCACGCTATCCTACACCTTCTATCCCGTGCGCGACCCGGCGCCGAAGCCCTTGGCGGCCGGCGAAGGCGACAAGCGCAAGGGAAATCTGTGACAGAAACTTGTGAACCACGAATTCCGTATCTAACGGGATTTCGGATTTGAAATTTGAGACGAATATGTGCCGAAGGGAACGGCGCATCCAACGGAGAGACCGCAATGGCTACGGCGCACGCGAAGCACCATGACTACCACCTCGTCGATCCGAGCCCGTGGCCGGTCGTCGGCTCGATCTCGGCCTTCATCATGGCGGTGGGCGCGATTGCCTGGATGCATCACATGTTCGCCGCAGCGCCGGTCATCTTCGGTGCAGGCACCATCGGCGTGCTCTACACCATGGCGAGCTGGTGGGGCGACGTGATCCGCGAAGCCCAGTACAAGGGCGACCACACCCGCGTGGTGCAGATCAGCCACCGCTACGGCATGATTCTGTTCATCGCCTCCGAGGTGATGTTCTTCGTCGCCTGGTTCTGGGCCTTCTTCAACTCCGCGCTGTTCCCCGCCGACGCGGTCCACGCCACCCGCGACGCGGTGTTCGGCTGCGGCCCGGGTACGGCAATGGGCGCCTGCAGCGTGCCGGGCACCTGGCCGCCGAAGGGGATCGAGACCTTCGACCCCTGGCATTTGCCGCTGCTCAACACGCTGTTGCTGCTGACCTCGGGCACCACGGTCACCTGGGCGCATCACGCGCTGCTCGAGGACGACCGTCAGGGCCTGAAATACGGACTGATCCTCACCGTGCTGCTGGGGGCCGCCTTCACCTGTGTGCAGGCCTATGAATACGCCCACGCCACGTTCGGCTTCTCCGGCAACGTCTACGGCGCGACGTTCTTCATGGCGACCGGCTTCCACGGTTTCCATGTGCTGGTCGGCACCGTGTTCCTGCTGGTGTGCCTGATCCGCGCCTATGCCGGCCACTTCACGTCGAAGCAGCATCTCGGCTTCGAATTCGCCGCCTGGTACTGGCACTTCGTCGACGTGGTCTGGCTGTTCCTGTTCATCTGCATCTACGTCTGGTTCCGCGGCGGGGAATCCGTGGCGCAGGCCGCGCACTGATCGCAGACCTAACGTGATAAAAGGGGCGGTCGGAAGCACCGCCCCTTTTTCTTTCTTCCCTTCTCCCCTTGTGGGAGAAGGTGCCTTCGCGAAGCGAAGGCGGATGAGGGGTCTGTCTCCACCGAGAGAACCCCCCACCCGTCGCCTCACTTCGTGAGGCGCCACCCTAAGAGCGAGCTTCGCTCGTCTCGATCCCACAAGGGGAGAGGGGAAGGAAAAGCTGATGGATAACACGCCACCTACCCTCACCCAGAGCGCACTCCGCGGCATCGCCTGCCGCTGCCCGCGTTGCGGCAAGGGCAAGCTCTATGCGGGTTTTCTCAACCTGCGCCCGAATTGCGAAGCGTGCGGGCTCGACTACGCCTTCATCGATGCCGGCGATGGGCCTGCGATCTTCATCATCATGTTGGCGGGCGCCATCGTCGTCACCGCGGCCCTGATCGTTGAAATCAAGTATCAGCCACCGTTCTGGCTGCACGCGGCGCTGTGGCTGCCGCTGATCATCGCGACCACGCTGCTGCCGCTGCGCTCGATGAAGTCGCTTCTGATCGCGCTGCAATTCCATCACAAGGCGGCGCCGGGCCGGCTGATCGACCGCGAGCCGAAATGACCGGCCCCCTGTCACGGCGGCCGGCGGTTGCCGGCTTTGCCATTTTCACGCTGCTGATGGTGGCGGCCTTCACGGGCCTCGGGATCTGGCAATTGCAGCGCCGGGTCGAAAAGCACGCGCTGATCGCAATGCTGAACGAGCGACTCGCCGCTGCGCCCGAGGCACTGCCGGCGCAAGCGCAGTGGAATGCGCTGACGGCGGCCAGGGACGAATTCCGCCGCGTCAGCTTTACCGCCACCTACGCGCCATTGCCGGACGCGATGGTCTATAGCGCGGGTTCCGCGGTCCGCGACGATGTCTCCGGCCCCGGCACCTGGGCCTTCCTGCCGGCCCGCCTCGTCGATGGCAACACCATCGTGGTCAATACCGGCTTCGTGCAGAACACGATGCAGGACCGCGCCCAGCAGGATCGCGCCGTGAGACGGCTCATCACCGGTGATCCGGTGCAGTTCAGCGGCTATATCCGGTTTCCCGAAAGCGCGGGCACGCTGACGCCACCGGAGAGCGTGGCCAAGCGGCTCTGGTTCACCCGCGACCATCTCGCGATGGCGCGCGCGCTCGGCTGGGTCGAGGGCGGCAAGGCCGTCGCGCCGTTCTATGTCGATCTGGAAACGCCTGTGCCCGAAAGCGGCATTCCAAAACCCGGCCCGCTCTCCGTGCGTTTCAAGGACGATCACCTGCAGTACGCCATCACCTGGTTCACGCTGGCGTTTGCGGTGATCATCGCCTTCGGCGTCTGGTGGCGCGCCCAGCGCCGCGGCTGAGTTCCTCCCCGTATTCAACCGGACTAGCGCGCAGGAACCTTTGTTCCGCACAATCGTTTTCAGTTCCACGGTGCGTACAGGACGATAGGCCGTTCAGTGTCCATTCACGACGATCGCCATATTCCGTCACCCACGTCAGCGCCCGAGACAAGGCATGTTGGCGTGGATGGGATCGCAGACTTGACGGACAATTTCGATCAGATCGCATTGGTGGTCGACTGGCTGGACGCGTGCCGCAATCGCGACCTGGCGACATTGCTCGACCTCTATGCCGACGACGCCACGCTCGAATGCCGTTGCGGCGAGGCCAAGGTCAGTGAAGGCCGCGCCGGGCTCGAATCCTACTGGCGACCGCGCCTCGATGGGCTCGCGCCCACCGCCTTCGGGCTGGAGGAAATCACGCCGACCGCCGAGGGCGTCGTGCTCGATTATTTGAGCCACGAAGGCGAGCCGGTGCGTATCGCGTTCGCCTTTTCGCGTGACGGCAAGGTCCAGCGCACCGCTTGCCTTACGGTGGAGCAAGCATTGCGCCGGGAAGTTGCCGGCGTTGCGGATGAGGCTGGCTGACCGTCGTAGCGTTTTCGAGCGAAAGCCTGCCCCGGACTTGATCCGGGGTGGATACCGGTTCGCGTGAAGAAAACGCGTCAAACCAGAATCTAGGGCTCGCGTCTTTCGCCTCGCACATCCGCGCGCGGAGTCTCCCGCCGGAAGCCGGCAACGAACGCAGGTGCGGCCTTCTTCGCGCAGCAGTTCAAGCGTCCCGCTCAGCGCCCGAGCGCGCTCCAGCATTCCGGTCAATCCCCGGCCGAACCGCCGATCCGCCGGAAAGCCGATACCGTCGTCGGATACTTCCACGAGCACATCGCGGCCATCGATATCAGCCGCGACGCGCATCGCGCGCGCCTTGGCGTGCCGAAGCACGTTTGTCACCGCTTCCTGGATCACGCGATAGATTGTCTGCGACAGCAAGCCATCGACCTTGTTCAGCGTCGTGTCGATCTGCGACGTCACCTTGAGATCAGGGGCCTGCGCCTTCACGTTCTGCAGCAGCGTCTGGATGCTCCTCTCCAGGCCGAGCTCCTGGATATAGAGCGGCCGCAGCCGGTCGAGGATACGGCGGTTCGCCTGTTGCAACGTTTCGACCGATTGCAGGATGCCCTCGGCGGCGCCCATCAACTCCGCCTCGCCGGTCGGAATCGATTCCAGCAGCGCCACCGTGTTGGCGCGGATCCCGAACAGCAGCGGCCCGAGCTCGTCATGAAGCTCGCGCGCCATGTCCTGCCGCTCGTCGTCCTGCAGCGACACGATCCGGCGCAGCAGGCTGCGATTATCCTGGCTGAGGCGGTTGAGGGTGCGGGCAAGTTCATTGGCTTCCTGCGCGCTCTTGCGTATTTCGGGCGGACCGGCGGGAGCAATCCGTTGCTCGTAATCGCCCGTTCGCATGCGAGTCAGGCCCTCGCCCAGATTTTGCAGCGGACGCAACGCAGAACGCGAGGTGAAGTGGGCAATGAGCCCCGTCAACAGCATCAAGATAATTCCGGAGCAAGCGATCGCCAGAAGTCCGATCCACTTTTCGTAGACGTCCGCGGACAGGTCGGGGGCAAAGACGATGTCGCCGACCTGCTTTCCCTCGATCATCACGGGGAAGGCCGCCTTGAATTCGGGGATGGCGAGGAGGCGGACGAACCAGTCGGGCACCGCTCCCAACGGGGTCTGCATCTCGGGCGGATGCACGTCGAGGTCGGTCCCGAGGCGCCGAAACCGGATGGCCTCGGAGGCGCCCAGCGATTGCACGAACGCTTCCAGCGTCGCCTGCGGATTGGCAGATGTCTGAAGCGCGCCGTTGAGCGCGGCTGCAACCGCTCCGGCCGAGCGAGCCGCCGGCTCGGTTTCTTCCATAAGTTGCGCCGAGGAGAAAATCTGCAGCGAAACGCCTCCGGCCAGCAGGGCCGCCACGAACATCAGGCCAAGCGGCAGCAACAGCCGCGTTCGAAGAGAAAGTCTTTCCCACATATTGAATATTCTAATCCCCGCAACTCAAGATTTCTCTTTCCAAATGTCGCCAACCGCCTATTTATTCCCGAAAGGGGTTGGATGATGCAGAATTCCGCCAAATCGGCAACGAAGGTCCTGATCGTCGACGACCATCCGGTGGTGCTGTCGGGTTGCCGGTCGCTGTTTGCGTCGGACAACACCGTGAAGATCGAGGAGGCTACTGACGCCAAGTCCGGCCATCGCGCCTACCTCGCCAGGAAGCCCGACGTCACGGTGATCGATATCAAGCTTCCCGATGTTTCCGGTTTCGAACTGATGCGCCGCATCCGCAAGGATGATCCGGACGCGCGGATCATCATGTTCAGCATGAATGACGATCCGGCGTTCGTGGTTCGCGCCATCGAGATGGGCGCGCAGGGCTATGTCTCGAAGGGCGACGATCCAAGGATGCTGGTGAAGGCCGTCCGCAAAGTGGCCGCTGGCGACAATTTCATTTCACCGCAACTGGCGGAGGCGGTGACTTTTTCAGGCGCTTCGATCAAGGCCAATCCGGCGTCGCAAATGACGGCGCGCGAGCTGGAAATCCTGCGGCTGCTGGGCCGCGGCGACAAGATCGTCGAAGTCGCCAATGCGCTGGAGATTTCCTACAAGACGGTGGCCAACACCACCTCGCTGCTCAAGCAGAAGCTCGGCGCCAAGAATCATTCGGACCTGATCCGGATCGCGGTGGAGATGGGGCTCGGCTGACCCGCCGGTTGAATCAGTCCTTCTTTATAATCACCGAACGGCCGCGCCCTCGGCGGCGCGACCGTTCGCATCGCTGTCATTCGCGTATCGTCAGGGCAATGGGAATGACGAAAGCGAAGGCAGCGAGAGCCTACCAGCGGCGATGATGGCGCCATTTGTGGTGACCGCGGCCCCTGTACCATCCGTAATGATGCCCGCGTCCCCGGTGCTTGTGTCCGTGACCGTGGCCGCGTCCATGCTTGACCTCGATGACTCCGCCGTCCGTCGCGGCCATCGGCGCCATGCCCAGTCTGGCGGAAGCGGATACGGTCATGGCAAGCGAGGCAAGCAGTGCAGCACCAATCAGAACGATGCGTCTCATCCAGTGTCCTCCGGTTCGCGTGATTGCGACGTCAGGCACAAGTTCCCTGTGGAACGTTTTGTTCCGGCGCGCATGAAGTACATGACAATGGGTATTCGAGCCGCCTTTCCTTTTCATCCTGGACTGATCCGCCGCGCGACCGCGGGCACGCGGCGTGTTCCGCACGGCTCCCGCAGAGGATGCCGTTCGTGGCGTCGTCATGGTCATTGACGGGAAAACTTGGCAAAATGCGAACCCGCTGGGGCGATCGGAGGCGTGCGAATGGCTGAGCCGGAAATCGTGGAGACTGCCGTCGCCCGGGCGTGGAGTGTCTACCGCATGATCAACAGAGGCATCGATGAGAATGACGCGCGGCGTGCTTCACTGAAGCGCTTCCTTCGGCAGCGATGGGAAGCCGGTAACGGCGAGGCCGAGCTTCTGGCGGTTGAGGGCCTCAAATATCTCAAGAGTCTGGAGGGATCGTCGATGGATTAGGTCACGCCGGACGGCGAACGGAACATTGTCGGGAAAAAACGGAACAATCGTTCCCCCTGCGCGTTGCCGGCTGCATCATCAGGAAGCTTCAGGAAGCTGGAGGAGGGCGCCTTGAAGAAATTTCTGATGATCGGAACGCTTCCAGGAGAGAGGGCCGCGAGTTCAGCTTGCGGCCTTTTTCCGTTTGGTGCGCATCAGCCGCGGTAACGCAGCGCCGCGATCAGTAACGTGAATGCCGGCGTCACCTGGCGGCGGCTCGGGTAGTAGAGGTGATAGCCCGAGAAGGGCGGACACCAGTCCGCCAGCACGCGAACCAGCCGTCCGTCCGCAAGGTGCGCCTGCACCTGGTCCTCCGGCAGATAGGCGAGGCCGAGCCCGGCCAGCACCGCGTTCATCCGCAGCGCCATGTTGTTGAATACCAACTGGCCGTCGACCCGGACCTTCAGTCCGCGTCCGCGCTTCTCGAACTCCCAGGCGTAGATCCCGCCATAGGTCGGCAATCGGATGTTGATACAGCTATGGGCCACGAGGTCCTGCGGCCTGGCGGGCTTGGGGTGAACAGCGAAATAGCCTGATGTGCCGACCACCGCCATGCGGAAATCAGGGCCGATGCGCACCGCAATCATGTCCTTGGCCACCTGCTCGCCGAGGCGAACACCGGCATCGTAGCGCTCCGCGACGATGTCGGTGAAACCGTAGTCGATATTCACTTCCACCTTGATGTCGGGATATCGGGGCAGCAGCTTTGCCAGCGCAGGCCAGAGGATCGTTGCCGCCGCATGCTCGGCTGCGGTGATGCGGATGGTGCCGGCCGGCTTGTCGCGCAGTTCGGTCAGGGCGGAAAGCTCGGCGTCGATCTCTTCCAGCTTCGGCGCCACCGTCCGCAGCAGGCGCTCGCCCGCCTCGGTCGGCGCGACGCTGCGGGTGGTGCGGGTCAGCAGCCGCAGGCCGAGCCGCTCCTCCAGCCCGCGGATCGTATGGCTGAGCGCTGATTGGGAAACATCGAGCTGCGCCGCCGCTCGGGTAAAACTTCTCTCCCGCGCCACCACCAGGAAGGCGAGCAGATCGTTGATGTTCTGGCGCGCCATTCATGAATCCATTTCATAAGTGCAAGCTGATTATACCATCTAATCGAAGCCCTGGGCAGCCGTTAGCTTGTTGCGGGCCGGCCGGCGCAGTCCTCCCGCATCGCTCTTTCAAACGTGAACGCCGGGGAGGAACAGCCGCAACGGTGGCGCAGTTACGGACTCTTGATGCGGAGGCCGACGCGGTCGCGCCGAACATCATCGAATGACATCAAAATGGGAACACGACATGCAAGGTCCGAGCGACTTCGATCTATCGCGGCGGAAACTGTTGCTGGGAACCGCCGCATCAGTGGCTTTCAGCGCAGCGCCCCCGATGGCCAATGCGCAAACAGCCGCGGTTCCTGCGCAGGCTTCCGAAGCTGTCTCGATGTCGAAAGTCTCCTTCAGCGTGAACGGCAAGCCGCACGAAATCGCGCTCGACACGCGGACGACGCTGCTCGACGCGTTGCGCGAGCACCTGCACCTCACCGGCTCCAAGAAGGGATGCGATCACGGCCAATGCGGCGCCTGCACAGTCATCGTTGGCGGACGGCGGATCAATTCGTGCCTGACGCTGGCGGTCATGCACGAGGGCGACGAGATCAGGACGATCGAAGGGCTCGGCACGCCGGAAAACCTGCATCCGATGCAGGCCGCCTTCGTGAAGCATGATGGCTACCAGTGCGGCTATTGCACGCCGGGGCAGATCTGTTCGGCGGTTGCCGTGCTGGACGAGATCAAGGCCGGCATTCCGAGCCATGTCAGCGCCGACCTCAACGCGCCGGCGCAACTGACCAATGCCGAGCTTCGCGAGCGCATGAGCGGCAATATCTGCCGCTGCGGCGCCTATTCCAACATCGCCGAGGCGATCACAGAAGTTGCCGGGAGACAGGCATGAAATCATTCAGCTACGAGCGCGCCCGCAACCCCGCTGAGGCTGCTGCCTCCGCCCTACGCAAGCCGGACGCCAAATTCATTGCCGGTGGCACCAATCTGCTCGACCTGATGAAGCTCGAGATCGAGACGCCGGCGCATCTGATCGACGTCAACGGCCTCGCGCTTGACAGAATCGAGCCGACGCAAGAGGGCGGATTGCGGATCGGCGCGCTGGTGCGCAATACCGATCTCGCCGCTGATAGCCGCGTGCGGCGCGACTACGCCGTGCTGTCGCGCGCGCTGCTTGCGGGCGCCTCGGGCCAGTTGCGCAACAAGGCGACCACGGCCGGCAATCTGCTGCAGCGGACGCGCTGTCCTTATTTCTATGACACCAACCAGCCCTGCAACAAACGCCGGCCCGGCAGCGGCTGCGCGGCGATCGGCGGGTTCAGCCGCCAGCACGCCGTGGTAGGCGCCAGCGAAGCCTGCATCGCCACCCATCCGAGCGACATGGCGGTGGCGATGCGCGCGCTTGATGCTGTGGTGGAAACCGTGCGGCCGGACGGCGCCACGCGAACGATCCCGATCGCCGAATTCCACCGCCTGCCGGGCGATACGCCGCATATCGAGACGACGCTGCAGGCGGGCGAGTTGATCACCGCGGTGACGCTGCCAAGGCCCATCGGCGGCAGGCAGGCCTATCGCAAGGTGCGCGATCGCGCCTCTTACGCCTTCGCGCTGGTCTCGGTCGCCGCGATCGTGCAGCGCGACGGCACCGGGCGTGTCGCGCTCGGCGGCGTTGCCCACAAGCCGTGGCGCATCGAGGCGGCGGAGGCCCAGATGCCGCGCGGCGCCAAGGCCGTCGCCGCGCAATTGCTCGCCGACGCGAAGCCGACGCGCGAGAACGCATTCAAGCTGTCGCTGGCCGAGCGCACGCTCGGCGCGGTGCTGACCGAAGCGAAGGGCTGACCCATGAAGTTCGAGACATCAGCGACGACCAATCCGATCGACCAGATGAAGGTCGTCGGCAAAGCCTTCAGCCGCATCGATGGCCCGCTCAAGACGACCGGCACGGCGCCCTATGCCTACGAGCGCCACGACGTCGTTTCGAACCCGGCCTATGGCTACGTGGTCGGCTCGGCGATCGCGAAGGGCCGAATTGCCGGGATGGATCTGAGCAAGGCCAAGGCCGCGCCTGGTGTGCTGGCCATCGTCACGGCCGATAACGCCGGCAAGCTCGACAAGAGCAGGCTCAACACGGCGGTGCTGCTCGGCGGTCCGGAGATCCAGCATTATCATCAGGCCATCGCGGTCGTCGTCGCCGAAACCTTTGAACAGGCGCGCGCCGCCGCGCAACTGATCCGCGTCGACTACGCCCCCGAAAAGGGCGCCTTCGATCTCGCCTCGTTGCTGAACACGGCAAAGCCCAATCCGATCACGAACGGTCCTGCCGATACCGCGGTCGGCGACTTCGCCGCTGCGTTTGCGGCAGCACCAGTCCGGCTCGATGCGCGCTACTCAACGCCCGATGAAGCGCATGCCATGATGGAGCCGCATGCGACGATCGCCGCATGGGAGGGCGACAAGCTCACACTATGGACCTCCAACCAGATGATCGCCTGGAACAAGGCCGAGATGGCCAAGATCCTGGGCATGCAGGCGGCGAACGTTCGCCTCGATTCGCCGTTCATCGGCGGTGGATTTGGCGGCAAGCTGTTCCCGCGCGCTGACGCGCTGCTGGCCGCGCTCGGTGCCCGCGCCGCGAAACGGCCGGTGAAGGTCGCGCTGCAGCGTCCCCTGATGTTCAACAACACCACGCATCGGCCGGCAACGATCCAGCGCATCCGCATCGGCGCGACGCGGGACGGCAAGATCACGGCGATCGGTCATGAAAGCTGGTCGGGCGATCTGCCAGGCGGCAAGGCGGACGGCGCGGTGAGCCAGACGCGGCTGCTCTATGCCGGCGCCCACCGCATGACCGCCACGCGGCTCGCGACGCTCGATCTGGCTGAAGGCAATGCCATGCGCGCGCCGGGCGAGGCGACGGGCATGATGGCGCTGGAAATCGCCGTCGACGAAATGGCCGAGAAGCTCGGCATGGATCCGATCGAGTTTCGCATCCTCAATGACACCCAGGTCGATCCGGAAAAGCCGGAGCGGCCGTTCTCGCAGCGTCAGCTCGTCGAGTGCCTGCGTACCGGCGCCGAGCGCTTCGGCTGGAGCAAGCGCAACCCGCAGCCGGGCAGGGTCCGCGACGGACGCTGGCGAGTCGGCATTGGCGCAGCCGCGGCTTTCCGCAACAATCTGCTGACGAAGTCGGCGGCGCGGGTTCGGCTCGATAACAAAGGTGTCGTCACCGTCGAGACCGACATGACTGACATCGGCACCGGCAGCTACACCATCATCGCGCAGACCGCGGCCGAGATGATGGGCGTGCCGCTCGAGAAGGTGAAGGTGCGCCTCGGCGACTCGGCCTTCCCGGTGTCATCAGGTTCCGGCGGGCAGTGGGGCGGCAACAACTCCACCGCCGGCGTTTATGCCGCCTGCGTCAAGCTGCGCGAGGCGATCGCGCAGAAACTCGGATTCAACTCCACCGAAACGGCGTTCGTCGATGGCGAGGTGCGCGCGGGCAATCGCAGCGTGCCGCTGGCGCAGGCCGCGGCCGATGGCGGCATCACGGCCGAAGACGAAATCGAGTACGGCGACCTCGCCAGGAAGTACCAGCAATCGACCTTCGGCGCGCACTTCGTTGAAGTCGGCGTCGATGCCGCGACCGCCGAGATCCGCGTGCGGCGGATGCTCGCGGTGTGCGCCGCCGGCCGCATCCTCAATCCCAAGACCGCCCGCAGCCAGGTGATCGGGGCGATGACCATGGGGGTCGGCGCGGCGCTGATGGAAGAACTCGTGGTCGACAAGCGCGCCGGCTTCTTCGTCAATCATGATCTCGCTGCTTACGAGGTGCCGGTCCACGCCGACATTCCACATCAGGAAATGTTCTTCCTCGACGAGACCGATCCGATGTCGTCGCCGATGAAGGCCAAGGGCGTCGCCGAGCTCGGCATCTGCGGCGTGGCGGCAGCGGTTGCCAACGCGGTCTACAACGCTACCGGCGTGCGCGTCCGGGATTATCCGATCACGCTCGACAAGCTGCTGGAGCAAATGCCGGACGTGGGTTGAACGCGGGTTCGCGCGGCCACGTATCTCCAAGCAAGCACGTTAGGGGAAGCACACCATGTTCACGCGAAGACGCCTGCTCGCCACCACCGGCCTCGCGGTGTTGGCAGCGGGTACCATGCCGGCTGTCACGGCCAAGCCAAGGAACGGAACAATGGAAATCAAGCGAAGCGGCTCGCGACCATCCGGCAAAGGGCCCGCCGAATATTTCACCGGCAGCGTGCGCGTCGATCCGCTGTTCCAGGCTCCAGATCCCGCGCGCGTCGCCGGCGCCAGTGTCACCTTCGAGCCCGGCGCGCGGACCGCATGGCATACCCATCCCCTGGGACAGACCCTGATCGTCACATCCGGCCGCGGCTGGGTGCAGGTCTGGGGCGGGCGCGTCGAGAAAATTCACCCGGGCGACGTCGTCTGGTTTCCGCCAGGCGAAAAGCACTGGCATGGTGCGACGCCGACCACGGCCATGACGCACATCGCCGTCCAGGAGCGGCTCGACGGCAAGACAGTCGACTGGATGGAGAAGGTCAGTGACGAGCAATACCGGGCTTGAATGAACGCGGTTGTCTTGAGGTTTGATCAGCGCGGTGATGGGATGTCCGCTATGCCTCGCTCGCGATCAAATTCCGCATCGCACTGAAATGTCATTGGCGGAGATTGCGGCATAGGCCCGGCATGTCCGGTTCACCCGTGTAAACGGACGTCGGCGGTTACGCTCAAGATCTCCGTTGAGTGCCACTTCTCAGACATGGCGGCGAAGCCGACGATGCCTGCTCACGGAGGTAAAGCAGACAACCACGGCCATGAGCGCCGATGTCTGTTAGTGACCCCATTTGCGACATCGAGAGTATTTGGCCGCCGCTGCAAAGCGTATCGCGGGCGGGGCAGGAGCACGGCCGGACCATCAGATTAGCGGACATCGGCTTGTTCGCTCAGCATCCTCTAAAGTTCAACCGTACCGCTCGCGACTGCAATCGGCGGTGCGATTTTGTTCTGTGCGATGATTTCTTCAAGCTTTGCATTATTCTCCAGCAGGCGGTGACTGGTGAGGATGAGGAAGTAATAACCAAATTCCGGATTTTGAAAGTAGATCTCCAGCAACTTATCATACTCAATTGTCAGCACATGACCGCCCTCGATGCACTCGATCGTCGCCGTCCGTCGATTTTTCGGCGTCAGGAAGCCAAGCTCGCCCATCAGACTTCCAGGCGGAAGCTCTACGCTGAATTCGGTGACCAGGAATTTTCCGGTGATGATCAAAAACATTTCGTTGGCTGCATCGCCCTTGCTGCACAATTTGTCGCCCTTGCGATATTTGCGCTGGGTCATGAAAGGTTTGAGCCATTCCAATGAGGTATCGCCCTCTGTGGCTATGCGTGCCCTCTTGATCAGTTTGAGCATTTGGCGGAGGCGAATTGCATTGATCGGCAGGAAAAGCAGATACAGGATAAAAGTCCCGACGCTTCCGGAGAGCGCGCCAAAGACGACGAAGAATGTACAGCCGACCATGTTCGCGATGCGCAGCGGCACCATTGTATGCATCAGCAACGTAGCTACAAGAAAGGTGGCACCAATCACAGCGAACATATTGGCAAGCGTGATGTTGGCCAGCACAATTTCTAGCAGCCGGTTGAGTAGGGCATCGTAGGTGATGTTGTTGGGATCGAGACCCATTTGAACCAGAATCTTTGCGATCCTGAGATTGTCCGCCGCCGTATCAAGAATGCGGTTTAGTATTGTCGAAAAATCTGCGTTGCTGCTCGAGTTCATCAGATACTCCCCCCGCAAAGCCGTCGGAATTCGTCGGGTAAACCTCGAAGTCGAAACGCCAATATTTGGCAGAACTATTGGGAAAATCGTCAACTTTTTCAGCATTTTTCCCGCTCATCGACCCTGAATTCTAGAGCCTGGCGCGTAGTCTCGAAGGCATCTCCGATGTCCGGTTATGGCCCACCAGGCGACATCCCAGGCTCGGTTTCCTTCTATGCCGAAGATGTCATAATTCTCGAACACGAAGGTCGGCCGGCGCGATCGTTCTGAGACCGTAAGCCCACGTCGCCATCGACGCCGTGCTTCATGCCGGCCGCAGCGCGGTCGATCATTCTCGTCACCGGCTTCATTCCACGCCCGCGTGTTCGCCGCGCCCGGTCCGGCATGGCGGGAATATGGCGGTGGATGAGGATTGTTCATCGAAGCGAGCCGCTCGAATCGTACCAAAAACGCGCTAAAGTGGCGCCATGGAAAATCCCCCGCGCCCATTGCCTTTCTCAGCATTCGAATGGCTGGTGTCCGGGCGCTACCTGCGGGCGCGCCGCAAGGAAGGCTTCATCTCCGTCATTGCCGGTTTCTCCTTCCTCGGCATCATGCTCGGCGTTGCGACGCTGATTATCGTGATGGCCGTCATGAACGGTTTTCGCAAGGAATTGATCGACAAGATCGTCGGCCTCAATGGCCATCTTGTGGTGCAACCGCTCGAATCGTCGCTGACCGACTGGAAGGACGTCACTGAACGCATCCGTCAGGTTCCTGGCATACGGCTGGCCGCTCCCGTGGTGGATGGTCCGGCGCTGGCATCGTCGGCGCAGAATGCCTCAGGCGTACTGATTCGCGGCATTCGCCCCGATGATCTCAACCAGCTTGCCTCGATCACCAGCAACATCCAGCAGGGCTCGCTGGACGCATTTGAGCAGGGACAGGGGGTCGCCATCGGGCGCAGGCTTGCTGATCAATTGTCGCTGCGTGTCGGCGACAACATCACGCTGGTTGCGCCAGACGGCGCCGTGACGTCGAAGGGTGCGGCGCCTCGTATCAAGCCGTACAAGGTCGCGGCGGTGTTCAGCCTCGACATGTCGGAATATGATTCCGTGATGGTTTTTCTGCCGCTCGCCGAGGCGCAGGCTTATTTCAAGCGCGCCGATGATGTGAGTGCCATCGAAATATTCATCGACGCCAGTCCCGACAGGGTCGACGAATTCCGAAGGCCGGTGGCAGACGCCGCCGGGCGGCCGGTGTTCCTTGTCGACTGGCGCCGGCGCACCTCGGCGTTTTTCGCAGCGCTTCAGGTCGAACGCAACGTCATGTTTCTGATCCTGACCTTGATCGTGCTGGTCGCCGCGCTGAACATCGTCTCGGGTCTGATCATGCTCGTGAAGGACAAGGGCAGCGATATCGCCATTCTGCGTACGATAGGCGCATCGCGCGGGGCGATCATGCGGGTGTTCCTGATCGCAGGCGCTGCGATCGGCGTGATCGGCACGCTGACCGGATTGCTCGTCGGCATGCTGGTTTGCCTGAACATCGAATCGATCCGGCAATTCCTGTCCTGGCTCACCAACACTGAATTGTTTCCACCAAAACTCTACTTTCTGTCGAAGCTGCCGGCGGAGGTCGATTTTGGCGAAACCGCCGGCGTCGTGGTCATGGCGCTGACGCTGTCCTTCCTCGCGACGCTCTATCCATCCTGGCGCGCCGCGCGGCTCGATCCGGTCGACGCGCTTCGCTATGGGTAGTTGAACGCGCGGCCTCAGCGTTGCCCTGGAACGACGGTCCATCGTCGTCCCTGCCTAGTGCGCAATTGCGCACGGGCGCAGGGACCGATAACCACCGGCTTGCGTTGTTGAAGAAAACCGTCGACCAGCGCACCCAATAATTTCCGCCGCTGAGTATGGGTCCCTGCTTTCCGCAGGGACGACAGCAGTTGCTTGGCGAGACCCCACCCCTGTCTTTTCACCCTCATGCCATTTCCCCTTCGCGCAAAAACGCTTTATGGTGCCGCTCGCTTCGCATTTGGCGAAATTGAATTCATGATCAATATCAAAGGCTTGGCATAGGGCTTGCGCCTTTGGAGGGTGGTTTGACGCGCTATATTTCGACACGGGGGGAGGCCCCCGTCCTGGGTTTCTGCGATGTGATGCTGACCGGGCTTGCACGCGACGGCGGCCTCTACGTGCCTGAGGTCTGGCCGCAACTCTCGCATGAGACTATCGCCGGATTTTTCGGCCGGCCCTATTGGGAAGTCGCCGTCGACGTGATCAAGCCGTTTACTGCGGGGGAAATCTCCGACGCCGATCTCGGCCGCATGGCGAACGAGGCCTACGCCACCTTCCGCCATCCGGCCGTCGTGCCGCTCAACCAGGTCGGGCCCAATCAATTCGTGCTGGAGCTGTTCCACGGCCCGACGCTGGCGTTCAAGGACGTCGCGATGCAGTTGATCTCGCGGCTGATGGATCACGTGCTGGCCAAACGCAACCAGCGCACCACCATCGTGGTCGCAACCTCAGGCGATACCGGCGGCGCCGCGGTCGATGCGTTCGCGGGTCTCGACAATGTGGATCTGGTCGTGCTGTTCCCGAACGGGCGCATCTCCGACGTGCAGCGGCGGATGATGACGACGACGGGCGCGTCCAACGTGCATGCGCTGGCGATCGAAGGCACCTTCGACGACTGTCAGGCGATCGTGAAGGCGATGTTCAACCATCACGGTTTTCGCGATGCGGTCTCGCTGTCGGGCGTCAACTCGATCAACTGGGCGCGGATCGTCGCGCAGGTGGTGTATTATTTCACTTCTGCCACAGCTCTCGGCGCGCCCGCGCGCACGGTCGATTTCACGGTGCCGACCGGCAATTTCGGCGACATTTTTGCGGGCTATGTCGCGAAGAAAATGGGCCTGCCGGTCCGCTGGCTGCGCATCGCCTCCAACGTCAACGACATCCTGCCGCGCACGCTCAAGACCGGCATCTATGAGGTACGCGAGGTCCACGCCTCCGCCTCGCCCTCGATGGACATCCAGGTCTCCTCGAATTTCGAGCGGCTGCTGTTCGAGGCGAGCCGCCGCGATGCCGACAGCGTTCGCCGGCTGATGGGCTCGCTGAAACAATCCGGACGTTTTGTGCTGCCGGATGCCATGCTGGCTGCGATCCGCGAGGAATTTGACGCCGGCCGCGCCGACGAGACCGAGACGGCCGCCGCGATCCGCGCCGCCTGGCGTGAGGCCGGCGACCTCGTCGATCCCCATACCGCGGTGGCGTTGGCGGTGGCCGATCGCGATACCTCGGATTCGAGAATACCCAACATCGTACTGTCGACCGCGCATCCGGCCAAGTTCCCCGATGCGGTGGAAGCCGCCTGCGGCGTGCGGCCGCAACTGCCGGCATGGCTCGACGGTCTCATGACCAAGTCCGAACACATCACGGTGATGAAAAACGATTCAGCAGAAGTGGAGCGATTCGTGCGCTCGGTGAGCCGTGCCGCGAAGCAGGGAGTTGCCGGATGAGCGTTGACGTGACCAAGCTGCCGTCCGGTCTGACCGTCGTCACCGACACCATGCCGCATCTGGAAACGGCCGCGCTCGGCGTCTGGGCCGGCGTCGGCGGCCGCGACGAAAAGCCGAACGAGCACGGCATCTCGCATCTTCTGGAACACATGGCCTTCAAGGGCACGACGCGGCGCTCCTCGCGCGAGATCGTCGAGGAAATCGAGGCGGTCGGCGGCGACCTCAATGCGGGAACCTCGACGGAGACCACCGCCTATTATGCGCGGGTGATGAAGGCCGACGTGCCGCTCGCGCTCGACGTGCTCTCCGACATCCTGGCCAATCCGTCCTTCGTGCCGGATGAACTCGAGCGCGAGAAGAGCGTCATCGTGCAGGAAATCGGCGCGGCGCAGGATACGCCTGATGACGTCGTGTTCGAACACCTCAACGAACTCTGCTTTCCAGAGCAGCCGATGGGCCGTTCGCTGCTCGGCACCGCGAAGACGCTGAAGAATTTCGATCGCGACATGCTGCGCGGCTATCTCTCGACGCATTACCGCGGCCCCGACATGGTGGTGGCCGCCGCGGGTGCGGTCGACCACAAGCGCGTGGTCGAGGACGTGGCGAAAAGATTTGCCAGCTTCGACGCCACACCCGCGCCGAAGCCGGTGCCGGCGCTGTTCGGCAAGGGCGGCTCGCGGGTGGTGCACCGCGACCTCGAGCAGGCGCATCTGACGCTGGCGCTCGAAGGCGTGCCGCAGACCGATCTGTCGCTGTTCTCGCTGCAGGTCTTCACCAACACGCTCGGCGGCGGAATGTCGTCGCGGCTGTTCCAGGAAGTGCGCGAAAAGCGCGGCTTGTGCTATTCGATCTATACCTTCCACGCGCCGTATTCCGACACCGGCTTTTTCGGCCTCTACACCGGCACCGATCCCGGCGACGCGCCCGAAATGATGGAGGTCATCGTCGACGTCATCAATGACGCCGTCGAGACCCTCACCGAGGCCGAGATTGCCCGCGCCAAGGCGCAGATGAAGGCGGGGCTGCTGATGGCGCTGGAAAGCTGCTCCTCCCGGGCTGAGCAGCTCGCGCGGCACGTGCTGGCCTATGGCCGGCCCCAGACGGTGGAAGAGCTGGTGGCGCGGATCGACGCGGTCAGCGTCGAATCGACCCGCAATGCGGCGCACGCGTTGTTGTCCCGCAGCCGGCCGGCGGTTGTCGCGCTTGGCAGCGGCAGGGGTCTGGACACGGCGGTGTCTTTTGCGGAAGGATTGACGAAGTCGAAGGCGAAGACGCTGCTGCATTAGCGCTTCAACCTCTCCCGGCAAGAGCGGGGCAAGGGAGAGGTAGTACGGGCGGGAGAGTAACGGGCATGGCCCTGTTTCGTTTGCCAACCAGCGGACCAGCCGCGCTCGTGCCGCGCGGTCACGGTCTCCTGCTGCGCGCCCCGCAAATGGCGGATTTCCTGCAATGGGCGCAATTGCGCGAACAAAGCCGCGCTTACCTGACGCCGTGGGAGCCGATCTGGCCGTCGGACGATCTGACCCGCGCCGGCTTTCGCCGAAGGTTGCGCCGCTACGCCGAGGATATCGCCGCCGACCGCTCCTATCCGTTCATCATCTTCCGCGAGTCCGACGGCGCCATGATCGGCGGCATCACGCTGGCCAATGTCCGCCGCGGCATCGTGCAGGCCGGCACCATCGGCTATTGGGTCGGCGAGCCCTACGCCCATCGCGGCTACATGACCGCGGCGCTTCGGGTGCTGCTGCCGACGCTGTTCGGTGAGCTCAATTTGCACCGCATCGAGGCCGCCTGCATTCCCTCCAATTCGCCCTCGATCCGGGTGCTGGAGAAATGCGGCTTCACCCGCGAGGGGTTGGCGCGGCGCTATCTCTGCATCAACGGCGTCTGGCAGGACCATCTGCTGTTCGGCCTGCTGCATGAGGATTTCCGCGGCTGAACCGTTGATTTCTAAGCCTTTTAGGTGCCTTGGGTTCGCCGCCATTGGGCTGCTATAACGCCGCCGGGAACAATGACGTGGACGATGGGATTCGGGGACGTCGCATGGGTAAAATTCGTTTGGCCAAGGTGATGGCCGCGGCGGCGGTTGCGGGCGGGCTGGCCTGCCTGACGGCGGCGCCGGCATCGGCGCAATCGCTCACCGATCGTTTCAAGAGCCTGTTTGGCGGTAAGTCGGACGAGGAGCCGGCCACCAATGCGCCGGCGGTGCCCCAGGACACCGGCGATCTGACCTGTCCGCCGGTCACGGTCAGGGCCGGGGCGGCCACCTATGCCGTGGCGGCGCCCGGCAAGCAGCCGGTCGGCAACGACCTGCGCTTTCAGGCGACGATCTCCAAAATGGCCCGCGAATGCAGCGTCAATGGCGGCGTGATCACGGCGCGGATCGGCATTCAGGGCCGCGTCATTGCCGGCCCGGCCGGCGCACCGCCCTCGGTCCAGGTCCCGATTCGCGTCGCAGTGGTGCACGGCGGCATCTCTGAGAAGACCATCGCCACCAAGGCCTATCAGACCACCGTCACTATGACGGAAGGCGGCAGCGAGCCGTTCACGTTGGTGGCCGAAGATCTCACCTATCCCGCCCCTCCCGGCGCCGACGGCGACAGCTACATCTTCTATATCGGGTTCGACCCGCAGGCGCTGAAGCCCGAACGCCCGGCGCCGAAAAAGAAGAAGCAATAAAAAAGCCGGCGCGATCGCCTCGCGCCGGCTTTGATTGGTGGTTGAAAGCGCTCAGTTCAGCTTGGCGCGAACTTCGGCGATGCCCTTGGCGAGCAGGTCGTCGGCGACCGAGCCCTTGACCGACTGCGACAGGATGGTCGAGGCGGCTTCGACTGCGGCGTTGGCGGCGGCGGCGCGGACATCGGCCAGCGCCTGGGCTTCGGCGAGGGCGATCTTGCCCTCGGCGGTCTTGGTGCGGCGGGCGACGAAGTCTTCCATCTTGGCTTTGGCCTCGATCGCGATGCGCTCGGCTTCGGCCTTGGCGTTGGCGATGATTTCCTCGGCCTCGCGCTCGGCGCTGGCACGGCGGGTCTTGTATTCGCCGAGCAGCTTGGCGGCCTCCTCCTTGAGACGGCGGGCGTCGTCAAGTTCGGCCTTGATGCGCTGGGCGCGATGATCGAGCGCCGTCAGCACCGTCTTGTGGATGCCGAGATAGGCAAACAGCACCATGAGGATGACGAAAGCGATCGCGACCCAGGTTTCCGGTTCGGTGAACATCGGTCTGTCTATCCCTTCAACGTGGCATCGACGGCCTTGCTCACCGTCTTGCCGTCGGGCAGCACGCCGGTGAGCCGCTGCACGATCGCGCCGGCGGCATCCGCGGCGATGCCGCGGACATTGCTCATCGCGGTCTCGCGGGTCGCCGCAATCTGCTTCTCGGCGGCGGCAAGCTTGGTGGCGAGCTGGTCTTCCAGCTTCTTGCGCTCGGCTTCCGCGGCCGCGTTCAGCTTCTCGCGGGTCTCGCTGCCGATGGCTTGCGCGCGGGAGCGAGCGGAAGCGAGTTCGGTCTCATACGCCTTCAGCGCAGCATCCGACTCGTCCTTCAGCTTCTGCGCGGCCGCCAGATCGCCCTCGATCGCGTTCTGACGTGCGTCGATCACGCTTTCGACGCGCGGCAGCGCAAAGCGGGACACGATCACATAGAGCGCGACGAACGCGATAACGAGCGACACCAGTTGCGAAGCAAACGTGCTCGACTCGAACGGAGGAAATCCTCCGCCGTGTCCGCCGTCTGCCTCGGTGTGGGCGCCGGTACCATGACTTTTCTCAGCCACGGGGTTCTCCTGTTGCTGTCAGCGCGCCGCCCGGACCGGGCGGCGCGATAGGGTGCAGCTCAGAGCGGAACGAACAGCAGCAGCAGCGCGATCAGCAGCGAGAAGATGCCGAGCGCTTCGGTCACGGCGAAGCCGAAGATCAGGTTGCCGAACTGGCCCTGTGCTGCGGAAGGATTGCGCACGGCAGCGGCAAGGTAGTTGCCGAAGATGATGCCCACGCCGACGCCCGCGCCGCCCATGCCGATGCATGCGATGCCCGCGCCGATAAGTTTAGCTGCTGCCGGTTCCATTTCTAGAGCTCCTTGAGGATAAGACAAAGTGTGGGTGGAAATTCCCCGGACCGCTTAGTGTCCCGGATGAATGGCGTCGTTGAGGTAGATGCAGGTCAGGATCGCGAACACATAGGCCTGCAGGAATGCGACCAGCAGTTCGAGCGCGGTCAGCGCCACCGTGAGCGCCAGCGGCAGCATGCCGCCGGCCCAGCCGAGCGCGCCAAGCGAGACGCCGAGCATGGCAACGAAGCCCGCGAACACCTTCAGCGCGATGTGGCCGGCCAGCATGTTGGCGAACAAACGCACGCTGTGTGAGACCGGCCGCAGGAAGAACGACAGGATTTCGATGAACATGACCAGCGGCAGGATGTAGATCGGCACGCCGGAGGGCACGAAAATCTTGAAGAACTTGAAGCCGTTCTTGTAGAGCCCGTAGATCAGGACGGTGAAGAAAACCAGGAAGGCCAGCGCCGCGGTGACGATGATGTGGCTCGAAACCGTGAACGTGTAGGGGATGATGCCGATCAGGTTCGAGATGCAGATGAACATGAACAGCGAGAAGATCAGCGGGAAGAACTTCATGCCTTCCGCGCCGGCGGTAGAGCGGATCGTCGAGGCGACGAACTCGTAGGAGATTTCGGCGATCGACTGCAGCCGCCCGGGAACCAGTTGCCGTCCCGCCATGCCGCCGATCATCAATAGCGAGATCACCGCTACCGACAGGAACATGTAGAGCGAAGAGTTGGTGAAGGCGATCGTGTGGTTGCCGATATGGCCGATCGTGAAGAGGGGTTCGATATTGAACTGGTGGATCGGGTCGATTTTCATCCGCGCGGCTCTTTATCCACCGGCCTGGCCGGCACTCGAATTTCAAATGTCGTGACTTCCCGACGACGCTCAGCGCCTGCCTGGACCTGCGCCTGCAGTTCTCACCACGTTGACCACGCCGGCGACGAAGCCGAGCAGAAGAAACACGATGAAACCGAACGGCGATGTCGACAATAAACGGTCGAACCCCCAGCCAATCGCCGCTCCGACGACAACGCCCGCGACCAACTCCGAGGAAAGCCGGAAACCCAGCGCCATCGCAGATGCTCTGGCAGCCGAATCTCCGCTTTCAGTTCCGGGTTGATCAGTCCTGGGTTTCCGGCTGTCGCGAATTTCGGACAACCGTTGATCCAGACTTCCGAGCCTTGCGGAAAGCGCAGCTTCGTCGGAAGACGGCTGATCGCGATTTCCACTTGCGTTGTCGTTCTTGTCTTGGGCCATGCCCAAGACATTAAACGATGCCAACGGTTGATGGAAATTACGCCCGTCACCCTTGAAAGCCGCGCGGACCATACTTACCGCGTCTAATCAAGTCAAGATTAGGCCGTAACCAATTAGTTCGTTGATTTAATTGGGTTTATTCAGGTGTCGCCTGCGACGCTGTGGACCGTCATCGCAGTGCAGCAGCTATTCCCGCGCGGATCGATCTTGCGCCCAGCTGGGCGGTCTTCAGGGATGCTCCGCGTGAAACGACAATCCTCCTCCCCGGAGCCCGCATGCCGCGTCAGGTCGATTCCTATTTCTCGCTCCAATCGCCCTGGGCCTACATCGGCCATCAGTCCTTTCGCGACCTGATAAGTACTTACGATCTCAAGCTTAATCACAAGCCGGCAGTGCTGGTCGATCTATTTTTCGGAAACCGGCGGCTTGCCCTTGATGAAGGGCCACCGGTACGGCAGCGCTGCCGGATGGTCGAATTGCAGCGCTGGCGCGACAAGCGCGGACTGAAATTTCATCTGCAGCCGGCTACCCGGCAAGCAACTGATGGAGCGCTCCGGTTCGAAGGAAATCAGCGCGGCCTATGAGCAGAACCGGCCGGATGCGCTGGCGGCCGACGTGTTCGGCTCGCCGGTCTATGCGCTGGAAGGCGACGTGTTCTGGGGGCAGGACCGTCTCGAATTGCTTGAGGATGCGTTGAAGTCCGGGCGTGCGCCCTATAGCTCTACAGTCCAGGGGCGCCTTGAAAGCGCCTCGGCGGTCGAGGAAACCGGTAACTCCTTGAGGCGGGAGCAAGGCCATGCGCACAGCGAAATCGTCCTCGAAATTATCGGTCGCCATCATACTGGCGGGTTGCCTCGGTGGTTGCGGTCACGCGCTGGCGGGCGCGATGCCGGAGACCGAAAACGGCCGTTACGCACTGTCGCCGGCGGGCGATGGCGTACTCCGTCTCGACACCCGCACCGGCGCAGTCTCGACCTGTAACAATTCAGGTACAGGCTGGGCCTGCTATGCCGTGCCCGACGAGCGCGCGGCGATGGACGCGGAAATCGGCCGTCTGCAGGCCGACATTGTCCGGCTGCAGGCCGAGAATGAAAGGTTCAAGGCAGAGCTCGCCTCGCGCGAGCCCACCGTGCCCGGCAAGATCGAGGAGCCGCTGCCGAAATCGGACTCGCTGAAGAAGGGCGAGCCGAAGGTCACGGAGAGCGAGCGCAAGATTGAAATCCCGCTGCCGAGCGACCGCGACATGGACCGCGTGATGTCGTTCCTGGAGCGGGCCTGGCGGCGCCTGATCGAGATGGCCAACCGGGTGCAGCGGGACGTCAACGGCAAGATTTGACAGCCATTGAATTTGTAGATGGGGTAACGGGCCCGGGTCTGCCCTCCAAGCAAGCCGCGCTTGCTACGGCGCTATTTGATGGCGCGCTGCGCGCGGCTTGCTTGGAGGGCGGGCGGTCGTCCCTCACATTGATGGTGTGACGGAGTCGAGGGATGAGCCTCGCTCCAAACATCGAGGAGAGACGACCATGAACTACTATGCCGGAATCGACGTGTCATTGGAATGCTCGAGCGTGTGTGTTGTTGACGCAAGCGGCAAGATTTTGCGCGAGGCCAGGGTGGCCAGCGAGCCGGAGGCGCTGATCGCCTGGTTCCGGTCGTCTGGCTTTGAGTTTGAGCGGATCGGGCTGGAGGCCGGGCCGCTGTCGCAATGGCTGTTTGCGGGGATGAAGGCCGCCGGCCTCGCCGTTGAGCTGCTGGAGACGCGGCACGTGCGGAAGGCGTTTGAGGCGATGCCGGTCAAGTCGGATCGCAACGACGCGCGAGGGATTGCGCAACTGATGCGGCTGGGCTGGTTCCGACCGGTCCACTGCAAATCGATCAGTGCGCAAGAGACCCGATCGCTGCTGACGGCGCGCAAGCTGGTGCAATCGAAGCTTCTCGACGTGGAGAACAGCCTGCGCGGGATCCTGCGCGGTTTTGGCCTGAAGGTTGGCAAGACGACCGGGCAGAAGTTCGCGGGACGGATCGAGGAACTCGTGGACGGCCACCCGCACCTGCAGATGATCGCCAAGGCGCTGCTGGCGGTGCGGGCGGTGCTGCGGACCGAGTTCGCAGCTTTCGAGAAACAGACCTGCAGGATGGTGCGGTCTGACATGCAGGCGCGGCTGCTGACGTCGGTCCCGGCGGTCGGCCCGATCGTGGCGCTGACCTATGCCAGCGCCATCGACGATCCAACCCGGTTCAAATCGTCGAAGCAGGCAGGAGCCCATTTCGGGTTGACCCCGAAGAAGCACCAATCCGGCGAGACCAACTACACCGGCCGGATCAGCAAGATCGGTGACGCCTCGGTGCGCACGGCGCTTTACGAGGCCGCCAACGTCATGCTGACCAAGCCGGTCAAAGGCTGTTCGCAATTGAAGAGCTGGGCCATGCGGATCAAAAAGCGCGCCGGCATGAGCAAAGCCAAGGTGGCGCTGGCGCGCCGGCTCGCGGTGATCATGCATCGCATGCTCGCCGACGGAACCCCCTTTAACGCCGCTGCGACGGCAGCCTGACAGGAGAGACGCAACCGTTTTCGGGCGGGTCACGACACCAGGCCTTCTCGAAGCGAAGTCCCTTCGCCGGGACGATGGATCAGGTCAGGCCGTTGCCCACCAGGTTGCCCTCGTGAGCACGCTCAACGTAGATTGGTCGACCTATCCTCTTCCAACCCCATCAGGTGGCGGCCCTGCGCCGACCCCGTACAGAAGCGAGACCCCGGCGAGCGGACAACGCAAAAGGGATTGACTAATCGAGGCCCGTTACAGAAGGGTGGGCAAAGCGAAGCGTGCCCACCAATTTTATCGAGCAAGAAACTGGTGGGCACGGCGCGAAGTGCGCCTTTGCCCACCATCTACGAAGATCGCTGAGATGACCTCACCAAAATCTGTTTCCCGCACCACGCCCTCCGCCGTCGCCGCCAACACCATTGTGTCCTCGCTGCTGACCGTGCAGACCTCAGGCGCAGGCTTTACCGACCTCACCGCCGAGGTCGCGAAATTCGTGCGCGACGCCCGGGCGCGCGAAGGCGCTGTGACGCTGTTCATCCGCCACACCTCGGCGTCGCTGACGATCCAGGAAAATGCCGATCCGACCGTGCTCGTCGATTTGACGACGGCGCTGAACCGGCTCGCGCCCGAAAACGCCGGCTGGCGCCACGACACCGAGGGACCGGACGACATGCCGGCGCACATCAAGACCATGCTGACCGCGACCTCGCTGCACGTCCCGGTGCTGCAGGGCGCGCCCGCGCTGGGCACGTGGCAGGCGATCTACCTGGTCGAGCACCGCGCGCGGCCGCACCGGCGCGAGATCGTGCTGCAGTTCATCGGCGCCACAAATTGAGGCTCCCACAAAAGCAAACTGGCCGCGGATCGCTCCGCGGCCGGTTCGTGTTTCCGTCCGGCCGCCGCCGGATGGGGTCGTTTACTTCGTGATGTCGACGTCCTTGGTTTCCGGCAGGAAGAAGAAGCCGACCACCGCGGTAATCGAAGCGAAGATGATCGGATACCAGAGACCCGCGTAGATATCGCCGGTCGAGGCCACGATCGCGAACGAGGTCGCCGGCAGCAATCCGCCGAACCAGCCGTTGCCGATGTGATAGGGCAGCGACATCGAGGTGTAGCGGATCTTGGTTGGGAACAGTTCGACCAGCATCGCCGCGATCGGCCCGTACACCATGGTGACGTAGACCACCAGGATGAACAGCAGCCCGATCACAGCCGCGATCCGCGGTTGGAAGATATCGAACGGATGCGACATCTTCACAATCTGGGCGTCGCCTGCTTTCGGATAGCCTGCGCCCTGCACCGCCGCCAGCACTTGCGGGTTGGAAGCCGCCGCTGCCGTGTACGGCACATCCTTGCCGTTGACGACGACCTTCACGCCGGAGCCTGCCGCACCGTAGCTGGTCGAATACTTGACCGACTGCTGCGCGAGGTAGGCACGGGCGGTGTCACAGGGTGCCGTGAAGACGCGGGTGCCGACCGGGTTGAACAGATCGCCGCAGCCTGCCTTGTCTGCGACCACTTCCACCTTGACTGACTCGATGGCTTTCTCCAGCGCCGGGTTGGCGTTGGTGGTGATCATCCTGAAGATCGGGAAGAAGGTCAGCGCCGCGATCAGGCAGCCCGCCAGAATGATCGGCTTGCGGCCGATCCTGTCGGACAGTGCGCCGAACACGACGAAGAAGCCGGTGCCGAACAATAGCGACCAGGCGATCAGCAGGTTCGCGGTATAGCCGTCGACCTTGAGGATCGATTGCATGAAGAACAGCGCGTAGAACTGGCCCGTGTACCAGACCACGCCCTGGCCCATCACGCCGCCGATCAGCGCCAGGATGACGATCTTGGCGTTGCTCCAGTTGGCGAAGGCTTCGGTCAGCGGCGCCTTGGAGCCCTTGCCCTCGTCCTTCATCTTCTGGAATACCGGCGATTCATTCAACCGCAGCCGGATCCAGACCGAGATGCCGAGCAGCAACACCGAGACCAGGAACGGAATGCGCCAGCCCCATTTCGCGAAATCGGTTTCGCCGAGTGCAGAACGGGTGAACAGGATCACCAGCAGCGACAGGAACAGGCCGAGCGTCGCCGTGGTCTGGATGAACGAGGTGTAGTAGCCGCGCTTGCCCATCGGGGCATGCTCCGCCACGTACGTCGCCGCACCGCCGTACTCACCGCCGAGCGCGAGGCCCTGCAGCAGGCGCAATGCGATCAGGATGATCGGTGCCGCAATGCCGATGGTCGCCGCGTTGGGCAATATGCCGACGATGAAGGTCGACAGGCCCATGATCAGGATGGTGACGAGGAAGGTGTATTTGCGGCCGACGATGTCGCCGACGCGACCGAACACGATGGCGCCGAACGGGCGAACGATAAAGCCCGCGGCGAACGCCAGCAGCGCGAAGATGTCGCGCGTGGCCTGGTTGAACATCGGCTGATTTGTTGCGGGATCGATGACGCCGAAGAACTGCGCGCCGATGATGCTGGCAAGCGAACCGAACAGGTAGAAGTCATACCATTCGAAGACGGTACCGAGCGAAGACGCGAGAATGACGAAACGTTCGTCCTTCGTCATCCCGGCGGCCTTGCCGGACGTGGCAGTCATTGTGGACATTTCCGATTCGCTCCCCTTTTTATGATCGCGCAAATGTGCGTTGCGTCAGTCGACGCGTAATTGCAGGCCTCACTACATGTTTGGGAGTAATGGCCCAATAGTACTTTCGGTGGGGCGTAACACCGCTTTGCGTCGATCAAGCCGCGGCAATTGTTGAATGAATCTGCCCGTGTGGAGCGCGGCCCTGACTAAAGTCCAATGGCCGAGAAAATAAGTGCGATGGTCCACATCACAATCGAGATGATGGCAGTCCAGCGCGCGAACGACAAATATGTCTCCCGCATGACGCTTGAAATCATCTTTTGGGCCAAAGCCTGCGGCGGCCGACTCTCCTTGGGCAGATAGAGCCACATCTCGGTCCGCCGATGGTCCTTGGTCCTTGCTTCGCGTGCCTTGAAAATGAGCACGAGCGTCATCATCATGCTGAGAAAGCCGCCGGCCTGGAAAGCAGATCGCGGAAGAAAAGACAGGCCGATCATGATGCAGAATATGGCAAGCGATGCGAAGCCGCAGGCACGCAGCACCGTTTCATAGGCAATACGGCTCATCTCATCCATGATCCGCTACTCCGTCGTCAGCAGCCAATGAAGGCCCAGCGTAACCGCTGGGCCGTCCGGCCTCAACCTCCGGAACCGATGCGCTAAAGGCCGATTTTAAGAAAATTGCCGGCGGCTGGCAGCGCCAGAAGCGCCGTTCCGGCAAGCCAGATCCAGAGCGACGCGTTGTTCGACTCCGAGGCGCCGGTGACGCGCTCGTAAATCGCCGCCGGAATTCCGCCGAGAATGACGGTCGCGGTCGAGACCATCAGCGACGCGAACATCAGCGTAAGGGACAGGCTGCCAAACAGCAGCGGCCCGGCGAGTAGTTGGACGTACAGCAACGTGAAAATCAGCGCGAGCTGGTTGAAGATGCCGTTGATCATTCCGAAAAACGCAATTCCGATGAAATAGAAATTGCGGTTCATGATGCCGCTCCGCCGAGCCGGGGCGCGAGATTCAACACCAGCAACGTGTAGTGAAACACCACGCGCAGCCAGAACAGCCAGACGAAGCCGAACAGCCAAAGCACGGCGGGAGGGGTGATCTTCGGGGTTACGATCGAGATGACGCCGATCGCGGGATCGGTGATCCGGCAAAAGAATCGCCAGATATAGTTCGGCGAATCCGCGTCGACCATCAGGCCGAGCAGGAACCGTCCGAGCATCGTGTACATCAACGCCGCCAGGATGAAGTTCGGCAGATGGAAATACCAATAGCCGGCAAATGAAGTTGCAGTATCCAAAGTCCGGTGCTCCCGCAGCGCTTCAGTAGTCGACGAACCGGGATGGGTGACGACACCACGATTGAGCCCAACAATGGCAAGCAACGACTTTCCCGGCAAGCGATGTCATGGCTTCCTCGAAAACAAAGCGGGGCCCCGAGGGGCCCCGCTTGCCGATATCTATCGGTCGCTTCTTAAATGGTCCTCTCCTCGAGCACCGTCCTGCCTCGCGGCTTCCGGATGTCGTCGACATAGGCTTGCATTTCCGCCGATGGCTCCTTGCCGAGCTTGCTGACGATGTAGATGACCGCGAAGCCCAGCGGCGTTCCCAACAACCCGCAGGCGATGTTGGTCAGGTCGAACCAACCAACCTTGTTCGCCATCGGGTGGGCGAGGGTCGGGAAGCTTTCCATGGCATTGGGCAACGTCATGGCTTTGGCGATATCGACCAGCGGCGCCCCAGTCAGCGGGTTGGTCAGCGACGTCATGCCGAAATACTTCACGCCCGCGCCCGGGAAGTACCGGGTCGTGACGAGGTAGAACAGGCACAGTCCGAAGCCGGCGATAATACCGCAGACCGCCCCCGTCGCCGTTGTCCGCTTCCACCAGACGCCCATCACGAGCGCCGGGAAGTTACCCGCCATCGCCAGCGAGAACGCCCAGCCGACCATGGCCAGGATATCCCCGGGTTTGGTTGCGGCGGTCGCGGCTGCGATCACGGCAACGACCACAAGAAGAGCGCGCGCCACGGTGAGCCGACGCATCGTCGGGGCGTTGGGGTCGATCATCTTGTAATAGACGTCGTGCGAGAGGGCGTTTGCGATGGCGAGCAGCAGCCCGTCCGCCGTCGACAGCGCAGCGGCCAGACCGCCCGCTGCCACCAGACCCGAGATCACATACGGAAGTCCCGCGATTTCTGGCGTGGAAAGCACGATCACGTCCGTATTGATGACGAAGTCCTGCAGTCTCACGACGCCGGGATGTCCTGCGATCGCCTTGCACGCCGCCACGATGGCGTCGATGCTGGCGGCATTCTTGCCGCAGATCTGGATCAGACCGAGTTCACCCCAGCTGAACAGCCAGGGGCGAATGGCGGACAGATCCCGCCCGATGATGTTGGTGTACACCTCCAGTTTCGAGAATGCCGCGTAGGCCGGCGCGGAGAAATACAGCAGGAAGATGAACAGCAGCGACCAGGCGACGGACTGACGCGCCTCACGCACCGACGGGGTGGTGAAGTAACGCATCAGAATATGTGGCAACGATGCAGTACCGACCATCATGCACATGATGATCGCAAAGAAGTTGAGCGGGCTGTAGTTGATAAAGGGCTGGATGTGCGGCTTCAGCGCTGCGGCTGTCGTCAGACCCGTCGCCAGCATTTGTTGCTCGCGCGCGGTAATATCCGCAATCGCCTGTCCGTAAGTGAGTTCGGGGATCGGAATTCCATACTTCTTGGTGGACAGGATAACGATCGGGGTCAGATAGGCGATGATCAGCACGATGTATTGTGCGATCTGCGTCCAGGTCACCGCCCGCATCCCGCCCAGCATCGCGCAGAGCAGGATGCCGACAAGGCCTGCAAACACCGCGATCTCGAACTGCATTCCAAGGAATCGTGAGGCGATAATCCCGGTGCCGTAGATTTGCGCCGTCACATAGGTAAAGGAGCAGGCGACCAGCACAATCACGCCTAGAGAACGAGCGAAATTGCCACCGTACCGGAACGACAGGAAGTCGGGCACCGTGTAGGCGCCAAACTTGCGCAGGTATGGTCCGATCAGGATCGATACCAGCACGAAGCCGCCGGTCCATCCGAGCACCCAGGCCAGGCCGTCATAGCCGAGCAGGAACAGAGTGCCGGCCATGCCGACGAAAGATGCCGCCGACATCCAGTCGGCACCGGTCGCCATGCCGTTGTAGAAAGCCGGGACACGCCGTCCGGCGACATAATACTCGGAGACTTCCGCCGTTCGCGTCATCACCCCGATGATCGCGTAAACCGCGAGCGTGAAGAACACGAACAGATAGCCAAGGATCTTGTTCGGAACGCCGACTTGCTCGAGAACCGCGAGGAAGAGGATGAATCCGATGAAGCCGCCGGTATACGTACCGTACATCTTCCCCAGGTTCTTGATGAAATCCGTGGTGCTGGCAGCGCCTTGTGTAGCCATGATCGATTCCCCCTCAATCTTCCTCGGCAAAGCCGTATTCGCGATCAATCTTGTCCTGCTGTTTTGCGAACATGAACAGCATGACCACGAACACGATGAGCGACCCCTGCGCGGCCATGTAGAAGCCGAGCGGGAAACCGAGGATCGGAATGATGATGGCGTTGAGCGGCTTCACGAACATGTGGATGATGAAGCCAAAGAAGAACCAGACCGCGAGATGCGTGAACATCAGCCGCGATGTCCTCGCCCAGTGGGCTTCTTCTTTCGCTTTCAGGCTTGTCGAGTCGGGCATGGGCTACAATTCCTCCTCAAAACGCCGGCCAGCAAACGAGCCGGGGTTGAATGATCGAGGGGAATGAAATCCCGTCAGCGCGGCGCCCCCCGTGCCACCCCTCCAACCGGTCTGGTGCCGGTTTGGAGTCAACGAAGGTTAACACCTGGGTCGGTTCCACCTTAATAGTACTTTGGGGGAATAAAGTTGCTGCAACTGCTAAGAGTGATGCGCCCCTTCAGGATGCGAGCTTGGCAAATGCCGGAAATGCTGGCGAACTAACTTGGTCCATCTGGCAGGAAGGCCCGCGATGAAGCTGTTCGAAAAGTTCTTTCGCCCGCGCCCGCCAATTCGCGACCGTGAGGCGCTTGCCGACTTCATCAATGCGCAGTCGGCTTTCATCGTGCAGAAGGGAATCTACGAATATTCCCGTGCCCGCGCGGGCCACTACGCCAAGGTGCTGTTTGCCGAGGAAGGGTTCGCCAAATCGGTCGAACATGCGCGCTGGCGGGCGTTTCCGCTCGGTCTTTCGATGGTGGGCGAGACGGTCGACGTGGTTTTGCGCCCGCACGCCGGCGAGAATCGCCGGGTGGTGCTCGACCGGATCATCGCAGTCGTGCTTTCGGTTTTCGACCGTTATCCGGTGCCGCCGTCGATCGGCGAGGCCGGCTGGCAGGAAGCGCGGCGCGAGCTCGAGCACCGGCTCGACCTGGTGGGGGGACACGCGCCGAAGCGGGTGATGGACATTCCCGAACCGCTGGCGGAGGACTACTTTGCCATGATGCCGATCCACGAAAAGCTGCGCGGGCGGGATTTTCAGACCACGCGCAACTACCTTCGTGTCAGCCTGTGCAACATCCATGATGAACTGGTCGACCGGATCGATGCATCCGCATTGACTGCCGCGCTGCAGAAGTAGGACGGCATTCGGCCGTCCCGGCGCCGGGCCGATCGCGCGGCCGCCGCGCGAAAGGGAGGGGCGATGGACAGGACGATTGGCGGCGCCCCGCTTTTGTCGCTCGACGCCGTTGTCATCGATACCGAGACCACTGGCCTCGATCCGCGCAAGGCGCGGGTGATCGAGCTTGCCGGAGTGCGACTGTCGGCCGGAAAGCTGGTTGCCGGCGAATCCTTCCGTCAATTGCTGCGGCCGGCCGGTCAATCGATCCCGGTCGAAACGACGCGCATTCACGGCATCGACGACGCCATGGTCGCCGGCTCGCCGTTGTTTGCCGATGTCTGGCCGGGCTTCCGTTCGTTTCTCGGCCAGGCACCGGTGATCGGGCACGCGGTAGGGTTCGACCTTGCGGTGCTGAAGCGCGAATGCGATCTCGCCGGCCTGCCCTGGATACGGCCACGCACGCTCGACACGCGGCAGTTGGCGCAGATCGCCGCACCCGAACTGGCTGGCTATTCGCTCGACGAACTCGCCGCCTGGATGGGTGTCGACGTCGTCGACCGGCATTCCGCGCTCGGCGACGCCATAACGGCGGCGCGGGTGTTTGTGGCGCTGGTGCCGAAGTTGCGCGACCACGGCATCCGTACCATTGCCGAGGCCGAACGGGCGTGCCTCGCCCTTACTTCCGTACTCGACGATGAGGCGCGGGCCGGCTGGATCCAGGCCGTCGAAGCTCCGGAACGCGCCGACGCGGAACGAACGCTGAAACGTTTCGACAGCTACGCCTATCGGCACCGCAATCGCGATATCATGCGGATGCCTCCGGTCTTTGTGGCATCCGGCATTTCGGTCCACGAGGTCCTCGCGCGGCTGGCGAGCGAGAGAACGTCGGCGCTGTATGTGGCGCCCAACGCCGCTTCCGGCGACGTGAAGGCCGCGGAGGCAGGGATTGTCACGGAACACGACGTGCTGCGCGCGATCGCCCGCTTCGGCGCCGCCGCGCTCGAATTGCCGGTCAGGCAGATCATGAGCCATCCGCTGGCAGCGGTTTCCGCGGACGCCTTTGTCTATCGCGCCATCGGCCGCATGAACCGTCTCAAGACCCGCCATCTCGGTGTCATCGACGAAGCCGGCCGCGTGATCGGGGCATTGTCCGCGCGAGACCTGCTGCGGTTACGCGCCGGGGAGGCCATTTCGCTCGGCGAAGAGATTGACGATGCCGCGGACGCGCACGCCTTGGCGCTTGCCTGGGCCAAGCTGCCGCGGGTCGCGGAATCTCTGATGGCGGAAGGACTTTCCGGTCGCGATATCGCGGAAGTGATTTCCCGCGAACTCGGCGCGCTCACCGGTCAGGCCGCCGTGATCGCCGAGCGGATCATGCGGGAGCGCGGCCAGGGCGGGCCCCCGTGCGGCTATGCCGTGGTCGTGCTCGGCTCGGCCGGCCGCGGCGAAAGCATGCTGGCGATGGACCAGGACAATGCCGTGATTTTCGAGCGCGGCGAACCTGATAGCGAGGAGGATCGCTGGTTCGCGGCGCTCGGCACGCATGTCGCGGACATCCTGCACGAGGCCGGCGTGCCGTATTGCAAGGGCGGCGTGATGGCGAAGAACGCGCCGTGGCGTGGTTCCGTCGCAACGTGGCGGAATCGGATCGACCACTGGATCATGCGCTCTAACCCCAGCGATCTGCTGTCCGTCGATATCTTCTTCGACCTGCGGGCGGTTCACGGCGAAGGCGGCTTGGCCGTGGCCGTGAGGCAGGCGGCCTTCGCCGCGGCCGAAGGCCAGGCCGCGTTCGCCAAGCTCCTGGTCGAAAGTGTCAGCGTTCCCGTGAGCCTGAAATTCTTCGGCGGCATCCGTACCGAAGGCGGCCGCATCGACCTCAAGGCAGCCGGGCTGTTCGGCATTGTCGCCGCGGCGCGGGCCATGGCGATCCGTTACCATGTGACCGACCGATCGACGCCGGCGCGGCTCGCTGGCGTGAAGGCGCTTGTTCACGTGAGCGAGACCGATCTCGATACGCTGGTCGAGGCTCAGGGCATATTTCTCGATCTCATCCTGTCGCAGCAGATTGAGGATATCGCTCACGGGACACCGCCTGCCAACACCGTCTCGGTCAAGCAATTGCCGGCCCGCGATTACGACCGTTTGCGTGTGGCGCTCCAGGCGGTCCGCGCCGTCGACAAGCTGACCCGCGATCTGCTGTTCGGGGATTGATTAAGGACGCACGGAATCCCGTCACCTTGTTGCGGTGCACAAATCGGGCGGTTAACTGCTTTACCGCGTGAGAGAATTGGGCGCTTGCATGCGACAGCCGGGCAGGGGACAATTGCCAAACCGCTTGGCAGGCCTGCGGAAAAATGGTCACCGGTTTGCCGCAACGCTTTTCGCAAGAAGTAGATGACTGCTGCTGCCAATACCCACCTCGTCATCGCCGATGACCACCCGCTATTCCGCGACGCCTTGCGGCAGGCGGTTGGCAGTGTCGTGGCGTCGGCCGTCATCAGCGAGGCGGGGTCGTTCGATGATCTCACCGCGCTGCTGGAACGGGATTCCGACGTCGATTTGATCCTGCTCGATCTCACCATGCCGGGGATCTCGGGATTCTCCGGCTTGATCTACCTGCGCGCACAGTTTCCCGCGATCCCGGTGATCATCGTGTCCGCGAGCGACGATGCCGGCACGATCCGAAGGTCGCTCGACTTCGGCGCCTCGGGCTTCATCCCCAAGCGCTTCGGCGTCGAAACGCTGCGCGACGCCATCATGAAGGTGATGGAGGGCGACGTCTGGGTCCCGCCGGACACCGACCTTTCGTCGGCCGACGATCCCGACATGGCGCGGCTGCGCGATCGTCTCGTCACGCTGACCCCGCAGCAGGTGCGCGTGCTGATGATGCTGTCGGAGGGCCTGCTCAACAAGCAGATCGCCTATGAGCTCGGCGTGTCGGAAGCGACGATCAAGGCGCATGTTTCGGCGATCCTGCAGAAGCTCGGCGTCGAAAGCCGGACGCAGGCCGTGATTGCGGCCGCGAAAATCTCCGGCGGCCAGTGGCGCCAGGGCACGCCGACGGGGTGATGTCAGTGTCGTTCCGGGGCGATGCGCAGCATCGAACTATGGTGCGCGATTGCGCACCTGAGAATCTCGAGATTCCCCGAATTGAAATTGCACCCCTGAGGTCTGGTCCTTCGGACCATCCCGCAAATGACGGAGCTACTCCGCCGCCGCCACCATCTGTTGCGCCCGCCACTGGCCGAGCAGGGCGCGAAGTGAAGCTGGCTTCACCGGCTTGTTGAGGATCGCGATGTTTTCCTCGCGCGCGGCGGCTCGGACGTTCGGGCTGCGATCCGCCGTGATCAGGATGGCCGGAATATTTTCGCCGAAGCGGCGGCGGATCTCGCGGATCGCGGCGACGCCGTTGCCGCGGTCGAGATGATAATCGACCAGAAGGCCGGTCACGCTGCTGCCGGAGGCTTCGACCGCCGCGATCGCGGCGTCGGGGTCGGTGACCGCGATCACCTCGGCGTCCCACGCCGTCAGCAGCGTCTTCATACCGTCGAGGATCGCCGGGTCGTTCTCGATGCAGACGACCAGCGCGCCGCTTATCGGCGTTCTGGAGAGCGGCGTGGCGCTGGTGACCGCGGCGGTGTGGTCGATCGCCTTGGCGATCGGCACCGTCACCGAAAACACCGAGCCGCCACTGACGTTAGCGTCGATCGCGATGCCGTGGTTGAGCACGCGCGCCAGCCGCTCGACGATCGACAAGCCAAGACCGAGGCCGCGGGCGATCCGCGCGCCCTGTTCGAGGCGGTGAAACTCCTTGAAGATCTCGCCGCGTTTCGTCACGGGAATACCCACGCCGGTGTCGTAGACGCCGATCCGCAGCGACTGTCCGTGGCGGCGGCAACCGACCAGCACGCGCCCGCGCGGGGTGTATTTGATGGCGTTGGAGATGAAATTCTGCAGCAGCCGGCGCAGCAGCGAGCGGTCGGATTGCACCGGCAGCGAGCAGGGCACGAAGGCCAGTTCCAGCCCCTTGGCGCGGGCGATCGGCGCGAACTCAATCTCGAGCGAGCGCATCAGGTCAGCCATCTTGAAGCTTGAGATCGAGGTCGTCATCGCCCCCGCATCGAGCCGCGAGATGTCCAGCAGCGCGCCGAGGATCTCCTCGATCGCCTCCAGCGAGTCGTCGATGTTCTCGACCAGGCGCGAATCCTCGCCGCCGTTCTGTCGTTCGACCAGGCTGGTCACGTAAAGCCGCGCCGCGTTGAGCGGCTGCAGGATGTCGTGGCTGGCGGCCGCCAGGAACCGGGTCTTCGAGATATTGGCGTCCTCGGCGGTGCTCTTGGCCTGCGCCAGTTCGGAATTCAGGCGGGTGAGTTCCTCGGTGCGGTCGCGCACGCGCTTTTCCAGCGTCGCATTGGCGCGTTCCAGCGCTTCGGCGGCCTCGAAGCTCGGCGTGACGTCGGAGAAGGTGATGACGAAGCCGCCGCCCGGCATCCGGTTGGAGCGGACCTCGATCACCATGTGCCGGTCGGGCAGGCGCTCCAGATAGGGCTCGCCCTCGGTGGTGTAGGCGGCCAGCCGCCGCTCCAGCAGCGTATCGAGATCGCCGGCGCCTGAGGCGCTGACTGCGCCCATGAATTCCAGGATTTCCTGCAAGGGAATGCCGAGTTGAACCAAATGCGGCGGCAGCGCGAGAATTTCGCCGAACTGGTGGTTCGAGCAGATCAGTTGCAGATCGGCGTCGAACACTGCGATGCCCTGGCGCACATGGTTGAGCGCAGTCTGCAGGATCTCGCGGTTGAAATGCAGCGCGGCGTGGGAATCGTCGAGCAGCTTCAGCGCGGCCTTGGCGGAGACGGTGCGCTTGCGCAGCAGAAGCGACATCACCAGGCGCGAGGACGCCGCCCCGATCGAGGAGGCGATCAGGCGTTCGGCGTATTGCAGCAACTCGAAATCGGCCGGAGCGGCCGGATCGAGATTGCCGGGATGATTGGCGGCAAAGGTCTCGAAGGCCTGGGCAGCGCGCTCGGGGCCGAGATATTGCGCCACCGTGCTCTGGATGTCCTGCACGGTCACCGTGGTGCGCCAGCGCCGGAAGGTCGGGGCGGTCGGCGTCAGCGTGTTCGGCACGAACAGGTCCGCCTGCAGCCGTTCGATCGAGGAGGGCTGGCGCGCGAGCGACATCACGACATAGGTCAGGATGTTGAGCGAAAGCGACCAGAACACGCCGTGCATCAGCGGCGGCAGATCGGTGCCGAGCAGCGCTTGCGGACGCAGCGCCGTGATGCCGAACGGGCCTTGCTGCAACAGCAGCAGACCGGCGGGACTGCCTTCCAGAAAACTCGGCAGGAACAGCGTGTAGACCCACACCGCGATGCCCAGCAGCATGCCGCCCATCGCCCCGCGCGCGGTTCCCTGCCGCCACAGCAGGCCGCCGAAGAAGGCCGGTGCCAGTTGCGCAAGCGCTGCGAATGACAGCAGGCCGATCGCCGCCAACTGGGTGTTGCCGAGCGCGCGATAGTAGAAATACGCCATCACCATGATGGCGAAGATCGCAAAGCGCCGGATCTTGAGCAGGAAGTCACCGAAATCCTTGCTGCCGTCGCGCGCCCCGGGGCTTCCCTGCAGCACCATCGGCAACACGATATCGTTGGAGACCATGATGGAGAGCGCGACGCATTCCACGATCACCATCGCGGTCGCGGCCGACAGGCCGCCGACGAATACGGCAATGCTGAGGAGGGCGGAATTGGCCTCGATCGGCAGCGCCAGCACATACATGTCGCTGTCGACGGCGCCGAACGGGAAGGTGACGAGGCCGGCGATCGCGATTGGAATCACGAACAGGTTGATGGCGACCAGATAGAGCGGGAACAGCCAGCGCGCGCGGCGGACCTCCTCGAGGCTGGAATTCTCGACCACGCTGACGTGGAACTGCCGCGGCAGCAGCATGATCGCGCAAAACGACAGCAGCGTCATGGTGAGGAAATTGCCGATCGACGGCACATAGCTGATCGCGCGCACCGCCTCCGGCGTCTTTATCGCGCGCTCGATCAGCTCAACGGGCGTGAACATCCAGAAGGTGACGAAGGCGCCGGCGGCGATAAAGGCCACCAGCTTGACGATGGATTCGGTGGCGATCGCCAGCATCAGGCCGTGCTGGTGCTCGGTGGCGTCGGTCTGGCGGGTGCCGAACAGCACGGCGAATGCCGCCATCGCCAGGGTCACGACCAGCGCGATGTCGCCGATCAGCGGAATCGAGGAGAACAGCTTGTCCTCAGTCAGGATCGTCTCCAGCGAGGACGCCACCGCCTTGAGCTGCAGCGCGATGTAGGGCACCGAGCCTACGATCGCGATCATGGCCACGGTGGCGGCGACCGCCTGGCTCTTGCCGTAACGCGCGGCGATGAAGTCGGCGATCGAGGTGATGTTCTGCGACTTGGCGAGCTGGATCACGCGCCGCAGTAGCGGCGTGCAAAGCCCGATCATCAGGATCGGGCCGACATAGATCGCGAGGAAGTCGATGCTGGTGCGGGTGGCGAAGCCGACCGAGCCGAAGAAGGTCCAGGAGGTGCAGTAGATCGCCAGCGACAGCGGATAGATCAGCATGCTGGCGCGGCCGCGCTGGCTCGGCGACAGGCGGTCGCCATAGCTGGCGACGACGAACAGCAAGCCGATATAGGCGAACGCGGCGGCGATTACGCCCCAGTCGTGCAGCATCGCTGCGGGTCTCCCTCTCCCGGCACTTGATGCGGACGTGCTGTCTCCACGCCGGCCGGAAGCGCGCAAGCGCCATAGCCGGACAAATGGCCGGAAGAGAGCAGTATAAACGCTTTGGGCCGCCAGCGCACCGCGCTACCGGCCCAATTCGGAAGGATTGGGAGGGGTAGGGTTACTCGGCCGCCAGCGATTTCTGCTTCACGGGCAGGCCGAGGCGGTCCCAGACCTGCAGCAGCGCGTCCGCGAGCCGATCGATCAGCCCGTCGTCGTGGTAGGGCGAGGGCGTGATCCGCAGCCGCTCGGTGCCCTTGGCCACCGTCGGATAGTTGATCGGCTGGATGTAGATGCCGTGTTCCTCCAGCAGGATATCGGACGCCTGCTTGCACTTCTCGGGGTCGCCGACGAACAGCGGCACGATATGGGTGTCGTTCGACATCACAGGCAGGCCGGCGGCATTGAGGATCGCCTTGACCCGGGCGGCGCGGTCCTGGTGGCGCTCACGTTCCCAGTTCGAGGTCTTCAGATGCCGGATCGCCGCGGTCGCGGCCGAGCAGATCGCCGGCGGCAGCGCGGTCGTGAAGATGAAGCCCGGCGCGTAGGAGCGGACCGCGTCGATGATCTCGGCCTTAGCCGCAATATAGCCACCGAGGCAGCCGAACGCCTTGGCCAGCGTGCCTTCGAGCACGTCGATCCTGTGCATGACGCCGTCACGCTCGGCAATGCCGCCGCCGCGGGGGCCGTACATGCCGACCGCATGGACCTCGTCGACATAGGTCATGGCGCCGTATTTCTCGGCGAGATCGCAGATTTTCGAAAGCGGCGCGACGTCGCCATCCATCGAATAAAGGCTCTCGCAGGCGATCAGCTTGGGCCGCTCGGGACCTGCCGCGATCAAGAGTTCCTCGAGATGGGCGAGGTCGTTGTGGCGGAAGATCTGCCGCTCGCAGCCGGCCTGACGGACGCCTTCGATCATCGAATTGTGGTTCAGCGCGTCAGAGAGAATGAGGCAGTTCGGAATGAGTTTGGCGATCGTCGAGATGCCGGTCTGGTTCGAGACGTAGCCCGAGGTGAACAGCAGCGAGGCTTCCTTGCCGTGCAGATCGGCCAGTTCCTGCTCGAGCTGCACCAGCGGGTGATGGGTGCCGGCGATGTTGCGGGTGCCGCCGGCGCCGGTGCCAACCCTTGTGGCGGTCTCGACCATGGCGCCGACCACCTTGGGGTGCTGGCCCATGCCGAGATAGTCGTTGGAGCACCAGATCACGACATTGCGCGGGCCTTTTGGCGAGTGCCACACCGCATGCGGGAAGCGGCCCGCGATCCGCTCGAGGTCGGCGAACACCCGGTAGCGCCGCTCGTCATGCAGGCGGTTGAGGGCGGCACTGAAGAATTTGCTGTAATCCATCACAAGGACCTGGAACCGGCCGGATTGGCTTCGCGCCTTTTTAGAGCCTTTCCAGCTTTGATGTCTATGCGAATCCCCACATTTTGGCGCGGCTCCGGGATGCTACCCAGGCGGAGCAAATGTTGATCGGGATCAAGGCGCTAGTTGCGCTTCCTGGCCCTGCGAACGGGGTGTTCTGCAGCCGGCGCAAGTGACGCGAGCGTTGCAGCCAGCGCCGCCGCTGCGGCCGCGGGCCGATCCCGCTCAAAGATCGCGAATTCGAGATCGGGAAGCCGCGGCAGGCCCTCCGCGGCGCCGAGCACGCGTAAGCCGCCGACGATGGCGCTCACCGGCAGGGGCGTGACGGCAAGGCCGGCGAGGCCCGCGGCGCGGACACCGGTCAGGCTGGGGCTGGTGTAGACGATCTCCCAGGAAAGATCGCTGGTGCGCAGCGCCTGAAGGGCGGCCTCACGCGACACCGAATGCTCGCGGTACAGTGCCAGCGGCAACGGGGCCCCGGGAGCGAGCTCGAAGGTGTCTGCGGCGGTCCATAACAGCGGCTCGCGCCATGCAAGACGCCCGCGTGATGTGCCGAGCGGACGCTTGGCCAGCACCACGTCGAGCCGTCCGGCGTCGAGCTCTCCGATCAGTTCGGAACTGACGCCGATCTGCACCTCGAGCTTCACATGCGGATGCAATTTGGCGAAACGGCCGAGCGCGGGCGGCAGCGAACCGCTGGCGACTTCCTCGACCGCGCCCAGGCGCACCATGCCGGATAGTTGCGGGGCGTTGAGGCGGCGCCGCGCCGCTTCTTCAAGCTGCAGGAGCCGCCGCGCGTCATCCAGCAGCATCTCGCCGTCGTCGGTCAACGCGACCGTCCGCGTGGTGCGACGGAATAGCGGCCGCTTGGTTTCGAGTTCGAGGCGCTTGATCTTTTGGCTTACCGCCGACTGCGTGAGGTGGAGCTGTTCGGCCGCACGATGGAAGCCGCCGCAATCGGCCACGGCGACGAAGGTGCGGAGGAGGTCGAATTCGAGCATGGCCAACTGATCAGGTTTAGCAATCAATTATATTATAAAATATCGTTTCTATAATCAATGCCCCGCCCCTAACTTTCGTCGTCGGTACCCCGGACCACGGAAGGGCTCATGATGTCACAACAGCCAACCCCGAGATCGACAAACCGCGGCGATCGTTTGCGCAGGGCTCAATCGGTCTGCGGCGGCGGAAAAATCTGTCCGCCCGATCGCGCCACGGCACTGCTTGAGGCCGTCATCGAGCCCTTCGACCGTGTCGCGGTCGAAGGCGATAATCAGAAGCAGGCCGATTTTCTCTCTGCCGCACTCGCCAAAGCCGATCCTGCGCGGCTGCATGATCTGCACATGGTGCAGTCGGTGCTGGCCTTGCCCGATCACCTCGCGGTGTTTGAGCGCGGCATCGCCGGCCGGCTCGACTTTGCCTTCGCCGGCCCGCAAAGCCGCAAGCTCGCCGACCTGGTCGCGACGGGTTCGCTGAAGATCGGCGCGATTCACACCTATCTCGAACTTTACGCGCGGATGCTGGTCGACCTGACGCCGCGCGTTGCGTTGATCGTGGCCGACAAGGCCGACCGCGACGGCAACCTCTACACGGGTCCGAACACCGAGGACACGCCGGTCATCACGGAGGCGACCGCCTTCCGTGGCGGGATCGTGGTGGCACAGGTCAATGAGATCGTCGATCGCTTGCCGCGGGTCGACATTCCCGGCGATTGGGTCGACTTCGTCGTCCCGGGCCCAAAGCCATACCTCATCGAGCCGCTGTTCACGCGGGATCCCGCAAAAGTTCGCGACCAGAATATCCTGATGGCGATGATGGCGATTGCCGCCGTCTATGAGCCCTACCAAGTACAGCGGCTCAATCACGGCATCGGTTACGCCACGGCGGCGATCGAATTGATCCTTCCGACCTTCGCCGCGATGCGCGGATTAAAGGGGAAGGTCGCAAGACACTTCGTGCTCAATCCGCATCCGACGCTGATCCCCGCGATCGAGGCCGGCTTCGTCGACAACGTCTATTGCTTCGGCTCCGAGCTCGGCATGGAGCGATACATGTCGGCGCGTGCCGATGTGTTTCCGGTGGGCAATGACGGGAATTTGCGCTCGAACCGCGCGCTGGCCCAGGTCGCCGGGCAATATGCCTGCGACCTCTTCGTCGGCGGCACCCTGCAGATCGACGCTGAGGGCAACAGCTCCACGGCGACGAAGGACCGGATCACCGGTTTCGGCGGCGCGCCGAATATGGGCGCCGATGCGCGCGGACGACGGCATGACAGTCCGGCCTGGTTGCGCGCGGGTAGGGAGGCCGGCGAAACCATCCGCGGGCGCAAGCTTGTCGTGCAGATGGTCCAGACCCGGCAGCCCAATGGCGCGCCGAGCTTTGTCGAACGGCTGGATGCGTTCGACCTGGCGACGGCCGCGGGCTTCGCATTGCCGCCGGTGATGATCTACGGCGATGACGTCACGCATGTGATCACCGAGGAAGGCGTCGCAAATCTCCTGCTTTGCCGCTCCGTGGAGGAACGCGCGGCAGCGCTGCGGGCCGTTGCCGGTGATACCGAATTCGGACGCGCGCGGTCGGCCGGCGTGACCGAGGAGCTGCGCAGGCGCGGCATCGTGATGCGGCCGTCCGATCTCGGCATCGATGCCACGACGGCAACGCGCGATCTGCTCGCCGCGCAGACGCTCGGCGATCTCGTCGTCTGCTCCGGCGGACTTTATGCGCCGCCGGCGAAATTCCTTCGGCCGGCAATCGCGAAGCCCGCAACGGCCGACGCCCAGGCGACGCCGGCGCTCGATTCCGCAGAAGGATAGTGTGATGAAGAACGCCCGAACCAGCAGTCTTCGCGACGCGCGGCCGGGGTCGTCCTGGTTGGAGCGGCTTCGGATTTCGCTCGGCCTGCGCAGCAGCGCCGACGCCGGATCGGCGCACGATGTGATCGCGCCGCTCGATCAGGCGAAGCGGCTCGCGGCAGCGTTGCTGTCCGAACGCGGCGAAGCCTCCGGCGCGATGGTCGCGCGCGAGCTGCACGACGTCCTGCGGGGCCTCGATGCCGACGATCGCCGCCGCTTCCACCGCCATCTCGCCACCAACTTCCTGCCCGACGCCGCCGCGTTGCGGACGGCCGCGCAAGCCTATCTTGCCGGCGCCACGGCCGAGAACGCAGCGCGGCTTGCGCAAGCCGCCGATCCGCCGCGGCAGGAGCTGTTGCGGCGAATGAACATGGCAAGCGGCGGCACCAGCGCGCTCGTCGCCATGCGCAAGGAGCTGACGGCGCATCTGCGCGACGAGCCGGCCCTGAAGTCGCTGGATGGCGATCTCAAGCATCTGTTCGCATCCTGGTTCAACCGCGGCTTTCTCGAACTGCGGCGGATCGACTGGCAGTCGCCGGCGGCGCTGCTCGACAAGCTGATCGCCTATGAGGCGGTGCACGAGATTCAGGGCTGGGATGATCTGCGCCGCCGCCTGGCGCCCGACCGGCGCTGCTTTGCCTTCTTTCATCCGGCACTGCCGGGCGAACCCCTGATCTTTGTTGAAGTCGCGCTGGTGCAGGGGCTCGCCGGAGCGGTGCAGCCGCTGCTGGTCCAGGACGGCGACGACGATGCCGCGCGGCAGCGGGCGCGGCGCGCGGACACTGCGATCTTCTATTCGATTTCGAACTGCCAGGATGGCCTGCGCGGCGTTTCGTTCGGCAATTTCCTGATCAAGCAGGTAGTGGAGGAGTTGAAGGCCGAGCTGCCGCATTTGACCCGTTTCTCCACCCTGTCGCCGGTGCCGGGCTTTCGACGCTGGCTGGCGGCCACGCTGGCGGATGCGAGCGAGGTCGACGCTGCGGCATTGGCTGAACTGAAGACCGACGGTTGGTGGCGCGACGCGTCGCGGAGCGAGGCGCTGCGTCCCTGGCTGATGCGCCATTGTGCGAGCTATCTGACGCGACCGGTCGCATCGAAGCCGCCGATCGATCCGGTCGCGCGCTTCCATCTCGGCAATGGCGCGCGGCTGGAGCGCATCAACTGGCTCGGCAATGCCGCGCCGCGCGGCATCGAGGAATCCTTCGGCATCATGGTCAATTACCTCTACGACCCCGGGACGATCGAGGCCAACCACGAGACCTTCGCCCATGACGGGACGGTGGTACGGTCGTCGGACGTCGACACGCTGATCATGGCCCGGCAACGCCGCGAATCGCCGGCTGTAGATGCCCGGTGACGCATCGTCCGTTTGGGGAAGCCTGCGTCCGCCAGGCCGGCTTGCGCAAGGCGGCAGCGCAGGCTGCTCAGGTGGTGCGGAACCGCAGCACGCCGTCGCTGACCTCGGACGTCAGGCGGCCCTCGACCAGCATGTAGTTGACATGCGCGACCAGTTCGCCGGCGGCAAAGCCCATCTGGTGCTCATCCAGCACGTGCTTGTGGAATACGACCGGCACCAGATCCTTCGAGGTCTGCGGCACTTCCCGGCAGGCTTCCGCGATCAGGCGGCAGCGGTCCTCGTGATGGTCGGCGAGCTGCTTGATGCGGGTCTTCAGCCCGTAGAACGGCACGCCGTGGCCGGGCAGTACCATCACGTCGTAAGGCAGCGTGGTGGTGAGGCTGGCCAGCGAGGCCAGATATTCGCCGAGCGAGTTCTGGTCGGGCTCGACCGCCCAGACGCTGACATTGGGCGAAATCTTGCTCAGCACCTGGTCGGCGGAGAGGAACAATTTGTCGGCGGCGCAATACAGCATCACCTGGTCGAGCGCATGTCCGCCGCCGGTGATCACCTTGAAGCGGCGGGTGCCGATCACGACCTCGTCGCCATGCGAGATGCGGCGATAGGACGGCGGCAGCACCGATACCCGCTTCAAATAGTCCTGGCCGCGGCCGAGCAATCTGTCGGTCAGGCCCTCGTCCATGCCGTGCCGGCGAAAGAACAGCCGCTGCGCGTTGCGCCGTTCCTCGGTGCCGCGGTTCTGGTGATAGACCGATTGCAGATATTCGACCTGCGACATCTGCAGCGGGCAGTCGAAGCGCTCCGTGATCCAGCCGGCAAGGCCGACGTGATCGGGATGTGAATGGGTGACGATCAGCCGCGTGATCTTCACATGCCGAAGCGGCCCCTCGAACAGCGTGGTCCAGGCCGCAATGGATTCCTCATTGCCGAAGCCGGAATCGATCATCGCCCAGCCGTCGCCGTCGGCGAGCAGATAGATGTTCACGTGATTGAGCCGGAACGGCAGCTTCAGGCGGACCCAAAGCACGCCGGGCACCACCTCGACGACCTGATCGTGGCCGGGGTGGTTTTCGAAGGGGTATCGCAGTGCCTCGGCCGAGGACTGCACCGTGTCGGTTTTCGAATGCATGCTACCGGCTTAGCGGTAGAGGCGGCGCCGCGCTAGCCGAAAAAGTGTTGGCCGTCATTCCGGGGCGTCCGAAGGACGAACCCGGAATCTCGAGATTCCGGGTTCTATGCTTCGCATAGCCCCGGAATGACGAGTGCGGGGTGACTACGCCGCCCGGATATTCGACAGGAACGCGTCGATCTCCTCGCGCAGCACATCGGCCTCGCGGCGCAGTGCGCCGGAGGCGGTCAGCACCTGGCCGGCGGCGGTTCCGGCCTGCGACGAGGCGCTGGAGACACCGACGATGTTGGTGGAAACTTCGCTGGTGCCGCCGGCGGCGTGCTGGATGTTGCGCGCGATCTCGCGCGTCGCCGCACCCTGCTCCTCGACCGCCGCCGCGATCGCGGTGGTCACCTCGTTGATCTCGCTGATCGTGTTGCTGATGTTCCGGATCGCGCTGACGGCCGATGTCGTCACCGTCTGCATGCTGACGATCTGCTGGCGGATCTCGTCGGTCGCCTTTGCGGTCTGGTTGGCGAGGCTCTTCACCTCGGAGGCGACCACGGCGAAGCCGCGGCCGGCGTCGCCGGCGCGTGCCGCCTCGATGGTGGCGTTCAGCGCCAAGAGGTTGGTCTGCGAGGCGATGGTCTGGATCAGATCGACCACCACGCTGATGCGGGCGGCGTTATCCGCGAGCCCCTGCATGGTGGCGTCGGTCGCGCCGGCGTCGTCGACCGCCTTGCGGGCGATTTCCGCCGAGGTGATGACCTGACGGCCGATCTCCTCGATCGAAGAGGACAATTCCTCGGTACCCGACGACACCGTCTGCACGTTGGCCGAAGTCTGCTCGGCAGCCGTCGCCACCGCGGTCACCAGTGCGCTCGATTGATCGGCGGTCGCCGACATGCTTTGCGCGGTCGATTGCATCGAACCTGCGGCGGTCTGCAGGCTGTCGAGCGCGGCGCGAACGGTGCTCTCGAACTCGACGATGCGGGCTTCCATGCGGTTGGCGCGCTCGGCCTTGGCGATGCGGTCCTTGTCCTGCTCGGAGGAGAGCGCGCGGCTCTGGATCATGCTTTCGCGGAACACATGCAGCGAATCCGCCATCACGCCGATCTCGTCCTGGTGGTGGGTCTGATAGACCTCCGTCTCGAGGTCGCCGCTGGACAGCAATTGCATCGAGCGCTGCAGGTTGCTGATGCGCCGCAGGATGTTGCGGCCGACATAGAGCCAGACGAACAGGATTGAACCGACCAGCGTCATGATGCCGAGGGCAGCCATGACCATGGTCCCGAACGAGATTTCCTGTCGCGCCTGCCAAGCCGCGGCGTCGGTTTCCTTCTGCACGCCGTCGACCAGTTGCTGCACGCTGATGCCGAGGCCGACATTGAGCTTGCGGGTTTCCTCCAGAATGGTCTGGCCGTAATCGTCCGCATCCAGTTCCTGCTGGCGGACCTTGAAGATGCCGGTCTTGCCGTCGGCAAGCGCCAGCAGGCTCAAGGTGGTGTTTTGAACGGAGCGCATTGCCGTGGTCTTGGGCAGCGCTTCGAGATTCGACTTCACGCGCGCCTGCGCGGTGCGGAAGTCCCTGGCGGTGGCTTCGAGTACGTCGCCGCTGTTGGTCGAAAGCGCCGCGATCATGTCGAACGCCATGAGATTGCCGCTGGCGGCGATGTCGGCGAGCTGGTCGGCGGTTTTGTGTGCCCGGATGGCTTCGGCCTGCGAGAAGTTGGGGGCAGCGTAGATGCTGTAGAGCTCGGTCTGCGCGTCGATTGCCGCAGGGCCGGCGGCGGCCACGAAGCGCCGCTGCGCCTTGCGCACCGCGTCGTAGAGCTTTTCGTGCTGGGCGGCCAGTTCGAGCCGCTCGCGCGCGGCCGAGCCGAGGCTCTTGATCACCTCATCGATGTTCTTCATGTTCTCGGTGAGCGCTGCAACGACCGCCTTGTCGGCACCGAGCTCGACGATCTCGCCGAGCTTCTGCAGCGCGACCGCCTGGGTTTCCTTCATTTTCCTGGTTCGATCGTTCAGCGCCTCTTCGCTGCGCGCAGCCAGCAGTGCCGGCCCCTGGCTGGCGAGGCTCGCGCTCTGCGCCGACAGTTGCAGGCTGGCGGCGAGACGGGGAATGTCGCGTCCGCTCAGATCGACCATGGTCCCGCCGAGCCGCCCGAGCATCAGGCCGGCGCCGGCAGAGATGACGATCGCCATGCCGGCGATGACGGCGAAGGCGGCAAACAGGCTGCCTCTGACGCCGAAGCGGAAACCTTTGTGTTGCAATTTCTGTCGTGCCATCTGCCCCGCTGCCCCGTCTACGCTACCTTGGGATGTTTCCTCGCGCGGCAGTATCGCGATACCCGGTTAACAAGTTTGGAAAACCGGAACCTTTTTCGCCATAATTTTAGTTGCAGGACGCTGCCGCATTGGATTTTTCGCGAGCCGGAAAACGCGAGCGAAAGCCCAAAAAATAAAAAGGCCGGCGTGAAAGCCGGCCTTCTGCGATTCGCAGTTGAAATCGCTCAGTAGCGCGCCACCACCGGGCTTGCGAAGTTGAAGCGATAATTGACGCCGAGCTTCAGCGTGTGGTCGTCGGTGTGGAAGTTTCCAAACGGCGCCAGCGCGGCAGGGGTCACGAAGCGGCTGCTGCCGAAGTCGTAATACATGTACTCGCCTTTGACCGCCCAGTTCGGGGCGAACATGTATTCGACGCCGGTGCCGACGGTCCAGCCGTGGCTGTGGTTGCCATCGAGCAGGAAGGCGGTCGGAACGCCGACCAGGGTCAGCGTTTCGCGGTTGTCGGAATAGGCATAGCCGCCTTTGACATAGACCAGACCCGGACCCCAGGTGTAGCCGATGCGGGCGGTGATCGAGCCGAGGCCGCGCTGATCGTTGGTGTAAACGTAGCCGCCGGGGAAGGTGGCGGTGAGGTTGTTCTTGCCGAGCCAGGAATACTGGCCCTCGGTGCCGAGCACCCAGTTCGGCGCGAACTGCCAGTCGATGCCGGCCTGAACGCCGCCGAGCAGGCGGGCGCTGGAATCGCTCAGCACCGCGCCATTGAAGTCGTTGCTGCCGCTGAAGGCGCCGCCAAGATGGCCGCCGATATAGAAGCCGGTCCAGTTGTAGAGCGGCGCCGCATAGACAGGTGCCTTGTTGTAGTAGGGGCGCGCGCCGAGATCGGCGCCGGTGGCGGGCGCGGCGGCGGTGAGGGCTGCGAACGCCACGAGGGCTGCGAGGATCTTCTTCATTGTGCTGGTCTCCGAAAACCGTTCGGCGACACCCTCGTGCGGGGCGCCATCCATGACCACGCACATAGACGGCATTTGACTAAAATGCTGTCACCTGGAGGTGACAGCGAATGCTAACCCAACCTATTGGCGGACAAACGTTTTTTGTACTTAATGAAGGCCTAATCAAAGGTAAGCAAAGGCTTAATTTTCGAAGCCCCCGAAGCCTTTCAGCAAGCTTTGCTTAACCAATGCGGCGCCGCACGTCGCCGCGCATCTGTTCGCGGAAGGCCTGCCGGCGGGCAGGGCGGTCTTTCACCGGGACGTCGTGGCGGTCGAACACGTTGAACATTTCAAGGATCGGATAGTGGTCGCTGGCCATCGCCAGGATGCGCAGCAACTCCGCCACGGGCCCGGTCGGGCCGGTGACCTCCCATCGGCGGATGGTGTCGGCGCCATCGGACGGCGGCAGCCCGCAGAGTTTGGCCATGTCGGCCACCGACAGCGGCTGGCCGATGGCCTCACCGAGATGTTCGCGAAGTTTCTTCAGTTCCGCTCCGGTCACGGGTTCTCCATTACAAATCTACTTCTGTGAAGTGCGTCACACACCGCATCGGGCGTGGGGGCTATACGCAGCCCATTAGGTTTCCTGATGAGGAGGTAACCATGCGCCGATTACTTGAAAGCCTTACCCCACAGGCCCGCCAGATTTATTGGAAATGGGTCGGCGGCATGTTCGCACTTTATGTCGTGCTGCTGCTCGCCGCGGCAGGTGTATTCGTCGGTCACGAATCATCGCGCAAGCTGGCGCATGAACCCGCCACGACTGTGGCAATCGACGGCAAGCAGCGCTCCATCACCGAGACCCCGGCGTCCATGCGGCAAGCCGCGCGGTATTGAAGTATTCAGACGCCGATAGCATTCCGCGCCACCACGTCGCGATAGAAGGCGACACTTAACTTCGGCGTCCGGCGCTGCGTCTCGAAGTCGACGTGGTAGAGCCCGAAGCGCTTTTCGAAGCCGTAGATCCATTCGAAATTGTCCATCAGGCTCCAGAGGAAATAGCCGCGGACCGGCACGCCCTCTGACGTCGCACGCTGCAACTGCCTGAGATAGTTGCGCAGGTACATGATGCGATCGAGGTCGTAGACCTGGCCGTCGGCGCGAAGCTTGTCCTCCGACGAGGTGCCGTTCTCGCTGATATAGATCGTCTCGATGTTCCAGACCTTTGCCGCCAGCCGTGGCGCCCAGTAGATCGTCTCAGGCCCCACGCGCAGCCATTCCGAATTCATGTGCGGGAACGAGGCCGGGAATGGCAACACGCTCCAGCCCGGCGCCTTGTCGGAGGCGGCGATGTAGAATTGCGGCGCGTAGATATTGAGGCCGACGAAATCGTTTCGCTGCGAAATGATTTTCAATTCGGCATCGGTGAATTTCGGCGCGTTCGGGCCGGCGAACCGAAGAAATCCGTCGGTGTATTTGCCCTCCAGGATGACGCCGAGAAAGCCCGAGTTCAATTCGCGCGTGGCGATCTCGGCGGCGCGAACGTTTTCCGGCGTGTCGAACGCCGGCACGCAGGCCGCGATGTTTTCGGCCGGGCCCACCTTGGTACCTGAACGTCCATGCGCGCGGATCGCCTGTACCGCGAGACCATGCGCCAACGTCACATGGTGGCGGACCTGGTTGACATCCGCATCCGGCAATTTGAGGCCGGGAGCGTCGATGCCCCATCCATAGCCGAAATTCACGAACCTTCCGGCTTCATTGACCGTGAAGATCGACCTGACGCGATCAGTGATGCGCGCCGCCACGTGGCCGGCATAATCCCCGAATGCTTTCGACGTTTCGCTGGATCGCCAGCCGCCCACTTTGTCTTCGAGCGCCTGCGGCAGATCCCAGTGATACAGCGTCGCATACGGCTCGATGCCCTGCTTGAGCATTTCGTCGATGAGGCGATCGTAGAAGTCGAGGCCCTTGGGGTTCGGCTTGCCCGTTCCTTCCGGAAACACCCGCGGCCACGCGATCGAAAACCGGTAGGCCTTGGCGCCCAACTCCCTGATCAGGCCGATGTCTTCCTTGTAGCGGTGGTAGTGTTCGTTGGCGCGGTCGCCGGAGGTGCCGTCCTCGATCTTGCCCGGCGTGTGCGCGAACGTATCCCAGATCGAGCGGCCGCGGCCGTCCTCGTTCACCGCGCCTTCGATCTGATAGGCCGACGTGGCGGTGCCCCACACAAAATCCTTCGGAAAACTCGCAGGCAGAGGCCGTTCGGCTGCCGGCTGCGCCATGGCGTCAGAGGATCGCGGCGCCATTCCGAGCGCGGACAAGCCTGCAAGCTTGGCAAAATGCCGGCGCGAGAATTTTCCGAACATCGTCATCTCCGGTCAGCGTTCGTCGATCTGGTAGGCGGATATCCTGTCGATCTCGAAGGCGACGGTCGCGGGCGATTCGCCGTCGACGAATCCCACGCCCTCGAGAGTCTTCGAGCCCATCGCGAGGTTCACGATCATGTACATGGGCTCGCCGAAGCCGATGGGGACCTTGATCTCGGAGACCGGCTGGCGGTCGATGAAGTACGTGATGCGATCCGGCTGCCACAGCACGCCGTAGTCGTGAAATGCGGTCGGGGCGTCCGGTACCCGGAAGTCAAACCCGCAGCGTTCCACGCGCTGCGTGGCCGGTATCCGCCAATGCGTCGTCATCACGATGTCGCCCGGTCGTTGCCCGCGGCCTTCCATGATGTCGACTTCCGGCGGCCAGCCGCCGTCATCGGCGAGCATCCAGAACGCCGGCCACACGCCGACGCCGACCGGTATCTTGGCGCGGATTTCGAAATATCCGTACTTCTGGGAAAACCGGCTCTGCGTCGTCAGGATGCCCGAAATATACTCATTGTTGAACAGCACGGTCTTCAGCGCCGGCGGGATGCGGCTGGCTATGATCGAGAGAATGCCGTCGTTGACCTTGAACGGATCGAGGCCGAGCGGCGTTGTTTCCCGCCCGCCATAACGCGGATCGACATAGATCTGCTGCTCGCCATTATAGCTGCTCTTGCGCCTGAAGTCGGAGCCGTCGCCGCCCCAATAGCGCGCCTCCGGCCAGGCGGCGCCGCCGGCGTAATACGGCGCCCACCTTTGGTTCAGCAGGGGATGGCTGTCGAAGTCATCGTGGAAGGTTCGGTGCAGTGATACCGAAGCAAGCGACGCGGAATCCGGCGCCTCAATGCGGCGGCATTTTTCGCCGAGCATGGCGGTCGCGACCTGCAGCGTAAGCTTGGTTGTCGCGCCGGCGAGATCGGCCTGCGCGAACGCCGGGCCGGCGAACAGGCAGACCATCGAGATCAAAGCGCGCAGCGTCAAGCTCTCGGTCCCCGGGTCGCTTCGGGACGACAGGAGATCATTCACTGACGATGCCCTCGATCTGCTGGTTCCTTCGGAGCCCGACCGACGTGCTCACCTGTTTGAGGTACGTAGTTATACGAGGTGGATGCTTAACGGCAAGGTAGCCAAGTTTGAGGTTGATTAAAATGCTTGAGATGCCGATGGCGCCGAGTGCGGGGCTCGGTTGTCCACCATTAGCAAAAGAGTTCATTTTCTTTTCAGTGCTTCAATTTTAAAGGGCAGCTAACTCGCTACGACGGCGCATGGAAGTTTTGGAATGCTCGTCTATTTTGTCACGGATGAACCCACGAAGTTGCCGGCGATTCGCGCGATGCTCGAGCCGCAACACGCCGTGGTGCCCTGGGTGCTGGGCGGCGACGGCACCGGGCTGAGGTCGCACGGCGTGCTGATGGTCGACATCGACCTGCGGCAGATGGCTCGCGTCGAGCAGCTCAGGTTCATATTGCAAGAGCTTGCGAGAATTCCCGAGAAGCTGTTCGTCGTTCACAATCTCTCCCGTTCGATGATGGCGCAGGCCTATGCACTCGGCGCGACCGCGATCATTTCACGCCCCAAGGAAGCAATTCTCAAGGTCGCGCAGATCGAAGCGGCGGAAGCCGCCGAGGAAAACAACGCAGCCGATCCGACACCGGCGATGGACGAAGGCGTGGCTGCCTTCGCCTCGATGTTTTCGAATGTGCGCCATGGCAGGCCACTGAAGCTTGTCGATGCGAAGCGTGCGACGTCGAAGATCATCACCCGCGTCGGGCAGGACGGGCTTTCGACGTGGCTCGACGAGGTGCGTCGCTATCATGAGGGCACGTTTCAGCACTGCCTGCTGGTGACCGGTGTGGCGGTCGCCTTTGGCCTCGATGTCGGATTCTCCGGCGGGGACGTCTCGCGGCTTGGAATCGCGGCGACGCTCCATGACATCGGCAAGGCGCGCATTCCGCTATCGATCCTGGATAAACCGGGACGTCTCGACCCCGAGGAGGAGGAGATTATCAAGCGCCATCCCGTGATCGGATATGACCTGTTGAAGGGCGTGTCGGGCGTCAGCCCGGAAATTCTGGATGGCGTGAGGCATCATCACGAATACCTTGATGGCTCCGGCTATCCGGATGGACTGGCGGCCTCGCAGATTTCCGATCTTGTCAGATTGCTGACGATCTCGGATATCTTCGCCGCGCTGGTCGAGTCCCGGCCCTACCGGCCGCCGATGTCGCGGCAGGACGCCTACCAGATCCTCTGCGGCATGGAGGGCAAGCTGGAAGGGGCGCTGGTCAGGGCGTTCCGGAAAGTGGCGCTGGGAGCGTGAGCAGCGCCGGCTGACAATCTATGCGGAAATGATCGCGATCCCGGGCTGATTTCTCGATTGAGGTCGGCCATCTTATTGGAAGGGGACGTTGCTGCCAGACAGGAATGTCGCGAGAAACACCCCGCCAACTGAATTTATTGAGCTTTTTCGCCTCGCCAGCCGTCCTGAGGCTGGTGTCGAGCGGTTCCGCCCGATCACCCAAGGACTCGCCGTACCTTTACCGGCGCGTCGCCGTAAGGTACTCAGCAAGTATCGTATCCAAGAAGGCAGCTCAAAGCCGGAACGATGCACGATGAAAGTGGAGTTAGTGTCGGCGCAGCGCAGAAAACATTCCTGCCAAAGGCATTCCAGGAGAACTCCGTGTTCTTCTGAGGGAGCAAGTCTCTCGTGATGGGAGGTCCGGCGAGCGCCGGTAATCGTCTTCTCACCGCGTTGCCGCCGACAGATCTCGCGCTGCTCGCCCCTCATCTCCAGAAGGTGTCGCTCGAACAGGACGCCGTGGTGATACGAGCGGGAGATCGACGCCACCACGTTTACTTTCCCCATAGCGGGGCCATCTCCTTCATGCTCGGCCTTCCGAACGGAGAAACGATCGCGACCGCGGTAATCGGGCGCGAGGGAGCGATCGGGGCATTATCGGTGCTGGGACCCTCTTTCTTGTCGTCCGTGACCGCGGTCGTGCGGGTCGGCGGCACCGCATCGCAAATCTCCGTGTCGCGCTTTCATGCAGCCTATATGGAGAGCGGCGCCATCAGACATGTGGTCGAGGCGCACACGAGGTCGATACTCATGCAGTTCCAGCACGTCTCAGCCTGCAACGGACTGCACTCGGTCGAGGCCCGCATGGCCCGGTGGCTGCTTCACCTGCACGATCGAACCGAGGGCAACAACATCCTATCATTAACGCAGGGGACACTTTCGCAGCTGCTCGGGGTGCGACGAACGACCGTGACGCAGGTGATTGCCAAACTCCGCGCCTTAGGTGCCATCAGATCCGCTCGCCGGGGCATGGTTGAAATCGACAGGGCGCGGCTCGAGGAAGCTACCTGTGAATGCTACGACATCATACGTTGTGCAACCGACCGGATCGTCCCGCACGAAGCCGTGGGATCGCATCCGCATTTTGCGTCCGCCGACAAACTCCACCGTGCATGATCGTTTTCAAGCTTACATAAGCTCCTGCAGACGACCACGACGACGCTCAAGAAATCGCAATGTTTTCGAGGGAAGCGAATGACCACCGCAACCCGACGCGCCGGGGCCTTGTGGCTGATGGTTCAGAGGAAAAGCTGGTGCTGCCAGACAGGATTGAACTGTCGACCTCTCCATTACCAATGGAGTGCTCTACCACTGAGCTACGGCAGCATGCCCGGTATTGGGGGAATCGACCCAAACGGCCGCCCACTAGGCGGCCGGTTCTTGCCACAAGGGCCCCTCTGGCGCAAGCATGCGGGCAGGCCGGAAAGGGCTCAAAATCGTGAAAAACCGGCGCTGAGGATCGCTACATCAGGCAATTCGGCAAGTTTGGGCCTTACTCTGGTTCCCGATCTCGTCCTGAGCGGCCGGACTGCGGGTCGCGGAGGCCTGTCGAATATTTGTGGCGTAAGCCGCCTGGTCTCCAACTCGCTCCAATTCTCGTGATGCCCGGCCCAATCCCGGGTATGCTGCCCTCTCATGAGTCCACGCCCTACCAGGTCTTGCGTTTTCGGATGACGTAAGGCCCATTCCTACTTTGCATGGGGTTGTTTTCGCAATTTTGAGTCCGGTGCAGCGATGCACCTACCACCGCATTCCGAGGAATTCGAGGGCATCGATCAGCTCGATCCGGCCTCGGTGAAAGGGCTGTTCGGCCATCCGCCCGATGTGCCGGGCGCACGATTGCAGTATGGATGATCGAACCCCATCATCTTCCGGCGATGGCGTCCCCTGACGTCGTTTCGATCAAGGCGTGTTCGACGGGCTGACGATGAAGGACAATCGAGACAGGGCTGCGGGAAAGACTGGCGCGGATGTGAAGGATTCACGCCGCGACCGGCTGAAGCTGGCGTTGCGCGAAAATCTCAAGCGGCGGAAGTCGCAGGCCCGCGGGCGCAGCGATGTCGGTGCACCTTCCGAAACCGCCGATGCCTCCCTAGATGACGCCAGCGGAGAAAAGCCGAGCCGATAGCGCAGAGGGAAATCCCGACCGCTCGCCGGGTGGCACAGCACGCTCTGCACAGTTCTGTTTCTTTTTTAGGCGGCGACAATGAGTGCAGACACCACGGCCGGTCCGGCGACCGGTGCCAATGCTTACGCGTTTCCACGTCACGAGCAGACGTTCCCGACGCTGACGCATCACGAAATCGAGCGCATGCGTCGGTTCGGGGAGCTGCGAAGCTACAAGTCAGGCGAAGCGCTGTTCGAAACCGGCAAGCCAGGCCCCGGCATGTTCGTGGTGCTGTCGGGCCACGTCGCGATCACCCAGCGCGACGGCCTTGGCCATGTCACCCCGGTCATCGAGCAGGGCGAGGGGCAGTTTCTGGCCGAGATCGGCCAGCTTTCCGGCCGCGTCGCGCTGGTCGATGGCCATGCCGAGGGCGATGTCGAAACGCTCTTGATCCCGCCGGATCAGTTGCGGGCGCTTCTGGTCGCAGAAGCCGAACTCGGCGAGCGCATCATGCGCGCGCTGATCCTGCGCCGGGTCAGCCTGATCCAGGGCGGCGTCGGCGGTCCGGTGCTGATCGGGCCCAGTTCGCTCGGCGACACGGCGCGGCTGCAGAATTTCCTGGTGCGCAACGGCCAGCCGCACCATGTGCTCGATCCCGCAACCGACAAGGACGCCGCCGATCTGGTCGCGCGCTACTCGCCTTCGCGCGCCGATCTGCCGCTGGTGGTGTGCCCCGACGGCACCGTGCTGCGCAATCCGTCGGAGACCTCGCTGGCGCTGGCGGTCGGGATGATCGCCAACCAGGCGCATGAGAAGCTCTACGACGTGGCTGTCGTCGGGAGCGGTCCCGCTGGTCTCGCCACCGCGGTCTATGCCGCGTCCGAAGGATTGTCGGTCGCGGTGTTCGATGCGCGGGCGTTCGGCGGCCAGGCCGGCGCCAGCGCGCGCATTGAAAATTATCTGGGATTTCCGACCGGCATTTCCGGGCAGGCGCTCACCGGCCGCGCCTACACCCAGGCGCAAAAATTCGGCGCGGACATGCTGATCCCGGTTTGTGTCAGGTCGCTGGATTGTTCGCAGCGCGACGGCGTGTTTGCGCTGGCGACCGAATGCGGGCAGTCGTTGCGCGCGAAATCCATCGTGGTGGCGAGCGGGGCGCGTTACCGGCGGCCGGAAATCGAAAATCTCGGGAAGTTCGAAGGCCGCGGCGTCTGGTACTGGGCCTCGCCGATCGAGGCCAAGTTGTGCGTGGGCCAGGACGTCGTATTGGTCGGCGGCGGCAATTCGGCAGGCCAGGCCGCGGTGTTTCTGTCCGGCCACGCGCGCAAGGTCTACATGATCATCCGCGGCGGCGGGCTGGGGGCCAGCATGTCGCGCTATCTGATCGAGCGCATCGAGGCGGCCCCCAATATCGAACTGGTCTTCAACGCCGAGGTGGTTGCGGTCGAGGGCAGCGAGGATGGTTCGCTCGAACGCGTGCGCTGGAAGAGCCGGCTGGCGCCTGAACAGCACCATTTCGATGTCCGGAACCTGTTTCTGTTCGTCGGCGCCGACCCGGCAACGCATTGGCTGAACGGCTGCGGCGTGACGCTCGATCGCGCGGGTTTTGTGGTGACGGGAGCGCAGTCCGAGCAGAATCTCGGCCGCCCGGTGCCGACGCTGGAAACTTCGGTGCCCGGCGTGTTCGCGGTCGGCGACGTGCGCGCCGGCTCGGTCAAGCGCGTCGGCGGCGCGATCGGCGAGGGCGCGCAGGTGGTGGCCGCGCTGCACGGCTATCTCGGCGACGCCGCGAAACCGTCGCTATGATGCGGCGTAGTGGCGGGTGCTGTTCGATCTGTCGAACCGCAAGGCGCCGCACAACGGTCCAGTCCCGCGCTATCATTAGATTCAATTCTTCGCCGTCGCTGCTGGCATTTATGATAAGTGTGCAAATATTTCGAGCATCATTCTATTTTGGTTGATGCGTCATTCATGCATGCACATGCCTGTAATGCTGCCGCCGCACGCGATGCGTGTGGAAATTCTCCGCGCCGCGTCGTAACCTTTAGAAGGTTTCCAACGAAGGGGGCGCATCATGATACTGGGTATGAGTGTGGCGACATTCGTGATGGTCCATGTGGTCATCAGCCTGATTGCCATCGTCGCTGGCTTGATCGTGATGTTCGGCATGCTCGGCTCAAACCGGATGTCGGGATTGACTGCGACCTTCCTGCTGTTCACCATTTTGACCAGCGCCACAGGCTTTGTGATTCCGCCTCTGTTGTTCGACAAGCTGCTGCCGTCGCACCTGTTCGGCATCCTCTCCTTCATCCTGCTCGCGATCGCCTGCATCGCGCTGTATGGCATGAAACTCGCCGGCGCGTGGCGTTGGATCTATGTAGTCACTGCCTTGGCCTCGCTTTATCTCAACGTGTTCGTGCTGGTGGTTCAGAGCTTCCTCAAGATACCCGCGCTGACGGCGCTGGCGCCGGGCAATCCGCCCTCAGGACCGGTGTTCGCGGTGGCCCAGGGCATCGTGCTGGTGTTTTTCGCCGTCATGATCATCGGCGTGTGGCGGCGCTTCCGCCCCGCGTGACCGGACTCCACCGAGTATCGCCTGCCGTCCGGCGAACGCCCGTTCGCCGAGCCGTGTTCCGTTGACTGCAACCAAGCAAGAGGAGAATTCCCATGCCCACCATCACCACCAAAGACGGCGTCGAGATCTTTTACAAGGATTGGGGCAAGGGTCAGCCCATCGTGTTCAGCCATGGCTGGCCGCTGTCATCAGATGACTGGGACACGCAGATGCTCTTCTTCGTCAACAACGGCTTCCGCGTCATCGCGCACGACCGCCGCGGCCATGGCCGGTCCAGCCAGACCAGCGACGGCCACGACATGGATCATTATGCGGATGATCTCGCGGCCGTGACGGCGCATCTCGACCTGAAGAATGCCGTTCATGTCGGTCATTCCACCGGCGGCGGCGAGGTGGTGCATTATATCGCCCGCCACGGCGAGAGCCGGGTGGCGAAGGCGGCGATCCTTTCCGCCGTGCCGCCGCTGATGGTCCAGACAGCGGCCAATCCCGGCGGCTTGCCCAAATCGGTGTTCGACGACCTGCAGGCGCAGCTTGCCGCCAACCGCTCGGAATTCTATCGCGCGCTGCCGTCGGGTCCGTTCTATGGCTACAACCGGCCGGGCGCCAAGCCCTCGGAAGCGATCATCCAGAACTGGTGGCGTCAGGGCATGATGGGCGGCGCCAAGGCGCATTATGACGGCATCGTCGCCTTCTCGCAGACCGACTTCACCGAAGACCTCAAGAAGATCACCGTGCCAGTGCTGGTGATGCATGGCGACGACGACCAGATCGTTCCCTACGAAGACTCCGCGCCGTTGTCGGCGAAGCTGTTGAAGAACGGCACGCTGAAGACCTACAAGGGCTTTCCGCACGGCATGCCGACTACCGAAGCCGCCACGATCAATGCGGATCTGCTCGCGTTCATCAAAGCCTGAGGCGTCATTCCGGGGCAGCCCGCAGGGCTGAACCCGGAAGTTCGAGATTATCAGCTCGAGATTCCGGGTTCGCTCACTTCGTGAGCGCCCCGGAATGACGGCCGGTGGTTACGGCACACCCCATCAAATCGCCGCAAACATCGCGGCTTCTGCCGTGTCGCACTGTTCATAAATGCGCGCATCGCAAAAGGGAGGGTGGCATGGACCGCATTCGTATTATCGGCGGCAGCCCGCTCAACGGCACCATTGCCATTTCGGGCGCGAAGAACGCCGCGCTGCCGCTGATGATCGCGGCCCTGCTGACCGAGGACACGCTCATCCTCGATAATGTTCCACGGCTTGCCGACGTCGCGCAGTTGCAGCGCATCCTCGGCAACCACGGCGTCGACATCATGTCGGCAGGCAAGCGGCCGGGCGATGGCGAATATCAGGGCCAGACCCTGCATATTTCGGCCGCCAACATCATCGACACCACGGCACCTTATGAATTGGTGTCGCGGATGCGCGCCAGCTTCTGGGTGATCGCGCCGCTGTTGGCGCGGATGCACGAGGCAAAGGTCTCGCTGCCGGGCGGCTGCGCGATCGGCACGCGGCCGGTTGACCTTCTCATTATGGCGCTCGAAAAACTCGGCGCCGAGCTCACCATCGACGGCGGCTATGTGGTGGCGAAGGCGCCCGGCGGCCTGCGCGGCGCGGGAATCGATTTCCCCAAGGTCACGGTGAGCGGCACCCATGTAGCCCTGATGGCGGCCACGCTTGCCAAGGGCACGACCATCATCACCAACGCGGCCTGCGAACCTGAAATCGCCGACGTCGCCGATTGCCTGAACAAGATGGGGGCGCGCATCGCGGGCGCGGGCACGCCGCGGATCACGGTCGAGGGCGTCGCAAAACTGCACGGCGCGCGGCATACCGTGCTGCCTGACCGGATCGAGGCCGGCACTTATGCGATGGCGGTCGCCATGACCGGCGGCGACGTGCAGCTTTCCGGCGCGCGACCCGAGCTGCTGCAGTCGGCGCTCGACGTGCTGGCGCAGGCCGGCGCCGACATCAGCGTCAACAATGACGGCATCCGGGTGGCCAGGAACGGCGCCGAAATCCGGCCGGTGACGGTGTCGACCGCGCCGTTCCCGGGTTTCCCGACCGACCTGCAGGCGCAATTGATGGCGCTGATGGCCTGCGCCGACGGTTCCTCGCAGATCACCGAGACGATCTTTGAGAACCGTTTCATGCACGTCCAGGAACTGGCGCGGTTCGGCGCGCGTATATCACTCGATGGCGAGACCGCGACCATCGACGGCATCGCCCGGCTGCGCGGCGCGCCCGTGATGGCGACGGATCTGCGCGCCTCGGTATCGCTGGTCATCGCGGGGCTTGCCGCCGAGGGTGAAACCATGGTCAACCGCATCTACCACCTCGACCGCGGCTTTGAGCGGCTCGAGGAAAAGCTTTCGGCCTGCGGCGCGTCGATCCAGCGCATCAGCGACTAGAGGAACCTCCAGAGAATGCCGGCGCCCGATCCGCTCAAACTGATTGCGCTTGATGCCGACGATCTCGCTGTCATATCCGCCCATGTGCAGGACGCCCGCGTGCAGGCCTCCGACATCGTCTGGCGGCAGGACGAAAAGCGGCTGGTGGTCGGCATGAACCGGCTGGACTGGGAGCAGACGCTATCAGGCGGAACCGAGCCGCGCCGGTCGATCGCGGCGCTGCGCTTCGACCGCGTTCTGGCCTGCAAGTCGCGCAACATCGATCTGGCGCAGCCCAGGGCGGTGCTGGAACTGGTCGGAATCGAATTCCATCCCGGCGAAGCCCCCGGCGGCAGCGCGCTTTTGCTGTTCAGCCATGGCGAGGCGCTGCGGCTGGACGTCGAATGCCTGGAATGCGAGCTGACCGACCTTCGTACCGACGATCTCGGCACCAGCGAACTCGCCATCGCGCCCGCAGGGCCGGAGGGGTGAGGGACCCGTCATTCCGGGGCGGGCGAAGCCCGAACCCGGAATCTCGAGATTCCGAGTTCGATGCTGCGCATCGCCCCGGAATGACGGCGTATCCAGACCACGCCCAGTCCAATCCTGCGCCCGAAGGGTTGACGGCCATGGGCCGCCGCGCCATTGAGCAGGGGCCTTCGCTGTCTCTCAGAAAGCCACCATGCCCGTTCGCCTGGATACCAGCAGCGCCGATTTCGACCCACGCTTCAAGCAATTCCTCGCCGCCAAGCGCGAGGTTTCGGCCGATGTCGAGCGCGCCACCCGCGCCGTTGTCGATGACGTGGCCGCGCGCGGCGACGCCGCGCTGATCGAGGCGACCAGAAAATTCGACCGGCTCGAGCTTACGGCATCCGGCCTGCGCGTCACCGCGGCCGAGGTCGATGCCGCGGTCGGGGCCTGCGACTCCGCGACCGTCGATGCCCTGAAATTCGCCCGTGACCGGATCGAGGCATTTCACCGGCGGCAACTGCCGAAGGACGAGCGCTTCACCGATGCGCTGGGCGTCGAACTCGGCTGGCGCTGGAGCGCGGTCGATGCGGTCGGCCTTTACGTGCCCGGCGGCACCGCCGCCTATCCGTCCTCGGTGCTGATGAATGCGGTGCCGGCCATGGTCGCCGGCGTGCCGCGAGTGGTCATGGTGGTGCCGTCGCCCGACGGCAAGCTTAATCCGCTGGTGCTGGCGGCGGCCCACCTTGGCGGCGTGTCCGAGATCTACCGCGTCGGCGGTGCGCAGGCGGTGGCCGCACTCGCCTACGGCACGGCGACGATCGCGCCGGTGGCGAAAATCGTTGGCCCCGGCAATGCCTATGTCGCCGCTGCCAAGCGGCAGGTGTTCGGCAAGGTCGGCATCGACATGATCGCCGGCCCCTCGGAAGTGCTCGTGATATCAGACGACACCGGCAACGCCGGCTGGATCGCCGCCGATCTGTTGGCGCAGGCCGAGCATGATGCGAGCGCGCAGTCGATCCTGATCACGGACAGCGCAGGCTTGGCCACTGAGGTCGAGCGCGCAGTGGAATCGCAACTCGCCACGCTGCCGCGGGCCGACATCGCGCGGGCCTCGTGGAACGATTTCGGCGCCATCATCATGGTGAGGCAACTCGACGAGGCGGTCGAGCTTGCGAATGCGATCGCGGCCGAACATCTGGAAATCATGACCGCGGATGCGGAAGGCTTGTCTGCAAAAGTCCGCAACGCCGGCGCGATCTTTCTCGGGTCCCATACGCCGGAGGCGATCGGCGACTATGTCGGCGGCTCCAACCACGTGCTGCCGACGGCGCGTTCGGCGCGGTTTTCGTCCGGGCTCGGCGTGCTAGACTTCATGAAGCGCACCTCGATTCTCAAATGCGGGCCGGACCAGTTGCGCGCGCTGGGGCCTGCAGCGATGACCTTGGGCAAGGCCGAGGGTTTGGATGCCCACTCACGCTCCGTCGGATTGCGCCTCAATTTGCCATGAACAAGCCGCCACCAGACGATGACCAGCACAACCGCATCGTCGCGGTGACGCTCGACGAGGAATCGATCGGACGTTCCGGGCCCGACATCGAGCATGAGCGGGCGATTGCGATCTACGACCTGATCGAGCAGAACCTGTTCGCGCCGGAAGGCGATGCGCAGGGACCGTTCACGCTGCACATCGCCATTACGGGCAACCGGCTGGTGTTCGACATTCGCCGCGAGGATGGCGCGCCGGTAGTGGCGCATTTGCTGTCGCTGACGCCATTCCGGCGGATCGTGAAGGATTATTTCATGATCTGCGACAGCTACTACCAGGCGATCCGCACCGCCACGACCGACAAGATCGAGGCGATCGACATGGGCCGCCGCGGCATCCACGACGAAGGCTCGCGCACGTTGCAGGAGCGGCTGAAGGGCAAGGTCCGGGTCGATTTCGAAACCGCGCGCCGCCTGTTCACGCTGATCTGCGTCCTGCACTGGAAGGGGCAGGACGCATGACGCCGAAAAGTGCGAAGCGGTTTTCGGATCACGTCATGCGCAAAAAGGACGGCATGACGCCCCTTGCCGCAAGGATTTCGTGACGCATGGATGCGCCCCGCGCGCGCAATCCGCAGGCCGTGCTGTTTGCATGCGGGCTGAACAGCGTGCGTTCGCCGATGGCGGCGAGCCTGTTGCAGCAGATGTTCCCGCAGGCGCTCTACGTAAAATCCGCCGGCGTCAAGAAGGGCGAGCTCGATCCGTTCGCGGTCGCTGTGATGGCCGAACTCGGCCAGGATATTTCCGGCCACAAGCCCACGACGTTCGAGGAACTCGAGGACTGGGAAGGGCTCAATTTCGACCTCATCATCACGCTGTCGCCGGAAGCCCATCACAAGGCGCTGGAGCTGACGCGCACCATGGCCGCCGATGTCGAATACTGGCCGACGCCTGATCCGACCGGCATGGAAGGCAACCGCGAGCAGAAGCTCGCCGCCTATCGCGAGGTCTGCGACGGCCTGTCGATGCGCATCCGCCGCCGGTTTGCCAAGGCTGGCGCGGCGAGTGGGTAGCAGGGACCCATACGCCGCGGCCGTGCGATTTCAGGAAGTGCCAGTCGTCTTGCTATTCCCATGACAACGGCCTGTGGTTATGGGCCCCTGCGTCCGCAGGGGCGACAGAGATAGTAGAGCTTCAACAATCACTTGTTCCCCGGTTGTGGAATGGAGTGCCATCCGATAGGTTCCGCGCGCGCACCCCTCGAATCCAAATCCCCGACACATCCCGCATGCTTGGCCGCCCCAAAATCGTTCTCGCTTCCGGTTCGCCGCGACGGCTCAGCCTGCTCAACCAGGCCGGCATCGAGCCCGACGCGCTGCGTCCGGCCGATGTCGACGAGACCCCGAAGCGGGGCGAGTTGCCGCGCGCCTGCGCCAATCGTCTCGCCCGCGCCAAGGCTGACGCGGCGCTGAAATCGGTGCAGCTCGACGACGAACTGCGCGGCTCCTTCATCCTGGCCGCCGATACAGTGGTCGCGGTCGGCCGCCGCATTCTCCCGAAGGCCAATCTGGTGGATGAGGCCGCGCAGTGCCTGCGGCTGCTCTCGGGGCGCAATCACCGCGTCTACACCGCGATCTGCCTGGTGACGCCGAAGGAGGCGTTTCGCCAGCGGCTGATCGAAACCCGCGTGCGCTTCAAGCGGCTCAGTGAAGAGGACATCCAGGCCTATATCGGCTCCGGCGAATGGCGCGGCAAAGCCGGCGGCTACGCCGTGCAGGGCATCGCCGGATCGTTCGTGGTCAAGATGGTCGGCTCCTACAGCAACGTCGTCGGCCTGCCGCTCTACGAATCGGTCACGCTATTGGGCGGCGAGGGCTTTCCGATCCGCTTCGGCTGGTTGAATGCCACCTGAGCCGCCCAAAGATGCCGGAGGGCCCAGGGACGCCGGCGGGGATGCCGGCGGAAGGCCGCCGCCAAAACCCTGCCCGGTCTGCGGCAAGCCGGCCCATCCAGACACGCTGCCGTTCTGTTCCAGCCGCTGCCGCGACGTCGACCTGAACCGCTGGCTGTCCGGCCGCTACGTCATCCCCGGCCGCGACACCGACCCCGAAGACGCCGAATAAGGGATATCCCCCAATAACTTGGGGAGAGCTCCGAAACCGGGCCGCGCCCAGCGAAGCCGAAGGCGAAGCTGGGTGGACATGACCGCCCGACCTCTCTATAAACCGCCCGCTCGCCCGGCCTTTGGGCCTTCGAGTAAGCCCAGGTAGCTCAGTTGGTAGAGCATGCGACTGAAAATCGCAGTGTCGGTGGTTCGATCCCGCCCCTGGGCACCATGCTTCGCCCGCCCGGGCTCCGCGTGGCGTGGCGACGTAAGATCACAATGGCGAAGCGTGTCCGGCGACGCGTGAGCGAAAGCGAAGATGGACTTTTCGTCCCTACGCACCGTTCCCTTGGTTCCATTACCAATCAATCTGAATTACGTAGCACGCTGCCACGGTGCGCTGCAGCGCGATCAATCATGGGTAGGACCGAAAAATCCTGTGAGACCGAGCGGTTGTTCGATACCTGGCCCACATGCCAAGCTTGGCGGAGCGGTTTAGCCAGCGGCTCGACAGCGAGCACAGCCCGGATGATTGAACCGACATCCAGGTTTTGGTTGTACCGATACCCGCTATCGCTTTGCTCATGCGGGCTACTTGCTGGAGCAAGGATCATTGAAGGCGGCACGTCGATCACACTTGAGCGCGGGCATCCTGATGTACCGTTGCAGCGGGACGGGGCTGGAAGTCCTCCTCGTGCATCCGGGCGGACCTTACTGGCGACGCAAGGACGAGGTCGCATGGTCGATCCCGAAGGGAGAGGTGGACGGAGAGGAGGATGCCAGCGCCGTTGCGAGGCGTGAATTCGCCGAGGAGACTGGCGCGGTGCTTGCGGGTCAGCCACTCGAACCACTGGGCGAAATTCGCCAGCGTGCTGGAAAGCGGGTGATCGCCTTCGCCGTCGAAGGCGATCTCGATGTTCACGCCATCCGGAGCAATACGTTTGAGATCGAATGGCCGCCGAGAAGCGGCAAGATGCAGACATTCCCGGAGATCGATCGCGCGGAATGGTTTGACCTGGCTGCGGCACGGGCGAAGATTCTCGAAGGCCAGCGGCCGCTGCTCGATCGCCTTGCCGAGCTTGTCGGCCAATCAGGAACGCCGCCATGAATGGTCCGTTTGATCTGAAGCGCTTTGTCGATGCGCAAGCGCCGGTTTACCAGCGCGTCGTGGCCGAGTTGAGCCGTGGCCGCAAGCAAAGCCACTGGATGTGGTTCATCTTCCCTCAGCTCGCCGGTCTCGGCTTTAGCGAAATGGCGCAGCGCTATGCGATCGTCTCGCGCGACGAGGCGATCGCCTATCTCAAGCACGATATCCTGGGGCCTCGGCTTCTCGAATGCACCGCTCTCGTCAACGCCGTTGAAGGCAAGACCATCCGGGAGATTCTCGGCAGCCCTGACGATCTGAAGTTTCGCTCGTCGATGACCTTGTTCGCCGCGGTATCTTCCGATCCCGCGTTTCCTGCCGCGATCGCCAAATACTATGGCGGTGTGGCCGATTGCCGAACGCTGGAGCTACTTGGCGGTTAGGGCCTAAGCAAACGTAGCCCCGATGAGCAAAGCGATATCCAGGTTGAGGTAGTACCGATCCCCGCATGTTGCTTCGCTCATGCGGGCTACTTGCTGCCGACTGATTTAAAAAGCAAGTTCGCGTCGGCGTCTGCAATGTCGATCACGGTGATTCTTCCCCCGGTTCATGCTCGCATACTGACGCAACCATAAAGAGTAAACAATAGAAGTCTGAATCTAAACATTTCCGCTAAAGTGCACTGTCATCGTAATTGTAATTTGAGCGACGCCTCTCACGCCGCCTTGTAAGACGCGATCTTCTTGATCTCCGGCGCGAGCACGTCTTCGGCTGCTTCGAGATCGTAGCGCGCCTGGATGTTCATCCAGAACGCAGCGATACGTATTGCAATGCTTTAGTATCCTAACGAGATACCAAGGACGATCGACGGGCGGCTGCTCCCATTCAATCCCTGCTGCCGCGGGGGGCACCGTCCCGCATGTCACTTCGCTCATGCGGGCTACTCGCTGTGTCGTTTTGTAGGCTCCGCGCCCAAACGCGCTGGTCGGCAATATAGAGATCAGCCAGGGCGCCGGATTGCAGCTATCTCCGTGGTCTTACGGGGCTTTAAACATAAACCTTGCGCCTGCGCGAAACCAAAACTTAAGGCTGCTGACCCTACCTTCCCTGGATTGCAAGATCTCGGCAGTGCCCGGCCGCGGCCATGCGGACCTCGGGCGCTTCAGGCAAAGATAGTCGATGTCATATTTGACGGCGTTGCCAAGCTTAGAGCGCGTAACTGTCCGGTTCCGGTTCGTGCGGAATCACGCGCCGTGATTCACGCCCGCAGATTGGTCCGCAAAGCTGCAAAAGCAATCCTGCGAAATGCCCCGCTGCAAATCGCGCTGTTCTTCTTGCCGCTTGTGTGGATCGGCTACTTTGCGATCACGTCTTCGGAACGGGAGGAAGCGCTGCAACAAGCGCGGGCGCACGGAAATAGTGTCGCTGAATTGTTCGAGGAAAATACCGAGCGGATATTCGAACGGGTAGATCAGTCACTGCGGGTTGCACGCTCGCTCTACGCACAGGATCCGGCCGCCTTCAGCCTGAAATTTTGGGCCGACAAAGCGCAGATGGCGACCGGCGACGTGGTTCAGTTCGCGCTGATCGGACCGGACGGCTATTTGCTCGATACGACGACCGGCTACTCCGGCCCGCCGCTCTATCTCGGAGACCGGGAGCACTTCATCAAGGCGATGGAGCTGGCCGAAGATCGGCTCTATGTCGCAAAGCCGGTGCTCGGGCGGGCGTCGAACAAATGGACCATCCAGCTCGCAAGAAAGCTGTTCGACCGCGGAAAAAATCCGGCGGGCGTCGTCGTCGGCTCGATCAGTGTGGACGTGGTCGGCAGGTTCTACGACACCGCAAAGCTCGGTGTCGGAGGAACCCTTGTTCTCAGGAATGCCGACTACATCGTGCTCGCCGCGCGGGGAATAGACCAAGGCTCGGTGCTGGGACGGCGCAGTCCCGGCCACGTTGGAGGCGAGTTACAGGACGGCTCCTATAGCCAATATTGGAATTGGAGCGGGCGCGAAGGTCGGCCGAATCGGAGCAACAGATTGATCACCGCGCGCAGATCGCGCGCTTTTCCGCTGATCTTTACAGCCGGCATTTCGGAGCAGGCGATCTATTCGCGCGCTCAAGCCAGGCAGAAAATCTATCTCGGCGGAGCGCTTCTGCTCACTTTCATCATCCTGGTGGCGACCGCGCTCCACTGGCGAAGACAGAAGGCTCTCGACGGCGCACAGCGCGAATTGCGCGACTCCGTGAGCAAATTCGAGGACGCTCTGCGAAACCTGCCGCAAGGGCTGAGCATGTTCGATGGCAACGATCGCCTGATCGCGTTCAATCGACAATGGCTCGACGCCTATGAGCTTTCGCCTGACAACGTCCGGATCGGCATGAATTTCCGGGAGGTGTTTGCAAACCAGGACGCCGTGCGCGATCTCGACGCCTATCTGGCTGACCTGAAGGACCGGCTCGCCAAATCGGAAAACACCTCGAACACGCTGCAGTTTCCGGACGGACGCGTCATCTATATTTCCTATGGACGTCGCGAGAGCGGCGGCTGGGTTGCGACGCATGAAGACATCACCGAACGCAAGGCTTCCGAAGACCGGATCGAGCGGCTGGCTCACTACGACAGCCTGACCGGCCTTGCGAACCGTAACCTGTTCAAGGGGTCCCTTGACGAAGCGCTGGACAAGTATCTTCTGCACAATGCGCCGTTCGCAGTGCTCCTCCTGGATCTCGATAAGTTCAAGTCCGTCAACGACGCGCTCGGCCACCAATGCGGCGATGCGCTTCTCAAGCAAGTCGCTGGTCGAATCAAGGCGCAGGCCCGGGACGTCGATACGGCGGCGCGGATCGGCGGTGACGAGTTTGCGCTGATCGTGGCGCCGGGGCCGTCCGCGCTGCAGGACGGCGCCGCAACACTGGCCGCGCGGTTGGTCCAGGCAATTGCCGAACCCTATGAAATAGACGGCCACCCGGTCGGGATCGGATGCAGCATCGGCGTCGCCCTGGTACCGGAGCATGGCACGCGCACCGATGAAATTCTTCGCAATGCCGACCTTGCGCTCTACAAGTCGAAGAATGCCGGTCGAAATTGTTTCAATCTCTACTCGCCGGAGCTCAAGGCCGAAGCCGACCAGCGCGACATCCTTGAAATCGAGTTTCGCGAGGCGATCTGGCGCGAAGAGATTGAGGTCTTCTATCAGCCCGTGTTCGAGCTCTCTACGGGCCGCGCAACGTCGGTTGAGGCGCTGGCGCGCTGGCGCCACAAGACCAGAGGCTTGATCCCTCCCGCTGAATTCATTCCGCTTGCGGAAGAGAGTGGGCTGATCGGCGAGCTCGGCAATCTGGTGCTCGCCAAGGCGTGTCGCCATGCCGTGATGCTACCCGATGATATCCAGGTTGCGGTCAACCTGTCCGCTCTGCAATTTGCGGGCGGCAATCTTGTCGATTTCGTGATGGACGCGTTGGCAGACAGCGGACTTGCGGAAACACGGCTGGAGCTCGAGATCACCGAGAGCGTCTTTCTGGCTGACAGCCAGGAAAATCTCAAGACGCTCGAACGCCTGAAGAGGCTTGGCGTTTCCATTGCGCTCGACGATTTCGGCGTCGGCTATTCATCGCTGTCTTATCTGACCGCTTTTCCGTTCAACAAGGTCAAGATCGACAAGTCCTTCATCGACCGGATCGGTCGCTCCGAGACCGTTGCCGTCCTCGGATCGATCGTCCAGCTTGCGAAGACGTTGAACCTCTCGATCGTCGCTGAAGGCGTCGAGACATACGAGCAGATCGAAAAGATTCGCTCGCTCGGAATTGCCTTGGGCCAGGGTTACGTCTTCAGCAAGCCCGTGCCGTTCGGCGAATTGTTGCTACAAGTCCTCTCCGAGCGCGAGCGGCAAGCCGTCGCCTAGCAGGTTCAACAAAGTAAGTGTAGCCCGGATGAGCGAAGCGACATCCGGGTTTTGGCTGCGCCGATCCCGCATGTCGACGGTGGCAAGAAAGCCGTTCACCGGGAAGAGCACGAAGTAAGCCGTAACCCATCGCGCAGGGAAAGCCGGGATGCCTCCGCTGGACCTGTATGCTCGTGTGCGCCATTGCTTCTGCGCATTGCACACGAGACCGCGGGTGCAGCGTGCACCCGGCTTTCCCTGCGCCCTTTGCTTCGGTTAAGGGCGAAAGTGATGCAAAGCTCGGGCGCTTTATGCCGCGAGAACGCGGACGCGTACCCTCTCGCTGTTTGACAGTTGAATCCGAACAATGATCCATGACGAGGGTGCGTGTCGTCGCCCGAAGGTTCAAGCCACTGTCGTAAACGAGATGTTTGCGGGTGCGGTCCGTCTGCCGCCCTCACGCCGCCAGCGCGTCCGGATTGACTTCGCCCTTGGCGATGTCGGTGAGAACGGCGTCGGCTTCTTTCTCTTCCAGCAGGCTGTCGTGCAACATCCTCTGCTCATCACGCAGGTCGAGTTGGCCGGCTAGCGCTGCGGCCGAGCCGTAAGCGGCAATCTCGTAGTGCTCGAGTTTCTGCGCGGATGCGATCAGGCCCGCATCGCGAAGATCGTCGCCCTCAACGATGCTGAGCATCTTGCGGGTTTCACGGATCAGGGCCTGCATGGCCTGATCGACATGCGCCGCCGGGTCGGCGCCATGCGTGCGAAGGATGGCCACAAGGCGCTCCTTCTGCGCGATGGTTTCCGCATGATGGTCCACCAGGGCGTCCTTCAATGCCGGGTGCGACGCGGCGGCCGCCATGCGCAGCAGCGCTTCCGCAAGCTGCTCCTCGACGCTCACCAGCTCCTGCAATTCGGCGAGATACATGTCCTTGAAAGTGCTGATTTCCATGGCGAGATCCTTATGATGGCATCCCTTGTTCGGGAAAGAACCGGCAGCGAACCGGTCGGCGTCGCGTTCGAGGCCTCGCGATGTCCTTTCAACGGGGCCGCGGCGCATCTGGTTCCGCCCTCGGGGAGCCGGAGAGGTGTTTGATGACGGAATGGTACTTTGTCTGGGTCGAAGGCCTGCGCGGGCCGATGCCGCAGAAATGGTCATCGGACGGGCTTTGGGGGCAGGTCGGCCGTCAGGACGTCATCGTTCGTTTCGCGCTGAGCGACGAGGAAGCGCATCTGCCGCTCGACGAACTGGCAAGGCGGCATCCGATTCCCGACGCAAGATAGCAAGCTGTCGGCGTAGCCGTGGCGTTCCGCGCGGTTCCACGCGACAGCCGCAGGAAACAACCTTTCTGCGGAACATTGCCAATTTAATTTCGTTGCCGGGTTGAACGGGCGGAAACAGGCACCACTGTCCCGGGTTCAATTCGCGGTGCGCGCGGATTGAAAAGAGAACTTGCGGACCAGCGCGCTGCGCTGGCGGGGACGAGCGATCAGGATCCAACACGCTTGACGCTTTTCGTATCCTCCGCAGGAAGCAGCCGTGTGCGGTCAAGCCGTTGCGCGGCCCTCAATCAACCAGAAGCCATGTTAAGGAGTCGTGCATGAAATTGAACTCGGCACAGGTGGAACGCGCCTTGATGCAATTCGAAGCCCAGGCGCTTCCCGACGATCATCCGGTGGTCCCGCAACTGGCCAGCATGTTTGGCGATCACACGTTCTTTATCGACAGCGGCGGGCTCAATGTCCTGGAACCGACCGAGGCTTCCGAGCCGGATACGCCGGTCGGCATGATTGTCAACCTTGCTTATTGGAGCGATGAGACGCTGACGAAACTGTCGCCGCACGAGCCCGAGCCCACTGGCGTGATCGTCAGCCTCGAATCCAGACACTGAGCGCTGCTTCTGTGAGAAGCGATTCTTTCGCGGCGGGTCCGGTCACGCGGCCGGATCCGCCGCGATTGTGCCAATGGCGCCGGCGCCGGTCAGGCTTCGAAATGAACCCCGATCCGCTTCTCTTTTCGCCAGACCACGCGACACGGCAGATGGAGGTGGTCGGCTTCGATCACCAGCGTAAAGCGTTCGGGAATGCCGACGGGGGAGATCACCTCGAGTGCGGCGCCGGTTTCGGAAAGATTGCGGATCGTGCAATCGATGGCCGCGCCGCCGCCAAACGAAATCTTGCCCGCCTTCAAAAACCGTCGCCGTGGTGCTGTTCTGTGCTCGTCCACCACTTGGACCTCCACCTGAATGGGGAAGTTTCGTCGGTCGAGGTTACTATCCCGTTACCGTTCATCCAAGCCACGATACAATGGTGGGCTGCCAGAGGGCGGTTCTATCAGCCTATCGGGCTTGGCCATCCGTCCGCGCCCGCCGCCCCTCGATCGGATAGGCCGGGTCATTGAACCCCGGCGTCGAGGGGTGGCCGCTCACCACCAGGCGGTCGATCAGCGCCTCGTCTTCGGCCGTGAAGCGATAGTCGAGCGCCTTCAGGTAGTCGTCCCATTGTTCCTCGGTGCGCGGGCCCGCGATCACCGCCGAGACAAACGACGAATTCAGCACCCATGACACCGCGAACTGCCCGGCGGTGATGCCGCGCGCTTCGGCGTGCCGCTTGATCTGCTGGGCGAGCTGCAGGGATTCCGGCCGCCATTCGGTCTGCATCATGCGCTTGTCGGCGCGGCCGGCGCGTGTCTCCTTGTCGGGCGCGGCGTCCGGTCTGTACTTGCCGGTCAGCACACCGCGCGCCAAGGGGCTATAGGGCACGATGCCGAGGCCGTAATAGCCGCAGGCCGGGAAGTGCTCGACCTCGGGCATGCGGTTCATGGCGTTGTAATAGGGCTGGCTGACGATTGGGCGGTCGATGCCGTTCTGGTCGCAGATGTTGCAGATCTCGGCGACGCGCCAGGCGCGATAGTTCGAAACGCCGAAATAGCGGATCTTGCCCTGGCGCATCAGGTCGCCGATCGCGCGCACTGTCTCCTCCAGCGGCGTCGCGTGGTCCTCCTTGTGCAAATAGTAGATATCGATGAAGTCGGTGCCGAGCCGTTTCAGACTTTCTTCCGCCGCCTGCAGCACCCAGCGCCGCGACAGCCCGCCGCGATTGGGATCATCGCCGACCTGGTTGGCGAGTTTGGTCGCCAAAATCCAGTTGTGCCTGTTGTTGGAGATGCCTCGGCCGACCACCTGCTCGGACTGGCCGCCATTATAGGCGTCGGCAGAGTCGATGAAGTTGATGCCGGCCTCGCGCGCTTTCGCAATGATGCGCGACGACGTCGCCTCGTCGGTCGGCCCGCCGAACATCATGGTGCCCAGGCAGATCGGCGAAATCTTCAGGCCGCTGCGGCCGAGTTGGCGGTATTGCATGGGTCCTCCATGATTTCGTCATTCCGGGGCGATGCGTAGCATCGAACCCGGAATCTCGAGATTCCCCGATGCGCAATTGCGCATCTGAGGTCTGGTCCTTCGGACCATCCCGGAATGACGGTGTGTCTCAACCCTCATTCTTCAATATCTTGAACACACCGCTCGCCATCGCGATACAGCGCTTGTCGACTGTTACTTCCGTCGTGATGAAGATGAGGCTGCGGGTCGAGCGTACCACATGCGGCTTCGACACCAAAACCTCGCCGATCTTGCCGGCTTCGACGAAGTGCGTATCGAGCTGCACGGTCGCCAGCGTCGGCCTGCCCGAGACGAAGCGGGCGGTCATGCCGCAAGTCCGATCCGCAAAAGTCATGATCACGCCGCCTTGCACCAGGCCGCGGCGGTTGTGGTGCTTGTCCTCGGTAGCAAGCGCGTATTCGTGCGTGCCGTCGACCACGCGCTGCCATAGCGGCCCGATCAGGTGCAGGAAGCCGGTGGTTTCGGCGATCTTCCAGCCGTCGGATTTCAGTTTGTCCGCGGCCTTGGCTGTCATGTCGTGTGTTCCGTTTCCTGCGGGTTGTCATGCGGTCCGGGTCATTTCATCTGATGCGCTGGTGTTGTAGTCAAGCGGGATGGCCCGGTCATTTGACGATACCACAAGGCGGAATATCGCAGAGCTCTGCGCAGCGTTCACGCGGGCACCGTCCGGGGCCTCGCCTGAGCTGAAGCGGGCCGCGGTGGCGATTGCGCTGACGGAAGCCGAGGCCGGCGCGGGGACGACGTTTCTACTGACCCGCCGCGCCGCGACCTTGCGTTCGCACGCCGCCCAATGGGCGTTGCCGGGCGGGCGCTGCGACCATGGCGAGACGCAGGCGCAGGCCGCGCTGCGCGAGCTTCACGAAGAGCTTGGCGTTGGTCTCGCCGAGGCCGATGTGCTCGGCCTGCTCGACGATTACCCGACGCGATCAGGCTATCTCATTACGCCTGTGGTGGTCTGGGTGAGCAACAGCGCCGATTTCGTGCTCAACCCCGCGGAGGTCGCGTCGGTGCATCGCATAGCGCTTGCCGACATCGAGCGAAGCGACGCCTTCAGCTTCACCACGATCCCTGAAAGCACGCGGCGCGTGATCCGCTTCCGTCATGCCGGCCAGCACATCCACGCGCCGACGGCGGCGCTGATCTATCAATTTGCCGAAGTGCTGGCGGGCCGTGACACCCGCGTGGCCGAGCTGGAGCAGCCGGTATTCGCGTGGAGGTAGGATCGCGCATCCATCTCACCATGCGAGATGCGATGCGGTGACGACGTGAGCGCCTCATTCGGAAGTCAACTTGCGAATGCCAGTTGTTTCAGCGACGATGGCCGCGCCAACAATAAGAACAGTCTTGGGAGCGCGCTCATCATGTCCACGTGGATCAAACGCATTTATGTCGTCGTCGCACTGCTCGGTGTGAGCGTAGCCTTCGATTCAGCGCGAGCACAAAATTATCCCGCCCGCGCCATCACGCTGGTCATTCCATTCGCGCCCGGCGGCAGCACCTCGATCGTCGGCCGCGCCATTGCCGACAAGATGAGCGAACTGCTCGGCGAGAAGGTCGTGGTCGACAACCGCCCCGGCGCCGGCGGCACGGTCGGCACCAAGGCGGTTGCCAAAAGCGATCCCGATGGCTACACGCTGCTGCTGGGCTACACCGGCACGCTCGCAATCGGTCCCTCGCTCTACAAGAATCCCGGCTACGATCCGCGCAAGGATTTTGCGCCGATCGGCATGATCGGCAATGCGCCGAATTCGCTCGTCGTGCATCCGTCATTCCCGGCCAAGTCCGTCGCCGAACTGGTCGCCTATGCGAAGGCCAATCCCGACAAGGTCAATTTCGGCTCGGCCGGCGCCGGCACCGCCAGCCACATCACCGGCGAATATTTCGCGCGCGCCGCCGGCATCAAGCTGGTGCACATCCCCTACAAGGGCACCGGTCCGGCGCTGACCGATCTGTTGGGCGGCCACATCCCGATGGCGTTCGCTCCGATCCCGGCCTCGCATGCCAATGTCTCCGCCGGCAAGCTGCGCGCGCTCGCGGTGACCAGCGTCACCCGATCGGGCCTGCTGCCTGAGGTGCCGACGATGATCGAAGCGGGCCTGTCCGGTTTCGACGCCTCGCTCTATTACGGCCTCGTCGCGCCCGCCGGCACGCCTCGGCCGATCATCGACAAGCTCAACAAGGCGCTGCGCGACGCGCTCGCCTCCGACGAGGTGAAGAAGCAATTGGGCAATGACGGCACCGAGATCACGCCCGGCACGCCGGAAGACTATGCCGCCTTCATCGACAAGGATGAGAAGAAATGGTCGCAGCTCGTGAAAGCCAGCGGCGTCGAGCAGGAGTAGGACAGCCACTTTCTCCCACAAGAGAGAAGGCAAGAAAAGTCGGGCCGTTTCGGGGCTGACATCGCGGGCGCGCTTGCTACAAGGGGCCGATGCGCCTGCCGTTGATTCGCTTGGGTTCCGGATTCGTCGCGCTCGCGCTGGTCGCGGGCGCGCCTGCAATGGCGATGGATGCCGGCACACCCTCACCCTCAACCGCCGACGCGATGGCGCAAGCGGCCTCGCCGCAGGCGATTGCCGAATATCGCCGGAAGCTCAGGGAATACCAGGAAGCGCGCGCCGCGTTTGAGGAGGAGGCCGGAGCCTATTGGTCGTCGATCTCCGAGAAACGAAAGGGCCGCAACGCCAAGCGGCGCGAACGCCAGAGCATCGCGCTGGACGATTACGTGTTGACGCAGCCGCCGGTCTACACCGGTCCGAACCGGCCGGTTAGTCCGGAGCCGGAAGAAGAGAAGCCGCCGCGCGAGCGCAAGCCGCTGCCGGTGGTCGCCGATTTCCTGAAAGCGGCCGCCGACCATTTCGAGTTCGTGCCGCAGCGGCCGTCATCCGAAGTCACCTTCAAGCGCGCCTATGCCCGCTACGCGCTGGCCGCGGGCCTGACGCGCGAGCAGGTGGTGCGGGTCTATTCGTTCGAGACCGGTGGCAACGGCGATTACGACATGCAGTCGGGTTTGAGCGCCTCGCGGCCGGGCTCCCGCGCGATCTCGACCGCGATCGGCTACAATCAGTTGCTCACCACCAACAGCGTCGAATTGCTGGCCGAACAGGGCCACGAATTCATTCGGGAATTGACGGCGAGGGCTGCGAATTTGTCGGGCGCGCCGCGCAGGGCGATGGACCACAAGCTTGCCGTGCTGAAAAAGATGGTGGCCTTTACGCGCACCGTGCCGGACACATGGTCCGAGCATGAGAAACTCGCCAACACCCCGCAGGGCTGGGCGGTGCACGCCATGGTGCTCGATATCGACGTCGGGCCGATGCTGCAGACCCACAAGCTGCTGACATCGGTGATCTTCGCGCGCGCCAAGGGCTACAATCGCGCGCTCTCGGCCGCCGAGCTCGAAATGATGAACCTGACCGGCGACGGCACCGGTCTCGACATGGTGACCATGCCGCAGGCGATGCGCGAGCGGGTGCCGACCTCGAATTTCTTCCAGCGCGGCGGCTACGAGCGCAACCCCGTCGCGATCCGCCACAACACCGTGGCGAAGCTGCTCGCGGTGACCGACGAGCGCATGGATTTCAACAGTGCCAAGCCCGGCGCGAAGGAATTGGCGGCGGCGTTTTAGGTTTCCTCTCTTCCCTTCTCCCACAAGGGAGAAGGGGAGAAAGCTCATTCGCTCCCGAACATGAACTTGCCGTCGCTCTCCAGATAGGGGCCGGAGCGCATATAGAGCTGTCCGTTCTGGCCGATGAAAAACAAGGTGCCCTTCGGCACCTTCTTGGCGCCCTTGAGCAGCAGGCCTGCATTGTTGGTGCCCATCTTGTAGGAAAGCGTCTTGCCGTCCTTGCCGTAGGCATAGCCCATGTCAGACTTCAGCTCCCACGGTGTCGGCGCAGCGCCTTGCGCAAATGCGGAAGTCGAAAACCCCGCCAGGACGGCTACCGCCACAATCGTCTTCGTTGAAACACTCGTCATCATCCATTCTCCCCATGAGCCTTCGGCCTCTTACCCCACGCTTTGAACAAATCACGAACGGTATTGCGCCGTCAATTGGCACCTTCGACGCATCACACCGCCCTTGAGACTTTGTGATTTCCCGCGTTCGACTTCGCGACTATGTTCGCCTTTCCAGCTACAAGCATGCATTGCGAAAAACGTCATAGGGATGGTCAGGATGAACTACGTCATGAAGATCGGTCTGGGTGTTGCGCTGTCGTTCATGACGCTGGCTTCCGCGGCAGAGGCCGACAATTTCAAGCTCAGCAACAACCAGCGGATTGCCTGCAGCCGGGGATTGAGCGCGGGCAAGCTCAACACCTCGACCTGCAAGTCCTATGCTTACGTGTTCAACATCAAGACCTCGGAATATTTCCGCTGCCAGGTCTCGCTGGCTCTGACGCGGGACAACAAGGAGGTCATCAACGTGCAGGCCGACGGCGGCTGCACCAAGAAGCCGCGGATCTTCGATACCGATTCGAGCTATTCGTTCGATGCCACCGAAACCGAGCCGCCGAATACCAATTCGTTCTTCGGTCCCGGCGGCTATGCGGTGTGGGCCAGCGACAACAATAATCTGAAGGTGCGCGGCTGCATCATCATCTCGTCCGGCCTCGGCTCCGATATCTCGAAATGCATCGACATGAAGTTCGAGTAAGCCCCGCTCAGGGCATCTTGTCGGCGCCGGTCGCGAGCTGGGGGCGGGAGCGAGCAAACTTCCGCACCGCCACCGGCTTGCCGAACAGGTAGCCCTGGACCTGATCGAACCCCATATCGTGCGCGGCGAGGTAGTCGGCGCGGCTTTCGATGCCCTGGGCGACGGCGCGGGCGCCGTTGTCCCGGGCCAGCTCGATAATGCGCCGGCAGATCGTCTGCTTCAGCCGGTCGTCGGCGCAGCCGTTGACGTATTGCTGGTCGACTTTCAGCTCGACGAAAGGGAAGCTGCGGAGCTCCAGCAGAGACGGCCATTCCGCGCCGACATTGTCGATGGCGATCGCGATATTGTGCAGGCGCAGACGCCTTGCAGCGTCCACCGCCAGGTCCGGATGCTCGACCACCTCGCTGCTGTTGATTTCGATTAACAGTCCGCCGAAGGCCGGGTGGGCGGGCATGGCGCGGCACAGATCGCGCACCGCCGGCGCATTGCCGAAGAACGATACCGGCAGGTTGATCGAAAGGTCGACCGGACCCTGGCTCTCCAGCAGATAGCGCCAGTCCTCGATGGCGCGGCCGACCACGAATTCGGACAGGCTGCGAAAATGCGGGTCCTTGTCGTCGGGAATGAAATAGGCCGGTGGCACTACGCCCCAGGCAGGATGCCGCATCCGCACCAGCGCCTCAGCGCCGCTGGGCACCAGCGTGCGGGTGTTGATCTTCCGCTGATACCACAATTCGAGCCAGCCGGCCTTCAATGCCTCGGCGACATCGACGGCGGGACTTGGCGCCGGCTCGGCCGGCAGCAGCGTCGCGACGCTGGCGCGCAGGCTCGCCGCGCCGAAAGGCGTCTGCAACGAGGGCAGCATGGCAATATTGTATTCCTCGCCAATTTGCCTGACGGCCTTAACCATGATCGAGTCCGGTTGACCGATGACGAGAACCTTGCCGCCGAAATTTTTCCGGACAATGACTTCGAGAATTTCGCCGACATTGATCCCGTCGACACACACGCTGAGCACAATCAGGTCCGGCTGCTCCGCCTGCAATACGCCTGCCAGATCGCCGGCCTGACCGCATTCGCAGGTCACGAATCCAAGATCCTCGAGAGCGTCGGAAAGGAACAACCGGAGGTGCTTTTTGCTGTCGACGACGCAGGCCCTGGGCGTCAGCTTCCGATGCCCGAAGTGTGCTGCGCGTGAATGCTCGTTAAAATTGATCTGCTCCATGGTCGCCTCCCGACAGATACCCCGCGCCAGTGGTACATCCGCGTTGAGGTCGCAATGATGGAATTTTGCGGGAGGCCACATGATTACTTCAGTAGGGTTAAAGCCGCCGACACGAATAAAATTTTAGCGAAATTGCCCCCGCCATGGTGGCGCGCCGCCAGGCCAGACAAGCGCATTCGTCGATTTCGTGGAGGCGACGGGCCGCTTCAATGAAGTGGCGTCGAGCTGGGCAACATTTGATCAGCGCCGCGTGTTAACGCCTGTGGTCGCTTGTCGGCGCCGCGATGTTCGCGATTTGAGATCACCTCCGTCGTAAGCCTTCGTGCTTCTTCGCAGGAGCAGCAATGACGCGATGCACAACTTTCCTTCAGCAAAAAAAGACCGCGGCCCTTGGCAGGCCGCGGTCACTAAAGCCCGCATCCGGACAGCGCTTCCCGCCGTCGGGCGGTGAAGACTGACGTCTAGCCGCCGACACCCTTTTCCTTGAAGTATTTCAGCGCGCCGGGATGGAACGGGATCGGCGAACGCTCCTGCACCTGGTTGTCGAGCGAAAAACTCTCGGCTTCCTTGTGCACGGCGACGATATCGGCCTTCTTCTCCACCAGCGTCTTGACGATGCTGTAGGCGTCCTCATTGCTCATCTTGTCTCCGGTGACGATCAGGTTCCAGACCTCGGTGATGGAATTGTCCTTGTCGTAGCCGGGATACGAGCCCGCCTTGATCTTGCTCGGCGAATAGAGCTTGCCGTATTTGGCGTTCATCTTCTCGGCCAGGTCGCCATGGTCGATCAACTTCATCTTGATGCCGGGCGTCGCCGCGAGATCGGTCACGGCGGCGGTCGGGATGCCGCCGACCCAGAAGAACGCGTCGATCTTGCGGTCCTTGACGGCGTTGACGGATTCCGCAACGCCAAGCCGCTCGCGCTTCATGTCCTTGTCCTTATCGAGACCGGCGGCCTCGATAACGCGGAACGCCATCACTTCGGTGGCGCTGCCGGGCGATCCCGTCGAAACGCGCTTGCCCTTCAGGTCTGCCATGGTCTGGATGCCCGTGCCTTCCACCGTCACCACATGCATCCGGTTCGGATAGACCACGAGCAGCGCCTGCAAGGGCAGCTTGCCGCTCTTGAACTTGTCCTCGCCCTTGAGCGCATCGAGCGCGGCATCGGCCATGGTGAAGCCAAGCTCGCTCTTGCCGGCGCCGATCAGCTTGAGATTGTCGACGGAGCCGCCGGTGACCTCGGCGGTGGCCTGCATGTTGGGAAGGTTCTTCGAGAGCACGTTGGCAACCGCGCCGCCGAGCGGGTAATAGACGCCGCCGGTGCCGCCGGTCCCGATCGACATGGTCTTCTGCTGGGCGTGGGCTGCGCCCGCCAAGGCGAGACCAGCAGAAATCGTCATGGCCAGTATGGCTACGGTCTTCTTCATTGTTTTCATCCTCAATCGCTTCCTGACTAAGTTGTGAGCGCCGGTCGCGTTGGCGACCGCGTTCTGGCCTGCCACAGCACCACGCCGAGACCGATGATCAGGCCCGGCACATAGGTGTAGCTGATATCGCGGCCGATGATCCATTCGACGATCGCCTCGATCAGGCTTGGAAACACCAGCAGCAACCCGGATAGCAGAAGCAGCCCGCGCTCCACCGGCGTATTTTGTCGCAGCGCCCAGTTCTGGGCAAATGCCGCCAGCGCCAACAGGCCGAAGGTCGTCTTGATCGTGATCTCGACAATATCGACCCATGACCCGCCCTTCGGGATCGACAGCAAAAGGCCAGGGCCCTGCGGGTCGAGCACGAACACGAACGGCACCAGGAACGCCGGCAGCGTGTATTTCCAGGATTGCAGCGTGGTCTTGTAGGGATCGCCGCCGGTGATGGCGGCGGCCGCGAATGGCGAAAGCGCGGTCGGCGGCGACACCTCGGACAACACGGCATAATAGAAAATGAACATGTGCGCGGCGTAATCGGGCACGCCGAGCTTAATCAGCGCGGGCGCCGCGATGACCGCGCAGATGATGTAGGAGGCGGTTACCGGCACCGCGAGGCCGATGATCCAGACGATCAGCGAGGTGTAGATCGCGGTCAGCAACAGGCTGCCGCCGGCATAGCTGATGACGATCGCCGAGAATTTCAGGCCAAGACCCGTCAGCGTCACGACGCCGACGACGATGCCGGCACAGGCGCAGGTGGCCGCGGCATTGAGCGCGCCGATCGAGCCGTCGGCCAGCGCCTTCACCAGCTTGGTCGGCACCAGCGCGGTTTCCCGGCGCAGGAAGCTCAGCGCGAAGGTAACGACAATGGCATAGAACACCGACAGTGTCGGCGAGTAGCCGATCACCATGAAGACGACGACGGCGAGCAGCGAAATGAAGTGAAAGCCGTAACGCTTCGTCATCTCGCCCAGCGTTAGCTCCGGCTTGAAGGTGACATCCTTCGCGCCGAATTTCTTGGCGTCCAGTTCGACCATGAACAAGAGCGACATGTAATAGAGACAGGTCGGGATGGTCGCCATCCAGATCACGTCGAGATAGCTGATCTTGAGAAACTCGGCGATCAGGAACGCTGCCGCCCCCAGCACCGGCGGCGACAGGATCGCGCCCAGCCCGCCGGCGGCCAGCAATCCGCCCGCCGCGTTCTTCTCGAAGCCGGCCTTGGCCATCATCGGATAGGCCACGGTGCCGATCATGACTGTCGTGGCTACGCCCGATCCGGAAGGGCCGCCGAGCAGGAATGACGACAGTACCACGGTGCGTCCGGCGCTGTTGGGCTTTCCGCCCATCAGGGCCAGCGAGAAATCGATGAAGAACTTGCCGGCGCCGGAATGCTGCAGGAACGCGCCATAGATGGTGAACAGGATGATCAGCGTCGCCGATACGTCGACGGCGACGCCGAAAATGCCCTCCAGCGTGATGAAGAGATGACCGACCAGCCGGGCCAGGTCGTAGCCGCGATGGGTCCATGGCGCCGGCAGATACGGACCGAGCATGGCGTAAGCGATGAACAGCAGCGACACCACGGGCATGATCGCGCCGGTGGTGCGCCGCGTCGCCTCCAGCAGCAGCACGATGAAGACGATGCCGACGATCACGTCCCAGCGGTCGGGCATGGTGGCGCGGTCGGTGAAATCCTCGCCGCCCCACAGCGCATAGACGATGGTGGCGACCGCGACGATCCCGGGGACAATGTCCCACCAGCGCACGCGGTTGCGAAAGCGTGTCGCCAGCGGAAACAGCAGGAAGCTCAGGACCAGCGTGAAGGCGACATGGGTGTAGCGCAGTTCCTGGGTCGGAACGATGGCGTAGGCCGCGTAGAGGTGAAACAGGCTCATGACCACCGCAATCGTGGTCGATATCCTGCCCGCCCATCCCATCAGGCGATTGGCCGCGCCTTCTTCTGCCTCGACGAAGGATTCTGCCTTCTGGAGGGCTTCGTCGGATACCGCGACGATCTCGTCATTGGGCGGCGTTGTCTTGTCTGCAGCCATGCTTTCCCCGGGGACCCCGTTAACTCTTTAGACCCGGTGTCCCCCGGGTCTTTCGCGGGGCGCATTCAGTCCAATTTGAGTAGCCGTGGCAAGGGGCTTTTCGGCCTATGTCCGGGCATCTTTTTTAATCTATCGGACCGGTTGACCCGAGATCCTCGTCCGTCCAATTTCCCGGCCAATTTCTCAGGCGAGAACAATCCGTAGATCCTATGGGGTGGCAGGTGGTCAGGGGGTAAGTTGAGTTTGCGACCACCCACTCACCCAGAGGATCCACGATGTGCACAGATCACGCTGACACACCCGCCGGCTGCAAGTATGCCACAGTTTACGTTGCTTTCGAACTGAGCAAGGCGAAATGGCAGCTAGGCATCATGCTGCCCGGTACCGAGAAGATGAGCCGTTACCGGATTGACGGTGGCGACTTGGCGGCGTTGGCAGCTTTGCTGGTCAAGGCTCGATCGAAGGCGGAGCAGACGGGGAAGCTGGTTCGTATTCTGTCGTGCTATGAAGCCGGTCTCGACGGTCATTGGCTGCACCGCTGGCTGGCCGACAACGAGGTGCTCAATCACGAGATCGATGCGTCGAGCATCGAGGTGAACCGGCGGGCACGGCGGGCCAAGACCGATCGGATCGACTTGGCGCAGTTGATGCGCTCGTTTCTGGCTTACCTGCGCGGCGAACCGCGGGTTTGCAGCATGGTTCGGGTTCCCACGCCTGAGGACGAGGATCGCAAGCGGCGTACGCGCGAGCGCGAGCGGCTGCTGCAGGAGCGCACCGGGCACAGCAACCGGATCAAGGGGCTGCTGCATGGCCAGGGCATCCGCGATGTCATGCCCCTGAAGCCGGGCTTCTTGGCGAGTCTGGATGCGATGCGTACCGGCGATGGCCGCGTTCTGCCGCCACGGCTGAAGGACGAGATCCGTCGCGAGCATGAGCGGCTGGTATTGGTACACAAGCAGATCAAGGGGCTCGAGGCAGCGAATGCGGCCGCGCATCGGACCCCGGCAAAGGACTCGGCAGAGGCGAAGGCGGTTCAGCTTGCCCAACTCAAGGCGATTGGCCCGCACATCGCCCAGCTCCTGGCCAACGAGGTCTTCTACCGTGACTTTAAGAACCGCCGTCAGCTCGGCAGCTGCGTCGGACTAACCGACGTGCCCTACGACAGCGGCGCCCGCCGTCGACAACAGGGCATCAGCAAAGCTGGCAACCGCCGTGCGCGAACCACCGCAATCGAGCTCGCCTGGCTGTGGCTGAGGCATCAGCCCGACACCGAGCTGAGCCGCTGGTTCCGCGAGCGGGTTGGTAACCTCAAGGGCCGCATCCGCAAGATCGCCATCGTGGCGCTGGCGCGCAAGCTGATGGTGGCCCTCTGGCGCTATCTGGAGACCGGCCTCGTGCCGAGCGGCGCCGTCATGCGTCCGAGCTTTTAAGCAACGCCGGTGCGCCAATGACGACCGACGTGACCCAGGACAGACGTGTGACCGAACCCGGGCTTGGGTCTTCGGATTCCGCTTTCGTAGATGGGTCCCGTCTCTTCTGGGCCTTACCTTCACCCGTGCATGAAAGATCAGGGTTCGGGCCACCACACCCGACCGGATACAAGTTGATGCGGTGTTGGCCGCATAACGACGTCACGGCCCAGTCCCGGACATCACGTCAAGCCGTCAATCGCGCGCCTCGAAACGTCCCGATCCGAAAGCTTTGCTCCGGCCTCGCCACCGTCAAGGCCGCTCCGCGCCGCCTCCGGCGGTGGCCTGCGGCCAACCTTGACGGTGGCTGCGTCCGGCGCAGCGGCTATCCATCGGGATCAAAGGGCGCATCGCCCTCCACCGAACATGCCAAAGGCAAAGCCATGCCCTGATCGATCAATCCCCTTGACAACTACTACCCCATACAAGCCTGGGTGGAGCGAAGCGCAATCCAAGGAAAAGCCGAACGAGACTCCCGGGTTTCGCTTCGCTTCACCCGGGCTACACGAAAACAGTTTGAAAGGGAGAAGAAGTCGATGGAACGGCTCAAGGGCAAGACGGCGATGGTGGTGGGTGCGGGATCGATCGGCCCCGGCTGGGGCAACGGCAAAGCGGCCGCCGTCACCTTCGCGCGCGAGGGCGCGCAGGTATTTTGCGTCGACCGCAACGCGGCGGCAGCAAAGGAAACCGTGGAGATCATCAGCGGCGAGGGCGGCAAGGCGGCCGCCTTTACCGCCGACGTCTCGCGCGAAGCCGAGGTGGAGGCGATGGTGGCGGCGTGCCTCAAGGCCTATGGCCGTATCGACGTGCTCGACAACAATGTCGGCATTGCCGAGATGGGAAATGTCGTCGAGGTCAACGAGGCGAGCTGGGATCACGTCTTCGCGGTCAATCTCAAGAGCGCCTATTTTGCGATGAAGCACGTCATTCCCGTGATGCAGAAGCAGGGCGGCGGCTCGATCATCAACATCTCATCGATCGCCTCGATCCGTCACCTTGGCATTTCCTATGTGACCTATGGCGCCTCGAAGGCGGCGATGAACCAGATGACGAAGACGACCGCCGTGCAATTCGCGCGCGACCATGTCCGGGTCAACTGCATTCTGCCGGGCCTGATGAAGACGCCGATGGTCGAGCACTCCGCCGGGCTCGCAGCCAGCTATTCGGCGGGCGACATCGAGGCGATGTGGCGCGCGCGCGACGCGCAGGTGCCGATGGGGCACATGGGCGATGCCTGGGACGTCGCCAATGCGGCGCTGTTTCTGGCGTCCGATGAATCGAAATATGTCACCGGCATCGAGCTCGTGGTCGATGGCGGTATCACGAGCAAGTCGGGCGCTTGACGCGCGATTGCCCCGTTATGCCTGTGCACTCAGTTCGGCGCGGTCGAGCTCTTCTTCCACCTGGTGGAAGGCGTCGTCGCCGATCTCGTCGAAATGACGCATCCTCAACAGCGCCTCTCGCGCCGCGCCGATGGCGCGGCGGCGCAGCGGATCGGCCGGCAGTTCGCTGGTCGCGATGCCGACGTCGGGTTCGCTCTCGGCACGCAGTAGCACGGCGCGGTATTCGAGCCGCAGGATCTCGGCCTCCTCGGATGGATCGGAGTCGATCGCCTTGAGTGCGGCGCGATAGGCGATGCAGCGGGCATGAGCGGCCTCGCGCGCGACCGGATCGTCCTCCTCGAATTTCAGCGCGAGGATCACCGGCCGCAGCGTCAGGCCCTGGATCAAGAGCGACCCCAGCACCACGGCAAAGGCCGTCAGCAGGATGAGATCGCGATACGGGAAGCTCTCGGGCAACGCGAACGCGGCCGCCAGTGTGACGATGCCGCGCATCCCGCACCACGACACGATGATGCCGCGTTCTACCGTCGGTACGGCGGAAGATACATGCGGCGGAAGCAGGCCGTAGGCGTTCAAGGCGCGCAGGAAGGCGCCATAGGGCATCACCCAGGCGATGCGGGCGAGGATCACGACGGCGAGGATCGCGGCGGCAAAGCTGCAATACCTGAACCGCACTTCGTCGTTGAGCCCGGACCAGATCGGATTGAGCTGCATGCCGATCAGAATGAACGCCAGCACGTTGAGCACGAACACGACGGTTTCCCACACCGCATAGGAGGCCACGCGCAGCCGCGCCGGGGTACGCTCGGGCGCGGTGCGGGCGATCGTGATCGCATAGGCGACGATGGTGAGAATGCCGGACAGCCCGATATGCTCGGCGACGATCCACACCATGAACGTGCCGGCGAACTGCGTGATGATTGCGCTCGGCGCCTCGGTGATGCGGCGCGTGATCTGCGTCCAGACCCGCGCGAACAGGAAGCCGGCAATGAGGCTTCCGAACAGCGCCAGCGCAACGGACGGCACGAACTCGCGCACCTTCATGTGCTCGGCGGCAACCAGGCCGACCGCGACGCGGTAGATCAGGAGTGCGCTGGCATCGTTGAGCAGGCTTTCGCCCTCGAGGATCTTCTGGATACGGTAGGGCAGGTTGACCTGACGCAGGATCGCGGTGGCCGCCGCGGCGTCGGGCGGTGCCACGATGGCGCCGAGCGCGATCGCGACCGCCCATGGCATGTCCGGGCGAAGCCAGTGCGCGACCGCCGCGACGGCGGCAGTCGTGACCCCAACCGCGACCAGCACCAGCGTCGAGACCGGCAGCCAGTTGTTCCGGAGGTCGCGCAGCGAGGTATCGAAAGCCGCATCCAGCAATATCGGCGCCACGAACAGCGCCAGTGCCAGATCAGGCTGCAGCGTCCACGATGGACCCGACGGCACGAACGCCAGTAACATGCCGCCGATCGCAAGAAATGTCGGATACGGCACCTTGAGCCGCCGCGCCAGCGCGGACAGCAGCACCGCGCCAAGCAGCAGCCCGATGATCCATTCGAATGTCAGCAAATCCGGGCTTCCTGCCAGCCGAGATCGATGTCGCCATCAATCTAGCACCAAAACCGGCAAGTCTACTGCGCCATCGCCAATATGCCGCCCGCGAAGGAATGCCAGAGCGGCGTGGCACTGATCGGCCAGTTCAGGAGCTTGACCGCGATCAGCGCAATGCCGCCGTAGACATAGACCGGATGCGGCCGGCCGCGTGTGCGCCAGTCGAAAACCATGGCGGCGACCAGCAGGAGATAGGCGACAAAGGCGGGCGGGATGGTCACCGGCACCGGGGGCGGACCAAGCGGTCCGGGAGGCGCCAGGAAGGTGAGAAACCAGCGCGCGACCGCGGCGTCCAACAGCGAGATGCTGGCCAGCAGCATCAGCCGCTTGTGCGTTTCAGGCTTGCGGATGGCCGCAATGGCGAGCGCAAAAACCACGGCAAAGAACAGAATTCCGCTGAGCGGAACAATCGCAAACGCGATTCCGTCGTCGGTCAGTCCCGCCGCCGCCGAGCGCTTCATCGCGTTGACCGCGACCAGGAAGCCGAAGATCGTCATCGCGGTAGCCAGCGAGACGCCGATCATGCCGATGGTGCGGTGCCGGGCGACCTTGCCTGACGCGGCCAGCCAGCTCTGGAATGCGAAATAGAGCAACCAGGCGAAAAACAGCAGCCCGTGAAAATGCACGACCGGCGAAGCCGAAAACGACCGCTTCGCCAGCGGCAGCCAGTAGGTCGGCGCGAAGCCGAGAAAGGCAACGGCCGTGCAGGCCAGCGCCATGTAGAAGTAAAAGTAGCCGGTTTGGGATTGCGCGATGGCGCGCGGCGGATTGAAGTCGGTTAATGTGGTCATGGTTGTTGAGTCCGCGAGAACTGCAAAAGGTTCACAGCAGATTTTCTCACGGATCGTATTCTTCCGTCTGTGAAGAGGATTACGTTTCCCGCAGGTCACGTTTCGGCCAAAATCCGTTCTCGTGCGAACAGGAAATTTGCAGGCGGCTTGTCGAAAACGCAGGTCGCTTGCTAGGATCGCGTAGCAATCGATAGCGCTTTTCCGGATCAATTGATGCGAGGCAATCCCGATATCCGCAGCCTGGTCGCGGCCTCTCTGCTGTGGATGGCGTTTGCGCATGATGCGTCGGCGACCGGGACCGAGCTAGCAAAGGATTTGCGGGTCGATCCTGCGCCCTGTCTTGCCGCCGCCCTTGCGCAAGATCACGACAGGACGGTGAGTACCTGCGGCGCGCTGATCGACAATGCAAAGACCGAAAAGGCCGACCGCATCAAGGCGCTGATCGCGCGCGCCACCGCCTACGAGCGCAAGGACATGATCGACCGCGCCATCGCCGACTACGACGGCGTGTTACGGCTCGATCCGGCGCTCGCCGATGTTCATAACGCGCGCGGCGAACTCTGGCGCAGGAAGGGCGACCTGCCCAAGGCGGTGGCGGATTTTGCCGCGGCGATCAAGCTGAACCCCGACCACGTCACCGCCAGAGCCAACCACCGGGCGCTAGCGCAGGAGGCGGAGCGGCAGGGCGTGCTGAAGGCGGTCGCCGGCAAGCCGAGCTTCAATTGCGCGACCGCGCGCCGCAAAGTGGAGAAGGCGATTTGCGCCGATCCCGAACTTGCCGACCTCGATCGGGAGGTCCAAGGCTCGTTTGTCCGGGCGGCCGCCGAGAAGAGGACCCCGCAACAGGCGCGCAAGCTGCGCCGAGAGCAGCAGGACTACCTTGCCCGGCGCAATGCGGAATACGGCCGGCCCGGCTACGATCTGAAAAAAGCGATGCGCGACCGCCTGCAACAGATTAACGGAATCGATGGATACTAGGCCGTTTTCGGCCCGATGAGGGGATACGCCAGCGCGGCGCGATGGCTGTCGGTGAGAAGTTCAATACCATCGCTCGGCAGTAGAGCTTAATCGAACGGTCAAGTCATTCCCGGCTTGATCTGGCGCAACTTCCCGTGACAATGCCTGAAATAAATGCTTGCCCAGCCGTCATGGCCAGGCTTGTCCCGGCCATCCACGCCTCGCCAGTTTCGAGGTGAAGCAAGGACGTGGATGCCCGGGACAAGCCAGGCATGACGACACAGGCAGGCTAGCGGGGAGTGCGCCATGAACATCCGAGACAAAAGCCGCTATCACGAGGTCCATGCCCGGTCGCTGGCCGATCCGGAAGGGTTTTGGGCCGAGGCCGCGCGCGAGATCGACTGGATCGAACCGGCGAAAAAGATATTCGATCCCGCGATGGGCGCGTATGGCCGCTGGTTTGCCGGTGCCGTCGTCAACACCTGCTACAACGCGCTCGACCGCCATGTCGCGGGCGGACGCGCCGAGCAGGTGGCGCTGATCCACGATTCGCCGCTTACCGATTCAATCTCGAAATTCACCTATGCCGAGATGCTCAAGGAGGTGCAGACGCTCGCCGCCGTGATGGCCGATTTCGGCGTCGCCAAGGGCGACCGCGTCATCCTCTATATGCCGCTGGTGCCTGAAGCGGTGTTTGCCATGCTGGCCTGCGCGCGGATCGGCGCGGTGCATTCGGTGGTGTTCGGCGGTTTTGCCGCGAAAGAGCTCGCGACACGGATCGAGGACGCCAAGCCGAAGCTGATTTTTTCGGCGAGCTGCGGCATCGAGCCCGGCCGCATCGTGCAATACAAGCCGCTGCTCGACGAGGCGATCAAGCTTTCAAGTGTGAAGCCGGAAGGCTGCATCATCCTGCAACGGCCGCAGCGGGCTTGCGAACTCACGCCCGGCCGCGATCACGACTGGGCCGCGTTGCGCAGCGCGGCGCTCGCGGCCGGCAAGTCCGCGCCGTGCACGCCGGTGCTGGCAACCGATCCGCTCTATATTCTCTACACATCCGGCACGACGGGCATCCCGAAGGGCGTGGTGCGTGACAATGGCGGGCATCTGGTCGCGCTGAAATGGTCGATGTTCAACCTCTACGGCGTCAGGCCCGGCGAGGTCTGGTGGTGCGGCTCCGACATCGGCTGGGTGGTCGGCCACAGCTATATCGTTTACGGCCCGCTGATTCACGGCGCCACTTCGATCATGTATGAGGGCAAGCCGATCGGCACGCCGGATGCCGGCGCGTTCTGGCGCGTGATATCAGAGCACGAGGCGGTCGCCCTGTTCACCGCGCCGACCGCTTTCCGCGCCATCCGCAAGGAAGATCCCGACGGCGCATTCATCCGGAAATACGATCTGTCGAAATTCCGCACGCTGTTCCTGGCCGGCGAACGCGCCGATCCGCCGACGGTGGACTGGGCGGAAGCGCAGTTGAAGGTGCCGGTAATCGATCACTGGTGGCAGACCGAAACCGGCTGGTGCATCGCCGGCAATCCGGTGGGGCTGGGCATGCTGCCGGTCAAGCACGGTTCGCCGACGGTGCCGATGCCGGGCTATCAGGTCGACGTCGTCGACGAGGCATCCAGGCCGGTGCCCGCGGGCACCATGGGCTCGATCGTGATCAAGTTGCCGATGCCGCCGGCCTGCCTGCCGACGCTGTGGCAACAGGAAGCGCGCTTCAAGGAAGCCTACCTCACCGAGTTTCCCGGCTACTACAAGACCTCGGACGCCGGCTACAAGGATGACGACGGCTATGTCTGGGTGATGGGCCGCACCGACGACATCATCAACGTCGCCGGTCATCGGCTCTCCACTGGCGGCATGGAGGAAATTCTGGCCTCGCATCCCGACGTCGCCGAATGCGCCGTCCTCGGGATCAAGGACGCCATCAAGGGCGAAGTGCCCTGCGGCTTCCTGGTGCTGAAGGCCGGCGTCTCGCGCCAGCCGGCCGAGATCGAAAGGGAGATCGTGGCGCTGGTGCGCGACAAGCTCGGCCCCGTCGCGGCTTTCAAGCTCGCGATCACCGTCGGCCGATTGCCGAAGACGCGTTCCGGGAAAATCCTGCGCGGCACCATCAAGAAGATCGCCGACGGCGAGAGCTGGAGCATGCCGGCGACCATCGAGGACCCGAAGGTGCTCGATGAAATCGGCGACGCGCTGAAAGGCAGGATATGATTGTTCCTCATGCCGGCCTTGACCCGGGCATCCATCCTCGTCAAAGCAGGCTGCCATCTTTTCGATGGATTGCCGGGTCATCCCCGATCAGGTCAGGGACAGGCTCTCGGCAATGACGAAAACTGGAAGGGACAGAGCATGCGACGTAACTTGCGACTCGCATTCCTCCTCATCGCGCCGCTTCTCACCGGTTGCCTCGAACGCGGCCAGCCGACCATGGCCGATACCAGCGCCGACGACGATGCGTTCTGCCGCGCCAACAATGTCGCGGTGGGCTCGAATGATTACGTCATTTGCCGCAAGAACCGCGACGTGCAGCGCGGCAATGCCAACGCCCGGGCCGACCGCGCCCAGCGAAACCTCGCCGAGCAAATGCTGAATAATCCGACCAGGCCGTAACGAGGAGGCCATCATGAATGAAGATGTCTTCAACGCCAGCCTGCGCAAGTTTCTGAAAAAGGTCGGCATCACCTCGCAGCGCGAGATCGAAAAAGCCGTGCGCGACGCCATCGAGGCCGGCACGCTGAAGGGCCATGAGAAGCTGCAGGCCAAGATGGTTCTGACCATCGGCGGCGTTGGCCTCTCGCATGAGATCGACGACGAGATCGAATTGGGCTAAGGAGGGTCTCGTCCCCTCTCCCCTTGTGGGTGCGAGACGGGCGAAGCTCGCTCTTGGGGTGGATCAATCGCGCCGGAAGCGCGATTGAGACGGGAGGGATCTGTCTCCGCGGGTAGAGACTCATCCGCCTTCGCTCCCGCGATGAGCACCTTCTCCCACAAGGCGAGAAGGAAGAAGCGAGCGTCTTGCGAACATTGCAGAAGAAAGCATCACATGGATATCAAGGTCAGGGATTCCAACGGCGCACTGCTCGCCGAGGGCGACACCGTTACGTTGATCAAGGATTTGAAGCTGAAGGGCTCGTCCACCGTGCTCAAGCGCGGCACCGTGATCAAGAACATCCATCTCACCGACGATCCCGACGAGATCGAAGGCCGCACCGACAAGGTCAAGGGCCTGGTGCTGCGCACCGAGTTTTTGAAGAAGGCGTGAGTCGTAGCAGCTCACACCGTTGTCCCTCGCAATCCACCTTCGAATCGATGCTATAAGACCGCCATGGAACAACTTGCCATCAAGTTGCTGGGGTTTGCGGCCGCAACGTGCACGACCCTCGCTTACGCACCGCAGTTCGTGAAAGTCTGGAGAACCCGCTCCACCGACGACATTTCGCTTGGAATGTTCCTCGTCATGGTGCTCGGCATCCTGCTGTGGCTGTTGTACGGCCTGCTTTCCGGAGATGCGCCGCTGATCGTCGCGAATGCGGTTACGATCGTCCTGGCCGGCGGAATCCTGTTCATGAAGCTGAAGTACGGTTGAGGCGCGTTTGCCGGCCCGCCGTGTTCACCCCGCAAACAAAAACGCGGCAGGTTGCCCCGCCGCGTTCGGCATCAGCCGTAGCCGATAACCTTACTCCTCGTCGTCCTGCTTCTTGCCGCCGATCGTCTTGAGTTTGGCGAACACGGCGTCGACATTGAGATCGTCTTCCTTCCTCTCGCTCGGCTCGAATTCCGGCTCCTTCTTGGTGGTTTCGGAGGCCGGCAGCAGGGTGGCGCCGCCGTAGGCCGCTGGCACCGGCTTTTCCTTGGCTGCGCGCTGCACCTCGAAATCGAGCTCGATCTGCGAGCACAGGCCGAGCGTCACCGGGTCCATCGGGGTCAGCGTCGAGGCGTTCCAATGGGTGCGGTCGCGGACGCTTGCGATGGTGGTCTTGGTGGTGCCGACCAGGCGCATGATCTGCGCGTCCTTCAGCTCCGGGTGGTTGCGGACCAGCCACAGGATCGCGCTCGGCCGCTCGTGGCGGCGCGACACCGGGGTATAGCGCGGGCCCTTCTTCTTGGCGGCCGGCGGCAGCACAACCTTGCTCTCGCCGAGCTTGAGACGGTAATTCGGGTCTTTTTCACCCTTTTCGATCTCGTCACGGGTCAATTGGCCGGTCGAAATCGGGTCCATGCCCTTGATGCCCTGGGCGGCATCGCCGTCGGCGATGGCGCGGACCTCGAGGGGGTGCATTTTGGTGAAATCAGCCACCTGGTCGAAGGTCAGCGCGGTGTTATCAACCAGCCACACGGCCGTCGCCTTGGGCATCAGCGGTGCATTGCTCATGGCAAATCTCCTTTGTGCCTCGCCCACCCCTTTTTTGGAGGCGAAGCCTGTGGTCATCGGTGATGACGGGAATTAGGGGGCTATATACGCCTTCCAACCCCTTTGGCGCAATGGTCTGCTAAAGTGCCTTGACAGAGCCTGAAAGCAGTCCCAAGTCCTTATACGAATTGGCCGTTCCCAGCCCGCCGGCTAGGGGTGATTCGGTCCCCGAGATAGCCCCATGCCCTCTGTGTCGACGCCAGCGAAACCGGACCTCAGAATCGTGCTTTGTTCCCCCCGGGGCTTTTGCGCCGGGGTGGTGCGGGCCATCGACACCGTGGAGCGGGCGCTCGCCATCTACGGGGCCCCGGTCTATGTCCGTCACGAAATCGTGCATAACCGCTACGTGGTCGACAGCCTGAAGACCAAGGGCGCGATCTTCGTCGAGGAACTCGCCGAAATCCCCGACAATACCAACGCCCCCGTGGTGTTCTCGGCCCATGGGGTTCCCAAATCGGTTCCGGCCGATGCCCGTGCCCGCAATTTCTTCTCGCTGGATGCGACCTGCCCGCTGGTCACGAAGGTGCACCGCGAGGCGGCGATCCATTTCAAGCGCGGCCGCGAAATCCTGCTGATCGGGCATTCCCACCACCCCGAGGTGGTCGGCACGCTCGGCCAGTTGCCGGCCGGCGCAGTGACGTTGATCGAGACCGCGGAAGACGCCAAGACGTTCACGCCGAAGGATCCCAACAACCTCGCTTTCGTGACCCAGACGACGCTGTCGATCGACGACACCGCGGAGATCGTTGCGCTGCTCAAGGAGCGTTTTCCGAACATCAACGGGCCGCACAAGGAAGACATCTGCTACGCCACCACCAACCGCCAGCTCGCGGTCAAGAAGGTGGCGCCGGTGGTCGATGCGCTGATCGTGGTCGGCGCGCCGAACTCGTCGAACTCGCAGCGCCTGCGCGAAGTCGCCGAGCGCGAGGGCTGCCCGGTCTCGGTGCTGGCGCAGCGTGCCTCGGATCTCGACTGGTCGCGCTTCGAGGGCATCAAGAGCCTCGGCATCACGGCGGGCGCGTCCGCGCCGGAAGTGATCGTCGAGGAAATCATGGGCGCCTTCGCCGAGCGCTTCGAATTGCATGTGGAGACGGTGTCGGCCGCGGAGGAGAACGAGTTCTTCCCGCTGCCGCGTTCGCTGCGGCCCGAAGCTGCCGCCGAGTAGTCGCGATGGCGGTTTACACCGACGTCGCCGCCGAAGACCTCGCGGAGTTCCTGAAAGGCTACGACATCGGCGACTTGCTCTCCTACAAGGGCATTGCCGAGGGCGTCGAGAATTCCAACTTCCTGCTGCATGCCAGCAAGGGCGCGTTCATCCTCACGCTCTATGAAAAGCGCGTGGCAGTAGACGATTTGCCGTATTTCCTGTCGCTGATGGCGCATCTGGCCGAGCGCGGCGTGCGCTGCCCGCAGCCGGCGCGCAATCGCAAGGGCGAAGTCTATAGCGAGCTTGCGGGCCGTCCCGCGGCGATCATCAACTTTCTCGAAGGCATGTGGCCGCGGCGGCCCAATGCCGCGCACTGCGCCGGCGTCGGCGAGGCGCTCGCCAAAATGCATCTGGCGGGGCGCGACTTCCCGATGTTCCGCAAGAACCCGCTGTCGGTCGAGGGCTGGCGGCCAATGTTCGATCTCGCAGCCCCGCGTGCCGATAGCGTCGCGCCCGGCTTGCAGGACTTCATCGCGCGCGAGCTCGATCACCTTGAAGCGTGCTGGCCGAAAGATCTGCCTCCCGGCATCATCCATGCCGATCTGTTTCCCGACAACGTGTTCTTCCTCGGCGACAGACTGTCGGGACTGATCGACTTCCCGTTTTCCTGCAACGACATGCTGGCCTACGACGTCGCGATCTGCCTGAACGCGTGGTGCTTCGAGGCGGATCATTCCTTCAACGTCACCAAGGCCCGCGCACTGCTCAACGCCTATGGCCGCGAGCGCCAATTGTCTGATGCCGAGCAGGAGGCGTTGCCGCTGCTGGCGCGCGGCGCGGCGCTGCGTTTCCTGCTGACGCGGCTGGTCGATTTTCTCAACGTGCCGCCGGGCGCGCTGGTTAAGCCAAAGGACCCGCTCGAATACGTCCGCAAGCTGCGCTTCCACCAGAACGTCGGAAGCGTGCGCGATTACGGCTTGACTCAATCAGGATGCGCCGCTTGAGCGAACTGCCCCACGTGACGGTCTTCACCGACGGCGCCTGCTCGGGCAATCCCGGCCCCGGCGGCTGGGGCGCCATCCTGAAATTCGGCGAGACCGAAAAGGAATTGAAGGGCGGCGAGACGCACACCACCAATAACCGCATGGAACTGATGGCGGCGATCTCGGCGCTGGAAGCGCTGAAGAAATCATGCGTGGTCGATCTCACCACCGACAGCCAGTACGTCCGCCAGGGCATCACCGGCTGGATTCATGGCTGGAAGAAAAACGGCTGGCGCACCGCAGACAAGAAGCCGGTCAAGAACGTCGATCTCTGGCAGCGTCTCGACGCCGCGCTGAAGCCGCACCAGGTGCGCTGGCACTGGATCAGGGGCCACGCCGGCCACGCTGAAAACGAGCGCGCCGATCAACTCGCACGCGACGGTATCGCGATGGCGCGGCTGCAGGAGAGGGTGGGGAAGTAGGGCTGGATTCGTAGGGTGGATAGAGAGCCGCGGCGAAACCCACCATCTCGCCGTCATGGCCGGGACAAGCCCGGCCATGACGAATTCCCTGAGGCGAAGGCGCTTACTCTTAAAGCTGCCCCAGCAGCGTGTCGCCGCCGGAGACCTCGACCTTGCCGGGCGCGGGCTCGAGGTTGAGCTTCTTCACCACGCCGTCGTCGACCAGCATCGAGTAGCGCTTGGAGCGGATGCCGAGCCCGTTGCCGGAGGCGTCGAGCTCCATGCCGATCGCCTTGGTGAAATCGGCATTGCCGTCGGCGAGGAACACCGCCTCGTCGCGCTGGTCGGTGTCGCGCTTCCAGGCGTTCATGACGAAGGCGTCGTTGACGGAGACGATGGCGATGGTGTTCACGCCCTTGTCCTTGATGGCATAGGCGTTGAGGAAGATGCTGGGCAGGTGCATCTTGTGGCAGGTGCCGGTATAGGCGCCGGGCACCGCGAACAGCGCCACCTTCTTGCCCTTGAAAATATCGTCGGTGGTTTTGACCTGCGGCCCTTCCGCCGTCATCACGCGAAACTTGGCTTCCGGCAGCTTGTCGCCAACTTGGATCGTCATCGTCAGTTCTCCCTCAATGAGCGGGTGGTGTCTTATAGCGTTTTCGAGCGAAGTGGATACCGGTTCGCGTGAAGAAAACGCGTCAGAACAAGAATCTAGAGCGAATGCTCTAGACCGGGCAGGTGACCGGCACAATATTCGTCAGGCTCGAAACGGCAACGGTGAAGGCCGTTCACGCTTGCGTCATCACGGCGAAAAGCCGCCTTCGTCCAGAAAGGCCTGCTCCTCTGGCGTGGTCGCGCGGCCCAGGAGGCGGTTGCGGTGAGGGAAGCGGCCGAAGCGCCGGATGATCTCGGCGTGATGCTCGGCCCATTTCAGGCTTTCGGTATGGCCGGCCGCGCGCTGCAATTCGATGCAGCGCAACTGGTCGGCGAGATGCTCCGAATGCATGAACGGCAGATAGAGGAATTCACGTAAAGCGGGATCGATCCGCGCGTCCACGCCGCGATCGATGGCGCGATGCGCCGCCTCACGCGCCTCGGCATCGCTGGCATAGGTCCTGATGTCGCCGCGGAACATGTTGCGGGGAAACTGGTCGAGCACGATGACCAGCGCCACCGCACCGTCATCGCTGGCTTCCCATGAGGATAGCTCGCCGGCGGCCGCGCGCTGCCACAGGCCGAAAAAGCGCCGGCGCACCTCCGCATCGAACGCGTGGTCGCGGCTGTACCAGCGCTCGGGGCCGGCGTCACGCCAGAACGTCAGAATCCCGGCCGGCGTGACGGAAGCTTCAACCATGAGGGGCCCGTATGCCCCTCAGGCCGCGGCCTTCTTTTCGTCGCGCAGTTCGCGGCGCAGGATCTTGCCGACATTGGTCTTGGGCAGGTCGGTCCTGAATTCGATCTGCTTGGGGACCTTGTAGGCGGTGAGCTGGGTGCCGCAATACTTGATGACTTCGTCGGCCGAAAGGTTTTGGTCCTTCTTGACGATGAAGGCTTTCACCGCCTCGCCCGATTTCGAGTCGGCGACGCCGATCACGGCGCATTCCAGCACGCCCGGATGGCTCGCGATCACTTCCTCGATCTCGTTCGGATAGACGTTGAAGCCGGAGACCAGGATCATGTCCTTCTTGCGGTCGACGATCTTGGTGTAGCCGCGCTCGTCCATCACGCCGATGTCGCCGGTGCGGAAGAAGCCGTCCGCGGTCATCACGTTCGCGGTCTCTTCCGGCCGATTCCAGTAGCCGGCCATCACCTGCGGGCCCTTGGCGCAGATCTCGCCGGCTTCGCCGAGCGGCACTTCCTTGCCGTCGTCGTCGCGGATCGAGATATAGGTCGAGGGCACGGGAATCCCGATCGAGCCGGAGAACTTGTCGGTATCGGCGGGGTTGCAGGTCAGCGCCGGCGAGGTTTCCGACAGGCCATAGCCTTCCGCCAGCGGGCAGCCTGTTACCTTCAGCCACTTCTCGGCGACCGGTCTTTGCACCGCCATGCCGCCGCCGTTGGAGACCTTCAGCTTGGAGAAATCGAGCTTGTCGAAGCCCGGCGTGTTTAACAGGCCATTGTAGAGCGTGTTGACGGCCGGGAAAAAGCTGACCTGGTGTTTCATCAACTCCTTGACGAAGCCAGCCATGTCGCGGGGGTTGGGAATCAGCAGATTAGTGCCGCCGGCCCGCACGCCCAGCAGGTAGCACGCGGTCAGTGCAAAGATGTGATAAAGCGGCAGCGCGCAGACGATGACCATCTGGTCGACAATCGGCGGTTTTTTCAGCGCCGGCTGCAGCCAGGCGTCATTCTGCAGCACGTTGGCCAGGATGTTCTTGTGCAGCAGCGTGGCGCCCTTCGAGACGCCGGTGGTGCCGCCGGTATATTGCAGGAAGGCGACGTCGTCGCGGTTGAGCTGCGGCTTGTTCAGTTTCAGGCTGCGGCCGGCGGCGAGCGCCTCGTTGAACGGGACTGCACCCGGGATCGACCAGGCCGGCACCATCTTCTTCACCTTGCGCACGACCAGATTGACGATCACACCCTTGAAGCCCAAGAGATCGCCCATGCTGCCGACGATCACATGCTTGACCGCGGTCTTCGCGATCACCTGCTGCACCGTGGTGGCGAAATTCTCCAGAACGACGATCGCTTCCGCACCGGAATCCTTGAGCTGGTGCTCGAGCTCGCGCGGGGTGTAGAGCGGGTTGACGTTCACCACCGCATAGCCGGCACGCAGCACGGCCGCTGTCGAGACCGGATATTGCAGCACGTTCGGCATCATCAGCGCGACGCGGGCGCCTTTTTGCAGGCCCTTGCTCTGCAGATAGGCGCCGAGTGCGGCCGACATATCGTCGAGATCGCGGTAGCTGATCGACTTGTCCATGCAGATGAACGCCTTGCGGTCGGCAAACTTCGCAAAGCTTTCTTCCAACAGCTCGACCAGCGACGAATATTGGGTAACGTCGATATCGGCTGGCACGCCGGCCGGATATTGCTTGAGCCAGATCCGCTCCATGGTATCTCCCCTCTGGTTGCTTCCCTGTTTCTTGGCCGGGCACGCCTTGTTTTGGGCAGTATTGTGAATGCCGCCGCCGATGGCAAGCGGCTGCGTGCTATCGACGCATTTCAGCGATCTCGAATAGTTCGGCCGAACGGTAGAAAAACTGCCTGATTAAGGGGCTTCGCAGGCCGTTAACCAGCCGGCTTGGTTTCGCCCTTGGGTTTAGCGGCGGCCTTCGGCTTGGCCGGCTTCGGCGCGGGCTTGTCTCCGGCGGCGACCGGCTTGGCGGCGGCCGGCTTCTTTTCGGCCGAGGCAGCCGGTTTGGCGGCAGCGTCCGGTCTGGCGTTCGCATGCCTGACCGCAGCAGGCTTGGCTGCCGGCTTCGCGCTGGCTTCAGCCTGGGGCGCCGCGGCGTCAGGCTTCTTCGCTGCAATCTTCGATTTCTTGGCGCGCTTGGCCGGCGTCTGCTTCTCGGCCTCAGCCGCAATGGCCGCGATCAAGGCAGGGCCGGTCTTGGTCGGGCCGGTGTAGACCGGAACAGGCTCGGACGGCTCCGCCGCGGCAGCCAGCAATTCCGAGGGCTTGCCAATCGGCGGCTGCAGCCCGGCGGTGAAGAACGTGACCGCGGTCTCGCCGCTCGACGCGCTGCCATTGGCGGCGACGACGTCGGCATCCTCGTCGGTGGCCGGTCGCTTGCGCTTGCCGTTGCACATCTCCTCGCGCAGGTTCGGCGGCGTCGCATCGATCGGGACCAGATTGTCGACGGTGCCGAGCGCGGGCTTCAGCCAGCCCAGCCCGTTGCCGCCGAAGCCACGCTCCAGCAATTGCGCCGCGCGAACCGCGCGCGCCTGTCCCGAGGAAGCGCCGAGCACGACGGCAATCAGCCGCTTGCCGTTGCGCGTGGCGGAAGCGACCAGATTGTAGCCGGAAGCGCATATGAAGCCGGTCTTGAAACCGTCGGCGCCCGGATAGCGTCCGATCAGCTTGTTGAAGTTCGGCGTCACCCTGCGGCCGTAGCGAATCGAGGGGATGTGCATGAAGTATTCGTATTCCGGCAGGTCGCGAATGACGGCGCGCGCCAGGATCGCGAGATCGCGCGCGGAGGTGATCTGTCCGTCCGCCGGCAGGCCGTTCGGATTGACGTAGCTCGTCTGCGTCATGCCGAGCCTCGAGGCGGTCTGGTTCATCATCGCCGAGAAACCGTCGACCGATCCGCCGACGCCCTCGGCGAGCACCACGGCCATGTCGTTGGCCGATTTCACCATCATCATCTTCAGCGCGTTGTCGACGGTGACCTGAATGCCCGGACGAAAACCCATCTTGGACGGCGACTGCGAGGCTGCGACCGGCGACACCGTCAGCAGCGTGTCGAGCGACAGACGCCCTTCCTTCACTGCCTTCAGCGTGACGTAGGCCGTCATGATCTTGGTCACCGATGCCGGATACCAGGGCATGGTGGCGTTGTCGGCCTGCAGGACCTTGCCGGTATCGGCTTCGACGACCAGCAACGCTTCGGCGTGCACGGCGCGCGGCGTCACGACGGCAAGTGCCGCCACGAGGAAGATCCAGTTCAACGACGAATGGCGAGGCAGCAGGCGAAGAAAATGCACTTTTCCGTTCCGGTCCTTTGAGACCCGCCTTCGAAAAGGAGGTCCTTGAGAAGCTAACGATCGGGTTTCAAGCGTGTCCGGTGCCGTCGCTTTGCGGCAGGCGCAAACCTATACCGGCTTGGCGGGCCAGAACAGAGCCCGGGCGATTAAATGGTGAACGAAATCGTCGCAAATTCGGCGATGCCCAAACCGTGATCGCGCTCACGCAGGCCCTATTTGGCCTCGATTCCGGCGCGCGCATTCTCCTGCACCATGAACTGGGCCTTCGCGAGTTCCGCAAAGCGTCCGCCCTTGGTCACCAGTTCATCAAAAGTTCCGCTTTCGATCACGCGGCCATTGTCGAACACCAGGATACGGGTGGCGTTGCGAATGGTTGAAAGGCGGTGCGCGATCACAAAGGTGGTGCGGCCCTTCATGACCTCGTCGAGGGCCGCATTGACCTTGGCCTCGGTGACGGCGTCGAGCGCACTGGTCGCCTCGTCGAGGATCAGGATCGGCGGGTCTTTCAACAGCGCGCGCGCGATCGACAGCCGTTGCCGTTCGCCGCCGGACAGCATGCGGCCGCGCTCGCCGGCATGGGTCTCGAATTTCTTGTCGCTGCGTTCGATGAATTCGAGCGCCTGCGCGCGGCTCGCGGCAATGCGCATTTCCTCGTCGGTCGCGTCCGGCTTGCCGACCTGCAGGTTCTCGGCGATCGAACGGTTGAACAGCAGCGCCTCCTGGAACACGACGCCGATGTTCCGCCGCAGCGCGGTCAGCTTCAGGCCGCGGATATCCATGCCGTCAATCTTGATGATGCCGGATTGCGGATCGAAGGCGCGGTGCAACAGCGCGATTGCGGTGGATTTGCCGGCGCCGGTCGGGCCGACCAGGGCGATGGTCTGGCCGGGCAAAGCGGTAAACGAAACGTCTTCGACCGCGGGCCGCTTGCCGTCATAGGAAAACGAGACGTCGTGGAATTCGACGAGGCCGGAAAGCCGCCCGGTATCCATGGCGCCCGGCCGGTCGCGTACCGCGGGTACTGCGTCCAGCACGTCGAAGAATTCCTGCAAGCGCGGCGCCTCCATGAACACGCTGTTGATGAAGCTCACCACCTGTTCGAGCTTCTGGATCAGCATGGTCGCGAAGCTCACGAACATCACGATCTCGCCGACCGTCGTCTGTCCCTGTGCGTGCAGGTAGATGCCGACGGTGAAGATCGCGAGCACAGTGATGGTGGTAGAGGCGCGGGTGATGACGGTGACTAGCGCCCACCAGCCCAGCACCGGCATCTGCGCGGCGAGCAGCTTGTCGGCGACGAAGCGCAACCCCTGAACTTCGGCGTCGATCCGCACGAAGCTCTGCACCAGCGCGACATTGCCGAGCGCGTCGGAGGCGCGCGCGGACAGATCGCTGTACTGCGCCTCGACCTCGCTCTGCATGCCGTAGGTCTTGCGCACCACCAGCGTCGTCAGCACGGTGAACACCACGCACAGCACGAACAACAGGATCGCCAGCCGCCAGTTGATATAAAGCGCCAGCGGCAGCAGCACCACCAGCGACAGGATGGCGGCAAAGTGCTCGCGGAAGAAGGCGAGCCAAAGCCGCCACAGCGAGTCGGTGCCGTTCAGCATCACCTTCATCAGCCGGCCGGAATGGGTGCCGGTGTGGAAGGTCAGCGGCAACTGCATGATGTGTTCGAAGTAATCCGTCAGCACCGCCTGACGCTGGCGATGCGCCAGCTTGTCGGCGTGGAGCGCGACAATGGCGCTGCAGCCGATGGTGAACAGGCCGAACGCCACCCAGGCCGCCAGCAGCGGCCAGGCCGAGTTCGAAGCCAGCGGCCCGGTCTGCGGCCTGCCCGAGAGCACGTCGACGATCTTGCCGAACAGCACCGGCTCGGCGAATTGCGCGCCGGCCAGCAGCAGGTTGGCGATGGCGAGAATCCAGCCCAGCCGCGCCTCCTTGCCGAGCAGCTCGAGGACGCGAGTGTAAAGGCGCAGCATGGACATCAGGTTTAGCGACTCGGCAGCAATGGGGAAGCGATCAGAGACGCATTCTAATCAGGGATCGCGGTTCAGAACCAGAGCGGGATCAATTAATCAAACGGTCGTTGAGCGGCGGCAGGAACTGGTCGTCGAAGATGTCGGAGGCCTGCGGGCGCTTCTGAAACTTGAAATCTTCCGCGACCTGGTCGATCGAGCGCTCGAAGCGCGCCGGATCGATCGCGCCGATGCCGTTGCGTTTCACCTCGCTGGTCAGGATGTTGTCGCGCAGGATGGCTTGCAGGCGCTCGAGTTCGAGGTCCCTTGAGCCGCCGTCCATGCGATTGGCGACTTCGGCCGCGGCGCCCGCGGGGTCCTTTATGGTCTGATGCAGGCCGCCGATCACGGCCCGCACGAAGCCCTTCACCGCCTCGGGCTTGGCGGCCGCCAGCGCCGGATTGACGATAACAGCGAAGCCATAGGCCTCGCAGCCATAGTCGGCGAATTTCAGCACCGCCAGATCATCGGCAGGCACGCCGCGGTCCCGCAGATTGATCGCGGACAGATAGGAGAATCCGGTCGCGGCATCGATCTGGCCTGCCGACAGCATCGGCTCGCGCACCGCGGCGCTGATGCTGCTCTGTTTCACGCTCTTGATCTTGATGCCGTTCAGATGTGCCACCGCCGGCCACAGCCGCACCGACAGGTCGCCTTCGGCGACGCCGAGATTCTTGCCCTCGATGTCGGTCAGCGCGCGGACGCCGCGGCTCCTGCGGGCGATGATGGCATAGGGCGCCTTGTTGGAGAGCATGAACACCGCCTTGATCCTGGGGCCGCCCTGCTTGTCCTTGTCGCGAAACCGCATAAGAGCGTTGATGTCGACGAGGGCGAAATCGCTGGTGCCTGCCGCGACGCGCGCAATCGCATCCGACGATCCGCTGGCGATGTTGATCGTGACCGCAAGCGCTTCCGCGCTGAACAGGCCGCCGGCTGCGGCCATCACGAACGGCGCGGCTGCGGCATCGATCGGACGATCGAGCGAAAACTGGATCGCGAGCGGCGGCCGGGGCTCATCCGCGGCCACCACATTGCTCGCCATCAAGCCCGCAATCGCGCACAGCCCGGCAAGGGAAGCCAAGAGAGCGCTCGAGAGAGCGCTCAGGCGGGAGCGGATGCCGTTGGTCCTGATAGCACGCATCGAGGTTACATCAGCACGAGGTAGGACAAGTTGCCGCGCCGGCGATGACTGTTTCGTGACATCGCCAACGGCATGAATCGCCCTTGGGCGAGCCATTCTGCAGCGTCTAACCTGAACGGGCGATGACTGCCACGATTTTGCCAGAGATCGTTCAGCCGCCGTTCGGATTGGGGAACCTAGTATCCGCCCAGTGGTTAGCTATTTGAGGCCTGTCGGGCCAGCTCCCACGGAGGATGTCGAGATGTTTGCGCGAAAGGGTTTGTTTTCATCGATCGGCCGCGCCGGCGCGGTGGCGACGATCGCAGCGGTGGCGCTGACGGCTGTCCAGCCGTCGATGGCCTTCGCCGACTCCGCGACTTCAGGCAAGGGCGTCGCGGCGTCGGCCGGGACCAGCGACGCGACCGATATCAGCGCGCGCCGCAGATATTATCGCGGCGGCGGTGGTGCCGCGGCAGCGGCGGCCTTTGCCGGCATCGTCGGCACGGGGCTTGCGATCGCGGCCGCCCAGAACCGGCGCGACTATTATTATGACAGCTACGGCTACTACGGTGGGGTGCCGGCGTATTATGGCGGACCGGTCTATTACGGAGGCGGCCCCTACTATGGCGGCGGTTACTATCGATCGAGCGTGCCCCACTATCGCGGGCATCCTCTCGCCGACTGGTAATTGTGACCGCCGTTAAAGCAGGCGTTAAAGATGAATCCACCGGTCGCTTCGGCCGGTGGATTTTTTTCTGGTTGCAGGCCTGGCCGTTAACACGCTTGCCACGGCTTTGCATTAGGTTTGCAGGATGAGTGATTCGCTCGAGCGGCTTTATCAGGCTGTCATCGCGGCCAGGGATCTCGATCCGGCCACGTCGCGAACGGCCCGGCTGTTTCAGCGCGGCCCCTCCAAGATGGCCAAGAAGCTCGCCGAGGAAGCCATCGAGGTCGTCATCGACGCCGTCAACGGCAAGACCGAGGCGGTGGTCCGCGAGAGCGCCGACCTGCTTTACAACCTGACCGTCCTGTGGGCTTCGGCCGGCGTGAAGCCGGAGGACGTCTGGCGCGAAATGGAGCGCCGCGAGGATCTGCTCGGCATCGCCGAGAAGCTGCCGAAGTCGGCGGTCAAAATGCCCAAAGCCCTAATGTCCAAGGCCCCGGCGAGCAAGGCGCTACCTGCCAAGGCGTTGCCCAAGACTTTGCCCAAGAGTTTGCCGAAGGCGACGGCGTCCCCTGCGGTCCGGCGGCGAATTGTCGCGCTGGAAGGCCGCTCCTCGCGTAAACGGCACTAATTCTTCCCGAATTCCGTCCTTTTCCGGCATGGACAAATCTGCCGCATGATGGTTCATGCGCGCATGCTCAAACGGACCTACGACTGGTGCATCGACGCCGCCGACAAGCCCTATGCGCTCTGGATTCTGGCGGCCGTATCCTTCGCGGAAAGCTCGTTCTTCCCGATTCCGCCCGACATCATGCTGCTGCCGATGTCGCTGGCACGGCCGAAGAAGGCATGGTGGTTCGCGACCGTCTGCACGATCTCTTCCGTGGCCGGCGGCGTGGTCGGATACGCGATCGGCGCGCTGCTCTACGATTCGATCGGGCACTGGCTCATCACCATCTACGGTCTCAGTGACAAGGTCGAGACCTTCCGGGCCTCCTATGCCGAATGGGGCGCGGTGATCATCCTGCTGAAGGGCCTGACGCCGATCCCCTACAAGCTCGTGACCATCACCTCGGGCTTCGCAGGCTATAACATCTGGCTGTTTATCCTGTGCTCCATCGTGGCGCGGGGCGGGCGCTTCTTCGTGGTCGCCGTCCTGCTCAACCGCTATGGCGACCTGATCCGGAGCGAGCTGGAAAAGCGGCTCGGCCTGTGGGTGGCCATCGGCGCGGTTGTGCTGGTGCTCGGCTTCTACATCGCGTTCAAGCTGGTCTAGCCGCTTTGCCGGCATGCCGGCTTAAGGCTACGTTCTGCTCATGTCCGATCGAACCGGCCGTTTATTCAAGCTATTCGGGACGCAACGCGCGACCGTGGGCCTCGTTGCATCCATGCTGGCGATCGCTCCCGAAATTGCCTGGCCGCAGGCCGCGCCCCAGCCCTCGCTCGGCGTGCAGTCGCCGGCCCAGCAACCGGCGCCGGCTCAGCCCGAGCCGCAGCAGATCGAACCGGCGCCGCCGCGACGCGAGGAAAATCCGGGACTGATCAACGAAATCGAAAAGCTGTTCGAGAAATCCAAAGCGCTGCTGCCGCCGCTGAAGGGCCCGAGCGAGACCTTCGAGGATTTCAACGCGCGCACCAGGGATGCCGGCCAGAGCCTGTCGAATATCGCCAAGCCGTCGGCCATGGTGAGCGGGCGGGCAGCGTGTCTCGTGGCGGCCAACGGCGCGCCGGACTGCAAAGCCGGCGCCGACCGGCTGTGCCAGAGCAATGGCTACAAGGAAGGCAAGAGCCTCGACACCGACGCGGCCGAGAAATGCTCGCCGAAAGTGTACCTGCCGGGCTACAAGCGCCAGCCGGGCGACTGCAAGACCGAAAATTACGTAACGAGGGCGCTCTGCCAGTAGCGCGTCATCTTTCGGACGCGGGACCGGCTTCCGGAAAAGATCGTGCTCAAACAAACCTTGGGGTGGAAGTTCGAGGAAAAGCCGTCGCACGCCAGCGTGAAAACGCAATACTTGACACTGGAAAGATTGCCTTGTTGGTATGATGTTTGGCATCCCTGGGACCGTGCCTTGCTCTCCGGAATAAACTGAAGGATCGTTTCGAATGTCCATGCCTGCCTTGTTCAAGGGCCGTTTGTCGCTACCCGTGATCGGTGCGCCGCTCTTCATCATTTCCGTGCCGGATCTCGTGATTGCGCAATGCAAGGCGGGTGTGGTCGGCTCGTTCCCGGCGCTCAACGCGCGCCCGCCGGCGCTGCTCGACGAGTGGCTGGCGCGGATCAAGGAAGAACTCGCCGCTTACGACAAGGCGCACCCCGAGCGGCCGTCGGCGCCGTTTGCGGTCAACCAAATCGTGCACAAGTCGAACAACCGGCTCGATCAGGATCTGGCGCTCTGCGAGAAGCACAAGGTGCCGATGATGATCACCTCGCTCGGCGCGCGCGAGGAACTCAATCAGGCGGCGCATGGCTGGGGATGCATCGTCTTTCACGACGTGATCAACCAGAAGTTCGCGCACAAGGCGGTCGAGAAGGGCGCCGATGGATTGATTTTGGTGTCGGCTGGCGCCGGCGGACATGCCGGCGAGATTTCGCCGCTGGCCTTCGTGGCGGAGACGCGCGCCTGGTTCGACGGTCCGATCGCGTTGTCGGGGGCGATTGCCAACGGCCGTGCCATCCGCGCGGCGCGGATATTGGGCGCGGACTTCGCCTATATCGGCTCCGCCTTCATCGCCACCAGGGAGGCCAACGCCGTCGAGGGCTACAAGCAGATGATCACGACCTCGACTGCGGAAGATATCGTCTATTCCAACCTGTTCACCGGCGTGCACGGCAATTATCTGAAACCGTCGATCGTCGCGGCCGGCATGGATCCCGACAACCTCCCGACCTCTGATCCGTCGAAAATGAGCTTCGGCACTGATGCTTCCGGCGAGCGCGCCAAGCCGAAAGCCTGGAAGGAAATCTGGGGCTCCGGCCAGGGCGTCGGCAGCGTCGCCGAGGTTTTGCCGGCCGCTGAATTGATCGCGCGGTTCAGACAAGAATATGATGAGGCGGTCGACCCCGCATTGTGATGCGTCCTGCGCGGGGCGCGCCGTCGCAACTACGACGGAGGATCGAGCATGGCCGTACAGGATCTGAGCGCGCATGTCGCGCTGGTGACGGGCGCATCCCGCGGCATCGGCGCGGCGGTTGCGCTGACGCTTGCGGAATCAGGCGCCGCGGTCGCAGTCAACTACCGCGAGCGCGTCGATGATGCCGAGACGATCGTCGCCCGGATCAAGGCCGGCGGCGGCCGCGCCATTGCGGTTGCGGCCGACGTCGCGCAGGCCGTTTCCGTTGCCGGTCTGGTCGAGCAGGTCACCAACGCGCTCGGCCCGATCGACATTCTCGTCAACAATGCCGGCGTCGCGATCGTTCGCGGCGTCGACGACCTCACTGAGGATGATTTCGACCGCACCATCGCGGTGAACCTGAAATCGGCGTTCCTCTGCACGCAGGCGGTGCTGCCCGCGATGCGCGCGCGCCAATGGGGCCGGATCGTCAACATCTCGTCGGGTGCGGCGCGCGGCGCCGGCGCCATCGGCGTGCACTACAACGCCTCCAAGGCCGGCATGGAGGGGCTGACGCGCGGCTATGCGGCGCGGCTCGTCAAGGAAGGCATCACCGTCAACGCGGTGGCGCCGTCGCTGATCGCAACCGACATGATGGGCGGCCGGACTGATCTGGCCCGTAACATCCCGCTCGGCCGCATGGGCCAGGCCGAGGAAGTGGCGCAGGCCGTCGCGATGGTGCTCGGCAACAGCTACATGACCGGACAGACCATCGTCCTCAATGGCGGCATGGCCTTCATTTGACGCGCGCTGCCTTGCTCGCCATCTCCTGCGAACGGCGCGCGGCGCTCCGCCTGTCGCGGCCTCGACTCGTTCGGTCGAAGCAGGCAAGAAGTGGCTTCCTTTGATCGGCAGGATCTCTCATTCATGGATGCCATCTTTCGCGTTGACGGCAACGACGTCGTCACCAGCCCGTTTGCTGCGGGACCGTGGGACCCGAGCATGCAGCACGGTTCGCCGCCGGCGGCGCTGGTCGTGTGGGCGGCGGAGCGGATTCCCGCGCCGGTCGCGATGCGGGTCGCCCGCGTGACCGTCGACCTGATGCGCCCCGTGCCGGTGGCGCCGCTGACGATCGAAAGCGAGGTGTTGCGCGAGGGGCGCAAGATCCAGCTTTGCGCCGTCAGGCTGCTCGCCAGGGGCGTGGTCGTGGTCAGTGCGACCGTGCTGAAGATCAAGGTGCAGGCCCACAAATTGCCCCCCGAGGCCACGATCCTGCCGGTCGAGCTTCCGGGGCCGGATCAATCGCGGGTCGAGCCCGCGGATTTTTCCTCCAGTCCTTTCGTGACCGGCATGTCGCTGCGTGCCGCCCGCGGCCGGTTCGGCTCGCCCGGTCCCGGCGCGATCTGGTACCGCGTCGACCGGCCGATCGTGGCGGGATCGTCGGTATCGCAGGCGATGCGCGCGATGGCGGCGGCGGATTTCTGCAACGGTACTTCGGCGGTGCTGGATTTTCGCGAGTGGACGTTTCTCAACGCCGATCTCACCGTGAATTTTTCGCGGGAGCCGGTCGGCGACTGGATCCTGCTCGATGCCGAATCCTGGATCGGCCCCGACGGTGCGGGGCTGGCCATGGCGCGGCTCGCCGATGCGCGCGGCCATTTCGGCCGCGCCATCCAGAGTCTGGTGATCGAGAGGCGCTGACTGTGCCCAGACAGCTTGGAGAAGCCGCGATCACGGGGATCGCGGCTTCGCCAATCATTCGAGATCGAGCGGCTGGTAGCGCCCGCTTTCGTCGAGCGCCGTGCCCCAGATCTTGTGCGAGGCCTGGTGCTCGGAGCGGCCAAACCCGAGCGAGGTCCCGAGACCGAGGTCGAGGTTGCGCATGGTCTCCAGCGTGTCGATCAGCCGCTCGGTGTCGAGTTGCGGCCCGGCCCGCTTGATGCCCTGGATCAGGACGTTGGCGGCGACGTAGCCCTCGAGCGACACGTAGTCCGGCGCCTCGCCAGGGAAATATTTGGCGAGCGCGTTCTTGTATTCGAGCACCGCCGACGAGTAGCCCGACACCGCCGGCACCACCTGCGTCACGATGATGCCGTTGGTGTAACGCGGTCCCAGGAGCTTCAGTTCTTCGGCAAGCGCGGTGGAGCCGACGAATGAAACGTTGGAGTAGATCATGCCGGGATAGAGGTCGCGCGTCTTCTCGATGAACCGCGCCGCGGCCCGGTAGGTGGCAACCATGACAACCGCCTTGATCGGCGGCTTGGCGAGCTTCAACTGGTTGATCGCATCGTCGACGTCGACGGTGTTTCGCGCGTAGTTGAGGCGGACGATGGCACTGTCGTTGACGCCCATCGCGCGAAACGCCTTGGCGACCCCGGCAAATCCGGCATCGCCGTACGAATCCTGCTGCGCGAAGACCGCGATTTGCCGGGGCTGCAGCCGGCGAATCTTGACGAGATAGCGGACGACAGAGTCGGTTTCTTCGGCGTAGCTGGCGCGATAATTGAAGACGTAGCGGTCCGGCGGATCGTTGCGCAGGATGTTGGAGCCGGTGAAGGCCCCGAAGAACAGCATCCGGCGTTCGAGCGCATAGGGGATCGCCACCGCCGCTGTCGGCGTGCCGACATTGCCGACGATGCCGAACACCTGGTCCTTTTCATAGAGCTGCTTCATGGCTTCGCCGGTACGCGATGGCTCGTAGCCGTCGTCCGCAGCGAACAATTTGAGCATTCGCCCGTCGACGCCGCCGGAATCGTTGATCCGGTTGAAGGCGGTCTCGATACCGAGCTTCATCTGCCGGCCCAACTCGCGGGCCGAGCCGGAGAAGGGGGCGGCGATGCCGAAGCGGATTTCCTTTTCGCCGATGCCGCGCGGCAGCGGGCCTGCCGGCACATTGGCCGTCGGCGCGGTTGCGGCATTCGCTGCGGTCGCGGCGGCCGCTGGCGACGGGCCGATCACGCTGGAGAGGCTCGGTCCGGAGATCGAGCGTTCGAGATCGGCCAACTGGCGGTCGGCCCGGATGCAGTCGATCTTGCCTGAGGTAACGGCGGTACGTCCCTCAGCCACGCTGCGATCGAACACCTGCGTGAGATCGGAACGCTCTGCCTCGTTCGACGAAGCTTCCCGGATCACCTGCGAAAATTTGTCGGCGATGGTCTGGATGCGGGGACGCGCAATGTCGCGGCAGGCCTGCGCCGAACCGATTACGGGGCCGACGCGGCCTGCAAGGTCGCGCACGATCCCAATGTCGCCGGCAGCCTGGGCGCTGCCTGCAATGCCGATGAGCACAGCCCCGACCAGCAAGGTCATCCGGTGCGAGGTCATGGCAGACTCCTTGAGAACAAGATCGCCGTAAGTCGGTTCTCGGGCATGGTCAGCCCTCCGTCTGGATTATGGGTTGGTACGTTGCGGCGTGGCCGGATCCGGCCTCTCGCGCCACTGCATGAACTGCTTGAGCAATTGGCTGTCCTGCTCGGACGCCGCCGGAGCGCTCGGCGGCGTGGAGGCGAGCAGGGCTTGGAATTCGTTGATCGCAGCCTTTGGCGAAGCCTCGCTGGACTGGAACAAAGTGGTCTTGATCGACTGCGCGACGTTGGAGAACGTCGACGTCGACGGCTCGCCGTCGCTCTGCCGCGAGCCGGGCACGGCGACGACGAAGAACAGCGCCACGAGGGCGGCGACGCCGATGGCGCCGGCGAAGCGTGCCGCAACGGTCCACAATGCCTTCTTCGACTCCAGGTCGGGTTCGTGCATCACCTCGGGATCGAGGGGATGGCGCAGCGCGTCGGATACTGCGCTCTCGAGTTGGGAGTCGAACGACGCCGGAGAAAACGGCGTCTCGGGGCCCGCGCCGCGCAGAGCCGACCGTTCACGTAGCCAGCGCGGCGCGTAGTACAGCGGATCGCGGGGATTGAGATGCTCCTGCTCACTCACACTACTCATACGCTTACTCCTCATGACACTTGGCGGATTAGCATTCGGCGAATTAGCACTTGGCGGGTTGGTACTTGACGGATTACCCGGCGGATTGGTTGGCGGCGAAACGGCTTCGGGCGTATCGGACAGGAGCTCCAGCTCATGCAGGAGGTGTGCGGAGGAATCCACGTCCGCTCTCCACCCACCGCTAAGTTTGGTTAGAAAATTTGAATCAAAATGTTCGGCGTCGTCCGTGCGTTCGACGACACCTGTCTGCGAGATACTGTCTCGCGACCACACCATCCCCACGGCTTCCACTGCCTTAGTCCCCTGCCGGCAAATGTCCGTCTGCCCGACGGAATGAGCCGCCAGACTCAGGGAGCCCGTCAGCCACACATAAGTTTGTTGGATCCGCGCGAGGACTAATTTAGGTCGGAAACGTGACGAAAGTAAGTTGAGCTCTTGTTAACTACAACTCGCGAGACCCTTGTTTGCAAAGGCTTTGCAGCGCATTGCCCGCGCTCCGCAGCAAGAATCGGCCACAAATGCGCCGGATTTGCCGTCCGTTGCGCGCTTTTCTGCGCGCAGCGCGCGTTGTCGCATTAATTACTCGTTAACCAAGTTCGCCGATTGTTAACCATTCAATAAGAAAGGCGAGTCGAACATCATGGACGTCCGAGCGGATCCCACGCGTCAACTGGTCCGGCTGCGCGGCCGTTCCTATGTCGCGTTCGTATTCAGCCCTGTCGTGCCGATCGTGGAATGGCTCGCCGAGATCGACGCTACGCTCGCGCGCTCGCCGGGCTACTTCGTCGGCAAGCCGATCGTGCTCGATCTCGCGGCCGTCGACCTTTCCAGCGCTGCCATCGCTCATCTCGTCTGCAGCCTCAACGAGCGCAGCATTCGCGTTCTCGGCATCGAGGGCGTGGACGAAGAGCGCCTCGCGGCGAACATGCCGCCCTTGCTGACCGGCGGCCGCGCCTGCGTGATCACGCGAAACGAGCCGGTGCAGAAATCCGAACCGGAAGCCAAGCCGAAGCCGACCTCGCTGTTGCTCGAAAGCCCGGTGCGTTCGGGGCAGTCGATCGTCTTCATGGAGGGCGATGTCACCGTGCTTGGCTCGGTTGGCTCCGGTGCGGAGATCGTCGCCGGCGGATCGATTCACATCTACGGGACGCTGCGCGGCCGCGCGATGGCGGGCGTCAACGGCAATTCCAATGCGCGGATCTACTGCCAGAAAATCGAGGCCGAGTTGCTTGCGATCGACGGCTACTACCAGACTGCAGAAGAAATCGACGTCTCGCTTCGCAACCGCCCGGCGCAGGCCTGGCTGGAAGGCGATACCATGAAAATTACCCCGCTGAATTAACCGGCTAAGGAGATCACGTATGGCCAAGGTCCTGGTCGTTACCTCAGGCAAGGGAGGCGTTGGAAAGACCACCTCGACGGCCGCGCTCGGCGCGGCGCTTGCGCAAAGCGGGCAAAGCGTCGTGGTGGTGGATTTCGACGTCGGGCTGCGCAACCTCGACCTCGTGATGGGCGCCGAACGCCGCGTGGTGTTCGACCTCATCAACGTGGTGCAAGGCGTCGCCAAGCTGCCGCAGGCCTTGATCCGCGACAAGCGCCTCGAAAATCTCTGGCTGCTGCCGGCCTCCCAGACGAGGGACAAGGATGCGCTCACCGACGAGGGCGTCGGCCGCGTTATCGCCGAGCTCAAGAGCCGGTTCGACTGGATCCTGTGCGACAGCCCCGCCGGTATCGAGCGCGGCGCGACGCTCGCCATGCGCTACGCCGACGAGGCCGTCATCGTCACCAATCCCGAAGTTTCCTCGGTGCGCGATTCCGACCGCATCATCGGCATGCTCGATTCGAAGACGGTGAGGGCGGAACGCGGCGAACGCGTGGAAAAGCACGTGCTGATCAGCCGTTACGATCCGGCGCGCGCCGCGCGCGGCGAGATGCTCACGATCGACGACATCCTCGAAATCCTCGCAACTCCGCTGCTCGGCATCATTCCCGAAAGCCAGGAAGTGCTGAAAGCGTCAAACGTCGGCACGCCAGTGACGCTCAACAATGCCGAGAGCGCGCCAGCGCGCGCCTATATCGATGCCTCGCGCCGCCTGATGGGCGAGGAAGTCGCCATGGTCGTGCCGTTGGAGCGCAAGGGCTTCATGAACCGGCTGTTGGGACGGAGAGCTGCATGAGCATGAACCTGCTGCGGCTGTTCGGCAGCCGCAACGCATCCGCCCCGGTTGCGCGGGAGCGGCTGCAGATTCTGCTGTCGCACGAGCGCGGGCTGCTCGGCCAGTCCGACTTGCTGGCCACCCTGCGGGAGGAAATTCTCGCCGTGGTGGCGAAACACGTGGTGCTCGATCCCGACAAGGTCATCGTCAAGCTGGAGCGGGGCAAGACCGTCTCGACGCTGGAAGTCGACATCGAAGTGCCCAACAACTTCGACAAGGCGAAAGCGCAGGCCGAAAGGCGCATGGCGGGCTGATCGTGGACGCTGTCCCGCCCGTGCTTCCACGACGGATGGACGTTCGTATCGCGATCCGCTCCAAGATCGTCTCGCCCCGGGCTACATCTGCAATTGTACGGATTGCCAGGCGGCGTCCGGCGGCGCGTTTGCGCTGAACAGGTCGGTTTGCACTTCGCCGGTGTCCCGGACGCTGCGCAGCACGCCGTTCTTACGGCGTGATGCGCCGCTGGTCGCGACCAAGCAAGCAGCTCGGTCGTGGGTATAGATCCCGGCTCTGCGGAGCAGCCTTAGCACGTCGAAGACGCGCGTAAACGCGCTGATGGCGCGCTGCACCGCGTCCGGGACACGAAACTGTGTCTACCCCACCATCCGGTCGCGGCCGGTCCAGAAGCCGGCCTTCAGCACCTTCTTGTCGACCTTGCCGACGCCGGTCATCGGCAGCTCGGTAACGAACTTGATGTGTTTTGGCGCGTGCGCCGAGCCCTTCTTGGCCTTCACCAGGTTGATCAGCTCGTCCTCGTTCGGCTTGGCGCCTTCGCGCGCCACGATAACGGCGGTGACGGCCTCGCCCCATTTGTCGTCGGGCACGCCGACCACGGCGACCATCGCGACGTCGGCATGCTGCGACAACACATCCTCGATCTCGCGCGGAAAAATGTTGAAGCCGCCGGAGACGATCATGTCGTTCTTGCGGTCGAGGATGAACATGTAGCCGCGCTCATCGGCGCGCGCGATGTCGCCGGTGTGCAGCCAGCCGCTCCTCAGCGTCTCCGCCGTGGTGTCCGGCCGCTGCCAGTATCCGGCCATCACGTGGCTTGCGCGCACGCAGATCTCGCCGGCCTCGCCGGTGGCGACTTCCTGGTCGTCATTGTCGAGAATTTCGACCCGACACGCGGCGATCGGGAATCCGCAGGATAAAAACAGTTCCGGCGTCCTGGAATCGTGGTCTTTCTTGCGCAGCACCGATATCGGATAGCATTCGGTCTGGCCGTAGAGCTGCGAGAACACCGGCCCGATCCGCTCGATGCCCTCGACCAGCCGGCTCGGCGACATCGCGGACGCGCCATACAGCAGAAGTTCGAGCGAGGAGAGGTCGGTTTTGTCGAGTGATGGATGATCCAGCATCACGTAGATCATGGTCGGCACGAACAGGGTAAAATTGATACGCTCGCGTTCGATGGTCTTGAACACCGCTTCGGGGTCAAAGCCTTTCAGCATGTGCACGGTGCCGCCGCGCATCAGCGTCGGCAGTACTTTTGTTCCCGCGACGTGGCTGATCGGCGCGACGGTGAGATAACGCGGCGTTTCCGGAATTTCGAAATCGGCGAGGATCGCGTTGGCAAAGCCGCCATATTCGCGGTGGTGCCGCAGCGCGCCCTTGGATTTGCCGGTCGTGCCGCCGGTGTAATTGAGCGCGGCGATATCGTCGGGTCCGGCAAAGCTGCGCGCCGTGGCGCTGCCGGCCGCTTCGATCGCCCGCAGCAGATCGGCGCCGTAACCGGCGGGACCGAGCGTGAAAACGGTTCTCAAACCGGTGGCACGCGCCGCGAGTTCGCCGCCACGATCGCGGAAGGTGACACCGTCGACCACCAGCATCTGCGCTTCGGAATCTTCCAGTTGAAACAGTTGATCGTCCAGCGAACCCAATGGATGCAGCCAGGTGATCGCAAACCGCGACAATTGCGCGGCGCAGCCGGCGCACCAGGCGTCGGCGCGGTTGGCGGTGAGAAACGCGACGCGGGTGCCGGGCGCAAAGCCCAGTTGCATGAAGACGCTTTGCATGCGTCCGATCAGGTCGGTCGCGCCGCGGTAGGTGAGCGATCCGCCCGGCCAACTGAACGCCGTGCGCTCAGGGTAGCGTGCCAGCGCCCGCAAGGTCTGCTCGCATACCGCCGGAAACGCATAGAGCGGATTGCTCATTCTTTTCTCCCGCTGTTTTGTAATTGGCATTCGCCCGTGCCAATATTCCGGTAACGCTAGCACAACAAGAAGTCTGCTCAAGCCGGGAAGAAACACTTTGCCAACAATCGACCTCCTCTCGCGCTTTCGCGATCGCCTCAATTTGCCGCTGATCGCGGCGCCGATGTTTCTCGTCTCGGGTGTTGAACTGGTGGTGGCCGCCTGCCGCAACGGCGTGATCGGTTCGTTTCCCACGGTGAATTGCCGCGGCTCCGAACAACTGGACGAATGGCTGAGGGATATCGATATCAGGTTGAAGGCGCATGCGGATGCCAGCGGCAAACCGTCAGCGCCGGTCTGCGCCAACCTGATCGTGCATCGCTCCAATGCGCGGCTGGAGCAGGATTTGCAGGTGCTGCTGCGGCACAGCCCCGAAATGGTGATCACCTCGGTCGGATCGCCGGCGCCGGTGATCGGGCCGCTGCATCAGGCCGGCGCGCTGGTGTTTGCCGACGTTGCCTCGATCCGCCACGCCGAGCGGGCCGTTGCTGCGGGCGCCGACGGGCTGGTGCTGTTGACGGCCGGCGCCGGTGGCCAGACCGGCTGGCTCAACCCCTTCGTGTTCGTGCGCGCGGTGCGGGCCTTCTTCGATGGGCCATTGGTCCTGGCGGGCGGTATCGTCGACGGCCACGCCCTTCGCGCCGCGCAGGCGTTGGGCTGCGACCTCGCGTATATGGGCACAAAATTCATCGCCACGCGCGAGAGCACGGCGGATGTGCGCTATAAGAAGTTGCTGGTCATGAGTAGCGCCGACGATATTCTGCTGACCACCGCATTCACGGGATTGCAGACCAACATGCTCCGGCCGTCGATCGAGGCGGCCGGCCTTGATCCGGATAATTTGCCGCTGCGCGGCGCAATCGATATCGGCAAGGACATCGACATCGGCGCGCGCGAAAACCGCCCCAAGCGCTGGAAGGATATCTGGAGTGCGGGGCATTCCGTTTCGGGTGTGACGGAAGTGCTTTCGGTCGACGAGCTGGTGGCGCGCACGCTTGCGGAATATCGCGACGCCGCCGCACGCGTCAGGCCTGATTAAGGCGCTGCGCTCTCGTCCCCGCATTTTGTGGCGATTGCAAAAGTTCCCGGCGATTAAGCGCTGCGGCATTTTTGTGATGCGGTATGCCAAGGCGAAATGCCAAAAGAAAACCGTCGCTATGGCAAACTTCCGACACAGGATGACGGCGAAAACAGGCAATCCGACATGACACACGCACGAGGGCGAGGCCGATCCCGGTTTCGCCGTCGGGGTGCATTTTTTCAAAGAGGTCTTCGTGTCGCTCAGACTCCTGCCGTCGATCCTCTTCGCCAGCGCCTTATTCATTCTTCCGGCTTTCGCTCAGCCCGGCGCGGCGCCGGTTGCCCCTGCCGCCGACAAGGCTGACGTGCTTTCGCCCGATCAGGCGAAGCGGGCGCTTGATACGCTTTCCGACGACAAGAAGCGCGCGCAGGTCATCGAGACGCTGCGCGCGATCTCCAACGCCTCACAGCCACCGCAAGGCGCCGCGCCGGAGACGAAATCTGCAATCCCGCTCACGGCGGACAGCCTTGGCGCGCAGCTCCTGCTGACGGTGTCCGAGCAGGTCGGCGAGATCTCGCGCGAGGTCGCGGACGTCGTGCGGACACTGACGCATTTTCGGGCGTTTTATTATTGGTTCGTGCGGACCGCCAACGATCCGTCCGCCTATCATCAGTTGTTCGATATTGCGTGGAAACTGGCGCTGGTGTTCCTCTGCGCCTTCGCTGCCGAGTGGCTGGTGTTCCGCCTCATCAAGCGGCCGGTGGCGCTATTGGAAGCGCGGCTTCCGCAAACCGCGCGCGCCCCGGTGCAGACGCTGGCCGTGGCCGATCCGCCATCGTCGGCGGCTGATGTCGTCGCGGAACCCAAGCTGCAGCAGCGGCGACTCAGCCTGGCGCGCACCTGGCAGTCCCTGGTCAGGCTGCCCTTCGTCCTCGGACGTCTCGCGCTCGAACTGCTTCCGGTGCTTGTCTTCATCGGGGTCGCCACGATGTTGCTGGGCACCGGGATCGGCGATCTCTCAACCACCCGGCTCGTGATCCTTGCGGTCGTCAATGCCTATGCGCTGTCGCGTGCGCTGATCTGCGTCGTGCGCGCGCTGGCCGGGCCGTTCGGCCTGTTTCGCGTTCGCGCCGAGACCGCCGCCTATATCGAGATATGGGCGCGGCGCATCGTCACCGTCGCCGTCTCAGGCATCGCCTTCGCCAATGTGGCGTTGCTGCTGGGCCTGCATCGCGCCGGCTACGCCGCGTTGCTTCGCCTGGTGATGCTGGTCGTGCATCTCTTTGTCGTCGTCGTCATCCTGCAGTGCCGAAGGCCCGTCGCCGACACCATTCGCGCGCCGGCCGGTCGCGACGGTGCCGCGGCCAGGATACGCAATCGCGTCGCCGGCCTCTGGCACTATTTGGCTATCGCACTCGATCTCGCCTTGTGGGCGGTATGGGCCCTGAACATCCGCAACGGCTACGCGCTGCTGCTGCAGTATTTCGTCGGCACCATCGCGGTTGCGCTGATCATGCGTCTCGCCACCATCGTGGTATTGAGCCTGATCGACCGCGGCTTTCGTATCAGCCCGGATCTCTTGCGCCGCTTCCCCGGCCTGGAGACCCGCGCCAACCGCTATCTGCCGTTGTTGCGCAACATCGTCTCGGCGGTGATCGCCTTCATCGGCTTTGTTGCGTTGCTGGAGGTCTGGGGCGTCGACGCCATCGTCTGGTTCTATGGCGGCCAGATCGGCAGCCGGTTGCTGTCGGCGGTGGTGACCGTCGGCATTGCCGCTCTGGCTGCGGCGGCGATCTGGGAAATCAGCAACGCGCTGCTGGATCGCAAGATCAATACGCTTTCGCGCGAGGGCCATTACGCGCGCGCGGCGCGGCTGCGCACCTTTCAGCCGATGCTGCGAACGGCGCTGTTGTGCGTGATCGTCATCGTCGTTGGCCTCACCGCGCTGAGCGAAATCGGCGTCAACGTCGCGCCATTGCTCGCCGGCGCCGGCATCGTCGGCATCGCCATCGGCTTCGGCTCGCAGAAGCTGGTGCAGGACCTCATCACCGGGCTGTTTCTGTTGCTCGAAAATACCGTCCAGGTGGGCGACAACGTCACGCTATCAGGCCTGTCAGGCGTGGTGGAAAACGTCTCGATTCGCACCCTTCGCCTGCGCTCCGGCGACGGCTCGGTGCACATCGTGCCGTTCAGCGCGGTGACGACGATCACCAATTCAAGCCGCGGCGCCGGCAATGCGGCCGTCAGCGTCAACGTGTCCTACAAGGAAGATACCGACCGCGCCGGCCAGATCCTCAAGGACATCGTCGCCGAGATGCGCCGCGAGCCGGAATTCCAGCACCTGATCCGCGGCGACCTCGAATTGTGGGGCGTCGACAAGGTGGACGGCTCGATGGCCTCGATCGTCGGCCAGATCCGCTGCAGTGATGCCGGCCGCTGGCCGGTGCAGCGGGAATTCAACCGCCGCATGAAGCGGCGATTCCAGGAATGCGGCATGGAAATCGCACCCGCAGCCCAAACCATTCTGATGCAGGTTCCTGCGCCCGCCGAAATGACCGAGAATGCAACGCCGAGGCGCGCGGCCAGCTAGAGCATGATCCGGAAAAGTGGATACCGGCTTTCCCTCGCGACAAACGCGAAACGCGTTTGCGCGGAAATCATGCTCAAGTCAAAGAGATAGAGCGGGATGACGATTCGAAGAAACGTCATCCCGCTCTAGTTCGCCACGAAATGCCATCCGCGAATCTCAGTGGACAATCCGGCCGAGGATGCGCGCGGCGCGGTCGATCTCCTTTTCATTCCACGCCGCGAAGCCGAGAAACAGGCCCTGCTCACCGGTCTTGTGATACAGCATGCCCGACAGCGGCCGGCTGACGACGCCGGCCTCGAGCAGCCGCGCCGACAATTGCCGGTCGTTAGCCTGGCACTTTGCCAGCAATTGCATCCCGCCGGCCGGCGCTTCGATGCCGAGCTTGTCGCCGGCCTCAGCGGCAAGCGCCCGCAGCATGCGGTCGCGGCGGCCCTTGTAGAGCCGCGTCATCCTTCTGATGTGGCCGAGATAGGCGCCTGAGCTGATGAAATCGGCCAGCGCATCCTGCATCGTGATCGACGTCAACATTCCCATGTGGCGCTGCGCGACTTCGAAAACGTCGATCAGCGCCTCGGGCACCACGAGGTAGCCGATGCGGATGTCCGCATAGGTCGATTTCGAGAAGGTGCCGAGATAGAACACGCGCGGTGACGCCGCGAGCCCCTGCAGCGCGGCCACCGGACGCGCCTCATAGTGGAATTCGCCGTCATAGTCGTCCTCGATGATGCAGGCGCCCGCCGCTTCGGCAAAGCGAAGCAGTTCGAGGCGGCGGCCGATCGGCATCAATCGCCCGGTCGGATACTGATGCGAGGGGGTGACGAAGATCAGCCGTGGCGTATCCTTGGCCGAGGCGATGGCGATGCCTTGCGCGTCGAGCGCTATCGCGGAAACGATGGCGCCGGCGGCATGCAATGCGACGTTGGCGCCGCCATAGCCCGGGCTTTCGATCCAGGCATGATCGCCGCGCGCGAGCAGCGCATTGGCGGCCAGCGTCAGGCCGGCTTGTGCCGTCGGGAGGATCAGGATCTGGCCGGCTTTGGCCTTGATCCCGCGATGAACCACGAGATGCCTGAGGAGGGCTTCCTGCAGTGCTGGATGGTTGATCGGCCGGTCGCGGCGCAGCGGCGCATTTCGCGCCGCGCGCCGCAGGCAACGGCTCCAGACGTCGTGCGGAAACTCGCGTTCATCCGCGAGCCCGGGCTGAAACGGCCGCGGCCGTCCGTCATGAACGGGCGGCCAGCCTGCCCGGTGCAGGCTGCCTGCCCAGGCCGACAGGCTTATCTGCACGAGCCCGGCGCGGGTGCTTCGCGGTGAAATCCTGCGGCGATCGAGCGACAGGCCTGCAGCCACTTCTGGACGGCGTCCGGCGGAAAGGGCGAGGTAACCTTCCGCGGCCAATTGCTCGATCGCAAACGAAACGGTGTTCCGCGACACATCGAGCGATTGGGCGAGCTGCCGGCTCGACGGCAGGCGCTGGCCGGGCGCAAGGCGTCCCCTGGCGATGAGCTCTCGCAACTGATCGGTCAGTTGGCGCGTCAGCGTTTCGCCGCCGTCACGGGCGAGGCCGAGCATTCCGGGCAACAGGTCGTCCATAACTGGCACCGCAAATTTGCCAAGACTGGTTCTTTCATTAGAGCCAGTTGGAAGGCTAGGCAATGCGGATCGGCTCATGACAGGACACGTTCGAGATGGCCAGTGGACTTTCAACCCGCAGCGCGGCGGTGCTCCTCGCGGGCGTCGTGCTGGCGTGGGGGACCAACTGGCCGGTGACGAAGATGATCGTGCAGGACGTGCCGCCGCTGTGGGCGACGGCACTGCGCTGCATGATCGCCGCCGCGACGCTGGCGCCGATGTTGTGGGCGCAACGGACTTTCATCGTCCCGAAGCGTGGCGACCTGCCGGTCGTGTTCTGCACGTCGATTCTGCATCTGGTGGCGTTTTCGGCGCTCGTCGCGGCCGGGCTGCAATTCGTGCCGGCGGGCAGGGCGATCGTGCTCGGCTACACCACGCCGCTATGGGTCGCGATGGGAGCCGCCATGTTGCTGTCGGAGCCCATCACGCGAAGGCGGGCGATCGGGATCGGCTGCGGCCTGGCGGGGCTTGCGGTGATCTTCAATCCGCAGACGCTGAACTGGGGTGACCGCAACGCGCTGTTCGGCAGCGGCCTGATTCTGCTCGCAGCATTCTGCTGGGCCGGCAACATCGTCTATGTCAGGGCGCACAAATGGATTTCGACGCCCTTCCAACTGGTATTCTGGCAGGTCTTGCTGGCGGCCACGCTGCTCTCGGCCATCGCCTGGATTACCGAAGGCGCGCCGCATATTGTGTGGACGGCGCGTCTTGCGGCTTTGATGCTCTATGGCGGAATCATCTGCACGGCGTTCGCCAACTGGGCGATGACGATGGTGAACCGGAGCCTGCCCGCCGTCACCACGTCGCTGTGCCTGCTTGCGACGCCGCTGCTCGGGATCATCAGCGCGACCTTGATGCTGAACGAGCCGCTGGAGCCGTCGCTGTTTCTGGCGATGACGTTGATCATCGGCGGGATCGCGCTCGGCACCGTCGCGGGCGGATGGCCGCGAGCGGCGATGCTCGTCAAGCCGTCATCCTAATTCGCCACGAAATACCAGTCCTTGTCGTAGCGGACGAGCTGGCTTGGTGGCTTGTCCTCGAACTCGAAGAATTTGTTGGGGTCGCCGCCCGGCGGCACGTGCAGGAAGCCGGTGAAATGGTGTTTTAGGCCGCGCGAAGTCAAAAACAGCACATAGGTGCCTTCGTCAGCCTGATCGACCACGATGTCGTTACCAGCAGCGGAAACGTTGGGCTCGCGGTCGCCGAGCGCGATCAGGTTTTCGTTGTGGCTGACGTTCGGCTTGAGTTCGCCGGCCTCGACCCGCGCCACGATCCGCTCGCGAGCCTGCCGGTGCCAGTGGAAATTCTGCTGCAGGGCGATCTGGTGCAGCGGCGCATAAACGAGGACGGCGAGCGTCAGCGCGCAGATCAGGAAGGGCAGGGCGAATTTCAGCCCGCCTTTTCGGATACGGAGCAGCAGCGTCGCCGACCACAGCGCGCAGCCGCAGTAGATCAGCGCCATCAGCGGCATGACCACGAGCAGCACGAAGCCGGAAGGCCAGTCCGCCATCGCCAGTTCGAAGGTCGCGACCGACAGCGTGACCGCCGAGACCAGCGCGGCCGCCACCAGCGGGGCGCGGACCGGCGGGCCGTCCGCGGTCATCGTCGTCGCTGGTGTCGGTCCCGCCATCGCCCCGTGTTCCGCTTCCGCCGTCTGCTGCGGCAGCCCTTGCCCTGTCGCCCTTAACGCGCCGTTAACCATATCAGCCCCAACAATAGCCCCAGAGGATGGTCCGCCGCCACGGCGCGACGGACGGCAAATCGAAGGGGTAAAGGAATGGATCTCGATCAATATCTTACCGCCAAAACCCCGGCGACCCTCCACGAGATCACGCGGCGGGTGATGTTTGCGCTCGATCGGCATCCGCTGTGCCGCGGCATCGAATTCGAGGTCGTCAGCCTGCCCCGCAGCCGCAAGAGCAACTGGACCGTCACCCTGCAGTCGGTCGCTCCCGACGCCCTGTGGGAGGCGTCCGATATCGTGGCCGATATCCAGGACGCCTACGAACTGGCCGCGGCGGCCTGATTTCCGGCTGTTTCGGGACGATTTCCCCAGCTTTTCGATCGCGTTAGGCCTCCCGTTGGCATCGTAAAGCCTCAATTGTCGTCCAGTTTTCGGCAAAAGGGCCACACATCGGCGGGAATGGAGACCTTTTTGACCAAAACCCTGACAATCGTCGCGCTGATCTGCTTTCTCGTGGTCGGCGCCGCCGCCACCGCCATTCTCGGCCGGGACAGCATACCTGCGGCGCTGCCCCAACTGGCTTCTGCGTCCGTTGCTACCGTTCAAACGCCCGCTTCTGTCCAGACGCCGGTGTCGAACAAGGAAAGCAAGAAGGACCGGCTTGCCGTCGTGAGCTACGCGCTGGCGGCCTATGAGCCGCCGCAGACCACCGCGGCGCTGAGCGAGCCGTTGCGCCAGGCCTATGCCTCGACCGCGCCCGCCGATATCGGGCTGCCGAAGGAAGTTGCGCCTACCGCGCCGATGGCGCCCGCCGCATCATCGCCTGTCGCGCCACCGAAGCCCAAGGCCGTCGCCAAGCCGCAGCCGCAGCCGCAGAAAAACTACGCGCTGCTGAGCGACGTCCAGATCGCCGGAATCAAGGACCGCCTGAAACTGTCGGCGTCGCAGGAGTCCTACTGGCCGCCGGTGGAAACCGCACTGCGCGCCGTCGCCCGCAAGATTCATGCGGGCCGGCAGGCCAACCCGAACGCTTCAGGCGTGCCGATCGATCCCGAATCCGCAGAAGTCCAGCAGTTGAAATCGGCTGCGATGCCGCTGTTGTTCCAGTTGCGTGAAGACCAGAAGAGCGAGGTCCGTTCGCTCGCGCGCATCATCGGCCTGGAAAAAGTCGCCGCGATGATTTGAGCGGCGCGCGCTGCGATTGCAGCGCCGCCGGTTCCGATTCCCTCACCATGGCCCGCCGGAACATCGGCCCATGCCACGCGTTTCCCGCGTGGATGATGGAGCCGAATCATGCGGACATCGACGGCTTATTTTGCAGGGGTGGGAACCGTGGTCGTGGCGCTCGGCGCCGGTCTTGGCGGTGGCTATCTGGCTGCGAACATTACCAGCCCGCCCTCGCAGACGGTTTCCAAGCTGGAACGCAGAATGTCGGCGGAACCGATAACTGTCTCGACAGCACCAGCGGAGCCGGTGCCGCATATGGCCGCGACGAATCCCGCTGCCCAGGAGCAGACCCAGCAACAGCCACAAACGCAGCAACAGCCGCAAACACAAAACCAGCAGCAGCCGAACACGCAGCAGCAGCCACAGCCGCAAACAGGGGCGACGGCTCCGTCCGCCAATTCTGCCCGCGCCGAAGAAAAGCCCATCAGCAACGTAGCGGCCGCGCAGCCCGTGCAGCCACCACCGCAATCTTCAAAGCCTCCCGAGCAGGCCGAGGAAAAGGCCGCCGCGCCGCGCGATGCCTTCGCCAGGGCCCGCGACGCCGACATCAAACGGGCGGACGCCGAAAAACGGCGCGCGGAACGGCGGCAGCAATGGGTCGACAAGCGCCGATTGAAGCAGCCCCGTGATCAGGAGCTCGAGGCGGTCGAAGAGAGAGTCCGGGAAGTGACCGAGCCACGGCGAATTAGAATCCGGGAAGAAGGCGAGCCGAGGGACGTGTTCGTCGAGCCCAGGAGAAGGGACATGTTCGCCGAGCCGGCGAGAGGCGAAATGCCCCGGATCAGGTTGTTCGATCAGGATGATTGATTTTTCGGCGATCGCGCCGGCATCTTGGGCCCGGCATATTGGAGCGTGATGACTTTGAAACGTCATCGCGCTCCTTCTGTTTGAGCATGATCTCCGGGCAGCCGCTTCGTGTTGTCCCGAGAGAAAGCCGGTAACGACTTATCGGATGAGGCGTTAGCCGCCGCGCGATTCCACCACCTTGCGGCAGCCATCCGACAGCTTCGCCTTGTTCGCCTTCAGGCAGGCATTCATCTGCGGCGGTTTGCCAATATGTTCGGCGCAGAATTTTCCGGCATCCGAACGGCAGGCCATCTGCTCCTGCGGGGAGGGTCCGGATTGCGCCTGAGCCAGCGAGCCGGCGGCGAGCGACAGGATCAGCGCGGCGACTGCTGCGGCCGGGACGTGGATCGATTTCATCGTGGATCACCTTTCGATGGGAATGTGAGGGTTGAAAGCGCGCGGAAGCTCGTCGAGGTTGCGCTCCTGGTCCATGCCATGTTCATGGCGTCGGAAATCGGCGCTCCAATCGCCAGCGCGCGCGTCACACCATTTTCATGGGATGTTGCCGCGCCCCTCAATGGACCATGTACATCTCGCGTCGGCTGCGGTGACCAATCGGCACATCGCAAGGAGCTGCACGCCCAATTCGGGAGAGATGACAGATGTTGAAGAAGACAGGTTGGCTGAGCGCTGGTCTGGCGCTTGCGGCGTTCTCGGCCGTGGCTTCGTTTGCGGTGGGCGGTGTGGGTTCGGCCCAGGCCGCGGTGGTTTACTGCAAGACGGTCGGCGTGCCGAAGGGCTGCGTGGCGCGACCGACGCCAGTCGCGGCAGCGGTGGTCGCTACACCGGCCGTCGGCGTCGCCCGTGTCGGCGTCGGCGCTCCCGGCGTCGGTGTTCGTGCCGGCACCCCCATGAACCGCGGTGGCCCGGTCAATCGCGTCGGCCGCCGCTGAGGCGCAACGCGCAGGTCAACCGGCAGCGCCGTCGCTGTCGGGAAAGCGATGGGGCAATGTTAGTCTGACGTGAGTCCCTTGGTCCGTCCCTTGGGCGCAGGAGCTCAGTTCCAGCTCCGCGCCACAGCGCGCAGCGCGGCTTCGCATGTTGCGCAAGCCGCGTGCCGCTTTTATCGCGCCTGCCGCCGCGCCATCCGACGTGATCTCAAAGCCCTTGCCGTCGTCCTCGACGGTGATGCAGCCGCGATCGAAGCCGTCGGCGCCTGCGAGCGTTTCTATCCTCACCGTGATACGCCGCGCATTGGCATGCTTGACGGCATTGGTCACGGCTTCATCCAGCAGCCGAACGATCTGGATGACGTGCCATGGCCGCAGTTCGGGATGCACCGGCAGGCCCTGCGCCGTGCCCGCGCGCCAGTCGAGCGCGATGTCGTGCGGACGCAACTGCGCCATGGCGCGTTCGCGCCACGAGCCGAGCGCAAGCATCAGATCGCCGCCGATGTCGTCCATGGAATCGATGACGAGACGCAGATCCTTCAGCGCCGCGCGCGCCGCATCGCCGATTCCCGCGCTGCCGTTGCCGCGCTCGCTCAAGGCCACGATGCTGACGAGCTGGCCGCCGAGCCCGTCATGCAGGTCGCGCATCAGCCGCGTGCGTTCCCGCGCCAGCGCCGCGGCGCGGGCGCGTTCCTCCTCGCGCACGAAGCTGGCCTTCAGCTTTTCCTCCGCCTCGCGCACCTGGGTAACCAGGCGGCCGGCAAAGCCGTCAACCTCGTTCAGCGCGCGTGCGAACCGCCAGGTCAGCCCCGCGCCGATTGCCACGAGCATCACCGAATAGGACAGCCGCGCGGTGAAGATGCGGTTCGGCGTCATCTGGAATACCGAGAGCAGGTCGGCAATCCAGCAGGTCAGCATGATCGTGACCGCGCATCCGAGCAGGAGGCTCGCGACATTCTGCCGTTTCAGAACCGAGCGTGCGGTCACGATCGCCATGATGACCAGCGAGATGCCAACCATCGGAACGGCGAGAATCAGGAACAGCGCACGCACCATCGCCTGATTTCCGAACACGCCGGCCAGCGCCAGCAGCACGCCGGGAATGAAAAGGATCCAGCCATAGCGCTGCCACTTCCAGCCCGCGAACAACAACGCGAATGTCAGCACCAGCGCGCTTTCGATCGGTGCGGAGGAAATCAGGATTACGTTGAGCCGGGAAAATGGCGTCTCGCCCATCGGCGTTTGCAGGAACGCCTGGCCGACACCCACCGCCATTGCCGCGGCCAGAACGCCATAGGCCGGCTCATGGCGCCGCATCACCCACATGATACCGAGAATGACCGCGAGGATCGCCTGCCACGACGAGAATACCACCGGCAGCGTGACGAAGATCAATGTTCTCAGATCGTAGCTCGGGCGCAGCAATTCGTCGGGGCCGACCCAGACACGGTCGAGGAAGCCGGTGATTGGGCCCCAGATGAACAACCGGATCGAAACCGTGTTGGTGCCGTCGCGCAGCACCGACGCCGGGATCACCGCGATCTCCGGCGTGTTGCGGTCGGGCCGGTTGGCGGTGGGATTGCGCCGGCTGTCGAGGATCACGGCGCCGTTGACGGCAACCTCGACGCCATTGGTGAAGCGCGGCAGAAACACCGACCAGGCGCGCCCGGCTTCGCCGGCCGGCCGGTTGAATTGTGCGGTGAAGCGCGGCGGGTCGTCCATGGCATGGCGCAGGGAAGAAAAATGCGGAAGCGTCACCGCGCGCTCGGCGCCGCGCTCGGAGAGCCCAAACGTTGCGACGAGATATTCGGCCGGAGGCTGCGGCAGCGACTGTCGCAACGCGAAAATGCATGCGGCCACGATCAGCGCCTGCAGCAACAGGTATTGGACGAGGCGGGACGTCTGCAGCCGCCGCCGTTCGCGGACGGGCAGTTGTTCCGCCGTCGCGTCCTCGTCGTGGTCGTTCACAACTTTATCAGGCCTTGCTGGACCGCCTCGAACACCGCTTCGCCCCGGGTGTGGACCTCGAGCTTGCGGTAGATGTTCTTGATATGCCCGGGCACCGTCTGGCGCGACAGGCCGAGATGGCTGGCGATCTCGGCATAGCTGAAACCCTTGGCGATGCCCCAGAGGATGTCGATTTCGCGCGGCGTCAGCTTGGCGGTGTTGAGCGCGGGACCGGGCGGCGGCTCGGGCGTGGTCTGGGTCCGCCGCACGATGAAGCGCGCGATCGAGGCCGAGATCGGCGAGTGCCCGGCGACGAGGTCGCGCACGGTGGCGGCGATATCGGTCGGGAAGGCGTCCTTGAGCAGATAACCTGTCGCGCCGACGGTGATCGCCGAGATCACGCTTTCCTCGTCGCCGAGAATCGAAATCACCATGATCTCGGTGTCGGGAAAGCGCTGCCGGGTTTCGCGGATCAGGTCGACGCCATGGCCGTCCGGCAGTTGAAGGTCGGTCAGCAGAACTTTTGGTGCGCCTTGCGCGAGACAGGCGCGGGCTTCGGTGAGTGTGCCGGCGGCCCTGACCTGATACCCGGCCTTGGCCAGCGCGTCCTGCAGCCGCCAAAGCGTCGGCGCGTCGTCCTCGACCAGCACGACCGTAATAGCCTCCGCCTTCGGTCCATCGCTCAATGAATTCATCTGAAGACTCCGGCCGCCTGTCCCTGCAGCCCGCGCAAGTGTAACGCCGCGGCGGCTTTTTGCGACACCCATGTTCATGGGGCGGGATTTTACGAGATTCGGAGGAGGCGCGTCCGGCAGAAAAGGCTTATACGATTGCCTCCCAACGAGGCCCCCGAAATGCCGAAAGCCCCCAAGAACGCCCCGCCGGACCCGCACGCTTCACAGCCCGGCCTTGCCGTCACGCCCAGCGACGTCACAGCCGCGGCGGCCGCGATCCGCGGTTCGGTCATGGTCACCGAATGCGACCAGAGCCGGACGCTGGGCGAGATCTGCGGCTGCAATCTCTGGCTCAAATTCGAGAACCTGCAGTTCACCTCGACCTTCAAGGAGCGGGGCGCGCTCAATCGGCTGCTGGCGCTGTCGCCGGACGAGCGGCGGGGCGGCGTGATCGCGATGTCGGCCGGCAATCACGCGCAGGGCGTGGCCTATCATGCGCACCGGCTCGGCATTCCCGCCGCGATCGTGATGCCGGTCGGGACGCCGATGGTGAAGATCGAGAACACCAGGCGCCACGGCGCGGAGACGATCATTTCCGGCAAGACGCTGGAAGAGGCCGCGGAATTTGCGCGCGCGCATGGCAAGGCGCAGAACCTCACCATGATCCACCCCTATGACGATCCCCTGATCATCGCGGGGCAGGGCACCATCGCGCTCGAAATGCTCGCTTCCGTGCCGCAGCTCGATACGCTGGTGGTTCCGATCGGCGGCGGCGGGCTGATCTCCGGCATGGCGGTCGCCGCCAAATCGCTGAAGCCGGAGTTGCAGATCATAGGCGTGCAGGCCGAGCTCTATCCTTCGATGTACAATGCCATCAAGGACGAGCGCCTGCCGATGCGCGGCGATACGCTCGCCGAAGGCATCGCCGTCAAGACGCCGGGCCGGATCACCACCGAGATCATCCGCCGTCTCGTCGACGACATCGTTCTCGTCACCGAAGACCAGATCGAGCGCGCGGTGGCGATGCTGATCGCGATCGAGAAGACCGTGGTCGAGGGTGCCGGCGCGGCCGGCCTTGCCGCGATCCTTGCAGCGCCGGAGCGTTTTGCAGGGCGCAACGTCGGCCTCGTCCTGACCGGCGGCAACATCGATACCCGGCTGATCGCCTCGGTGCTGACCCGCGAACTCGCGCGCGAGGGACGGCTGACGCAGATCGCGATCGACATCGTCGACCGGCCCGGACAGCTCGCCGCCGTTTCGGCGTTACTCGCCGAAGCCGGCGCCAACATCATCGAGGTCTCGCATCAGCGCACGTTCTCGGATCTTCCCGCCAAGGGCACCCTGCTCGAAGTCGTGATCGAAACGAGGGATCGGGTGCATCTCGACGAGGTGATGAAACGGCTCGAAGAGGCCGGATTTATCGCGTGGTTGCCGGGGCGGCGATAGTCCTCAGTTTACGAGTCGCACCGCAAGTGTTGCTGACTTCATAGTCACCAAGCTCGGCGGCGCGATCGCGGAAACCTGCCTGGCGCATGAAGCCGAACAGTGACTGCGGCGCCTTGCTATCCGCGAATGCGTTGCTCGATGTTGGCGGCCGGTCCCCCCGCGCGCACGTTGCGAGTGCCTGATGGATGGGCTTGTGAGCCCGCGAAGCTTTTCCACGGACCAATCGTTTCGACGATGATATTAATTCCGGCCACCGCGCTTTCGATCTGGCGCTGCACGCTGTCGACCTCGGACTTCAGGAATTCCTGCATTTTCTGGAGTTCGGAAGCCAGCTTGTGAAGTTCGTCTATCGAATTTGAGGTCAACCGGGCGACGGACGAGTTGAATCGCTCGGTGCTGATCTCCAACGGACCAGCGGGATTCGATTTCTCTTTGCCGGGTTGTGTCGCCAGCGTCTCCTCCGGCGGAGGCGTTTTCTCGTCGGGTGCGGCAGACGTTGGGGTATCCATCAGCTTCTCCCTTCGTGCCCCCGGCCCGCTGCAATAGTCGTCGTTGAGTCGTTAGGCGATTTGGTGGCGTGGCGGTGGCGATCCATGGTCAGGCTCGAGTTTCCGGTCTACCCCGGTTAAACTTCGACTGTCATATGCGCACTAAGAATGCCACGCCCTAATTCACCAGCCGCACCGCGCCTGTGTCGCTGACATCGTAGCCGCCGAGCTCGGCGGCGCGATCGCGGAAGCTCGGCTGGCGCATGAAGTCGAACAGTGCCTGCGGTCCCTTCATGAAGTAGTCGCGCTGCCGCAGCACCAGATCAAAGCGCTCCCAGGCGAGCGGCAGGAAATCGAGCCCGGCCGAACGCGCGACCGATCGCGTGGCGATGCCGCAATCGATGCGACCGGCCCGGATCGCCTGGGCGATGTCGGGGCCGGTCGGAAAGGCGGGTTTTGCCAGTTTCAAATCGTCGAGGCTGATGCCGGCGCGCGCCAATAGCGCGAGCAACAGCAATTGCGCGCCGGCGCCGGCGGGGCGCTGCGCCATGCGCACGCGCGTTGTCGCGATCGAGGCCATGTCGCTCAAGTCCAGCGGATTGCCCGGCGCAACGAGAATGCCCTGTTCGCGCCGTGCAAAACTCAGCACCACGGCGTCGTGCAATCCCGCCGCATCGGCGACCGCGTCGAGATTGGCCGTTTCGTCGTCGCCATCCAGGCGATGCAGATGGATCGCCGCGACCATCACCTCACCACGCGTCAGCCGCCGCAGGCCTTCCTCGCTGCCTTCGGGCAGGCTGGCGAGGCCGGAATTGCTTTCGCGCAGCGCCCATTCCAGCAGCGGATCGTGGCTGCCGCCGATGATCGGGGGTGCTGCGACCTGCGCCAGCGCGGCGGGCGCGAGCAGGCCGGCGGACACCCAGCGGTCCAGCGCGGTGCGCGGAAATAGCCAGCGCCCGGTCACCTTGCTGCAGGGCACGGCGCGGTTCGCCACCAGCTCGTAGAGCTTGCGCTCGGAGAGCCGCAAATACTCGGCCGCTTCGTCCGTGGTGAACAATTCCGGCATAGGAACCTGTATGCATATGAATGCAGGTGATACGAAAATTGACCATATCAGTACCATCTGCGCAAGATGCCCGCCGAACGGAGTTTCCATGCCCAACGATGTTTCTGCTATTCAACTCGTGCTCAGCGGCGATCCCGCGCTGTTTGCCATCGTGCGGCTGTCGCTCTACGTGAGCCTGTCCGCGGTGGTACTGGCCGCGCTGATCGGCATTCCCCTGGGCGCCTGGATCGCGCTGACGCGATTTCCCGGGCGCCAGGGCGTCATCGTCCTGCTCAACGCCTTGATGGGCCTGCCGCCGGTCGTCGTCGGTCTCGCGGTCTATCTGGCGCTGTCGCGCTCCGGGCCGCTCGGCGCGTTCGGCCTGCTGTTCACGGCGGGCGCGATGATCATCGCGCAGACCGTGCTGGTCACGCCGATCATCGCCGCGCTGACGCGGCAGACCATCGAGGATCTCTGGATCGAATACCGCGACGAACTCACCGCGATGAATCTCGGTCCCGTGGGCCGCGTCACGGCACTGATCTGGGACGCGCGCTTCAGCCTGGTCACCGCGCTGCTCGCCGGCTTCGGCCGTGCGGCGGCGGAAGTCGGCGCCATCATCATCGTCGGCGGCAATATCGAAGGCTTTACCCGCACCATGACGACGGCGATTGCGCTGGAAACGTCCAAGGGCGACCTGCCGCTCGCGGTCGGCCTCGGCCTCGTGCTGATCGCGATCGTGATCGCCGTCAACGCGCTGGCCTGGACTGCCCGCCGCGCCGGCGAACGACTGGCGGGATGACCATGCGCGCACCTTCGAGCGAACTGCCGATTGAATTCGATGGCGTCACGGTTGCGGCAGGTCCCGTTACCATCCTCGACGATATCGCGCTGACGCTGCTGCCGGGCCCACCCACCATGCTGATCGGTCCCAACGGCTCGGGCAAATCCACGCTGCTGCGCGTCGCGATGGGGCTACTCGCGCCTTCGCGCGGCCGCATCACCTGGGGCGGCCTGGAACATGTCCCGCCGCTCAAGCGCGCGATCGTGTTTCAGCGCCCGGCGATGCTCCGGCGCAGCGCCGCCGCCAACATCCGCTTTGCGCTGCGCGCCGCCGGTGTGCCGCGCGCGGAGCATGCGCGCCGCGTCAGTGAACTGCTCGAACTGGTCGGCCTCGGACACCTGGCCGACCGCGCCGCGCGAAGGCTATCCGGCGGCGAGCAGCAGCGGCTGGCGCTGGCGCGGGCGCTCGCGCGCGATCCCGCCGTGCTGTTTCTCGATGAGCCGACCGCCAGCCTCGATCCGGTAGCCACCAAGGCGGTGGAGGACATCATCCGCACTGTGAGCGAACGTAACATCAAGGTCGTGATGGCGACCCATGATCTCGGCGAGGCGCGCAGGCTCGCCGGCGACATCGTCATGCTTCACCGCGGCCGCATCGTGGAGACCGGCGCCGGCGCGCCGTTCTTCGATAGGCCGCAAACCGCCGAGGCCAAAACGTTCCTCGCAGGCGAGCTACTGGTTTGATGGAAGGAAGATACCCATGAAGATGCTCACCCGCCGTCTGGTGATCGCAGCGGCCGCCCTCGTATTCGCAGGCCACGCCTTCGCACAGGATAAATCGATCGTGGTGGCCTCCACCACCTCGACGCAGGATTCCGGCCTGTTCGGCCACTTACTTCCGATGTTCAAGGCCAAGACCGGCATCGACGTCAAGGTGGTGGCGCAGGGCACCGGACAGGCGCTCGATACCGCGCGCCGCGGCGATGCCGATGTCGTGTTCGTCCACGCCAAACCGGCCGAAGAAAAATTCGTCGCCGAGAGTTTTGGCGTCAAGCGCCACCCCGTGATGTACAACGACTTCATCCTGGTCGGCCCGAAGAGCGATCCGGCCGGCCTCAAGGGAACGAAGGACATCGTTGCAGCGCTCACCGCGATCAAGGCCAAGGGCGCCGACTTCATCTCACGCGGCGACAAGTCCGGCACCCATCAGGCCGAGCTCAACCTCTGGAAGGTCGCCGGCATCGACATCGCCAAGGACAAGGGTCCCTGGTACAAGGAGATCGGGCAGGGCATGGGCGCGGCGCTGAATACAGCCTCCGCCTCCAACGCCTATGTGCTCGCCGATCGCGGCAGCTGGCTGTCGTTCAAGAACCGCGGCGACCTCGCAATCGCGGTCGCAGGCGACAAGCGCCTGTTCAACCAGTATGGCGTCATGCTGGTGAACCCGGAAAAACATCCGAGCGTCAACAAGGATCTCGGCCAGCAGTTCATCGACTGGCTGGTATCGGCGGAGGGCCAGAAGGCGATCGCCGACTACAAGGTCAACGGTGAGCAGTTGTTCTATCCCAACGCCGGCGATTCCGGCGCGTGATGGCGATGCGGATTTCGACGCGAGCCCGGTCGTGCTGCAGGTGAGCGGCGTGGCGCCGGACACCATCGCGGTCACGCTCGCTCGCTCCGGCGCGATAGCGTTGCAATCACCGCTCTGCACGGTCGATAGGTCGGCACTCTCGTCGCAGACGCTCTCGCGTTAATCTACATGAACATCCGTTTAAGCAAGCAGTCTCGGGCTTTATGTCGCACGCCGGAACGTCACGCGTGCCGGCCGGTTAGCCACGACACGTTCACTGGAGTTCGATGATGAAGAAGCTAGCTATCGTGTTTGCCGTTGGTGCTGCCGCCGTGATGGGAGGCTCCGCCTACGCTGCCGACAACGCGGTGAAGTCGAAGCCCTCGACGGATACGGCGCAATCCCGGCAATCCTCGACCGACATCAGCGCGCAATACCGCTATCGCCATTGGCATGGCCATCACCATCACCACTGGCGCCACCATCATTACCGGCCGTACTACGGGAGCGTACAACTACTATGCCCCGCGCCGGTACGGCTATTACGGTCCCCGCTACTACGGCGGCGGCCCCGGTGTCACCTTCAGCTTCGGCGGCGGCTATCGCGGCTGGTAAGAAGACCAGGAGGTCAAACAAAAAGCCCGCGAGCTACGCGGGCTTTTTTATGGGCGCTCCCCATTGCCGGCTGACGCCGCGTCATCTTGCCTCGGTCGGATCTGGCAAAAATCGACTTGGAAAAATCGACCTGACGTGACGGGATGGCCCGTATCCTGCTTTGACAGGTTCGCGCTGACCTGATCCATTTCCATCGTCGAGCGTGACCCAGGCAGTCACCACCAGTGAGGGAGCCGGCCCCATGAAAGAGCGGGAACTTCGAGACCTGATTGCAGACGTCAAGACCGGCCGGTTGTCGCGGCGGGCCTTTGTCCAGCGAATGATTGCCGTAGGCCTTTCGGCGCCGATGGCCGGGATGATGCTGAGCCAGTCCGGGGTCGCGATGGCTGCGACCGCACTGCCCTACAAGCCGACCAAGGCCGGCGGCGGCGGCGTCTTGAAACTGATGTATTGGCAGGCCGTGACCCTGCTCAATCCGCACTTCGCCGTCGGCACCAAGGACCAGGAAGGCTGCCGGCTCTTTTACGAGCCGCTGGCGGGATGGGATGGCGACGGCAATCTGGTTCCGATGCTCGCTGCCGAGATACCGAGCAAGGAGAATGACGGATTGGCCGAGGACGGTCGCTCGGTGATCTGGAAGCTGAAACGCGGCGTCAAATGGCATGACGGCATGCCGTTCACATCAGATGATGTCGTCTTCAACTGGGAATATGCCAGAACGCCGGAGACCGCGGCGGTCTCGATCGCCAACTACAAGGACATCACGGTCGAGAAGATCGACGACTTCACCGTCCGCCTGATTTTTGCCAAGCCGACGCCGTTCTGGGCCGATGCCTTTGTCGGCAACTACGGCATGATCATCCCGAAACACCTGTTCAAGGATTACGTCGGCGCCAGGTCGCGCGAGGCGCCGCACAATCTGAAGCCGGTCGGTACCGGCCCTTATATGTTCGTGGATTTCAAGCCGGGCGACATGCTCCGCGGCAAGATCAATCCCAACTACCACGTCGCCAACCGGCCGCATTTCGATGAGGTGGAGGTCAAGGGCGGCGGCGACGCGGTGTCGGCGGCGCGCGCGGTGCTGCAGACCGGCGAATATGACTATGCCTGGAATATGCTGGTCGAAGACGAGATCCTGCAGAAGCTGGAAGCCGTCGGCAAGGGCAAGGTGAGCATCACGCCGTCAGGCAATGTCGAATTCATGTCGCTCAACTCGACCGATCCTGCGGTCGAAGTCGACGGCGAGCGCGCCAGCATCAAGACCAAACATCCGCTGTTCAGCGATCCGGCCGTGCGCCAGGCCATCAATCTCCTGATCGATCGCGCCTCGATCGAGAAATTCATCTATGGCAGAACGGCCCTGGCCACCGCCAACTTCCTCAACAATCCGGAGCGCTTCCGATCGAAAAACACCAAGTTCGAATTCAACATCGAGAAGGCCAACCAGATCCTCGAGGCCGCCGGCTGGAAAAAGGGCGGCGACGGCATTCGCGCCAAGGACGGCAAGCCGCTGAAGTTCGTGTTCCAGACCTCGATCAATGCGCCCAGGCAGAAGACCCAGGCCATCTTCAAGCAGGCGTGCCAGAAAGCGGGCATCGACGTCGAACTGAAGTCGGTGGTGGGATCGGTGTTCTTCTCCTCCGATACTGCCAATCCCGACACCTACACGCATTTCTATTGCGACGCGCAGATGTACAACACCACCATGCCGCAGGCCGATCCGCAGTTCTTCATGAACCAGTATGTGTCGTGGCAGGTGGCGAATAAGGAAAACAAGTGGCAGGGGCGCAATGTCTCGCGCTGGCAAAGCAAGGAATACGACGAGATCTACAAGCAGGTCGAACGGGAGCTCGACGCGGTGAAGCGCGCGGCTTTGTTCATCAAGCTCAACGACCTCGTCGTAACAGACAATTACATCCAGCCCATCATCTCCCGCACCCGGGTCGCTGCGCTCGGCGCCAAGCTGACCGCGCATATCTCGGGCTGGGACAACGATCTGTGGCAGCTCGCGAGCTGGTACCGGGACGCGTGAGATCAGGCCTTCGGATGTGGCGGGCGTCACGTGTCGATCGCGTGCACCGTCACCGCAAGTCCACAAAAAGAAGCCCGCGGGCGACGCGGGCTTCTTTTCATTTGGCGATAGATCGATAGCTACAATTCCCGCGCGGCCCTCGATGACTTCGTGCGGCCAGCGGTAGAAGAAGCCGACGCGAGACGCACGGCTTGTTTTCCCGGCTTGCGCGCCGATGCCTTGGCCGCCAGCAGGACCGCGCGGGCATTTGTCTTTCGGGATGCCACGCCGCCACGTCCGGCCGCCGAACTAGCGGCAACGCGCAGCTTCCTCGCAGCCGCGTTCCTCTTCTCCTCGGCCTCGTCAGCCTCTGCCTTGCGCAACAGCGCGCTGGCGGAAGGCGTCAGGTCGACATTCACAGCCGCGATCTGGTCCTGTCGTGACAGGCCGCCGACGCCCTCGCATGGCGCCTTCTGCGGCAGATCGGTCGGCATGTGGACGGTGCTCTCTTCGTCGGTCCAGGCTTCGGCCTTGTGGCCGGTGATGATCTTGACGTAAGCGCGCGTTTCCTTCGGGAGCGCGCCGCGTCGCGAAAGCCACCTCTCGATCCTGCCGCCGCCCGCATTGTAGGCGGCCGCCGCAAGCCCAAGATTTCCGAACTGATTGTAAAGCTTGCGAAGAAATTTTGCCGATGCAGGAATCGCCTGCAGCGGATCGAACGGGTTTTTCAAGCCCATTTCGACCGCCGTTTGCGGCATGAATTGCGCAATGCCCTGCGCGCCTGCATGACTGACTTCTTCGGAACGAAACCTGCTTTCCTGCCACAGCAAGCGCACGAGAAATCCGATCGGGATCTCGTTTTCCTCAGCGGCAGTCCTGACCGCTTCGCAGATCACATTCGATGGCGCGGGTTCCTCGTTGATCGACGCAGCGGCATGAACTGCGGCATCGGCCGCCATCATCGTCTCGGATGACGCGGCAACACTTGTTGGCTTCTCTCCTTGCGAAGATTCAGCCGACGCAGTCACAGTTCCGGCTTGGGAGTTCGATGGTGCGGCGGGTTCCGCTTCGGCGACGACGAAAGATGGTTCCGTCCATACTGACTTGATATTGGAACTTTCAAAATCCGCGGCGACTGCAAACGCAGCAATCACAGCGGCGAAAAGATATCGCATCAACTTTCCATCCATGGTGGGTGATGGCCGGCCGGATAGAAGTTGGATGTGGACATTTCGCGGATGAACTGCGGCAGAGCGATGGCTTTCGTGCCCGTAATTCTACCGAGGGAACTTGGCAATGCGCGTGAGAGCGTTTTCAAGCGAAGTGGAAGCCGGTTCGCGTAAAGAAAACGCGTTAAATCAAGAATCGAGAGACCCGTTCCGATGTAATCGGAACGGAACAGGTTCTCGTGGGCCGATTGCCTACATCGCTCTTTACGCGGCGCTGTATGGTGCGTTTGGCGTGGCCTCGCCGTTCTGGCCGAAATTTTTCGAGACCAGAGCGCTGGCGCCTGAGCAGATCGGCATCATCCTGGCGGCTGCATTGTTGATGCGGCTTGTCGCCGGTCCCCTTGTCGGAATCTTCGCCGATGTCGTGCAATCGTTGCGCCTTGTGCTCGCATCCTGCATTGGCTTAGCGGCCGCAACAGCCGTTGCATTGCTGTGGGCCGATGGCTTCTGGCTGTTGCTTCTGGTGGCGTTGGTTCAAGCAGCAGCGCTGGCGCCGACGACATCGATCGCCGACGCGTTGTCGGTCAACGCAGCCAGGCCACAGAGGGCGGGGAGGCCGTTTGAATACGGCTGGATTCGCGGTTCGGCGTCCGCGGCTTTCGTTTGCGGCACGCTGCTCGTCGGGCAGCTCATAAGCCCAACCGACCTCACGCGGGTGATCTGGCTGAACGCTGCGCTGCTGATCGCCGCCGCCGGCGCAACCGCGTTGGTTCCCAAGGTCCCCAATCAACTGGCGCGGCATGGCGGTACATCGCAGATTGCGCGCGCGGTTCGCGGGCTTGTTGCGATCGCGCGGTTTCGAATTCTGCTTCTCGTCTCGGCGCTGATCTATGGCAGCCACGCCACGCATGATGCATTTGCCGTGATCCGGTGGAGCAATGCTGGAATAGACACGTCCGTCATCAGCTTGTTGTGGTCGGAAGCGGTTGCCGCAGAAGTCATCGTGTTCTTTCTGGCCGGTCCGGCGTTGCTCAGGCGGTTCGGGGCGCGTAATGCGGCTGCGCTCGCCGCCGCGGCCGGAATCTTGCGTTGGTCGATCGCCGGCGTAACGAATTCGGTCACGGTGCTCGCGCTTCTGCAGCCGCTGCACGGATTGACCTTCGCGCTGCTCCATCTCGCCTGCATGCGCATGATGGCCGCGCTCGTTCCCACTCACCTGGCTGCGACGGCACAGGCGCTTTACGCCTTTGGGGCAGGCGCGGTGACCGCGGCCCTGACGCTGTTTTCAGGTTTTTTCTATGCCAGCTATGGTGGCGGGGCCTTCGTCGTGATGGCCATTCTCTGCGGCATCGCCGTGCCGCTTGTCTGGTTTGGCTTTACCGACGCGCGGGAACCAGCACCCTTGCGCCGCCGCGATACGACCGCAACTCGATGACGGTTGCCTTAAGTCAACGCGGTCCGGCCGCAGTCAAGCCGCCAGCGTAAAAGCTTCGTGCACGGACGACTGGACCGAGCCGCCTGTCACCGCTCCGCCGCCGGCAACGTAGATCGCATCGCCAATGGTGGTAGCGCCCACCGCATGCCTCGGCGTCGTCATCGGTGCATGAGACTGCCAGGTGTTCGTCTGGGGATCGTAACTCTCCATCTGCCCGAATACGGCGGCTTGCGTAATCTGACCTCTGTCCTGCACGCCGTATTCGCCGCCCATCGCGAAGAAGCGGTCGCGGTAGACAACGAGGCCGTGGCCGGAACGCGCCGTAGGTAGCGGCGCGCGCTCCTTCCATGTGTCGAGTGACGGCAGGTAAGCGTGGTGAAGATCGGTGTTGTATTCAAAGGTGTTGAAGCGGCCGCCGATGATATGGATCATGCCGTTGTAAGCAACGGCTCCGACATGGTCGCGCGCCGCCGGCAGCGCTTTTCGGATTTCCCACTTGTCGGCTTGCGGATCATAGACCTCATGCCAACCGACGCTCGCTCGCTCATTGGTGGGAGCCCCGGCGCCGCCGATCAGATGTATCTTTCCGTCAAGCGCGAGCGCTGCGGCAGCGCCGCGCGAACGCGAGAGGGGCGCGATGGTCGTCCACTTGTCGGCAGCCACATCGTAGGCATACGCATTCGGATCCGGATTGCGATTCTGTTCGATGAAGCCGCCAAGCGCGTAGACCCGGCCGGCATCCGCCACGACAGCGACGTGGTTGGCGCCGCGCGGCAATGGCGCGGCGTTGAACCATCGGTCATCACGGGGATCGTAAACATGATGATAGGCGCGGTCGACGCGTCCTTCGCCATAGCCGCCGACAATATGCATCCGCCCCGCCCAGGCTGTGGCCCAGGCCATTTCACTTCGCGGCAGCGGCAACGCCGCCTTGGGCATCCAGTGTCCCGGCGGGCCCTTCGGCGCGGGGCTTTCGATCTTTCGCTGAGCCATCTGCTCGGTCGTGAGGTGATGCGGCGTGCCTCCCTGCAGTCTGGCGAATGGGTCGGACGCGGGTGCTGCTTCAGGTAGCGCCGCGCCTGGCGGCGTGCCATGGCCGGAATGCTGAGCCAGTGCCGGCGTGCAGCAGATGGTTGCGCTCGCAGCGCCGGCAACGAAAGCCCTCCTGTTCAGACGCGGCAGATCGGAAGTCGACGACATGAGAACTCCTGAGCTGGCGTGGCTGGATCATCAATGGTCGTAACAAAGGCGATCGCGGTCAAGACGACAACGGCGGGAACTGCCGCGCCGATGCACTCAATTGCAGGTGAAGTTACGGCCTGGCTTTCAGCTTCGGCGCTGGCGGCGATCGCAGCCGCGCCAAGGGATCGAAGCGATGGCAGGAAATCGGCAAGGAATTTCGCACATCAGAAGATAGCCCGTCGCCACCGTCTTGACGATCGCGCGGCTGCGCAAACGCACCAGTATCAAGATAATTCGGTAGTCGGCGGCTTCGCGGCCGGAATAAACGCAAATCCTTCCCCCTCTTCAACTACTCTACCGATACCTGGTCGACCTAGGTGAGCGCCGGCTAGCCAAATATGTGTATCCGCTGCACCTTGAAGCAACTTGATCCGGTTAGCCCTCGCTATGGACTCGTCATCGTCATGGGCCCAAGTAAGCTCGGGACGGGCAAACTGTGCAGCAGGAACGTGGATCAGGTCGCCGCAGAATAAGATATCGTCGTCGCCAGCGCTGAGGAGATAACCCATATGGCCCGGAGCATGGCCAGGTATTGCCACCGCCAGTAAATGATCGGCCAGCCGGTCTCCTCCGTTAATGGGGGCAAGGAGAGGACGAAACTCCTCTAGCTTTGGCTCGGCAAGAAACTCCTCAACGGCGTCTTGCCCTATCATAATCTTCCTCAGGCTGTTAAATGCTCGTCGACCGTCAGGCATTAGGAGACCATTGATGTGGTCGCCATGAGCATGAGTGAGGGCGATCACAGTGATCGATGACGTTTCGACGCCTGCCTCCGCCATCGCCTCCACGAGGTGACCCATGGACGGGTCCCAACTCCCACCCGCTCCACAATCAATCAATACGCGGTCGATGCCAGAGCGATCGAATAGGAAGCAGTTGACCGACAATCGAACCAGCGAATCGTCCTGCTGTGGCGATTCGGCCGGCTTGCACATTTTGTTGTTGGGATGCCTGAGAGATTCTGCGGGCAGGTCGACATATCCGTCAGAGAGTGACCAAATCTTCCACGATCCCGAAGCGCAGCCGAAGGTATTGGCGCCTTGTGACAGAAATTCCACGGACAACCTGCCAAGCGTGTGATGAAATTTTGTAAAGTAGCACTGAACCGTTAGGTTTTCGAAGTCATCACTTTCTGAGCGATCTTCCAGGTTCCGTTGACCTTCAAGCATGACAACATGTCCGTGAAGTAACGCGGCGGAATCTGCAATTTCAACTTCACAAGCGCGAGCTCTCCTTCAACGTCTATCGATAGGACCTGATCGTGGCGCTCCAGGCCCTGTTGTTTCGGAGCTTTCAAGTTGCGGACGGCTGCTAGCCACGTCGCAATTGGCGTCACGCTCACGTTGCCGTCGTCGCCGACCTTGGTCACGGAACTCGAGGGGTGAAATATGGACGCAAACTTGTCAGCATCCATTTCGTAGGCACCGTCGAAATAGGTCTGCGCTAAAGAGCGCAAGGCACGAGCATCGGTATCCATAAGCTTGCTATCCATGAGGTTGTTGTTTGGAACGGGAGGAGACTGCGCATGGCTGAAAGTCCGGTCTCCAAGCATCAAACCAGGAGCGCTGACGAGCGTAGCTCCAAAAGTCACGCTGGCAGATCGGCTCAAAAATGCTCGTCGATCCATTTTGCTTTTCCAAAAAGTCCCCGTGAACTTAAGTTGCGTTCTTCAGATAAAGGCTGAAATTGCCGGGTATATCCGTCCCAAGTTGTTACAACGAACAGCTCATAGCCCCAGCTACCTGTGCCGAGCGCCAAGCCGGCCAAAACGCGCGGAAAGTTGCCTCAAGTCTCCTTGTTGCCCAAACCTAGGACAAAGTAGCTTATGAAACTAGCCGCGTTGGACAACATGGGGTTATGAATGATATTCATAAATCATGAGAAACGAACTGAACGAACTCGCTACGTTTGCAATCGTCGCCAGAGAACGAAGCTTTACGCGGGCGGCGGCAAAGATTGGTGTGTCTCAGTCTGCCCTGAGCCACACGATCCGGGGACTTGAGCAGCGGCTTGAGCTGCAGCTTCTTGCTCGAACAACCAAGAGCGTCGCACCAACAGCTGCAGGGGCAGCTCTCTTGAAAGAATTGGCTCCGGCACTTGAGCAAATTGCTCGTGCTATCAATGAAGCCCGAAACGTTCGGCACCGACCTGCAGGACGCCTTCGAATTGTAATGTCCCGGTCGGCTGCTGTGATGGTATTGTTGCCGCGGCTCACCGCATTCGCGGAGGCCTACCCTGACATCGTTCTTGACGTTGTTACTGTCACTGGCCCTGTAGACCTCGTTGCGGGCGAGTTCGACGCCGGTATTCAACTCGGTGAGTACATTCAAAAGGACATGATCGCAGTGCGGGTCACCCAGGAGCTGCGATTGGCGGTGGTCGGATCGCCCAGCTATTTTTCATCACGAAACATTCCTCGGAAGCCCAAGGATCTAAATGACCATCGATGCATAGGCCTGCGTCTTCCGGGCGGTCCATATCGGTGGGAATTCGAGAAAGGACGAAAGGCGGTCACGGTCGGCGTGAATGGCCCGCTTATCATCGATGATACCCATCTGGTGATTCAGGCGGCACTCGCTGGCGCCGGCCTGGGGCTCGCATTCGAAGAGCAGGTCTCAGAGTATGTTGCCAAGCGTCGCCTTATTCGTGTGCTGGAAGACTGGACGCCACCAATTCCCGGATTCTTCATGTATTACCCAAGTCGTCAGCATCAGCCGGCTGCGCTGTCTGCACTGACGAACGCGCTGCGAGCCTCTTAACAATGAAAATGAACGTTGGCGGATGAGGGCGGATGCCCGCTTGGTGCCCCTGGCCGGCAATTGCCTAATACCATAACAATCTGAATTTGCAGTAATTTTCATCGTCGATGGCTGCCGATACCAACAGAAATACCAACAAGATGACGCGCGCCATTAGCTGGCAAAAAATAAAATGGGAGGCCGCCACGGCAGCAGTCACGCTCCATGCCGATCCGGTCTGCACAATCGCCCCGACCGGAATCGAACCCGGCTCTGACTCGAAATCCAGGCGGGATCGACCTAACATGATATTGCGAGGTCAAGGGCGGGTCTTTGTCATGCGCACGCAACGCCGGCGCCGAAAGCGCCGATCGCGCGCCGCTGATCCGCGATCTGCTGGACGTCCAAAGAAAATGGCATGCCAATGTCCGACAACACGCTGAACAAGGCGCTGGGGATCATGGGCTGCGATAGCCCCTGGCGGCGACGACTGCGCGCACGGCTTCCGCTCGACCGCGTCGACCTCGCTCAACGAGTAGGCGCGTTCAACGACGATGTAGTGGAAGCCTAACTCGCCCACGAAACGGAGAAAAAAACGCCGCGGCGCGACGAGATGGTACGGCGTCAGCTTGGCAAGGGCGACAAGAACAAGATCCCGGCATCTATAGCCGTGCCCTTTTGGGCCGAACGCGTGCGTTTAATGCAGCATTAGTCTGATCGCCTCGATAGCCTGCGCACCGCCGTCTCGCTGCGCAGATCGGCGGCCTAGCTTGCCTTCGTTTCGACCCTGGGCAGCGAAGTGTGATATTCATCAACGCTATCGAGGTCGATCATCGTCTTGCCTCCCATCTTGTAGGCCCTGATCCTCTCGTGGGCGATCAACTCATAAGCCTTAGTCCTTCCGAATTTACCATAGCGGCAACCGTCCTTGAACTCGACGAGCCGGCGCCGTTTGTTGTTATCATTGTCAACCATGGGATTCTGCATGTGCTTCGATGAACCCCCCACGATCGAATCAAGCTCCGCTGAGCGAGATGGGCATTTCATGCCGCGACGTTGCCGTCGACGCGGGCTTACAAGGAGGCGCTGCCTTAGTGGTAGCTGACGAGGCTCCTGCTAACTTGTTCGACGCCACCTACGCGTAGCTCATTTGCCGGAGATCCGTGATCTATATCGCCTACGGTGCCAAATAAAAGGCTCTCTGATGCCGCCGCTAACTCCTGCGCGCTGTAGCGTGCAAATCGAACGGACCGAAGCGCTGTTGTCAAGCTCGTAGCCTGCCGCCCCCGCGCTCACTTGGCCCCGTTGGGCAACTTGCGGTGTATCAGCGCCATCGCACGCTTGGGGAATTTGCTGCCGACATTAGCAGACTATTCAAGCGGCGGGCTCGGGCGATGTTGTCGACGCGCGTGCCGCTGGCCAACAGGCCATAGTGGCGGATGCGGTGGAAGCCGTGCGGCAGGATGTGGATGAGGAAGCGGCGGATAAACTCGCCGGTTGAGAGTGTCATGAGCTTCTGGCGATCGCGACCATCGGCACGATCGTCTTTCCACCGGAAGGTGACACTGGTGCGATCGCAGGCGATCAGTCGGCTGTTGGCGATGGCGACGCGATGGGTATAGCGCGCCAGATAGGCCAGCACGGCCTGTGGCCCGCCGAACGGGCGCTTGGCATAGACCACCCATTCGGCTCAGCGTAGCGGTGCCAGATAGGCCGCGAACGCCTGCGCGTCGGCGAGAGCGGCATGATCGCCGAAGAACTTCGGGTGGCCGGCGTTGTGGACCGCATTGATCCGAAGTCGACTTCGGTCGCCCGCGTCACGTCGGCGGTTAGCCAGCCGGCTGCCGTCTCGAGCGGGTTGTTCTTTGCCACCGGGAGGCAGCGCCAGGATCAAGGCCCCATAGCCAGAGCACTGGCCCCCAGCTTTGTCTTGCGTTGTGTCCTCTATTGAGCCTTGGCGGCTTTCTTGGGATTGGGGACGAGCGCTGCGTCGCAAGCTCGCTCCCCACTGCGGGACGGCGCGCACGTTCCTCATCCAACGCTTGATGCTGTTTCGCCGTGCTCGTGGTCAGCTTTTGTCGCGCGACCGCGACTTCCTGCGCGAAGGCCGCCGTTTTCTCGCGCTCCTCTTCGAGCAATCGTGCGCTTTCCGCGGCTTCTGCCTGCTCGGGCTGCCCTGTTTCCTCGCTTGCCTTGCGCAATTGCGTCGCCTGCATCTCAATTTGTTTCCGCGCCGCGGCGAGTTCGCTCGCCTTGCGCAATTGCGCCGCTTGCATGTCAATTTCGCGCCGTGCCTCGGCGAGCGCTCGTTGCTGTTGCGCCGTGCTTGTGGTCAGCTCTTGGCGTGCGACTGCGACTTCCTGCGCGAGGGCCGCCGTTTTCTCGCGCTCCTGTTTGAGCAATGTTGCGCTCTCCGTGGCTTCCGCTTGCTTGAACTGCACGGTTTCGCTCGCCTTGCCCAATTGCGCCGCTTGCATTTCAATTTCGCGCCGTGCCTCGGCGAGCTCTCGTTGCTGTTTCGCCGTGCTCGTGGTCAGCTCTTGGCGTGCGACTGCGACTTCGTGCGCGAGGGCCGCCGTTTTCTCGCGCTCCTGTTTGAGCAATGTTGCGCTCTCTGTGGCTTCTGCCTGCTTGAGCTGCACGGTTTCGCTCGCCTGGCGCAATTGCGCCGATTGCGTCTCAACGTCCCGCTGCGCCGCAGCGAGTTCGCTCCATAGTGCGGCGCGGCGCTGGCGTTCCTCATCCCACGCTTGATGCTGTTTCGCCGTGCTCGTGGTCAGCTCTTGCCGCGCGACCGCGACTTCCTGCGCGCGGGCCGCCGTTTTCTCGCGTCCCTGTTTGAGCAATGTTGCGCTTTCTGTGGCTTCTGCCTGCTCGGGCTGCCCTGTTTCCTCGCTTGCCTTGCGCAACTGCGTCGCTTGCATCTCAATTTCGCGCTGCGCGGTCGCGAGTTCGCTCGCCGCTGCGGCGCGGCGCTGGCGTTCCTCATCCAACGCTTGATGCTGTTTCGCCGTGCTCGTGGTCAGCTCTTGTCGCACGACCGCGACTTCCTGCGCGAGGGCCGCCGTTTTTTCGCGCTCCTGTTTGAGCAATGTTGCGCTCTCTGTGGCTTCTGCCTGCTTGAGCTGCACGGTTTCGCTCGCCTGGCGCAATTGCGCCGACTGCGTCTCAACTTTGCGCTCTGCCGCAGCGAGTTCGCTCCATAGTGCGGCGCGGCGCTGGCGTTCCTCATCCAACGCTTGATGCTGTTTCGCCGTGCTCGTGGTCAGCTCTTGGCGTGCGACTGCGACTTCCTGCGCGAGGGCCGCCGTTTTCTCGCGCTCCTGTTTGAGCAATGTTGCGCTCTCTGTGGCTTCTGCCTGCTTGAGCTGCACGGTTTCGCTCGCCTGGCGCAATTGCGCCGACTGCGTCTCAACTTCGCGCCCTGCCGCAGCGAGTTCGCTCCATAGTGCGGCGCGGCGCTGGCGTTCCTCATCCAACGCTTGATGCTGTTTCGCCGTGCTCGTGGTCAGCTCTTGCCGCACGACCGCGACTTCCTGCGCGAGGGCCGCCGTTTTCTCGCGCTCCTGTTCGAGCAATGTTGCGCTCTCTGTGGCTTCTGCCTGCTTGAGCTGCACGGTTTCGCTCGCCTGGCGCAATTGCGCCGACTGCGTCTCAACTTTGCGCTCTGCCGCAGCGAGTTCGCTCCATAGTGCGGCGCGGCGCTGGCGTTCCTCATCCAACGCTTGATGCTGTTTCGCCGTGCTCGTGGTCAGCTCTTGGCGTGCGACTGCGACTTCCTGCGCGAGGGCCGCCGTTTTCTCGCGCTCCTGTTTGAGCAATGTTGCGCTCTCTGTGGCTTCTGCCTGCTTGAGCTGCACGGTTTCGCTCGCCTGGCGCAATTGCACCGATTGTTTCTGCATCTCAATTTCGCGCCGCGCCGCGGCGAGTTCGCTCGCTTTGCGCAATTGCGACGCCTGCATCTCAATTTGTTCCCGCGCCGCGGCGAGTTCGCTTGCCTTGCGCAATTGCGCCGCTTGCATGTCAATTTCGCGCCGTGCCTCGGCGAGCGCTCGTTGATGTTGCGCTGTGCTTGTGGTCAGCTTTTGTCGCGCGACCGCGGCCTCCTGCGCGAGAGCTGTCGTTTTCTCTCGCTCCTGTTCGAGCAATTGTGCGCTCTTCGCGGTTTCCGCCCGCAGCTGCGCATCGCGTTCCTCGATGATACGCCGGGCTTCGGTCAGCTCTTGCGCCAAGGCTTTGGCAGGATCCCGCTTTAAGGATTGTTCGGCTTCCGGTTCGGCCCCAACTGAAACTTGCCAGACCTGCTGCGTTTTCTCGGACGCGTTGGCGTGATCGGCCTCGATGGGGTCAGACGCCGGGAGCGCAATCTTCGGGTTCTGGCTCGGCAATTGGCTGCCTTGCGCGACGACCTGCTCGATTGCGCTGATCCTAATGATACCCGGCTGACGGGTGTCCAAGGTCGCAGAGAGAAACAGGCCGATGACCGCCGCCGCCATGGCCGCGACGAAGTAGTTAAGACGGCGCCGCGTCGATGGCCCGACCTGAAAGAAGGTGCTCGATCCATTGTCGCGCGGTATTGGATGCCAATGGGTCGGCGTGATCTTGCTGGTTTTGCCGTCTCCCCCGACCCATTCACCCGCCTCAAGCGACCAGTAGGCGACGCAGCAGTTCTCCCTCGCGTCATCTTCGAGAATGACGACTTTCCCATCTCTCGGTGCGGTCTCAATCGCGTGGCGCATGGTAAAAAGACGCCTATTCTGCGAGTAGCACGGAGCTGGATACTCCGCTGGGAGCGGCGCCTCTGACTTGATGCTCGTCAATATAAGAATTGCGCACCGTTGGAGGCATTCGCGGTTGTGGGGGAGATGGTGTTCATCGTTCACGACAAGCCTGAAAGCGGCCATGTCGGCGGCCGGTACCCTCATTGGCGAGGAGCGGCAGGCACGAGAGCAACTGCGGGCCGAGGTCGATGCGCTCCGGCTCGAACTTGCCGAGCTTCGCGGCCGGCTGGCCGAGCGCAGCAGTGCGGCGGCGGCGGCATCAACGCCGGCCAGGCTGCGGGCGATCATCGGGTGAGCGTCGTGACGGCGGCGCCAGCGCGGCAATTGCACCTGTTTCATGGCAAACGGCAGCGCGGCCGGATCGCGCCGGCACCCGACCGAATTCCAGAGCCATGCGTTTTTGCTCGACGTGACCCGCCGCTAGCTTAGTCCGCGCTTGCGGTGCATCCATACCACCAGCGGCAATACCGGTGAAGGCGAACCGGTGCAGGCGGCTCGGCGTCGTCGCCGGCTGGCCTGACTTGCAATTTGCCGGACCTGGGCGGCAGATGGTTTTCCTCGAATTGAAACGGCGCGGCTCTGGCCGGTTGTCGTCGTCGCAGGAAGCGATGCGCGACCACCTCGAGCGCTGTGGCTTTCCGTTTTTGGTCACGAGCTCGACCGCCGAGGAATCGACTGGCTGAAGCAGCACAGCATCCTGCGCGGCGGGTTTTCGGTGCAGTGATTTTCCAACGGGGCAAATGGTGATTGCTGCGAAGGTGAGAGCTGGTTAAGGACCCTTCGGAGCGAAAAAAGGTTCCCAGGAATGGCGTTGTTTTGGATCAGCCTGGCCGTCTGTATTGTGGTGTTTGGCCCAATCGCGAAGTTGAGAAGCGAGCCGCTGTGGCTCGTCGTGCCTTTGCTGCTCGTCGGCATTATGGGCATGATTTTGAAGTATGGCGGTTAAAGGCCTGTCATCACCGAAAGTTTTGCGTCACCCTCAACACCACCCCTGACGTCGTAACTCATGGTCTTGAAGCGCGTCTGCCGTTTCTCGTCTTGCAAAGGAGTGCTTTGCGCAGCCCGAACCAAAACCCGCGGCGCCACCAAAGGGCAGGAGCGGTTCTGTGAGGGCCTGCGGGCGGGGTGATGTCGGAGATGGGTCTTGGCCGTGTAAAAACACCTTTTCCAGGGAGTCGGTGAGAAGCCAAGACCGGTTCGGTCTCAGGCCACGATTGCAGCTATTAGCGGCCTGGTCCCGACGATGTTCATCACTTGTGTCAGGTTATAGGCGAGGACCGAGAGAGCCATCTCGGCGGCTACTTTTGGAAGCGTTTTGGTGAGGAAGTGTGTCGCTCCCATGCGGGCCTTCATCGTGCCGAACGGATGCTCGACCGTCTCGCGACGCTGGCGCATGGCTTGTGGGTTTGCATTGAGGCGCTGCTGCACAGCTTCGAGCAGATGCTCATGCTCCCATCGCGGAATCCGCCGCTCTGGCCCTGTCGTGCACTGCGATTTGAGCGAACAAACTTGACAAGCTGTGGTCCAGTAGCGCCGTAGCCGCTTGCCGTCCTCCTCGCTCGTAAAGCGATATGGCAGTTGCTCTCCGGCTGGACAGCGATAGGCGTCCTCCTCTCGCAAATCGGCAAAGTCCTGCTTGCCGAAGCGCCCCTCCGATTTGGCACCCGACGTCATCGGCTTGGGCAGAGTCACTGTGATGCCGGCCTCGTGACACCCGAGGATCTCCAGGCTGCTGAAGTAGCCGCGATCGGCCACGGCATCGAGCGTCTCGGTCTTGAGAACAGCCTTGGCCTGCTTGGCCATATTGGCCGGTTGAGCCCGATGTGAGCCGCTGTTCGTCACCTCATGCGTCACAATCAGATGGTGCTTGGTACGGCGGCGGCCGGACACATGACCGCTACCGTCCCCTCACTTTCAAACCGTCAAAAACATCTTGATCCGCCGGGGCCGTCAACACATGAAAATTGAATCCGAAGCGTCATCCTCGTCGCTGCGACGAAGCGGTGCATCGGCGCCGACGGCACTCATCGCCCCCTTCAGGCGTTACGTCGGATGATGATCCATCCGGAATGAGATGCCTCCGACTCGCCGCAAACGATCATGATTGAGGCCTCTCGCCAACACAGAGTGGCTAATATTGGCCCAACTATCGCCGTCGTTATGGCTCGCTGCGCGGACCGGCCCAAAAATCTGCAAATACCCATTCTCGCTTGACCGCGGTGAGCGCTGTCTCGGGTTTGAAAACCGCTACGGACGTTTTGCCGCGGCCAATGCAACATGCTTTGAACTCAAAGGATATTGGCGAGGCGCGCTGCCTGCATTTTCGGCTATACACGTGTATGAGATATCCAACACATTCGCGACAAATTGTGTTGCCAGCGTCCGGCCGCTTTCGCTGCACACATGAACAATGTGCAGGCAATGCTCAGAACTTGGGGGAATGCAAAATAACAAGGGAATATTTCTAAATGGCATCACTATCGGACATCGTCACGCAAAACACGCTCAACATGAGCGAAGGCTTTCCACAGGGCGTACCGCACAGCTGGAACTGGTACAAAGGCTGGAACGACGACGGGCTGCATACGCCGCCCGCAGGCTTCACCGCAGTTGAAGGGTGGGGACAGGTCTATCACCAGGAGGGACAACCCCTCACAAATCCAAACGCAAACGTCGAGGTTGCCAATTCGAAGACCTATGTCCGCATCAAACAAACGGGCGAATGGGTCTTGGTCCAGGACCAGTCAAAACTTCCAATAACCGGCGGTCATTTCGTCACCGACTTCACTAATAACGGTGGATACGCGATGAACGTGAGCCCCCTGTCGGGCGGAGGCGCATCTTTCGATGCCCCGCCGAACGGGTACAATGATCACTTCTGGTTTCAGTCGCGAGGCACCTACCAGGCCGGAACGATTGACGCCGTCTATGTCCAAATGGACATGAGGACAACGGATGCGAACGCAAACCTGGTTGCCATGGTGGGCGCCGACTGGTGGCGCGACGCGAACGCCCCTTATCTTCAGGACCACAGCAACAATCCAGGCATCGGTGGCACCAACTGGGTTGAGCTCTCGACGCAATGGAAGACGCTTGGCTACTATTCCACGACCACAGCGGAGTTTCAGGGCAATCTGCCTCCTCCGTTGCGCGGAGCTGTGAACACGCCTCCGGTCACAACCAATCCGGACACCACGGCTCCCGCAGCGCCCAAGATTGCAGCGTTTACGCCGGATACCGGCGCGGTCGGGGATAAGATCACAACCGCGAGCGTTCTGACGTTATCTGGCACGGCAGAGGCCGGCAGCACCGTCAAACTGTTCGATGGGTCGACGCAGATCGGCACGGCAAAGGCGAACGCGAGCGGCACCTGGAGCGTCGCGACGAGCAACTTGGCGACCGGCTCGCACAACTTTACTGCGAAGGCCACTGACACAGCCGGCAACACCAGTTCGGCGTCGTCGCTGTTAAGTGTGAAGGTGGACGGCGCGGGAGCTCCTTCATCTCCGTCGTCGCCAACACCCCCAACGCAGACGCCAGCGCCAAGTGGCGAGAACCTCCTGGTGAACGGATCCTTCGAAGCCTCATCCCTGGCTGCGGGCCGCTGGGCCGGATTCAGTTCGATACCGGGCTGGACGGCGATAAGCGGCGGGACGATCGAGTTGTGGAACAATCTCAACAACGTCAAGGCCACCAACGGGTCGAACTTTGGGGAACTCGATTATCAAGGCGCTCGTGACGGTCTCTACCAAGCCGTGAAGACCACTGCGGGGCAGAGCTACGATCTCTCTTTCGATGCGCGGTCGCGGTCCGACTCCGGCCTGAGCACCAACACGATCGAAGTTTTGTGGAACGATAAGGTAGTCGCCACTGTCCCGCCCGGCAGCAACTGGCAAACCCACCACTTCTCGGTGACCGGCACCGGCGGTCAAGACCGCCTCACCTTCCGCGAGGCCGCAGGCCAAGGTGCCGACGGCCACGGCGCGCTCTATGACAACGTCAGCCTGGTCAGCAAACCCAGCGCAGTCCAGCAAAGTGCCATCAGCCTACAGCCGATGAATTTGGTGAACCAGTTTGCGGCGACAAGTTTTGCCGACACTGGAGCTGGTCTCAGCGGAGGGTTAAATCGGACCGACTTGTCGGCAACATTGGCTCAGACATTGGCTAAAGCGAGCTAGCCGAACCGGTAGCGTACCGTTTCTCCCGTCAGCACGGCCACGGTTCGGCTTCGCTGGCGGGAGGACACGCTGCCAAGTCCAGATCACAATCGAAATTCCTCCATTCTTTCGCTGGGTTGAGTAGCGGAAGTGACGGTGTTGCATCCCACCCGGATGTCTCACGCTTGCCCCTGAGCGATCAGCCATGATCAATTAAGAGCGGACCGGGACACGACCGCACAGCCCCTTTGCGGGGTATACGTCCGTCCGATGTGCCTTTCTTTCGGGTAGCGGGCATCCTTCGGCCCATGTGCCCGTCCGACCGGGTCGTCCAGCTGGCCATAGCAAGGAGAGCACTCAGCTGTCCGCATGGACTTACGCGAACAAAACCAGCTGCTTTTGAGATTGGTCAAGTCGGGGCTACTGATCCTGTGCCTAACCTATATGCAAAGTGGCCTATCCAGCGTGAAGGATCATTCTCATGCTGTCCAATTCTAGTGAATTTGCCTCTTTGCTCTCGCGGCTTGCAATGTTTGGAGATGGCGCCGTCCGCTTCCTGCGGAAGCTGCCGACCTTGTTCTTGCGGGTCGGAGTGGCGGTGATTCTTGGTGTTGCGGCGAGGGGCCCCGTTTCGGCAAACGAACCGATGAGGCCTTCGAGCGGAGCTACAGAGACCGCACCTACGCTGGATGCCATCGCGCAAAACACCCCGGGCGGCAGTGAAGCATTTCCCGCTGGAGTGCCCAGCACCTACTCCTGGTGCAGCGGCGCGTACAAGCCACCCCAAGGCAGTGCCCCGCCTTCGAATTTTACGGCCGTTACAGCTTTGGGAACGATCTATCCAATGTTTGGTGCGCCCGCCTATTCCAGCCCCGATGCAAAAATCATTGTCGCAAACGCAAAAACGTACGTGCACCTCCGCGGCAGCAAGGAATGGAACCTAGTACAGGACCAGAGCCAAGACGAAATCACGGGAGCCCAGTTCGCCGCTACCAGTGCCAGAAATACTGCCACCGAAATGAAAATTGAGACCCAACCGAACGGGGTAATCGTCATCGACACCCCCTCGCCTGGCCGCAATCGAGTGTTATGGATAGCGAAGCGAGGCGCCTATGCAGCCGGAAGCGTGGACGCCGTGTACGTCCAAATGGACATGAAAACGACCGATCCGAAACTGAGACTCGTAGCCAACGTTGGAGCGGTCTGGTGGCGCGACCCGGACGCCGCAGTTGAGCCAGGCTCAGGTAGCAATCAAGGAGCCGGCAACAGCAACTGGCTTGAGCTATCGACGGATTGGTCCATCCTAATCTTCTTTTCCGGCGACCCTTCGGAGCTTCGGGCAGATCCGCCTCCGCCACTTGCCGAAGCTGCCAATTCCGTAAAGCCGACCAGCGCGCGACGCACTGCGAACATGCCATCACCTTGCCTGCGCCCTGTTCCCCGTCAGCGCCCATGAGATAAACTGAGGGGCTTCACGGAGGGAGGAATTCCTAGATCATCGTAGCCGCAAGGAGCGAAGATGAAACAGAAATCCGGCCCGGATAAAGGATAAAGCACCGGCAGAACAAAGTGCTGAAGGACATTCGGCGCCAGACATGTCGGCAGTACTCGGCCAAAGAGAAGATCCGCATCGTACTGGAAGGGCTACGCGACAGCATTTCGAGCGTCTCCGGCCTGTCACGCGAACAGAGCAGCCGCATCAGCGCATGCAGATGTTGAAGCGGGCCAGCGAACAAATCTTGGTTCGCCAGAAGGCGGAGGCTCTAGGACACTAGCGGTCAACGAGATGGTCATCGCCGCCCGCCCGAGCGGTTCCAATCGTTCCTGGTCCAGTTGGAGGAACATGGCATCAAATACGGCATGGTGCTGTAGGAGGAACATTCTCGCCCATGAGACCGCGCTGAGCTGACAAGGAAGGGTTCGGCGCAGTCATGGATTGATCGGATGCGCGGCGGCATGTATCAATGTGACATCCCTTGCGTTGATACATCGATCGACCAAGGCTTGAAATTCTAGAGTTGCGCGCTTGATCTGGTAGCGGGCGAGGAGCCGCACGATCATGACGATACGGTGTGGACACCGCCAGCGCATTTTTAGCTAGCGAATTGCTTCGATTCCGGAAAGAGGCTACGGACGGAAAATGAACCGCGAACGCCTGACACGCCTGGCGGCACTCTTGGAGGACTACCGCGACGGTAACTCCCCTCGCTTCAACCTTCAAGGTTGGGGCAAATCCAAGATTCAACGAGGCGGATTTCTCTGGCTTGGCGAGCGGTCGTGCAACACAGCGGCGTGCGCTATTGGTCTTGCGTGCTGCTCAGGCATCTTCGCAGAAGATGGTTTGTCATGGGAGGTGGGCAAGCAAAATGGCGAACTCACTCCGACGTTCCGTGATCTGGAAGGTTGGAGTGCAGTGAAGACTTTCTTCGAACTCGACCAAGCTCAGGCTGTTAGCTTGTTCGCCGAGCACTCCTACGAAGTAACTGAAGGCGAAGCCTCTGCGAAAGCGGTGGTGGCCCGGATCCGCCAGTTAATTGCAGGACTTCAGGAATCTGCTTGAGGACAATGAAACCGGCGGGAATTTTGCGGCCATACCGGTTTCACCTCAGAGCGCCGATGCCGGCAAAACAACCCTTACTCGACCTTCGATCCCGAAATGCCACCTCGAGCCGCTCGTTGAGGCAGGGGTGGTTATCGAACAACGAGAGAAGGGCTGTCGGATCGCCGCGGCAGGGATTGTCAGTTAATGGATAATCGGGACGCAAGCCTCGGCGACAACGCGGAGGCCGGACCGGTCCCGCATTCGGTCTTGAGCGATTCCCGTGGCTTCTCGATTAGGCGGAGAATTTGCGAGCTTTTCCCCAATCAAGCCACGACCTGTGGATTGCAGGGGTCCCGTTCTGGAGGCTCTTGTCATGCCCTCTTGATCTTACGATCTTCGCTGCCTTGAAAGCCGCTTCGGTCCGATTTCGTGCGCCAAGGACGCGCAGTAGCGCGGCAGTATGAATCTTGCTCGTGCCTTCGGCAATATTTAGTTCTCGCGCGATCTCCTTATTGGACATCCCCCGAGCAAGCAGGGTCAGGACTTCATTCTGGCGGCGCGTCAATTTTAGGGTTTCCTGCTCAACATCTTCGCGAAATGAAATGTCATCATCGTCGTCCGCATCGCCTTCGACAACCCAGATCGGAATGTAAATGCGACCCGAGAGCAAATCGTGGATGGCGTCAAGCAACTCCTCCTCTGACTGAAGCTTGTGCAAAAAGCCGTGAAAGCCAACTGAAAGATAGTGCAGTGCTTCGACCCTGCTCTTGGCTCCAGAAAGAACGGCAATACGTGCCTTCGGCCTCACCTCATGCCATTCAGCTAGCAGCTCCATGGTGCCGTAGCTCAGGCTGCCGGAATCGATCAGAATCAAGTTGAAAGCTTCGCTGATGTCTGAGTGGGGGAGCCTTGACGCCTCAACGACACGAAAATGCGGAAAACGCGTTTCTATGACCTTCCTGAGTCCACTTCGATAGATGCTGTGTTCGTCGACCACGAGAATTACTGACACGGCACTCGTCCTCTACGGATACCACTCGCAGTCTCAACACTCCCTTTCGCTGGATCCAGGCGGACGTTTCAGTTTGATGGTAAGCCGCACACCGTGTTATCCAGCGTTTTCACAAGCAGTTTTCAATTCTGATCCGATCACTTAGTTCCTCAATGATCGTGCAGCCCCATCCACCCAGTACCATGCATAAAGGCACCTACAGCCGTCGCTGCCCCAGTTGACCGCCAGCGTGAAGGGTCGCGGGCAGCTCTTGACCGGCACCCCTAAAAAGGTAGGCCGGCCTCGAAGGAGCGCATCAGATGACCAGGATGAGCAAAAAACGTGCCGATTGATCGCACTCGCTACTGCTGCGATTTGCATCGCAACGTTGGTCCACATCGCTGAGTTTGACCTGGCATGTCTTTTTTCCAATGCGCTCAGTCGCAATGAGCCAACCGCAAAGGTTTGCTTGCTCCGTCGCGCTCCGCATTCAGTCGGCTTCCTTCATAGACGCGCCGGCTGCAGATCGCGGCCTGATCACGAATGCCTCCGCCGTCGGTTCCGCCGTGAACGATTCCAGGCGCCGGCATTTGACCTTACATGCGCCCACGCCCGAGCAGGCGCGAGATGGCGGTCCTTGCCGCAAATGGTAGTTCCATCGCAAGAATGAGATTCGGAACTATCTCTCCCTCGCTCCTTCGATTGACCAGAGAACAGGTTTCGAGCCGGCGCGGGCATTATGCCCATCCAAGTTCGGCGATATATCATTCGATATATCTCATCCGCCAACCTTCGTCAGACAACGCCAGTATCCACGCGCAAGATTATTCTCGCGAGCTGTTTCCATCTTTTCGTGCAGTTCCAGCCATCGCTGCTCTTTTGGAGAAAGAGGTGATGGGGTGGGAGTCGAGACTGGCTTTCCATCGAACGGAAGCTGTGCGTCTAGAATTTCGAACTCACTCGTTTCCTCCGGCGTCAGACCGGCAAGAACCCGCCGCCGATACTTATCGAGGATGTAAGCGTCGGATTGCAAAACACGCTCTCCTCTTGAAACAAGTGCCGCTCTTTCCTCATTCGTGGGGCCGACTCTTTGACGGCAGTTTCACGCCGCGGAAAGGCCTCGCCCGCCTGTAGAATAAATGTGTTGCTCGTCATTGAATTGACGGCCGTCAATAATTGAATCGTCAGAGAAGCGTCGGCCACACATCAGCCGCAGCTACGCCGGCTGGATGCTACTCGTCGCCAATGCCGCCACTGGCTATCAGCAAACCGGCGCGCTTCATTCTGGCCAGTCACCAGAGCCGTAATGAGATACTGCAAGATCGAGTAGAGCGAACTGTTCTTGCGTTCTGCCGTTCGAACGCAGGAGCTGATGCGAAACTTCGTTTAGGCACCGTAAGTTGACGGTCGTCAATACAGGCTGGATACTTGGTGTTTTCCTAGGGACCGGCAGCCACATGCACCTAGCTAAGCTCGGCTACAGAGCTCCCAGCTTTAGCCGATAATATCGGCTCGATGCTCTCCCGTGCTGAGGCCGTGTCCCGACCGCCCAACGGTCTATCTGTATTGCCTCTCGCGGAGGGTGAACAATGGATCTGTTGAAGGCCAAGACGATTGCACATCTGCCAGATGCATCCGACCGAAGGTGTCGTTTCTGCAAGAAAAAGCTAGAACTAGTCCGAACAGTCATAGATTCCGAAAACGGGGATGTCATCCATATGTTCAAATGCGAGTGTGGGGATCGCAGTTGGACCGACTAGTTGCGACCAAAGCTAGAATGATTGGCCTTCATTCTCCTAAGCCAGGTCGAAAAGCCTTGTAGGCGGCCGCCACGGGTGCTGGATCGAGGCGCGCAGCCAGATTTCCGCTTCCAAGAGCCCTGATATCAGGCGTCGTTTCTCCTCGCTGTAACGGAGGATATTCCTGACGTTCCATCTCGCGACAAATACAGGCCGGAGATTGCGCGCCCCTTGCAGCCCGAGGGCGAACGTTGATCGCCAGTCACGTGCTGAACGTGGTAAGTGCCGCTTTCTCGAAGCGCTCCGGTGTAGGGTATTTCAGGCCCGCACGGCGCTTAGCATATAATGATAGTCGTGATATTTGCGTATTTGGAGCCGCTCAGCGAGCAGTAAATCCGATGCTTGCGCTCACTGATTGTCGGATATGCCGTGTGTGCGGATAGCATTTTATGTTCTCAAAACCCAGCTCGCGAAGGATTGTCATCACACGCCACACGCTTGTAGGAAATTCGTAGTCGGCGGGGCGATGAGGTGAGCCTTTGAGCAATGATTGGCGGATCGCAGCGATCTGTAGACGAATCGGGGCATGAAGATCGATTTGGACATCTGGAAGAGCCCCACGCGTTGGGATACTCCAGGAACAACGTTCCCTTTGGCTTGAGAAGATCTCGCATCCTGCGGTCGATCAGCTATTTCGACCAATCTTGACTATGGTCGCGAAAAGCAAGGCGATCAAAATGAACGAATCATTCGACAAGGCCTCGATCGTTGTGGTCGTGTCGGTGAATCCAGGAAGGGAACGCGCATCAAGGGATAGGTTGTGGCCCTGCCGTGCAACGGTCTGCAGGGTCCGATAGGATCCGTCATTGTCGGTGAGGCCCGCCCACTCGTCTACTCCCACGGACGTTGCGTCAAACATCTCCAAGAGGTTTTCGCCACTCGGCGTCGCCCTTGGTGACGCCGCCGGCGGGGATGCTCCCGCCGCGTCCACCATTACATTCAACAGCGATGATGCCGAACTGGTGTTGCCGGCCGCGTCCGTGGCCGTCGCCGTAAAGTTGTGTGTGCCCGCCGCCAATTGGCTGGTCTCGGTACTCCAGGCGCCACTCGAATTCGCACTTGCCGTACCGATCTGCGTTGCCCCATCGAACAGCTTGACGATGCTGGCGGCCTCTGCCGTGCCAGACAATGTCAGAACGCTCGCGCCCGTGATCTGGTCGCCAATGGTGCCGGTGTCCGGCGTGAACGAGGCAATCGTGGGCGCGGCGGGAGGCGTGATGTCCGGATTGGTGACCGGGGCCGTGTCGACAGTTCCGCGGAACGGAGGCGGCAGATTGCTCTGAAACTCCGCGGTGCTCAGGGAGTAGTAGGCAATCGTCCTCCATTGCGTCGAAAGTTCAATCCAGTTGCTGCCGCCGATGCCCGGATTGTTGCTGTGGTCTGCAAGAAAAGGGGCGTCTGCGTCGCGCCACCAGTCGGCGCCCACCATGGCGACCAGCTTCAAGTTCGGATCCGTAACCCTCATATCCATCTGGACATAGACGGCGTCGACCGTTCCAGCCGCGTAGGTGCCTCGCGCCTTGTGCCAAAAATGATCATTATGCCCGGCCGAAGGGGCACTGAAAGACGTGCCCCCGCCCGCCAGAGGGGTCACGACCATCGGGTATCCTGCATTTCCAGCGAAGTCAGTGACGAAATGCCCCCCCACTATTGGGGTTCTTGACTGATCTTGGGCCAAGACCCATTGGCCCGTTTCCCTGAGACGGACATAGGTCTTCGCGTTGGCAACTTCGACATCTGCAGCTGCATTCGAGGACGCGGGAGCCCCCACCTTCTGATAGACTTGGCCCCAACCCGTGAGGGCGGTGAAATTTGCTGGCGGCGTATGCAACCCATCGTCGTTCCAGCCTTTGTACCAATCGTAGCTCTTAGGCACTCCGGCGGGAAATCCTTCGCTTCGTCCAAGCGTGTTCTGTCTGATTGCTTCGGAAATCGAGAAGTCCATCGGTTGATCCCGTGTTCAACCAGCCGGCGATACGCCAGCTACGCGTGACTGCTGCCAGACGACTGCTGGGATGTAAGCCTGCCAGCAAACGAGAAAAACAGTGCCATCGATGTAAAGTTGTCCAGCAGATTTTCGGAGAAGAAATATATGAGCAGCACAGTGAAGAGAATCTTCGCCGCCTGCAGCTTCAGCGAAAGCAGGATGCTGACGACAAAAAAGGCAAATACCAGGAAGTTGAGCAATCCATATTCCGCCAGGACACGAAGGTAATCGTTGTGCGGCGGCATGGGCATGACCGCTATGATGCCGCTCTGACCTGCGCCGTAACCAAACAAGATCACGCCGAGGCCTTGCGTCGAATAGTATTCAAATATGTTTGTCCAATGGATGATGCGAAAAAATGCTGACAGGTCGGTCGTGCCCGTCAAGTCGATCAGTTGCTTGTAGGTCATGCGTGCGACCGTGCCGGGGTTCAAGCTCCAAATCAAAGCCATGCTATCAAGACCCGTCAGCAACCGATCCATTGCTCCAAAAGCGTAGGCAATACAGCCAGCTATCCCCCCTATAAAGAAAGCGACTAATACTTGTGGTCTCAGTGGAAAGAAAGACCACATGACGATGGCAAGAATGGTGGCCAATGCTGCGCCGACTCTATTCATCACCGCGGCATTGATGAACTGCACTACCAGCATCTTGTTTCCGAACCAATGCGATAGGGAAAAGCACAAAGCAGCAAAATACAGCGCCGCGGTATTTGTATTGGGAAAGTAGGCGAACACGTCAGGAAACTCGGCGCCCACGTAGACTTTTGTGTCGCCGGCCAACTTGAAGATCAAAGGCAACGCGGCGAGCGCGTAGATGCACCACTTCTCAGCTGGCCGCCAATGCCCCGGCGCGCTTCGGCCAGCTATATAGAATGTGTAGAGCGACAAGAACTTCAGGGCATCTGCTATCTCGAAACTCCCATAGTTGGCCAAATAGCTCGCGCCGACGAAAACACAGGCCAGTACCAAAAAGATCTTGTAAAAACCGGCTTCTTCCCTGCCTACAAGCGCAACATAGACTGAACACGAAATAAGCAACAGGCTCACGGCGTTGCTAAGCGCGTTGAATAGAGTCGAGCCAGTAAGGTGATAAGCGAACGTCAGAAAATTGAGCAACACGAGGCCCAGGCAGGTCACCAGGAAAAACTGGTTCGTGATCGCCACCGACGCGGGAAGGATGTATGGCGGTCTTTCTCTGCTTACAGTCAGACTTTGCACAACGAAGTAACCCCACCTCTCGTAGTCGCAGGTTCCTGCCTAGGCCGGGATATCTCAGTAACCTGGTAGATCTGGTGCCAAGAGTAGCAGCCGTGACAAGCATATAGATGCACGGTCAAAATCCGAGTTGACGGTTGTCAATATCGTTCCGGGCGCTTCGCGTAGAGGCTATAGCGGGTAGGTACAGGAACAAGCGAGTCCACAGTGGAACGCAGCATAAGTGCAATATTCTCCTTCCGTTTTTTCTGGCGCCGCCAATGGATCCTGTATCTGTGCCTGCTTCTGACGTCCGGCGTGGCCTTCCTATATTACGCAGCGGTCGGGGACCGCTACGAGGCGTATACTATCTTGCGCGCGGGGCAGGGCATTAAGGAGCGTTCAGGCAATTCAAGCGCGCCTCTTGGGGAAGGCCTTGATCTTCAAAGCCGGATGGAGTCGCTGTCGCGCATTGCTAAAATCGATCAGGTAGTTCTAGAGGCGGGAAGGGCGGTTGGGTACGATCGATTATCCGCTAATACGAACCCGACGCTCATGAACAGGTTTTGGGCGTGGGCGAAGGAAATCAACCTTGCGCACGCTTTCGTTGGCGAGCCAGCAACGCAAGGGCTTGAGCCGGAGGACGAAATAGAGCGCAATGAGGCGCGCATTCTCGGCTTGCGGGACCGTGTCGCTGCGAAGCAAGAAGGCAGATCAGACCTGTTGAGAGTAACCTTCCGTCACAGGGATGCGGCGATCGCGGCAAGTTACCTGAACGAGCTTGCAAACGCACTGGTCGCTGTTCAGGGTACTGAGGTTCAAATGCCGGGAGCGCAAGAATTTTTCCAGCAACAGACGACACGCCTTGAGGAAGAGGCCCAGGCGGCGGCTGCTAACCTAAAGAGCTTCTCCGTCAACGCATCGATCTATTCGGTTGACGAGCAGCGGGCGCTTCTGCTCAAGCGGGCGAATGACCTGGCCACGTCCATCTCCACGACGCGCGCAACAGTCGAAGACAAAAAGGGGCAGAAACAGTCGATCGTGGAGCAATTGCAGGTGCTGCGGCCGGTTACGCAGTCGAAAACTGTAAGCCGGATGGTGAAGACGCTCGGAGGGCAGGATCCCCGAAAAGCTGCGGAAAGCGCCGCGAAGGAGCAGGAACAGGCTGACGAAATTCCTCCTTTGCTTCTGGTGAAGGTCTATCAGGACAACATGGCTGCACTCATGAAGGTCAACGCTGATCTCAATGGGTCTACGGAGCTGTTGAAGGGGCTCGGCACGGAGCTCGATCAGGTGAACAAGGAGCTGGCGTTGCTCTCTGCGAACGAGGCAGAATATGGCAGGTTGAAGCGTAACCTAACGACAGCATCGGCAGCCGCCGCGCACTATGCAACTCGGATCCTCGAGGAAGAGATCAGTTCCGAGGTCGCCAAGAAGAGCCAACTCTCAAGCCTAAGAGTCGTTCAGAAGGCGGTTACTCCAACGCGGCCTGTGTTTCCGCAGTTCCCGCATCTCATTGGCTTGGCGTTAGCCGGTGGCATTTTGCTTGGCTTTGCGCTCATCGTTGGGCCGGAGCTCGCGAGAGGGGCGACGCACGCCCACGCCTACCGGAACGCCGGACTTGACGTCGGGACCGATGACCTCGTGGACCTTTTGGTCGCCCGGCGAAAACGGGGAGGATCGAAGGATCCCCAATCCGCCGAGATGTCGACCGCAGGTACGTTGGGTGAGGGAAACACTAGAGCAGCGATATGACAGTGAAAGAGCGGCTAAAGTACATTGTCAGGTCGACTGGCTACGAAATTCGTCACCGGCACCCGGACCTGATGCAGTTCCTCAAATCTCGTTCTGTTAATCTCGTTCTGGACGTTGGCGCCAACGAGGGCCAGTTCGCACAAGAACTCAGGTTGCGCGGCTACAAGGGGAAGATCGTATCCTTCGAACCCGTCGCTGAGGTCTTCGGTCGGCTTCAACAGAATTGCGCATCGGACAAAAATTGGCATTGCCGAAACATGGCACTTGGCGATTTCACCGGCACCATAGAAATCAACGTCAGCAAGAACACGGCAATGAGTTCGATTGCCGATCAGACAGACATTGGCCGAAACAGTATCTATGAGACCGATGTGATCCGTATTGACACGGTTCAGATTGTGACGCTTGACACCATATTCTCGGAGTTCACCGACAACCGTGTGTTCTTGAAGGTCGATACGCAAGGTTTCGAGCAGAATGTACTCAAGGGCGGCAGGAACTCCGTTCCGCGTCTGCTTGGCGTGCAACTGGAATTGCCTCTTGTCCATCTCTATCAGGAGACCTGGAACTTCGATGAGGCGCTGCGCTTCATGCGGGAAGCCGGATTTACGTTAAGCCAGATGCGCCCGGTGACTTACTATTCGGAGGATCCGGTATCCCTGCTCGAAGTCGATTGCGTATTCAGGCGAACCGATTATGCCGATGGCAGCAAGTCTCTTTGACCTCCGGTCAAAGGCTGCAAGCCGTTGTGACGTTCAGTCCCGCCAGTATCTAGTTGTTGGCAGCATTGTCGCTTCGTTGGCTGCAGTGGCTTCCAGTCGAGGCGATCGTGAACAGGGCACACTATTGGATCATATTCGTCAAGCACATCGCCTGCATTTTCTCACCCAGGCGGTCATGGGCCGGATCAACTCGCACCTGCTTGACATCCACGCCCGGCCGCGCGGAACCATTGCAAATACCAGTTCACAGTATCAGCTAGTTTGCTTTCAAAGCTCCGTTGAGGCTCCCAACCCAGGATCTTCCGGGCCTTGTCGCAAGACAGCGACATAGATGGTATCTCGTGGGTGACGGTGTTGACGATCGTAGGCGTTTGGTTGGACCGTGCGATTTCAAGAATGTTGTCAACGAGGTCGATGACTGACATTCGAACCTCATGAGAGAAATTGAAAACCTCACCCCGCAGTTCCGGCCCGCTTGAAAGCTGCACCGCCAGCATGAGGTGCGCATGCGCGGCCTCTTCGACAGCCAGAAAATCTCGCACGAACCGCCCGTCGGAACGTAGTTCCGGTTGTACTCCAAAGGCACAGCATTTTGCCACATATGGAATAATGCGGGCAAAATTGAAATCGTAGGGGCTGAAAAAATTTCCGCAGCGTGTTACCGCAACATTCAAACCATAGATCTTGCCGAAGCTTTGGGTCAGCATATCCTGCGAGGCTTTGGCTACCTCCTGAGGATGCCGAGGCATAAGCGGTTGAGTCTCGCGGTAGGGCAGTTGTTGGGCGCCGTAAGCGTTGTCGGATGAGGACACGACCATTGCTCACTCCGGACGATGTTGCCGGATTATGTCGAGCAGATGCCATGTGCTCTCGACGGTCGAGCGCAGACATCCAATCGGATCAGCGAGTGTTGCCTGCACTCGTCCACTTGCCATGGCGGTATGAAAGATCACGTCGATGTCATAGTGATTGAGGGTGTGCTCGAGCAGTTCCCTGTCCCATACATTGCCGTTAATAAGCTTAGCCCGCTGGGCAAGCCCAGAAAGGAACAACTGAGAGTCCGGTCTATTGCGCCGCACGAGCGCCGTGACGTTGGCACCGTGTTCAAGCAGATGATGAATAAGCCAGCCGCCCAGAAAACCAGTGGCGCCAGTCACCAAAACCGACTTGTCTTGCCAGAACATACTCATTTGCATACTCCCTCGACGCTTTCAAATGGACAGGAAGTGCGCGTCTTGCATCGGGCGTTGGAAATTTACGCAACTTCTGCAGTCGGTTCTATTATCAGGGTAAACACCACCGGAGCGCCGCCAGGTTGCACCAGGCTGAGGGGCCTATAAAGCTTAGAGGCCACGCGGTGAGTCCTGCTTGCGTGGGGGCGCAGTTGAGCCCGGGTCACGCTTGGCGTTTTTGAGGATCGTCAAGTTTGGTCCACAACAGGAGTTTGAAAACGGTGGCCTTTACGGCGTGGAATGAGACGGGCGGGAAGAAGAAACACGTGAGGCCTAGCAAACAACAACTAACAGGATCGCCAAAAAGGGCGTCACTGCCGTTAGGCCAGCCCCAGCTCTACAAGCCGGCTCGCGCTTGATGGCGCCGAAAGACTCCACGATGATGGCGCGGCTCGGCTGTTGGGTGTGCGCGGGCGAGCGAAGTGCGGACGTCTCCTCGGGAGCTCTCTGACCTTTTGATCACTGGCGACTTTGTTGGTTTCGACGCAATTTTATAATAGGTGACAATATGGCTCGCCCAATATGAGTTTCCCGCAAGCTGGCTTTAACCAGGTCGACGGCTGGCGACGGGAGCGGCGGCATCAGCTCGTTGCGAGTGATAAGAGCACCATCTCCAAGATCTACATCGCATTCATCAGCTTTCCTCACTCGATCTCGCCAGGAAGCTGCTTCAAACGCGGCCGTCTTGAGATATTGGTCCGACCAATCCGGCCGCATGAATTTTGGCACCGCAAGGGATCGATTGGCCTCATGTTTGAACAGTGCCGGTTGCCTCTGGCGTAACGCAAGTCGGCTGGCTATTTGCGCTGGGGATCGGTACGGAAAGTGCTTGAGCCGAATCCGGGAAGGAAACGTCCGGCCGCGGTTGTCGGGCCAAACCAGGCCGGCCCAAAGGAGGTCGTTCCGATGGCGGACAAATCGGGGCTCGCTCCAGTTGTTTTGATAGAACCTGAGCCTTTCGCGAACTGGTCGCGCGAGCCATTCCGACGGGCTCTGTTCATAGCTCCGAAGATCAATGTCAGTGAAATAGAAGTTAAATGAAGCGGAGAGCACAAGGCCGTATTTGTCGGGAACGCCCGCAAGAAAGCGCGCAGGGTCATCAATATATATTTCGTCAGAGTCGAGTCTGCACCACCAGTCTCCAGGAGACGCTACGCTCCTATAGGATTCGAATATTTCCCCGAGCAGCTCGTCGGTGAAAGTGCGGTCATCGTGGCCGACGATCTCGATCTTCGAATTGCTTCTCGCAACGTCTTGTACCGTCTCCCACGTTCCATCGACGCTGCCATTGTCAAACACGAATATTCTGTCGCTCCAGCCTAGAGCATCCTCCAGCGTCTCCCCAACAATGTCATCCTCGTCCCGAACGCAACAAATGCTGAGTATCTTCATGACGCCATTTCACTTGTTTGTGGCGAGCTCGAGGTAGAACGGATCGCCGGTAACCTCCCCCACTAGGCTCCGACTTGCCGCGGCTCGGGGCTCGCGAGTGAGAAACCGAACAACAGTCGGTAACGCCAAAGCATTGCTCCGAGAAACGTGATCAGGATCGCGCCACCAGCACCGTAAAGTCCCGCTAACGGCAGGAGTAATATCTGGGCAATGGCCAATACACCTACCGATACTACGTTGGTCAGAGCCATGATGCGATCGCGGTTTGCAGTAAACAGGCCCATCGCCGCAAAATCCGCCAAGCAGCGGACGGCCATTCCGGCAACTATCAACCAGAACGCTGGCAAATGGTCAGCAAGTGCGGGCTGACCCAGCCAGGGCGAGCAAATTTGGAAAGCAAAACCAACCGCAATGCTGAGCGCCGCGGTGGTCAAGGCCGTTGTCTGCATAAAACGCCAGGCGAGCTGACAGTGCGCGGACAACCCTCCGACCCTATGAGCGTGGATGAGGTGAGGGCGCTGCTGCTGCTGGACGACCAATGCGAGGAAGTTGCCCGCCGCGCTCGCCACAGTCCAGAAAAGAAAGTAAATGCCAGCGGCTTTTATCCCTAGAAACAATGTTACAAGGTAGCGATCGAGGTACTGGCTCGCAAAAAAGCTTACGTCGCTGACGCAAAGATGAAAGGATTGCCGGGCAGTCGTTGTAATCATGGACAGCTTGAATGGGAGGGTAAGGGATGCCCTCCACGGCCACGACCAGCTCATGCAGACGAAAAGCACAAACGAGAGCACCCCTCCCACCAGCCAGAAACCGAATAGGTGCTGAAGCGTTCTGAGGTTTGGCTCCCAGATGGCGAGCGGGACATAAACGAGAATCCATGCCGCGCCGCGAAGGAAGGCGTTCGTATTCGCCGAAAGGTGGTGCTTTATGCTGGAGAGAAGATAGAAAACATCGTTGCCGACATGCTCAAACCACATGACGGCGACGATAAGGATCCATAGAGCGGGGGTTTCGAACAAAATCGTGAGCAAAACAGAAAGCGTCAGCAGGATGATGTAAGTCGTCGCTACGAAGGTCCAATAGTGGCGCAAGCTATAGGTCAACTCAGCGGTGGAGGCAGTGACCGCATCGCGCATCAGCAGGTGGTTCATCCCGAGATTGACCGCCACCGGCAGAATTGCGATCGCGCCGGTGGCGAGCCCGTATACGCCCAGTGATGATAAATCGAGATAGCGTGCAATGAAGATGGCAAGGGCAAACCTTGAACCCATTACGCTGGCCCGCATGGCCATGGTCATCAAAAGGACGAGGAGCTTGCTAACCGAAGCGGGCGTCGACGAATCAGAGTGAGCGAAGCGCATGCATGTTCCAATCTCGTCGTGCGATTACGCCTCCGAACCGTCCACCCTGTTCAGTTAGTGACAGATTGAAGATGAACTCGTATGAGCCGAAGACCATGCAATCGCTCCCGCAACTGAAGCTATACGGATACGGCTTGCGGGCGAGTTGATGGTTATCAATAAGAGCAAGGGTCAGAAGCGGAACGGATGCTGGCGCAGCTGGGCGGCGAGCGTTTGCGGAACAAGATGACCGCCATGAAGCGCAGGACCGCCGTACTGACGCCGCACAGGTCGAGGCGGAACTAGTATCAGACGTTCAACCGCGCCCCAAGTCCGCCGCCGTTGAGCAATCCGGCCTCTCAAAGCTACGGGCGTACTTCGTCGTAGATCAAATACAAACTGCGCATGCGAACCGGTCCCGTTCCGACAGTTCGGTACCGCTGGGCATGAACGTCACACAGGCCCTGACTTCGGGTCGCCACAGCCATCGGCGAGGTCGACGCCTACCCGGTAATCTGCCGGGCGGCCCGCAGAAGCGGGCCGGTAATCAGCTCGGTGGCGACGCGCTGAAATCCGTCTAGAAGGATCATGCGCCGCCGCTGACCACGCTGTTCAGCCGGCACGAAATTGAATATGAACTCGTAAGATCAACCATGCAATCGCAGCTCTACGCATGCGCCCCGTGCGGGGGCGGTACGCCCGCAGGGGCGATGCGTCGTCAGGCTATGCGCTCCGATATACTATACCTGAACTGGCGCAGCCGCGCGGCGAGCGGGTGCGGACAAAAGGCAACGGCGGTAGAGCGCAAGATGGCCTTCAAATTGGCACTGTGCAAGTCGTGGCGGAACCGCCACAGGACGTTCAACAGCACCTGAACCTCACCGCCGCCCCTGCGAAAGTCGGACAAGACGATAAGCCCTCGGCGCGCGAAATGGCGCTGGGCCTCGATCTGGATCGCCTTGCGCTGCTGCGGGTCAGTGACGTGGATCTCCGCCGCGTGCGCGATGAGGTCGCGCACCTTCCGTCCATCGTGCAGAAGCTGTTCGACGCCCGATCGTGCCGTCGCGGAATCGTGGTGACATGTGTACGTCGCGCAGGCCTCGTTGACTAAGCCCGACTTGCCGAGCAACAGCAGCGGCGCCCAGGCGGCGACATCGGCGGTGTTCCCCGGGTTGAGCGGGAGACCGCCGTGCGCGCGCAAGAGTTCGGTCCGCATCAAGACGCTGCACATCGTCACCGTGATCTGATCGGTCAAGTAGTCCATCAGGATCTCGGTGCCGTCCCAGATGCCGGTGTCGTGGAATCGGCTGGCGTGCGCTGGCTTCGTTCGTCCGAGCGAGGCTGCATGAATGTTGCTGAGCGCAATGACGGTCGAAAGTTGCGGCTGCTGCCTGATGAGGTGAGCGCATCGCCTGAGCATCTCTGGCGCGATCCTGTCGTCGTCGGACAGAAAGACGATGTAGTCGCCTTTCGCATTCGCAAGGCAAGCGTTCCAGTTCGGGATCATGCCGATATTCGCGTCCTGATTGATGACGCGCAATCTGGCGTCGCTGAATCGGCTCAGGACGTTTCTGGTATCGTCCGGCGAGGCGTTGTTCGACACGACGACTTCAAAATGCCGATAGGTTTGCGAGAGCGCTGCAGCGACGCACCCCTTCAAGAGCGCCGCCCGGTTAAACGTCGGAATGGCGATCGTGATGAACGGATAGGAGGGGTCGGCCCGGGCTGAATCGGTCATTGCATCACCCATGGGTCAGGGAATGCCGCACGCAATGCAACATTAATCCCCGCCGGCGCCAAATGATCGGCAGATTACCAGTGAGTATGTGATCGTAGCTAGACCTGCTGACTTGCACGACCATTCTCCATTCCACTGTCAATCCTCCGAGGTGCGAAGTCTGGATGACGGACAGCGTCATTCAAGGCGCCACGTGTGCAAGTAATGCGAACTTCGCGCGCGCCCGAGTTGACGGTTGTCAACTTCCCCTCTCGCCGCTCCCAATCGCGAGGTTAAACTTCGGTAGTCTGCCGCCAATTCCCGGTCTTCACGGAAGATCTCAACCCAAAAAGAGTCGCACAGATACCAGATTCGTGGAGAACGGCACCGCTCGCTTCTGCTGCCCCTGCTGTGGTTGGCGCGGTGGGTTTATGCGAACTCGGCCAAACTGAGGTTCTCCAGCGTCACGCTCATTTGGCTGATTTTCTGGTCAAGACCGCCGCAGGTCTCGCCGGCATTGGCTCCGTTCGAGCCTTTCGGTTCCGTTACTTGTACATGCCGAAACGGCGAGCTTACTCCTGCCGTTCTTTTGGCAGTCGGGAACGCGAGCGCAATGAAGAGCGGCAAGCCGATTTGTCCACGGTTGAAGATCAAGGGCTCGACACGTCGGGCCACTGGGCTTGGAGTTGACGGTTATCAAGTCGGTTTTTCGCGGCTTCGCCTAGACCTTCCTCCGAAGCGTCGGCCAGCAGCAATCCGGGTCAACGCCAAACCAACAACGAACAGGCAGGAGAACCGGATGAAGGTAGTCATTCTTGCCGGAGGCTATGGAACGCGGCTTAGCGAACATACGTCTGTAGTCCCGAAGCCATTGGTTGAGATCGGCGGCCGGCCGATCCTCTGGCACATTATGCGGCTCTATTCACATCACGGTCTCAACGAATTCGTTATTTGCTGCGGTTACAAGGGCGCGATCATCAAAGACTACTTTCTTGATTACATGGCTCACCAAGGCGACTTTACGGTCGATCTCCAACGCAACCGGATTGAGACTCACCGAAACGGAGCCGAGCCTTGGAAGGTCACGCTGGTTGATACCGGCGAAAAGACGATGACCGGCGGAAGGATCAAGCGGGTTAGGGACTATCTTGGGAACTCGACGTTTTGCCTCACCTATGGCGACGGGGTGAGCGATGTTAACATCCGAGAGCTGATCAGTTTTCATCATCTGCAAGGCGCGCTTGCGACGGTCACAGCCGTCCAGCTACCAGGCCGCTTCGGCGCGATCAACCTGTCTTCCGATCGCCCGCGGGCCTCCCGCTTCCGCGAAAAGGATGCGCGGGACGGACAGGTGATCAATGGCGGCTTCTTCGTTGTGGAACCAGAGGCGCTCGATCTCATCGATGATGATAGCACGAGTTGGGAGAACGAGCCGCTCAATCGGTTGAGTGAGCGAGATCAATTGGCGGTCTATCGGCATCACGGTTACTGGCAGAACATGGACACGCTTCGGGACAAAACGGTCCTGCAGGAGCAGTGGGACAGCGGAAAGCCACCCTGGCGCGTATGGGACAACGAACCAGCGATCTCTCCGAAAGACAATTCCCATGCTCCCCAACCTCTGACGGCTGCTTAGGCCACGTACGAAGGAACACTCATGCGCGTTCTTTATACGGGAGCTGACGGTTATATCGGCGCAGTCCTGGGTCCCAAGTTGCTCGATCGTGGTCATGAGGCAACGGGCATCGATACCGGGCTCTATAGGCGCGGTTGGTTGTTTGATGATGGCCGTACCCGGCCAATGGTCATCTCCAAAGACGTCCGTCAAATATCGCAGCCGGAACTCGCGGGACTGGACGCGGTAGTTCATCTCGCCGAGCTTTCGAACGACCCCCTGGGAGAAAACGATCCCGAAATTACAATGGAAATCAATCATCGTGGGTCAGTCGAGTTTGCAAAAAAATGCAAAGCCGCCGGCGTTGCCCGGTTTGTGTACGCCTCGTCCTGCAGTATCTATGGAGCGGCCGGCTCCGAACTAAAATCCGAAACCTCTACGGTCGATCCGCAGACCGCCTATGCGCACTGCAAGGTGCTGGTCGAGCGCGAACTGACCTCAATGGCGGACACACGCTTCACGCCGGTCTTCCTACGCAACGCGACTGCGTTCGGAGCGTCGCCGCGGCAGCGCTTTGACCTTGTCCTCAACAATCTGGCGGGGTTTGCGTTTACGACGGGTATGGTTCGCGTGATGAGCGACGGGTCACCATGCCGTCCACTGGTCCACGTCGACGACATTTGCCAGGCGATCCTGTGCGCGCTCGAAGCCCCGAGAGAGGCCGTATGCAGCGAAGCATTCAACGTCGGCACCGAAACACAAAACTACACTGTGCGCGAGATTGCGGAAATCGTCCGTAACACGTTTCCAGGCTGCGCGGTTACATATGGCCCAAGCGGTCCGGACAACCGCAGCTATCGGGTATCGTTCGCGAAGATCAAGGAGCGACTGCCGAAGTTCAAATGTCAGTGGAGCGCGGAGAGGGGAGCGTTGCAATTGAGGACGGTTTTCCAGCGGATTCAGCTCGATGAGGCGATGTTCAACTCCGCGCCGTTCACACGCTTGTCTGAATTGCGTCACCTCCGACATACGGAGCAGCTCGATCCACGACTTCTGTGGACGCCGATCGAGGAACAGCTTCCCGCCGCGGCAAACTATTGAGAGTTGAGGCTCGATCTTTGTGGCGTCGAGTGCGCGCGTCTGGTGCTGCTACGGAACGAGTCGGAGATGGCGAACGGTAGAACTCATCAGACTGCGATTGCTTGGATCCGGCGGTCTGCCTAACGAGCAATGGAAAGCGACGCATGCCCGTCTTGGTCACCAGGTGGTGCGGGCGACATCGGCAGTCACACAGTCCTCGAGTTGATTGAGGCCGGGAAACCGTTGTCCTGGATAATCTTTCCACGGGGTTTGAAGCCGCCGTGTCTCCCGTTGCCAAACGGGTTCCTGATACACCCACGCAAAAATCATCTGGTAAGGAATGAAAAGAGTCCACCGGTTCACGTTTGCGGATAAGTCTCAAAAAGATACGTTGCCGGGTTCGCAATATGTGGCCGGGGGTCGCAATATGCTGCCCCGGCAGCGCCCTGTATCAAGCTGGGGTCCAAATTCCAGTAATCTACTAGACTGCAATGCCAATGCCATGTGGATATGACACGGCCCGCGGGTTCACGCTACGGGGTCCCTATTCTTTAAGAAGGGCGCTTGTCTTCGAGCAGGAATTGATAGGCGTCAATTTCGCTCAACAATATGAGGCTATCAAATGGATGTGCCGAAGCCAGTTTGTTCCTCGGCACAGGCGCACAGCCCTTTACGGCCCCAGCCGGTCCCCGCTGGGGCCGGCTTTTCGCGCGCCACTGCTTCAGACAGTGACCTGGTTCGATCTAATGTCCGGTATCGAACAACGCGTCATGAGTCTTCGAGCAACGATTTCAGTGGTGCCTAGCTTTTGCTAAGTGACTGATATCCGAGAGGGGACTACTTCTCCGCCGATGAAGAAGGTGTCGAGCTTTGCCTATTTTTGGAGTTCCACCGGCAGGGTTGCTGCGTGAGTCGGATAGCGGACGTTTCAGCCGAGACGCGACCAGGGGCGGCGATAAATATCCTTGAGACGCGTCCAAAGAACTTGCATAATTAATTGTGGGACGGGGGGCACATTCGAGAGCGGGCATTTTCTACTTGAAGGATCGTAACTGTGTCTGTGATCCTGGTGATCGACGAGCACAGCGTTTACCGGAATGGTGTCCGGGAATTACTCGAGGCGAGAATTCAGCATACACAGGTGCTCGAGGCCACGGGACTCGAATTGTTGGCAGAGAGCCAGTACCCTGACCTGGTTCTGATCGACTCGGGATCCCTCAGCCATCACTTGCTTGATTTGCTGAAGGAAGCACACGAACTTTATCCGGGGACGCGCTTTGCGGTCATGTCGGCCTCGAACACGAGAGCTGACGTATTGAACTGTCTTTCCGTCGGCTTTCATGGCTTCATCTACAAGCTTCAGTCGGACGAAGGATTTCTCTCGGCGATCAAAGATTTGCTGTCCGGGCGAATATACGTTCCAGGGTGGATCGCCGATGGTGATGGTGACACACCTGAGATTCCCTCGTCAGTTAACCCGCGGATGCAAATGCCTCAGCTAACGCCTCGGCAAAAGGAGATTCTGCCGATGATCGCGCAAGGAATGTCTACCAAGGAAATTGCGGTTCAGTTGGGCATAGCCGAAGCGACAACTAAAAGTCACACAGCTGCGCTGCTGCGTGCCCTCGGTGCCCGAAACCGAACAGAAGCAGCTTTCATGGCTGCGAAATTGGTCGGATCGACGGTTCGCGCTGAGGTTCGAGTCAAGCAAAAAAAGCTCGTGAAGGATTTGAGCACGTCCAACAAGGGGTGGAGCTCGGTTTTTGACAGATCGCTGCGGCACGGCGCTCGATAAGCTACAGTCGTTGACTGGATTTCGCTTCGGCAGCTGAGCGGCAGAACAGAAGCTGGTATCGCCAAAATGGCATTGCTGAAGAGATGAAGGCGATCGCGGCGCCGGCGCGGCATGATCCGGCAAGAGCCGCAACGGTTAAGATGATCGAAGCGCGTGGTCCCAAAACCGCGATTGGGCACATCTCCGTTGCGCTCAAAATTTCAGCCAGAGATGCCCCGGAATGCCCAACCAGAGATCATCGACAGCATGAAGGCTGACCACACGCAATTTTTCCACCTTTTGGGTCTAAGCCAGATGGCCTAAGCAGGCACCGCCGAATGTCTAGTGCATGTAGTCGAATTTTCTTAAATATATCTATGTGCAACCTTCCGATGCGTATTGCGCAATGAGGGTTGGGCGAAATGAGTATTCAACCGATCGGTACTGGGCGCGCTACGCCATTTCCATACGGCTTGCGACGAGCAGAATGCGTCGAGCAACGTCGCCAATCCACAACATCGCTTATACCGCGTGGACGCGCGCTCTTTTGGGAGGGCGAGCATCAAGCTCAGAAAATCACAATCGTCGAGGGCGTTGTCCGGGCTGTTCGACTGCTCGAAAACGGTAACCGTCAGATTGTGGTGTTTTATTGGCCCGGCGACGTGGTCATGCCCACTCAATCATCATGTCAGCGGATAACGGCTGAAGCCGTAACCAATTGTCGGGTGCAGCGTACCCTCGCTTCCGGCATCTGCCAACAGGACGAACCCTGCGGCGCTCATCAGGTCCTTGCTGAGACATTGTCTCTTCTCGTTACCATGAGCCAGAAAACCAGCATGGCCCGCATTGCGAGCTTCCTCTTACGCATTCGAAGTCACTTGCCTGCGGACCCGACACGCCCGTTCGCGCTTACACTCCTGCTTCCGAGAGCCGATATCGCGGATCATCTGGGTACGTCGCTCGAAACCGTTTGCCGTACTCTGGCCGAGTTCAAGATGAAGGGGCTCATTGACTTGCCGAACCGCAAGACAATTCGATTCGTCAACTTGCCGGGGCTCTCGCGAATAGCCGGCGACTAGCCCGCGACAGCTATCTGTCCATTTAGCCATTCCCGCGGTCGAGAGGTGTCGAATGTCTCTAGCGCGCGATAACAGCATCCTGGCCGATCTCAGTCTTTCAAATACTCGCGACCAACCGGCCGTTCCCAGTTCCCTTAATGTCATGTCACCGCTCGTTGCGATCTTTGACCTGACCTGGATAGTACTGTTGGGAATTGCGGCAGGGGTCCTGTACGACGCCGCGGTCCGTGAGAGTCAGGGGGCGGTACAAAATTATGTCGGTTCGGGCATCGCTGTTGCCATACTCTATTCCGCATTTGGTCATGCGGCTCAACTCTATCGTGCGCCGAACCTCCTTCGAGTTAGATGGCAGGTTCGACGCTCCACGGTCACTTGGCTGATGACATTTGTATTTCTCGCGACCCTTGCATTCTTGCTGAAGACCGGAGCCGCATTCTCGCGTGGTGAGATGCTCGTGTTCTTTTCCAGCGGGGTTATTCTCACCGCGGTGATGCGCCTTGCCGTTGCGCATGTCTGTGCTCTGGTCATCTCGTCCGGAGTACTAAAGCCCAACCAGATAATCCTAGTCGGGTCGGTGGACCAGCTTACTGGCAATGAGGCGCTAACCGTCTTGGAAAAATATGGATACGTCGTAGAACATGCCTTTCCTCTACCGATCCAGGACGGGATCTGCGACCAAGAGACATTGAAGACCCGATTGCGGGAAATAATTCACTACGTCCGGGAAAAGAGCATCGACGAAATAATCGTAGCCATTCCGTGGAGTTCAGCGGATCTGATAAGCGAAGTTGAAAGCGGGCTACGAGTGCTTCCGGTTCCAGTCAAGCTTGTTCCGGATGCAATGACGTGCCGTATGCTAAATCGCCCGGTGCTCGAACTAGGTCCTACAAAGGCGGTACAACTTCAGCGCGCACCGCTCAGCGCGGCGCAGCGTAGTTTAAAGCAGGGCATGGACCGAATTCTTGCGGCCATGTCCTTGATTGCTCTGATGCCCTTCTTCGCGGTGATCTCTGCAGCGATACGGCTCGAGTCGTCGGGACCTGCGTTTTTTCTTCAGACTCGTGTTGGGTTCAACGGGCGGGCGTTCAGGATTTTCAAGTTCAGGACGATGTCTACGCTCGACAACGGCCCGGTCATTGCTCAGGCCACGAGGAACGACAGGCGCGTCACCCATCTTGGCAGGTTATTGCGGATGCTTAGCATTGATGAAGTCCCGCAACTGCTCAATGTCTTGCGGGGCGAGATGTCGTTGGTCGGTCCGCGGCCGCATGCTCTTGCCCATGACAATGAATATGATCTGCTTATTGCGACCTACGCTATTCGGCACAAGATGAAGCCCGGTATCACCGGTTGGGCGCAGGTCAATGGATTCCGAGGCGAGACGCCGGAATTAGGGATGATGAAACAGCGCGTTGAGAGCGACCTCTGGTATATCGAGTACTGGTCGCTGTGGCTCGATATCCGCATTTTGCTGCTAACTATCGTGCGGGTTTTGAAACCGAATAACGTCTATTGATGCGGCCGGATTGATCCGTTTGTTTCTATCGCGAGTGCGCTCGCTTGCGCCTGGTCCAGCCTTGGTCGACACGACTTACAAGGGCGCTGATCCCGGCGTTAAGAGAAGATAACTCTCGAAACTTTGCATAGCACAGAAAACGAGAGCTTCAGGCAGTTCCCGAGAAATGCGTGATTGTTCAACCTGCTCGGGTTGACAGGGAAGTCGAACTGGTTTGTATGGCGATGCTTCCCGGCGTGGCTGAGCAGGCGGCACATACCCATAGGACGAGATTATGGTGGCGTGGTCGGTGGACTAGCCAGAACAGCATATGCATGGGCGGTCGAACCGCCTTCCTGTGAAAGTAACCAGACTCCCGTGCCTTTTCAGGATTGGCAAGTATGCCCTGGTTGCAACACTTCTTTGCGATATGGATCTTGGCCCATATGCTTTGGGCTGCGGTGCTGCTGGAAAAGGAATGGCGGAGAATACGCTGCTTTGCAGACCCGGAGGACCGGGACCCGGCGACTGGCGTCGAAGCCCCACAGGTTACCACCCCACACTTTTAGCGATCCAGAATCCAACTTCGAGAATACTAGGTCGTCTGCGCGCGAAGCTTTGCCCGGCTCGCAGCGGAAGCCGGCGGCAGATACCGTGCACCTCGGACCGGTCCGATCGATGGGCCTCGGAATCCTTTCACGTCCTCGCGCCGTTATTGAGGAATCTCAGATTGGTGCAATTGAACAGCGGCTATGTTGCTAGCCCTTCGCTGGCTAGGACTCAGCCAATGTCGCACGCAGATGAACTGGGATCCAACTACCAGCACCCAATCGACGGCACGATCACAAAGGGCATCGGCAGGAAGAGCTTGGATTGGGCCGTTCTCGTGGTCACATTGGCCTTAGGCTGCACGCTAGCCTGGATCTCGCTCTTGGTGTGGGCGCTTGTGCGCGTGTTTCAGATTGTCCTCACGTAAACACGGGTAATACTCATGTTGGCGCGGCTCGCTAACTTGACGAATCTCAACTTGATGCCAGAGCCCTAGTTTAGGGATCGTCCTTGGAAAGGACTGCATGGTTAGTTCGGGGATGACGATGTGATCGTTAGACCGGGATCTCTCGCTACTTCGGACTCTGAGAAATGATATTCTCAGAGATCAAGCTTGCGGGTGCATATCTGGTTGACCTTGACCGTCGAGAAGATAACCGCGGGCACTTCGCTCGTGTGTTCTGCGCAGACGAGTTTTCCGAGCACGGATTGAAACCAACGGTCGCACAGGCAAGTGTCAGCTTCAACGCGAAGCGCGGAACATTGCGCGGCTTGCACTTCCAATATCCCCCCGCGGTGCAAACGAAGTACGTTCGCTGCACGAGCGGTGCTATCTTTGACGCGATAGTAGATCTGCGTCCGGAGTCGCCCAACTATCTGGAGCATTTTTCTGTCGTTCTGTCGGCAAAGAACGGTCGCGGACTATATATTCCGGAACGTTTCGCGCACGGTTTTATTACGCTCGAAGACGACACCGAGGTGAGTTACCTCATTGGCGAATCCCATACAACGAATGCCGAGGGGGGCCTGCGGTATGACGATCCGATGCTAGGAGTGGATTGGCCGCTTTCGGCGCGGGTTATCTCGCAACGCGACACCGCATGGAGATTGATTTCCCAGGTTGAAGACGAGTTAAGGATGCGCATGAGTCTTGAGGCTGTCACATACAATTAGTGCTAGGCGGTGCCCAGACCCGATCGAAGAGGGCGCTTACGGAGACTTATGGCAGGCGCCCTGGCCGTCATGCCAGATCACCTTCAACAGATCGCCGCGCCGGCCCCGGAAGGAGAACAGATGGCCGCTCAGCGGATCCCGTCGTAGTACCTCTTGCACCAGTAATGCCGGGCTCGCGAAGCCTTTCCCCCATATCGGTATGGCCCGTGGCAAGCCACACCCGCACCCCTGTCGGCAACGGGATCATCGGGCCCGTCCACTTGACAGCGAAGCCACCGCCGCCCTCTAAGTCGCGGGATCGACTGCGCCTGTGATCCGAAGCTGCATTCCGTTTGCAAACGCGATCTCGATCGTCCCACCAGTTCCAACATGAGCCGTCCAGGCCGGCAGCTCCGGCGTAACTGAGACTGCCGCAACTTGCACCTCGTCCTCCCGCCGCAATGCCGGTGCGGGCCCGAAGGCGCCTGTTCGCGCCCGCCGCCGCCGGTCAGCAAATGCGGATGCACATCATGCCGCCGCGCCACCTCGATGACGCTTGCCCCTGGCCCCAGGCTCTCCTCAACCATCCGACGCTTCTCGGCGTCGTCCGCCGCCGCTGTCGCTCCGGACCGGATAGAACCGCAACCTTGCTCACGTTTGTTCAGTCGCTGGCAAATCAATCCGCAAACTTCGCAGCCAAGGTAGCCGTCCGGAAGGCGGTCTTCACCGGAGGATTACCGTGTAAGACGCGAGCGACTTGACGGTCGTCAAGTGGCCGTACTCGCCGGAGCGTAAATCAGAGTCCTTGAAGCCTTCGCTGTACGAGCCTTCGCTGCACAACGGGAGCCACTTGATGTTGAATCACCAATTTCAGCTCCGTTCACTTAATACTGCGGCAGTGAACGCCCAGTACGACCGACATAGTAGCTGCCGGTTTTGCGGCTCGGAACTGCAGCACGTTTTCCTTGATCTCGGGCTGTCGCCGCTGGCGAACACTTATCTGAAGGAGGAAGACTTGCAGCATGAGGAGAAGCGGTTTCCGCTGCGGGTTTATGTCTGCAACGAGTGCCTCCTGGTTCAGCTGGAAGAATGGGAAAGTCCGGAGAATATTTTTGGAGACTATGCCTACTTCTCCTCATATAGCGAATCTTGGCTCCGTCATGCGAAAACATATGTTGGAAGAATGATGGAGCGGTTCGGCTTCGGCCCGGATAGTAAAGTGGTCGAAATCGCAAGCAATGATGGCTATCTGCTGCAGTTTTTCGTTGAGCGCGGAGTTCCTGTGCTCGGAATAGAACCTGCGCGAAACGTTGCTGAGGTAGCTCGGAGCAGAGGAATTCCTACCCGTGTGGATTTCTTCGGCGAGACCACCGCACGAAATTTGCGCAAAGAGGGTTTACGCGCCGATCTCCTGATTGGGAACAACGTACTCGCCCATGTCCCCGATTTAAACGACTTCGTTACGGGGATGAAGATCGTGCTGGCCGAGCAGGGGATTATCACAATGGAATTTCCCCTTTTGATGAGTCTGTGCGCAGACTGTCAGATCGATACCATCTATCATGAACATTTTTCCTATTTCTCATTCTTAGCGGTGGAGAAGATTTTCGCTGCCCATGGACTGATGTTGTTTGACGTTGAGGAATTGCCGACGCACGGAGGATCGCTACGCATCTTTGCGCAGCACAGCAGCGGGGGCCGCCAGCCAATCTCGAAGCGTGTCGAGGAGCTTCGGAAGCGAGAGATAAAGGCTGGATACGCAGATCTTTCCGGATACCTTGCATTTGAAAAGCGCGCCGTGCAACTGCGAGAGAAGCTCATCGAGTTTCTGGTCACTGCCAAGCAGGCAGGAAAGCGCGTCGTTGGATATGGCGCGCCGGCCAAAGGGAATACGCTGCTGAACTATTGCGGCATTACCAGTGATCTCGTTGAATATACGGTAGACCGCAGTCCGCACAAACAAGGGCGATTTCTGCCGGGGACTCACATTCCGATCTATGAGCCGGAACGAATCAACGCTACAAAACCCGACTACATTCTCATCCTTCCGTGGAATCTCCAGGATGAGATCATCGGTCAGCTATCATTTGCTCGGACTTGGGGCGCGCAGTTCGTGGTGCCGATCCCGGAGGCCCGCATCGTTCAATGAACTGCTCACGGCCCATCAACGCAATCTGAGGGCGATAGTGCGATGCACGGCGCGATCGAGAACCTGACGTTGGAGGAGGAGGAGCCCGACTGGCGCCCAGTGTCCATGGATCTGTCTGCTGACGATGGCGGCGGATCGATGCACCGCTTCATATCAGAGCTCTACCCGATTTGTCGAAGTATTACCGGCGACGGGGTTCGAAAGACGCTCAATCGGATACTGGACCACATACCGCTCACCATCTGCGAAGTGCCCTCCGGCTTGCAGGTCTTTGATTGGACTGTTCCACCCGAATGGAACATTCGAGACGCGTACATTAAGAACAGCGCCGGCGAACGCATTGTCGATTTCCGGGCGTCCAATCTGCATGTCGTTGGCTACAGCGTTCCCGTTCACAAGCGTATCGGTCTTTCCGAACTCAGGGAACATCTGTTTTCTGATCCACAGCACCCGGATTGGATTCCGTATCGCACGTCATATTACGAGCCGGCATGGGGGTTTTGTCTGCCGCACCGGCAGCTGCTGGCATTGCCGGAAGACGAGTATGAGGTGTGTATCGAATCCACGCTCGAACCCGGTCACCTGACTTATGGTGAACTTGTCCTGCGTGGCCGATCGCCGGATGAGGTGCTTGTATCCTGCCACATATGCCACCCGTCGCTCTGCAACGATAATCTGTCTGGTATCGCTGTGGCTTGTGCGCTCGCACAGCACCTCAGTCGCATGAATCTGCGGTACTCGTACCGCTTCTTGTTTATCCCCGGCACCATCGGCTCAATTACGTGGGCCGCAATCCGTCGATCCCATTTGAACCACATCAAACACGGTTTCGTATTGACCTGCGTGGGTGATAAGGGCTCTCCGAGCTATAAGACGAGCCGACGCGGCGATGCTGAAATCGATCGAGCGTGGACGTATGTCTTGAAACAGAGCGGAAGCGCCTTCGATATTCTGCCGTTTTCGCCATTCGGTTACGATGAGCGGCAATACTGTTCTCCGGGACTTAATCTTCCGGTTGGATGTTTCATGCGTACCCCGCACGGCCAATTCCCAGAGTATCATACCTCTGCCGATGACCCTAATTTTGTGAACCCGGCTTCGTTAAGCGACTCCGTCACGAAGGCGCTGACGACGATCGACGTCATCGAGCAGAATCGCAAATACCTCAATCAGAAGCCGTTCTGCGAGCCGAAGCTGGGCGACTATGGTCTGTACAGTTCAATCGGAGGACGCTCGGCCGGCGACTTCCAAATGGCCGTTCTATGGCTGCTCAATATGTCTGATGGCACGAACTCCCTGCTTGATATTGCTGCGCGCTGCAATCTTCCTTGGAAAACAATCAAGGAAGCCGTACGGGCTTTAGGCGAGGCAGGTTTGCTCAAGCCGGTCGAGGAGTTGACCTAGGTCAACGCAAGTGGGGCGCGGAAACTTCCCGGCGGCCGCCGCCGCACGCGGTGCGACAGCGGGTGCTTCTCTGAGTGAGACCGGGGGCGCATCGCGCTGTGCTGTTCTCCGATCACACTCATCGTTCGCGCAAACTCTCCTGCTTGTAGCGAGCGAGCGGGGATAGCAGGTAACTGATGATACGACGGGAGCCGTTCTTGATTTCAACGGTTACGGCCATGCCCGGCGAGAGATTGACGCGCTTGTTCTCGATCTCCATCTGGCTGCGGTCGATTGAAATACGCGCGGCATAAACCAATTCCTGGCCTTTCGGCTCACTGCTGGTTGTTTCCGCACCTATGGCTTCGTTCCCTTTGTCCTGAGGCTTGTTGCGCGTAATGGCATCTTGGGAAACGCTGAGAACCTTGCCTTGCAGCAGGCCGTACCTGGTAAAGTTGAACGTATCGATCTTGATCGCCGCATCCTGGCCTGGCTCCACGAATCCGATATCGCGGTTCGAGACCATAGCTTCGATCTCAAGCCGGCTTTCGGTTGGAACGACGAGCATGAGCATCTGCGCCGGCGTCACGACGCCGCCTATGGTATGGATCGCGAGCTGCTGAACCGTGCCATCGATGGGCGCCGTCAGCTTTTGCAGGCTGGTCCGCTGCTCGGCCTTGATGACATCCTGGGTCAGCCCAGCCGCCTTCTCCTCGGCCTTGGCCAGGCTTTCGAACAGGCCGCGCTCGTACTCGGCCACCGCCTTCGCCCGAGTTTCCATCAAGACAGAGATAGCAGCATCAGCTTCGCTGGATCGGCGTTGCTGGACAGAAATGTCCTGCTGCTGAGCAACATACTCCTGGTATTCGGTCAGGTATGTGAGCTTGGATCCCAATTCCTTCTGAAACAGCTGTTGGCGAATTTCGACGCGCTGTTGCAACGGCGCGAGAGTAGCCTTGATCTTCTCCATCGAGGCCTCGAACGTAGCGCGTTCAGCCTCCTTTTGCTTCACCTGCTGGTCGATAGCGGCCAGTTTGGCATTTTGCTCAGCGGTCTGGCTGACCAGGAAGCGGCGGTGCATCTCGATCTGGGTGGGGGTTGCGTCCGCGGGCGGTTTGAAGGCCGCTAGCGGGTCTTCGTTTCCGGCCAATGCCGCCTTCGTCCGGGCGGCGTCGAGTTGAGCCGCCACCAGGTCGCCTTTCAAATGGCTGAGCTCAGCCGCGGTTATCGTTGTATCGAGTTCGATCAGCACGTCGCCGCTCTTGACGGCTTGCCCGTCATGAACCTTGATCGAGCGCACGACCCCGGTTTCGAACGGCTGGATTGTCTTGGTGCGGCCGCTCGGAACAAGCTTGCCCGGGGCAATCGCGACGATATCGACGGTGCCCAGAGATGCCCAGGCGACCGCAACAGCGAAGACGGCAATGATGCTGAACGCTGTTGCGCGTCCAAGCGGGGAGGGCGGAGTCTCAACGATCTCGAGGGCGGCCGGCAGAAAGGCAAGTTCGTCGTGCCGCCGGCGCTCCTCTTCGGGCCTGATACGTGCGACTGCCCGCCCGAGCTTACGGGCATGATCGGCAAATATGATGATCCCGGCGCCGGCCATCGATGCGCTCGACGGCGTTTCCTTCTCTGCGTCAGGCTTGATGATATTCCGGCCACCTTCAAGGAGATTGCGCGAGATATCGTTCGCGCGTGTGAGTGAGGTCTTCCAAAGCTGTTGCAGTTGTCTGACTGCGGTCTCGCGGGACTGCTCGACCTGAGTAGCCAGGGCTCCGCGCTTCTTCACGGAGACAAGCCGGCCGTCCCATACCGCCTCGAACTGGCCCTGCGTCATGAGGGTTGGCCGCTCGGCATGCGGCGCCAGAACGATGGCGGTATCGCCCGTCACTTTTCCAAGCAACAAGAAGCTTCCGTTGCGAAGGACAGCGATTGCTGGCAGCGGACCGCCGGCCAGCCGCGTCCAAGCCAACTTCGAGCAGCGGGCCGTAAGACCGGCCGTCCTGGCGTAGCGGACCATCTCCTTGACGCCCACGGGAGAAACTATGTTCCGGCGGAGATGCTCGGATTCGACGCCAGCACCGATCAGACGAAGCAATAGATCCAGGATATATAAACCCGGATCCTCGATCGGAGCCTTAGCATTTGCTTCCATTGCTCTTAGCCTTCATGCATCGGGTGTGGACATGGCCCAAAGCGGGGTTTTGCAGCCGTTAGGAATACTGTTCCTGCAAGCCTCCCTGCAGGCGATGCAGCTTTGAGTATCGACCGCCGGCTTTCATTAGCTCCTGATGAGAGCCATCCTCGATCAGGCAACCGCGCTCGACGGTGATTACACGATCTGCAAGTCGAAGCGCCGAGAGACGGTGCGCGATGATGATCACGGTCCGTCCGCGCGCCATCTGCGCCATATTCTTTTGCACGATACTCTCGCTTTCATAATCGAGCGCACTCGTCGCCTCGTCGAAAATGAGTATGCGGGGATCCGCGATGAGCGCGCGAGCAATAGCGACGCGTTGACGTTGTCCGCCAGACAGGGTGCCACCACGCTCGCCGACGATGGTGTCGTAGCCCTCCGGAAGCTTGAGGATGAAATCGTGGGCTCCTGCGAGCTTGGCGGCGGCCATGATGTTTTCGGCCGGGATAGCAGGATCTACGAGGGCGATGTTGTCTCGGACCGAGCAATTGAACAGCGTGCTGTCCTGGAGAACGACGCCTATCTGACGGCGCAGACGGGCCGGATCGACCTGGGCTATATCGACTCCATCAACCAGCACGCGTCCGCTTTCGGGCAGGTAAAGGCGCTGCACAAGTTTGGCCAGCGTACTCTTGCCCGATCCGGAAGTGCCGACGATTCCGATCACTTGGCCGGCTGGTATCTCGAGATTGATGTCGTGCAGAATTCTCTGGCCATCGATGCGATAGCGGAAGCTGACGTTCTCGAACCTGATGTCGCCGCGGATCGCAGCGAGCGCCATCTTGCCGGGGTTGTAGACCGGCTCAGGCGCGGTATTGAGAATATCGCCGAGGCGGTCGACCGACAGGCGCGCCTGATGAAAATCCTGCCATGTTTGCGCTAGCCGTAGCACCGGAGTACTTACTCGGCCTGCCAGCAAATTGAAAGCGATGAGCTCGCCGACCGAGAGCTCGCCGCCGATGACGAGCTTCGCCCCGAAAAACAGGATCGCGGCGCTAGCCAGCTTGCTTACGAACTGAACGGTTTCGCTCGCGACATTTCCCAAGCTGGTGACCCGGAAGCTGGCAGCCACATAGCCGGCCAGTTGTTCCTCCCAGCGCCGCTGCATCTGCGGCTCAACCGCCATCGCCTTGAGCGTCTCGATCCCGGTTACGCTTTCGACCAGGAAAGCCTGATTTTCTGCGCCGCGTTTGAACTTCTCATCCAGGCGCCGCTGGAATAGCGGCGTCGCGGCTGTGGATATGCCGATATAGAACGGAAAGGAGGCGAGGACGATCCAGGTTAACAGCGGAGAATAGTAGAACAGTACTGCGATGAAGATGCTCGTAAAGAACAGGTCGATCACCAGGGTGAGACCCGAACTGGTCAGAAAATTGCGGATATTTTCCAGTTCGCGCACTCGGGCAACCGAGTCACCGACCCGTCTTGCCTGGAAGTATCCGATCGGCAACCCGAGCAGATGCCGAAACAGCCGTGCGCCGAGTTCAACGTCGATTCGATTGGTCGTATGGGAAAACAGATAGGTACGAAGGATGCCAAGGATCGTTTCGAACAAGGCGATCGCAACAAGACCGACCGCAAGAACCTCCAGGGTGCTCAAGCTGCGATGCACGAGCACCTTGTCAACAACGACCTGGAAAAACAGCGGCGAGACCAAGGCAAAGAGCTGAAGGAAGAACGAGGCAAGCAGGACTTCGCCGAGCATCCGCCTGTACTTATGAATCGCTCCAAGAAACCAGGTAATATCAAACCGGGACGACAGGTCAGTGAGGCTGGCCCGCTTCGTCATCATCAGAAGCCGGCCATCCCATACGGCTTCGAACTCGGCTTGCGCCATCTGGATCGGCTGCGGGCGACCTGGCTCAAGTACGATGAGCTTGTCCTCGGCGACCTTGCCGAGCAGCAAAAAGCCGCCATCCTTAAGGGTGGCCAGCGAAGGCATCGGTGTATTGGCAAGCCGAGTCCATGTTGTCGCAGAGACGCGGGCCTTCAACCCAAATGCCTTCGCGCAGCGGAGCATCTCGGGCAGGCCGATCGTGACGTTGCCAAACTGGTGACGAATCTGTTCGGGATCGACTCCCAAACCCTGAAACCGAAGCATCATCACCAGCGCGATGAGACCCGGATCAGCTGGTGACAAGTTCATACGTCGTGCGCATGCACGCCCCTTCCCCGACCAAAATGAATGTTGTTCGCCGAAACCCAACCCAAATGGAACCTGCCAAAGGGAGGATTTGCTTGGTGACGAGTTCCGAGGGTGTGCCCGCAACAGTGCACACTGATCCTCATCACCTCAAACTTGGTACTGTGATGATGCAGTCCGTTAATGACCGACCATTCAGTCCGAACAAGGCCAGACTTTGACGGAGCTTGCCTGTCAAGCGGTCTGCTTCAGTTGTTCAGGAAAGTCTTCAGCGGATAATGCTCGTCCGGCGTCAAACGCCCCTTGATCAATCGCGCTTTGTCTTTCTTTTCCAGGTAGGACTCGCGTTTCACGATAGGCGAGGGTCTCACGTCCGAATAATTGATGTAACTGTCGAAACAGATTTTTTTACCGAGCGATACCTTCAGCTTGTTCTTCAGGACCCACAGGAGCGGCCTGGCCTTGGGCATCTGAGGTACTATGTTCGACCGCATCGCAGTGCGAGCCGTCGTAACCATCCAGCAATTCTGATCGCAGGCTGCGACCTTCCGGCGAGTCCGTTGAGAGGTCTCGCTATTGATGATCTCGTCCCAAGATTGTCGAGCGAGATTCCCCATCGGCAGGTCAGACCGCACGTTGCAGGCCCAAACGTCCGACCATGGATCGATGAATGCGAAGTCCTTTCCCGCGCTGCAGGGGATCAGACGGTCGTGTCCGAGAATCTTCTCGATAAGACCGAGATTCAAATAGGCCCGAAACCAGTTCTTCGGCTTTGAGCTCCGCAGCATCGCTTCTATGAGTCCTTCCACCTTTCGGGCAACGACCTTGCGTTCGTAGAAGTAATTATCGTTCTTGTAGAACTGCCAGGCGTTGTGAAGCGTTGACGTTGCAAGTTCGTAACCCTCTTTTCGAGCAAACTCGTAGACACCGACGAGCTGGTCGACGTTCTCGTCCTGGATAACCATTGCAAAGCCAAGGTCAGTACCGCCAGCCTCTTTCAGCATGCGCAGTCCGGCGACCTTGGTTGCATAGCCGCCCTTTTCGCCGCGGATTGCGTCGTTTGTTGCCTGGTTGCCCTCCAGGGAAAAGCGAACCTTGATATTGGGATACTTCTTGATAATCGGAACGAGCCGTTCGGGATGCAGTCCATTGGAAGAGATCTCCATGACCCTGGCTTTTGGATGGAGAAGGTCGGCGATCTCGCCGAGGTCCTTGCGAAGGGTTGGTTCACCGCCGGACACGTTGAGGTTATCGAAGCCTCTCGGCAGCTTCGACAACGTCTCAAGGGAAATCTCTTCCTTCGGCTCGGTCGGATTCTTCCAGATGTAGCACATCTGGCATTTTGAGTTGCATCTGAAGGTTGAAATGACTGTGATGTCCATTTATGATCGAACCTTGCTGGATATTTTGCGGTTTGCAGTCAAACTTCGATAAAGCGAGAGCAGGGCGGCCCCATGCCTTTCGAGTGAATACTCCGTTTCTGCAATCCGTCGCGCCTGACGACCAAATTTCTTTCGCAGATCGGAATCTCTCAACAGCGTCCTGATGCAATTAGAGAGTTGCTGCGAGTCGTTGGGTTCGAAGAGCAAGCCGGTTTCGCCCTCTCTGACCAGTTCTGGTATTCCGCCTATGCGCGACGCTACAATCGGCTTTGCATGTGCCATCGCTTCGAGTATCGAAAGCGGACTGTTTTCGTGCCACTCGGAAGGCACGACGACGACAGACGCTTCCCTCAGTCTGGTCTCGAGGGCGTCTCCTGTCAGGTAGCCCGTGAATTCTGCCAATGGGAAACGCGTCTGAAGATCTTCCAGCAGCGGACCCGATCCTGCGACGACAAGCCGCCAAGCCGCATTGTCCGAGGCATGCGCCCGCAGCAGGGTCTCAACTCCTTTTTCCGGCGAAAGACGGCCGAGATAGAGAACAAACCGTTCGTCCTGCCCCGATACCTCAATGCGGGAGGTGTCGATGCCGTTCGGTATATGGATTACCTTGTCTTCGCCGAAGCGACGGACAACGGCATTTTGCATGAATCGGCTGGGGGCGATAAACATATCTACCCTTTGATAGCTGCGGGCAGCCGCGTGATAACGAGCCTCGGCCCAAAGCAGGGCGCTCCGTCCGATTGAACCATCGGCGCAGCGCTGCATGAGCAACGCTTCGAACCGGCCGTTGGAGCACTTCGTGCACAATCCACCCTTCCAGAGCTGGGTGTAAACCGGGCACACCGGCTTGTAGTCGTGAAGAGTGAGGACGACCGGGGTCTTTAGCCGCGAGGCCGCGTTGATAATGGAGGGCGTCAGCTGGTGGTAGATGTTATGGCAGTGCGTTATGTCCGGTCGTTCATCGCGAATTAGATTGGTAATCTGCTTCACCGCTTCTCGCGAATGAATGAGCGACAGCGCCGATTTGATTTGACCATTTCGCGAGTTCGACCGGTAACCCTTATGCGAGACGAAATAGGATTCGTACTTCGATCGAAAATTACGCGGATCTTGCATGGAGAACTCGACAACGTCGAGCTCGTACTTTCTCATCAGCTCCATTTCGTCGAACATAACGACCTCAGAGCCGCCGTTTAAAAAGAAGAACTTGTTGGCAAACAAGATTTTCAAGGGCGCTTGTTGAGGCCTATTACCTCGTCCTGGCGCGTCGCGCCCGGCTTGGTCGGACCTATCGGTACTCCATTCCAGACGGCGCCCGCGAAGACCGGATAATCCAGCCACTATGCCGACGCTGTGACCTATCGATGGTTCGCTCATCGGCTTATCCGATCGATGACTTCAGGAAGCATATCTTGGCTTGGCAAGTTGATATTGACGATCGTCAAGTCGCGCGGAGGTCCGTCGTACAAGATGCTGCACAGTTTCTGAGCCGGATAGCGATTGGCAGGCGGGCTTGCAGGAGTACACGCAATGGCTAATGGCGAGATCTACATTTTCGGTTTTCGAGGTTTTCCGGATGTGCAAGGCGGTGTCGAGACCCATGTCGAAAAACTTGCCCCGCAACTGGTCAGGATGGGGCATAACGTAACCGCGTGCGTACGTTCGCCGTACGTTGACAAGAAAAGTGGTGTGGAATGGAAGGGAGTTCGGTTGCTTAGGCTTTGGACGGTACGCAGCACGTATTTCGAGGCGTTGCTACACTCGCTGATCTGCGCGCTGGTGGCGGGAGTTCGCAGGCCGCAGGTTGTGCATGTTCAGGGCATCGGTCCCGCGCTCGTCACGCCTTTGCTTCGCCTTCTCGGCCTGCGCGTTATCGTCACTCATCACGGCGAGGACTACAACCGCGAGAAATGGGGTTGGGTGGCTCGCAGTGTGCTACGTTTCGGCGAGGCACTAGGAATGCGCTTCGCGCACAAAAGGATTGCCATCAGCCGCAGCATTGAAAAGCTGATCGCTACCAAATACGGCAAGCGTTGCGAGGTCATTCCCAACGGAGTCGTGCTTCCGGACCTGCCATCCCAGACGGACAAAGTAGTCGAACTCGGCCTGGAACCCCATCGATATGTCTTGACGGTAGGTCGGCTTGTTCCCGAGAAGCGGCAATTGGATCTATTGCGGGCCTTTTCAGATGCGGAACTCGGTGATTGGAAACTTGCAATCGTTGGTAGTATCGATCACAAGAACAAATACGCCGACCTTCTCGCGTCCGAAGCGGCTCTCGCAGATAACGTCGTGATGGCCGGCTTCCAGAGCGGCGAAAGGCTGCGCCAGCTATACGCTCACGCGGGCCTGTTTGTGTTACCGTCTTCGCATGAAGGATTACCCATCGTACTCCTTGAGGCACTGAGTTACGGAGTGCCCGTGCTGGTCAGCGATATTCCTTCCAATCTGGAAGTGGTTGATGATGCAGCGCGGGTTTTTAAAATGGGCGATATCGCGGAGTTGAGCGCGAAGATCAGTGCCTTGAGCGGTCTGAAGTTGGAAGCGCCAGAGCGCGAAGCCATCAGGCGTGATTGTGCCCGCCGCTTTGATTGGACCGAGATCGCCCTGAAAACGTCCGCAGCATACGACGATCTCGCCGGTTTCACGCCGGCCACTTCACTCCCGCGCTCGGTTCAGATCCCGCTGCAAGACAGGCCACGGAGCACGATGTGGGATAGGCTTCGGCGATCATTCGGTCCTGCTCGCCAGCGCCCGCAGGGGTGGGGCAAAGGCGCCTGAGCGTCGAACGATGCATGCACGACCTCGTCGACATCCATTATCCCGACGCCGAGATCATCCGGGTCGTTCAAGACAATCTATCGACCCACTCCGCCGGTGCCCTGTATCAGGCGTTCTCGCCCGCCGAAGCCAGGCGGATTTTGCGACGGCTCGAGTTCCACTACACCCCCAGGCACGCAAGCTGGCTCAACATGGTCGAGATCGAGATCGGCGTCCTGCGCGGCCAGTGCCTGGATCGCAGGATCGACAATCCCAAGCGACTGCGCCGCGAAATCGCCGCTTGGGAACGGAAGCGAAATGCTGCCCGCTCCCGCATCAAATGGATGTTCACAACAGACAAGGCCCGGGCCAAAATGGGCCGCGCCTATCCCGCGACTTCCAAAGAGTCATAATCACTGTGCAGAGCCACTAGTGGCTTGGCGCAAACCAGCTTTATCGGCGATCCCGGGCGTGGCGCGAACGGCGACGTGTCGTCCCGCAGCATAGGCAAGCCAGGACCGTTGCGGCTCTGCGCCGATATACGGCACTCACCGCGCCGGCACCGATTGCCTGCCCAACTAATACAAGGGAGCTCGCTCCCAATTGAGCGCGCTGCTCACGATCGTATCGAGATTGTCAAACTGTGGGATCCATCCAAACTCAGATCGCGCGAAACTGGAGTCTGCCAGTACCGCGGCAGGATCTCCGGGCCGTCGGTTCGAAAATCGGATGTCAAGTTTCCTCCCATTGACGCGCTGAACTGCCTCCAAGACCTCAAGGACGGAATATCCGTGGCTGTAGCCGCAATTTGCCGTGACGCTTTGTCCACCTGCTCGGAGGCGGCTAAGTGCAAGTTTGTGCGCAACAGCCAAATCCTTGACGTGGATGTAGTCTCGAATGCACGTTCCGTCCGTCGTGGGATAGTCGGTACCGAAGACTTCCACGAAGTTGCGTATACCCAACGCAGCTTCGCTTGCCACCTTTATCAAATGCGTAGCGCCCCGAGCCGCCTGCCCAGTTCGCCCCCGCGGGTCTGCGCCCGCGACATTGAAATATCTCAGAACCGTATACCTGAGGGGATGTGCCTTAGAGATATCCTCTAACATCCATTCCGACATCAACTTGGATCGCCCGTAAGGGGACTGCGGTCGCAGAAGACTGTTCTCTTTGACCGGTTCAAGCCCGCCAGCTCCATACACGGCCGCCGTTGATGAGAAAATGAAATACGGAACACGTCCCTTAACCGCCAATTCCAACAGTGTCCGTGTCTTGCAGGTATTATTGTGGTAGTAGTCCAGCGGGTTCGCGACCGATTCCGGAACCACTACCGAGCCGGCAAAATGGATGATCGCATCAACTTCATGTTCGGCAATTATACTAGCCAGCAACGTTGTGTCGCCGATGTCGCCAACGACCAATTTGGCGCTACAAGGAACGGCCGCCTCAAAACCATTAGAAAGGTCGTCCAGAACGACAACGTTCTCGCTCGCATCAACAAGCTCCAGAACTGTTTGGCTACCAATGTAGCCGGCACCACCGGTAACTAGGACGGCCATTTAGCTAGCTTTCCATGGTTGGTAAGATGAGATCGTCAAGTCGTCAGCCCGCAATTCAACATCAGCTCTCAAACCTGATATTGACGGCCGTCAACTATCCACACCGCTACATTGGCGGAATCGGTCGTATGGCCGAGGCGCGCACATGTCTTTGCGGGTAAGCGTTTGAATCTTTGTTAACCGCAATCTAGTGTGCCTACGACATTGTGCTTGGCGAACACGGCTTCGGACCGGACAGCTGCGATCCCAATCGGAATGCGATCAACAGCGCAGACCAGCGCTGCCCGCGTAGAACAGCAATGCAAAGGTGAGACGCTCGCGCGCGCCAGTTTCTATCCTCGCTCCAGGTGTGGATCTCCTGGACTTGCGCCGCATACACACCTTTTACCTGCTTCTGCCAGTGAAGTTAGAACGTACAGCCTCTGGCTCTGGCAATCACGGCGTACACGCGGATGACCTGCGAAGTGTTTTCTAATCGTAGTTCGCCACGATCCTCAAATCGAGCATCAATCTTCCCAATAACTTCGTCGTAAATGTCGCGCGAAATCAAGATGTCGCCTGGATCGGCGAGCGCCTCCAGGCGAGCCGCTACATGGATATTTTCAGCTATTGCGTCACCCAAATTCAATCCGACGCGAAAATGAATACTGTCGGTTGCATCGGCAAGAGTGCGCTGAATATAAATCCCACAGCGTAGCGCTTCGAGAGGACTTCCGAACTCCGCAAGAAAGCCACCTTCCATAGATTCGATCAGGCTGCCACGATTATCAGCCACGATCGGCTCAACAATTTCGCGCCGAAGGAGCGCAACTTGCACATAGGTACCTACGTCATCGTGCTCCATGAGCGCAGAAAAGCCCGCAACATCGGCTGCGAGTATAGTTGGCATGCGCCGGTGACTCGAAATCTGCGCCATCTGCTACCCAGGACCAAAGCGAGTAGCGATCAAACCACGAAGGGTCGTGACCGGCGAGCCCTGCGCTGGACCAGGGTCAACTCCAGCGGTTCGGCGTCGGAGGTTACGCAAGTCACTTCATCGTAGGAACGCTAAAATGTGCTCGCCGTAGCGCGAACAATTGCTTCTCTACTGCTTAATCTAAGTCGGGTACCCGGCTCTCCCTGGCGAGGTCCTCGGTTAAACAGGGAAAAGTAAGCATAGTAAAACCTTATGAACGACTGCGGTTCCTATACGCGGCTCCTTACAGGGAGCAGCAAGCTCAAGGGCTCGCTCCAAGCGTGAATGTTGATCCGCGAGGGTTATTAAGAAGCTTCCGAGGAACAGGGCGTTTCTGTGAGCGTTCCCTAGCGCGAGGTGTAAATCGGCCATCGAGATCAGAAATCATCTGACACATGCCGGGCATAAAGTTTCATGTCGAAGGTAAGCCGCTCAGGGATTGGAGAAGGAACTGCCGCAGAACCGGAGCAAGATCACTGGGATCAATTCTGAAGGAGATTCTCGTGTCCGAGCGAGAACGCATGTTGGGATCGGACGGCGTTGTTGCGGTTTTTGTGCTCGAGATCGACGGGAGGCCGACACTTGCCTTTGAAGCACGTGATTTTGCAGAAGCTCTTCAAATTTGTGGCGATGCTGACTTGAGGACAGATTTGATGGGACTTAGGTCAAACGGACATTCGATTTGCTCCGCGGAGTCAGGGATTAGTACCCGGCTGGCAATGCAAACAGAAATAGAGGTGTTCAAGCACGCGATCGAAGCGGCACCACAGTGCGATGAACCGACAATGACTTTCCTGATCGGGATCGACGGTGTGATGGTCGTAGCGGTCGGACCCGAACGGGCCTGATCCGGCAAGAACGCAATCTTTGTGCACGACTAATCGTTGATCGTCCGCTTGTTTGGTCGACTGACAGGAGGCAGGGAATATCATCGCCAGGAAGGAGATTGAGCGCCGCGCGTAGCGGAGTGTCTTTGACCAGGAGATGCTGAAGCTGAGTGTCGGCTGCGGAGTTACACTCACAGCGCCCAACTCGGATTCAGGGCGCGTTGCGAGCCGTCGGTGGCCTCGGCACGGCGATCGAGAAGATGGCGTTCGTCATCCACCCGGAATACTACTACGCCAAGCACCTTAGCTACAAGCCGCCACCGAACTGAGATTCGGCCGGTCAGACGATTCAGCCCTTCATCCCTTCCTTGCGTACCTCGCCATTGCTGTCGCGCGCCGCCTGCGCATCCAGCCATTCCGCTAGCACACGCGCGCGCTGATCGACTGCGCGAGCGCGCTGCGCCTTGTTCTCTTCATCGAGCGAGAAAGGCGCGAACAGCCCGTCGACGGCTCTGATCAGTTCGGTGGTCAATCGCTCAGCGCGAACGATCGCCTGGCGCACGGTATCGCGTGCTAGAACGCCGAACACGGCGACGGCGCGCGCGTCGACACGCAATGGCGATAGGTGCTCTCATCATAAGGCTCGCCATTGTCCTCGTTGACAACGAGTTCGAGCGGTGCCGTCTCAAGCTGAAGCCGCAGCCGCAGCTTAAGCACCTTTATCCGTGCGCGAGAAGCGTTTCGCCGTGCGCTAAGTTGTGGCTCGTCCTTGATGTCGACGAGTTCGCCAGTCTTGCTTTGCCGGAACGCGTGCCGTCCCTCGACGTCGCTCTCGTCGCGCATAGTCAGACGATCGGTCTGGAGCTGCCCGGTGAACAGCGCGAGATAGAAGCTGTCTCCGATCGAGGCCCGTTCAATCGCATCGGCTGCGGCGACCCACGCGGAAAATTCCGGCATCGCGACCAGCACGATGCGGCGGCCGACAACACGTTGAACTCAGGACATCCCGCGCGTGACGGTTACGCGAGGCGCGGAGCACTGCGCGGACGGTTGCGGACGCTTTTGGAACGGGCTTGGACAGCCCAATTGGTGCCCCTGGCCGGAATCGAACCAGCACTCCTTGCGGAACTCGATTTTGAGTCGAGCGCGTCTACCAGTTCCGCCACAGGGGCCTTCGGACACAGGGTAGATGCCCGGTGCGGCGAAGCGGGCGGGAATATAGCGGGCCGCCTGCGCGGGTCAACCCGCGCGGATGTGATTGTGGCCCGCCTCGACAGGCCGGCGGCAGCGGGATAGGACGCTGTTGCCTGTTTGAGCATGGATTGTGCTCCGGAGAACGTCCGTGACATCAGATGCCGCCGCCCATTTCTCGCCGACGCGCCATTCCACCGATCCGGCGCTGATGGCGGCGCTGGCCGTCGCCGGCATTGCTGCCGCGACGCTGGCGGGCGCCTGGTTCTTCCAGCTCGTGCTGGATATCCGGCCCTGTCCGCTCTGCCTCGAACAGCGCTACGCCTATTATCTGGCTCTCCCGCTCGGCCTCGTGGTCGCGTTCGGGGCCGCGCGCGGGGCGCCGCGGCCGGTGGTGCTGGCCGGGCTCGCCATTCTCGCGCTCGCGGCGCTGGCCAATGCCGGGCTCGGCGGCTATCACGCGGGCGTCGAATGGCAATTCTGGCAGGGGCCGACCGATTGCTCGGGCCCGGTGGCCGATCTCGGCAGCGCCGGCACGCTGCTGCAGCGCCTCGACACGGTAAAAGTGATCCGCTGCGACGAGGTGCAGTGGCGCTTCCTCGGCCTCTCGCTCGCCGGCTACAACGTGCTGATCTCGCTGTTGATGGCGGCGATCGCCGCATGGGGCATGATGTCGGCGAAGCGGGCGTAGCTCCTCCGTCATTCCGGGGCGCGCGCGGCGCGAGCCCGGAATCCATTTCACCGCAGAGTATGTGGCCCGATGGATTCCGGGCTCAATGCTTCGCATCGCCCCGGAATGACGGCGGAAGAACCGCGACAAAGCCACTTGTCGGGCAAATCAGTAAAAACCTGTCCAGCCCTTCGCGCAAAAATATTCTGCTTTCGTTCTCACCCAAATCAGCCGCATAACTCCGCCCGTCTCGCGGCAGATGAGGGGCGTTGGCCATCGTCACGAACGCGCGGTGAGATGCGATGGACGCTGATGGCGCGCTAGACGTACGCGCCGGAGGCGTACGGCGAAGTCGTGTGGTTCGGACGCCGCGGTGCTGGCGTTAAGTTGCGTGAAACTGTTTGCGCAGCGACGGAGGCAACAGAGCCGTTCTCCGGGAAGAGCACGAAGTAAGCCGTAGAGCCATTGCGCAGGGAAGGCCGGAATGCTCCCGCTGCCCTGTATGCTCGTGTGCAGTTTTGTTTGCGCAAATCGCACGCGAGACCGCGGGTGCAGCAAGCACCCGGTCTTCCCTGCGCCCTCTAATTTCGAAGAGGGCAAACGGAGATGCAAAACCTCGGGCGAGATGCGCCGCGAGAACGCGAAGTCATGTCGTAGGGCTACGGAAGGCGTGACTATGGAAGGCGCGCAGCCCTTGCCTACTCCGCCGGGGCTTCACCGCCGCTTGTGCTGGCGCGGCTTGCGAGAAATCCCAGCGCCAGTCCGCCGACCGCAAGGATCGGGATCAGCTTCTTGACGCCGATGGCGCGGATCACCTGGATGCCGGCTGCGACCAGCACCGGATCGGACAGCACGGTCTGCGCGGTGGACTTCGCCATCTTCGCCGCCTGTTCGGCGCGCGCCTCGATCTGCTTCTTGCGCACCATGTAGCAGCCGGCCGCGATCAATGTGACGACGAAGAAGATGGCAGCCCCAGTCAGGCAGGCCTGCACGGGACCGTAGTTCTGCAGCACGAACACGAAGGCCGCCGCGCACAGAAACGCGATCGTGACCAGCAACGCCATGGCCGCCGCTGCCGCCAGCGAAGTCAGCCGCAGCGCGGAGCCGGTCGATTGCTTGACGTCATCGATCAGTCGCTGAAACATGGCCAAACCTCGATCCGAAAGCCTCGATCCGAAAACGACGTCAACCAAACAAGCCGCAATACGCAATGGCGCCGCGGCGGCCGGCTCGCGGGCGCGCGCCATCGAAGAAGATCGGCGCCGCAACCGTGTGCGCCAAAGCTACCTGCGCCAGAACTACCTGCGCCAAAACTACCTTCGCCAGGTCACGCCGATCAGAAAACCGATACCCAGCGCCAGCGCGACGGTTGCCAACGGGCGCTGTGTGATGGCGTCTTCCAGCGTCTCCTCGATCGAGGAGGCGGCGTCGTGAGCGGCGTCCATCATCGCGCTGCTGCGCTCCGACATGTCCTCGACCGCCTGCTCCGCATTGGCGCGCGCCTGCTTGTAGCCACGCCGCGCCTGCTTGCCGGCGGTGCCGGCAAAGCTGTTCAGCGCATCGGTGATCTGCTCGGTCAGGGCTGCGATATCGTTTTTCACGGCGATTACATCCTTTTCCAGGCGTTCGTAGGTTGCTTTGTCCGTCAGATTTTTCGTGGCTTCGTTCATCGACATCGAAAGCTCCCGGATACCGAATTCATCTGTCGAACAAACGTCCCGTCGAATGGGAAGTTCCAAGGTGTAGTCGCAGGCTTACTTCCAAGCCTAATTCCAGGCCTAATCCTGCGGCAGTTGCGGCGAATCCGGCGGCATCAAATGCTCCTTCACGATCAGCGCGACGATCAGGAGCGGCGACGACAGGAACGCGCCCATCGGGCCCCACAGCCAGGTCCAGAACGCCAGCGCCATGAACACGGCGAGCGCGTTCAGCGCCAGCCGGCGGCCGACGATCATCGGCGTCAGGAAGTGACCTTCCAGGAAGGTCATCACCGCAAACATGGCCGACGCCAGCAGACCGGCACCGATAGTGGGGAGCGCGACGAGACCGACCACGACCAGGACGGCGAACATCGCCACCGGGCCGATGATCGGAATGAAATTGAGAATCGCGGCCAACGCGCCGAGACTGGCCGGATTGGGCATGCCCGTGAGCGCGCAGATCAGGCCGGTAGCGATGCCGACGCCGACATTGATCGTGGTCAACATCAAGATGTAATTGCCGAGATGCTCCTCGATCTCGTTGAGGATCCGCAGCGTCCGCAGCCGCCACGCTCGCTTTCCGAAATTCATGACCAAGGCCCGCCGCAGGTCCCGCCAGCTCGCGATGAACAGGATCAGCGTTGCGATGAACAGCAGGAATTCGGCAAAGGTTGGCGACAGGAATTCCAATGTCGGCTGCACCCACTCGATCTTGGGCAGATGAAATGTTGTGAGCGTGTCGGGGCCGCCGAGCATGCTTTGCAGTTCCTGCCAGAGCGCGAGCGGTCGGTCGAACACGTGCAGCTTCTCCTTCAGCAGTCCCCCCAACTCCGGAAGCTTGGCGCTCCATTCCACCGCGGGCGAGGCGACCAGGCCGACCATGAAAGCGACCCCGGCGCTGGCGGCCGCCACAATGAGCACGGCGGCGACCGCGCGCGGAATACGGTAGCGTTCGAGGAAGCTTGCCGCCGGCGACAGCATGGTCCCGACGATGAAGGCCATCGTGATCGGCAGAAAGAACGCCTTGGCGAGATAGAGGCCGGCAATGACGCAGATGATCAGCAGGCCGACGAGGGCGATGGTCATCACTTCCGCGTGGCGGATGACCGGCGGCAATTCGCTGTTGTTGTCAGGGACCGGCGCACCTTCCCGTGCGTTGGCAAGCCGGCGTGCGCTGGGCGAAGGTTTTGCCGGTGGGGATTTCGCCGAAGGCCTGGTGGGCGAAGGCTTGTCGGGAATGACGCTCACAATGGTTTCCCCTCGCCCGAAACGGCGATGACACGGCAACAGCGACGTCGTGAACCGGACAGCGATCACAACGCGGCGCGGAGCCGCGGGTTCCATCGCGCGGGCGTGAGCGGTGGCGCACTTGATGTGAAGCAGCGCAGCGTTGGCCGCACGGAACTGCCGGCCTGCGGCGGCGTTTGTTGGACCAGAGCATCCAGCGATGCACACCTCCAGCGGGGCAGTCCCATGACACAGTTCTCCGATCGCCGGCTTTCGTCGTGCGTGGCAGGCGCGCTCGTCCTCGTCAGTGTCGTCACGCTGACGCCGTTAATGGCTTCAAGCGCTGCGAATGCGCAGACGCCCGGCTACGCTTCGACCCAGCCGAATGCGTATCCCACCGATGAGGTGATCGCGTCCGACGAGGGCGCGACGCCCGAGCGGCTTCGCCGCGCCGTCGTCGCTTTCGGTACGACGGAGGCGCCGGGCACCATCATCATCGATACCAGCAACACCACGCTCTATTACGTGCTCGGCCAGGGCCGGGCCATCCGGTACGGTGTCGGCGTCGGGCGCGACGGCTTTACGTGGTCAGGCGTGCAGACCATCAGCCGCAAGGCGGAATGGCCGGACTGGTATCCGCCTCACGAGATGATCGCGCGCCAGCCCTATCTGCCGCGTTTCATGGCCGGCGGTCCCGGCAATCCGCTCGGTGCCCGCGCGATGTATCTCGGCACCAGCCAGTACCGCATTCACGGCACCAACGATCCCTCGACGATCGGAAAATTCGTCTCGTCGGGCTGCATCCGCCTGACCAATGAGGACATCACGGATCTGTTCAGCCGGGTCGATGTCGGAACGAAAGTCGTGGTGCTGCCGAAGAACGCGCCGGTGATGGCGCGCGGCGGCGATAGCAGGCCCGGCATCGCGGCCCGTCCAGCCGGCGCGCATCTGCGCCCGGTCGCGGCTGCGCCGTCGGGCCACCAGGCGATGAACCTGACGGCGCCACGGTTCAACTGAATGGACGCGTTGTGTTGCATGAGCGGAGAAGCTTGATGAGATCGAGAAAACTGGCGGCATGGGCGGCAGCCGCGCTGGTGTGCGCTTCGGTGCTGGCGCCTGCCGCGCAGGCCCAGGACTTCTTCTCGCAATTGTTCGGCGGGTTCGCCCGGCCGCGCCATCAGCCCTATGTCCAGATGCCGTTCGGCGATGACGACGGCGCTGTCCAGCGGGGCGAGGGGCGTTCGCGCTATGGCGGCGGTGGAGGCCAGGCGTTTTGCGTGCGGACCTGCGACGGGCGCTATTTCCCGGTCACCGCCTCAGACAATGCGAGCCGCGCGGCGTCCTGCAACAGCTTCTGCCCGGCGAGCGAGACCAAATTGTTCTACGGCAGCAGCATCGACCATGCGACCGCCGAAAACGGCAAGGCCTATTCGGAGCTGCCGAACGCGTTCCGCTATCGCAACGAACTCGTCAGCGGCTGCACCTGCAACGGCAAGGACCAGGTTGGGCTCGCGCCGGTCAAGATCGAGGACGACCCGACGCTGCGCAAGGGCGACATCGTCGCCGGCGAGAACGGCCTTCTGGTCGCAGGCCGCAGCGGCGACAGGCGCGGCGCGGAACTGAATTTCTCGCCCGCCTCCGACAAGGTCCGCGCCAAGTACGGCCGTGTGCCCGTCGTGGCGAGGGAGTGAAGGTGATTGCCGGCTGTCATGGCCGGGCTTGACCGGACAAGCCCGGGCATGACGAGTCCTTACGCCGCGCGGATCTTGCCGAGGAATTGAGTGACCTGATTGCCCAGTTGCTGGCTCTGCGTCTCCAGCGTCTGGGAAGCGTGCTTCACATCCTCGGCGGCAGCGGCGGCGGCGTCTGCATCGGCCTTCACGCCGGTAATGTTGTCGGACACGTTCTTGGTGCCCTGCGCGGCAAATTGCGTCGAGCGCGTGATCTCCTGGGTGGCGGCGCCCTGCTGCTGCACGGCGGCGGCAATCGCGGTCGCGACCTCGTTGACCTCGCCGATGATGCTGCCGATGCCCTTGATGGCGTCGATGGCTTCGCCGGCGACCCGCTGGATATCGGAGATCTGCTCGGAAATTTCCTCGGTCGCCTTCGCCGTCTGGCTCGCCAGCGATTTGACTTCGGAGGCGACCACCGCGAAGCCGCGGCCGGCCTCGCCGGCGCGCGCGGCCTCGATGGTGGCGTTGAGCGCAAGGAGGTTGGTCTGGGCGGCGATGGTATTGATGAGGCCTACGACTTCGCCGATCCGCCCCGCCGATTGGGCGAGCCCCTGGACGGTGCCGTCGGTGTCACGCGCCTGGCCGACGGCGCGGCTGGCGATGCCGGCGGCGTGCGCTGCCTGCTGGCTGATGTCGTTGATCGAGGCGCTGAGCTCCTCGGAAGCGGCGGCGACCGTCTCGACGCTCATCGAGGCCTCGCCCGACGCCTTCTCGGCAACCTGGACGCGCTCGTTGGTCTGGCGCGAAATCGTCGACAGGCCGGCGGAGGTGGTCCGCATCTGGCCGGAAGCGTCGCCGAGCTGGTTGAGCGTCTGGCGCACCATGCTCTCGAACTCGCCGACATAGCTCTCGATCGCCTGCTGCCGCGCCGTGGCGCCGGCGTTGCGCTCGCGCTCCTGCGCCTCGATCCGGGCCTTGTCGGCGGCCTGCTGCTTGAAGGTCTCCAGCGCGCCGGCCAGCGCGCCGATTTCGTCGTGACGCGCGGCGTAACCGGTATCGACGTGGAGGTCGCCGGCCGCGACCTTCAGCATGGCGTCGCGCATGTTGTGCAGTGGCTTGATGACGCGGCGGGTGACTATCGTCATGGCGCCGAACGCGAGCGCCAGCGCGCCGGTAAGCAATGCGAGCTGCAGCGCCAGCGAGCCGCGGGCGGTTGAGTACAGGTGCGCGGCGTGATCCTTGGCGGCGTCGAGCGCGGCTTCAGCCACGGTGACGGCTGCCGAGAGACGTCCGACCGTGACCGGGGTCCACTGGTTGGCGGTCAATTCCGGCTTCTCGCCGGCCGCAATCTGCGTCAGCAGCCGGTCGCGCAGGCTGAGATAGGACGGCTCGAAATAGGCGATCTTGGTCGCGGCGGTCGCGCTGGAAATCGCCGGAGGCAGTTTCATGCCCGACGCAGTCAGCTCCAGGGCACCCCACGCAGCGTCGATGCCGCCGCTATATTTCGTGTAGGCAAGCCTTCCCTCCGGCGAGACCTTTCCGGAGCTCAGTCCGGTCGAGACGATCAGCGAGGCTTCGCCGGCGGTGTTACGCAGCAGCCAGGCGATCTGCTTGATCGCCAGCAACTGGTCGATGGTCGCGTCCTGGTGATTGACGGCGGCGGCAAGGGCTCCGGAAAGCTTTTCGAGCACCTCCAGCATCGCATTCGCCGCAGCCATGTATTCCTTGGCCAGTTCGGGACGGCGCTGTGCCTTCGGCTTGGCCACCGCTTCCCAGAACTCCTTCTGCAGCGTGGTCATCGTCTTGAACACGCGATCGAATTCGGGCACGAGCGTTTGGTGCTGCGCGAATTCCAGGCCGGCGAGCAGGCCGAGCGCGTTGCCCATCGCGGGCATTTCGGTATCGCGGATGTTGCGCAGATACTTCTCGATATCAGCGTCCATCGGCGCATCGGAATTCAGCAGCCGGTTGGTCGTGGAGCGGTCGGTGCGCAGATTGTGCATCGCCTTGAACATGTTTGCGGAGGCGTCGGCGATCACCGCAATGCGGCTCGCCGCCTGCAGGCGGCCCCAGGAATCCCAGGCATTGAGCGAAAATCCGATCACCAGGCAGAAAGACGTGGCGAAGATGACGGTCTTCAGCAGCGTCGACACAGTCAGACGGTTCAACATGATGCTCCCCCCAGAGGCTCGTGGGCCATTTGGCGGGAAAACGGTAAATAGTTGGACAGCGCTGTTGCCGTATAAATACTAGGATTATTGAAAATGATTGCGGCTTCCCGAGCGATTGGAGGTTCCGCCAGCGGGAACCCGACGCGCCCCTTCACGTTAACAAAACACTACCAGCGCATTTTTCGGCAAATGCCGAGGGGGACCCCGCATGCTCGTCAGTGTACTCATCACGTTCCTGGTCGTTATTCTCGTTCTCTATCTCATCAACCTGCTGCCGCTCGATGGCCGCGCCAAGCAGATTGCCCGCGTCGTCGTGATCATCCTCGGTGTGATCTCGCTGTTGAAATACATCGCCGTCATCTAGAGCCGATCACCAGAACGAAAAAGCCCCGGCACTGCCGGGGCTTTTCATGCTCAGAGCGTAACCTACTTCAAGGTCCGGAACCAGTCGTCCACGTCCTTGTGGATCTGGTCTTTGGCAAAACCGTAGCGCTGCTGCAGCTTGCCTTCGAGCTGTTCGCGGCGGCCTTCGATGACGTTGAGATCGTCATCGGTGAGCTTGCCCCACTTCTCCTTGGCCGAGCCCTTGAACTGCTTCCAATTGCCTTCAACCCTGTTCCAATCCATCGCTGTCTCCTTCCATGCTGGGATGTCCAACAACGGACGGAGATCGCACGCGTTCCTGCGGCATCGTGACCGCTGATCAGCCTGCCGCCTTCGCTTCGCGGCGGCGCGCGGTGAGGATGTATTCGGTGTAGCCGTTCGGCTGCTCGCGGCCCTTGAAGACGAGGTCGCACGCGGCCTGGAAGGCGACGCCGTCGAACGAGGGCGCCATCGGCTTGTAGAGCGGGTCGCCGGCATTCTGCTTGTCGACCACGACCGCCATCCGCTTCAGCGATTCCATCACCTGGTCCTTGCTGACGACGCCATGCGCCAGCCAGTTCGCCAGATGCTGGCTGGAGATGCGCAAGGTGGCGCGGTCTTCCATCAGGCCGACGTCATGGATGTCGGGCACCTTGGAGCAGCCGACGCCCTGGTCGATCCAGCGCACGACATAGCCGAGAATGCCCTGGCAGTTGTTGTCGATCTCCTGCTTCACGTCATCGGGCGCCCAGTTCGACTGCGACACCGGAATGGTGAGGATGTCGGAGAGTTTTGCGCGCTGGCCACCCTTGGCGAGCTCCTGCTGGCGGGCGACCACGTTGACCTGGTGATAATGCAGCGCGTGCAGCGTGGCGGCGGTCGGCGACGGCACCCATGCGGTGGTCGCGCCGGCCTGCGGGTGGCCGAGCTTCTGGGTCAGCATGTCCGCCATCTTGTCCGGCGCCGCCCACATGCCCTTGCCGATCTGGGCATGGCCGGGCAGGCCGTCGATCAGGCCCATGTCGACGTTCCAGTCTTCATAGGACTTGATCCAGGGCTGCGCCTTCATGTCGTTCTTGCGAATCATCGGCCCCGCTTCCATCGAGGTATGGATCTCGTCGCCGGTGCGGTCGAGGAAGCCGGTGTTGATGAAGCAGATGCGCTTCGAGGCGTTCTGGATGCAGGCCTTGAGGTTGACCGTGGTACGGCGCTCCTCGTCCATGATGCCGACCTTCATGGTGTTCTCGGGCAGGCCGAGCAGCTTCTCGACCTCGCCGAACAGTTCGCAGGTCAACGCAACCTCGTCGGGGCCGTGCATCTTCGGCTTGACGATATAGACGGAGCCGGTGCGGCTGTTTTTGGTCTTCGAAGAGCCTTTGAGGTCATGGATCGCGAGCAGACCTGCGATTGCGGCATCGAGCAGGCCTTCCGGAATCTCCTCGCCCTTCTCGTCGAGCACGGCGTCGGTGAACATGTGGTGGCCGACATTGCGCATCAACAAGAGGCTGCGGCCGTGCAGCGTGAGATGCTTGCCGTCGGGCGTCTTGTAGACGCGGTCGGGGTTGAGCGCGCGCTTCAGGGTCTTGCCGCCTTTTTCGAAATCGGCAGAGAGCGTGCCGTTCATCAGGCCGAGCGTGTTGCGATAGACCAGCACCTTATCCTCGGCATCGACGGCGGCGACCGAGTCTTCCATGTCGAGAATGGTCGAGACCGCTGATTCCAGGATCATGTCGGCGACGCCGGCCGGATCGTCCTTGCCGATCGCATGGCTGCGGTCGATCTTCACCTCGACATGCATACCGTTGTTGACCAGCAGGATCGCGGTCGGTGACGCGGCGTCGCCCTGATATCCGGCGAACTGCGATGCGGACTTCAGCGCGGTGGCGTTGCCGCTCTTCAGTTTCACGGCGAGTTGACCGGCGATGACGCTGTACGACGTCACGTCGGTATGGCTGCCGGTCGCGAGCGGCACGGCGGCATCGAGGAAGGCCTTTGCCTTGGCGATCACCTTGTCGCCGCGCGCCTTGTTGTAGCCCTTTCCGCTCTCGCTCGGATCATGCGGGATTGCGTCGGTGCCGTAGAAGGCGTCGTAGAGTGAGCCCCAGCGCGCATTCGCCGCGTTCAGTGCGTAGCGGGCATTGGTCAGGGGAACGACGAGCTGCGGTCCGCAAATCTTGCCGATTTCCTCGTCGACATCAGCGGTCTCGACCTTCTGCGTCGCCGGCTCCGGCAGCAGATAGCCGATCTCCTTGAGGAATGCCGTATATGCGTTCATGTCGAACGCCTTGCCTTTGTTGGCGCGATGCCAGCCATCGATCTTGACCTGCAGCGCATCGCGGAAGGCGAGCAGCTCGCGATTCTTCGGTCCCAGCTTTTTGATGATGGCCGCCACACCGGCCCAGAACGCGTCGGGGGAAATCCCGGTCTTGGGGGTCGCTTCCTTGGCGATGAAATCGAACAGGACAGGGGCGATCTTCAATCCGTGGGCGTCGACACGATTCATGACGGGCTTTCTCAAAAGAAATGGCGCTTACAGGCTGCTTTCAGCGAAAAGCAGCAAAAAACGCGCCAAAGGGGCGGCGTTGGCCGCCCTTTTAGCCCTAAAGCCGGGTCGATGAGAAGTGCCTAAAAGGCCTAGATATTGGCCGCCAGATCCACCAATTCGTCGAACAGAATGCCGGTCTCCGCCAGCATCCGCTCGATCTCGTCGGTGGCATCCGAAACCGTTTTAGCCGAGGTGTCGATGCTCAGCTCCGCTCGGGCCGGCGGCTGGTAGTCGTTGCCGATTCCGGTGAACGCCTGCAGCGTGCCGGCGCGCGCCTTGGCGTAATGGCCCTTGGGGTCGCGGCTCTCGCAGACTTCCGCAGGCGTCGCGACGTAAATTTCGCGGAACGAATTGTCGGCGATGCGACGCGCCGCTGCGCGGTCTTCTGCCGAGGGCGAAACTGCGGCGACAACGGCGATGTGTCCGTTGCGCGCCAGGTGCGTTGCGACTTCCGCCAAGCGCCGGATGTTTTCGGTGCGGTCCTGCGCCGAGAAACCGAGGTCGCCATTGAGTCCAGCACGCAAGGTGTCACCATCCAGCAGGATCGGCGAGCCGCCGCGCGAGAACAATCGCCGTTCGAGCGCGCGCGCCAGCGTCGATTTTCCGGAGCCCGGCAAGCCGGTCAGCCAGATCACCGCGCCGTTGTGGCGATAGCGCGCCGAGCGTTCCTCAGGGCGCAAGGCGGATTCGACCGGCACGATGTCGATCGGGACAGCGCGCTGCCCGGCGTCGACCGACAGCACGAGGCCGCCGCCGGCGATGCGGCCATTCACTTCGATCACCAGCCGCCCGGTGCGCGGATTGTCCTGATAGGGGTCGGCGGCGATCGGCTGCGCCAGCGAGATGTCGATCTCGCCGACATGATTGCGCGCGATCGCCTTGGTTTCCTCGTTGGAGAGTTCGCCGGGATCGACCGCCTTTTCGATCGCGACCACGCTGGCGCGGCTTTCCCGCGTACCGAGGCGGATCAGGATATGATCGCCCTTCGACAGCGGCTTGTCGTGCAGCCAGAAAATGCGCGCGCGAACTCGCCGCGTATCGCGCGGGGTCGCGCCGGCATGGGCGATGACGTCGCCGCGTTCGATGAACAATTCGCGGTCGAGCGTGATGCCGACCGAACGGCCAGCGCTATGGCTGCCGCCGAGCGGCGTCACCGGCCAGCTCTCGACAGTCTTGATCTTCGCGATCTTGCCGGCCGGCATGATGACGATTTCGTCGCCGGCCGAGAGATGACCGGACTCGATGCGGCCGGCCACAATGCGGCGGTCGTCGAATTTGTAGATCGCCTGCACCGGCAGGCGCAGCGCCAGTTGCTCCAGCGGCCGCGCCGGTTCGAGCGCGTCGAGCGCCTCGACGACGGTCGGTCCCTGGTACCAGCCGATCCGCGGCGTGTGTTCGGCAACACCGTCGCCGTCACGCGCCGAAATCGGAATGATCGCCGACGGCGTCACGCCGAGGCCGATCAGGTGCGCCGAAATCTCGTCGCTGATTTCCTTGAAACGATCGGCGCTGAAATCGACGCGGTCCATCTTGTTGACGACGATCGCGACCTGCTTGATTCCCAACAGATGCAGCAGATAGCCGTGACGCCTTGTCTGGTCGCGCACGCCTTCCAGCGCGTCGATAATCAATACCGCGCCGTCGGCCTGCGAGGCGCCGGTGATCATGTTGCGGAGGAATTCGGCGTGACCGGGCGCGTCGATCAGCACCACGTCACGCGAGCGGGTGCGGAAGCGAATCTGCGTGGTGTCGATGGTGATGCCCTGGTCGCGCTCGGTCTGCAGCGCATCGAGCAGGAACGACCATTCGAACGGCATGCCGCGGCGCGCGCTGACCGCCTTCAGCATCTCAAGCTTGCCTTCGGGCAGGCTGCCGGTCTCGTGCAGCAACCGGCCGACCAAAGTGGATTTGCCGTGATCGACATGGCCGACGATGACGATGCGGACCTGTGGGCGGGTGGTGCCGTTCGGCGTGGCCGAAACGCTGGCAGGGAGGATCATGTTCATAGCGACGCTCACACCAATTGTCCGTCAGAGATAGCCGGCGACACGCAGCCGCTCGAAAGCGTCTTCGGTCTCGTGATCCAGCGCGCGGCCGGCGCGCTCCGGCACCTTGGTGCCGTCGAGTTCGGTCAGGATCTCGTCGATGCTGGACGCCGTCGAAGCCACCGGGTTGGTGATGTCCTGATCGCCCAGCGAGCGATAGCGCTTGCCGTCCTTCGACAGATAGAGCGGGATGATCGGAATGTTCTCACGCTTGGTGTAAGCCCAGATGTCGGCCTCGGTCCAATGCAGGATCGGATGGATGCGCAGATGCGCGCCGGGCGGCGGTGAGGCGTTGAACTGGTCCCAGAATTCCGGGGGCTGATCGCGCACGTCCCAGCCGCCTTCGAGGCCGCGCGGCGAGAACACGCGCTCCTTGGCGCGGGTGGCTTCTTCATCGCGGCGGATGCCGGCGATCAGTCCGTCGAAACCATATTTGGTCAGCGCCCACTTCAGTCCTTCGGTCTTGCGCGCGGCAGAGCGCGCGGCCGGCGGCAAGGTCGGATCGACGGCGTCGATCGGCGGGCAGGGCTCGATCTTGAGATCGAGATCCCACTCCTTGCCGAAGCGATCGCGGAACGCATACATCTCCGGAAATTTCTTGCCGGTATCGACGTGGAGCGCCGGGAACGGCACGCGGCCGAAGAAGGCCTTGCGCGCCAGCCAGATCATCACGTTGGAATCTTTGCCCAGCGACCAGAGCAGCGCGAGTTTTTTCAGCCGCGCGAACGCCTCGCGCAGAATGTAGATGCTCTGCGCCTCGAGTTCGTCGAGATGGTCCATCGAGGGCGGCGGCAGTCGTCCATCGGCGAAAATTTTTTCGACGGCGGAGCCGTTCGGAAGGTCGGCGCCACGCAAGCGGTCTTTGGCGGAGTCGGGATTGAGAAGATGCATCTCTGGGCCTTGGCCTTCGGGGGCGAAAATTCTATAGTTGCGACGCAATAGAGAAGAAAGAATTTTCTCTTTGCGGGCGTTGAACGAGACATATATAGAAAATAATTCCAGTCAACCCCGAAGTGGGGGAAGCGAGTTTCGTATGCGATTTCTGCCCGTGTTTCTCGATCTGCAAAGCGGCGTGGTGCTGCTCGTCGGAGCCGGCGAACTCGTGCGCGCGAAGTTGCGCCTGCTGGCATCGGCCGGGGCCAACATCCGCTGGTATGCGACCGACGGCAGTCATGACGTTTCCGGGCTCGAAGCGGCTGATGCCAGCAGGATCGAACGTGCCTCCGGCGATCCGCTCACGGCCGATCTCTCCGGTGTGATTGCGATCCTTTGCGCCGGCGCCGCCGATATCGGCGTTGCGATGTCGGCGCGCGCGAAGGCGGTCGGGCTGCCCGTCAATGTGATGGACGACCTCGCGCATTCCACTTTCATCTTTCCCGCGATCGTCGACCGCGGCGACGTCGTCGTTGCCGTCGGCACCGGTGGCGCGTCGCCGGTGGTCGCGCGCCGCGTGCGCGAGCGCATCGAAGCGGTGCTGCCGGCGCGAATCGGCGATCTCGCCGCCTTCATCGGCTGCTTTCGTAAATCGATGCATGCGCGCATTCCCGAATTCCCGCTGCGCCGTCGCTTCTGGGAGCGCGTGATCGACGGCCCGATCGGTGCGCTGGTGCTCGCCGGCCGCAAGGACGAGGCTGAAAAAGCGCTGAACGAAATCGCCGACCCCTCCGCCTTCGCTGGCGCGAGCAAGGACGGCAAGGCCGAGGGCCGGGTGACGCTGGTCGGCGCCGGGCCGGGCGATCCGGATCTGCTCACCATCAAGGCGCTGCGCGCGCTGCAGGATGCCGACGTCGTTTTCTACGACGAACTGGTGTCGCCGGAAATTCTCGATCGCATCCGCCGTGACGCCTCGCGCATTCCGGTCGGCCGCCGCGTCGGCAAGCCCGGCATCGGCCAGGATGCGATCAACAAGCTGCTGATTGATGCTGCAAAGGCCGGACAGCGCGCGGTGCGCCTGAAGGGCGGCGATCCCTTCATCTTCGGCCGCGGCGGCGAGGAGATCGAAGTGCTGCGCACAGCCGGCGTCGCCTATTCAGTGGTGCCCGGCATTACCGCTGGGCTCGGCGCCGCCGCGCAGTTCGAGGCGCCGCTGACCTTTAGGCACGAGGCGCTACGCATCACCTTCCTGACCGCGCACAAGGCAAAGGATGCCGAAACCGTCGACTGGTCGGTGCTGACAGACAAGAAGATGACCATCGTGGTCTATATGGGCATGACCGCGGCGCCGTCGGTCCGCGCAGGCCTGTTGGCTGCGGGCCGGTCGCCGCAAACCCCCGTCGGCATATTCGCACGGGTGACGCGGCCGGATGCCCAGGCCGTGGTGGGTACGCTCGAAAACCTGCCCGCGCTGGTCGAAAAAATCGATGGCGGTCCCGCCGTCCTCATCATCGGTGACGTCGTCGCGCATTCCGCGCCGTGGCGTCAGTCCAATCTCAATCAAGTCATCTCCAAACTGCTGGATGCTGCCGAATGACCTCTCCGCTTCAACAAAAAATCAAGATCACCGGTCCCTCGATGATTACCGCCAATCGCACTTCCGATGGCATCGTGATCTATCGCACCGCGCAGCAGGGCTGGTCGGCGAGCTTGTCGGACGCCGCGATCGTTCGTACCTCCGATGAGGCGCGGGCGCTGCTGGCCGAAGCCAATGCCGACGACGTCGGCGCGGTCGGCGCCTATATCGCGCCGGTCGAGCTCAAGGATGGCGGGGAGATCAAACCCGGTAATTTGCGCGAACGCATCCGGTCGAAGGGTCTCACCATCGACCTGCTTCCGGCTTAAGGCTGATCCATCATGTACGCATATGACGAACTCGATCGCACGCTGATCAATGAACGCGTGTCCGAATTTCGGGACCAGGTGAAGCGCCGTCTCTCCGGCGAACTCACCGAGGACGAATTCAAGATGCTGCGGCTGCAGAACGGCGTCTATCTGCAACTGCACGCCTATATGTTCCGCGTCGCCATCCCCTACGGCACGCTGTCGTCGAAGCAGTTGCGGCGGCTTGCCCCATGTCGCGCGCCGCTACGACCGCGGCTACGGCCATTTCACCACGCGGCAGAACATCCAGTTCAACTGGATCAAGCTCTCCGATCTGCCCGATGCGCTGGCCGATCTTGCCGAAGTCGGCATTCACGCCATGCAGACCTCGGGCAACAACATGCGCAACGTCACCTCGGACCAGTGGGCGGGCGTCGCGCCGGGTGAGATCGAGGATCCCCGCATCTGGTCGGAAATCCTGCGCCAGCATACCACGCTGCATCCGGAATTCTCGTTCCTGCCGCGCAAGTTCAAGATCGCCATCACGGCGTCCGAGCACGACCGCGCCGCGATCAAGGTTCACGACATCGGCTTGCGCCTGCACAAGAATGCGGACGGCGAAACCGGCTTTGAGGTGCTGGTCGGCGGCGGCCTTGGCCGCACGCCGTTCATCGCCAAGACCATCAAGCCGTTTGTGCACGGCCGCGATATTCTGAGCTATGTCGAGGCAATACTGCGCGTATACAATCAGTACGGCCGCCGCGACAACATCTACAAGGCTCGCATCAAGATCCTCGTCCACGAACTCGGCATCGAGAAGTTCGCCCGCGAAGTCGAGGAGGAATGGAAGCAGATGGGGCACAGCGCCCTGACGCTCGATCATTCCGCCATCGAGGAGGTACGCTCGCGCTTTTTCTATCCTCCTTACGAAAAGCTGCCGCACATGCCGGACGAGCTAAAGCAGGCGGCGCATGATCCGTTGTTTGAACGCTGGCGCAAGAACTCGGTGGCCCCGCACAAGGTTCAGGGCTATTCGATCGTAACGCTGTCGCTGAAGCCGGTGGGCGGTCCGCCAGGCGACGCCACGGCAGACCAGATGGATGCGGTTGCCGATCTCGCCGACAAGTATTCATTCGGCGAAATCCGCGTCGGCCATGAGCAGAACCTGGCGCTGCCGCATGTCGCCAAGCGCGACCTGCCGCAGCTTTGGAAGGCGCTCGACCGCCTTGGGCTCGCTACGCCGAACGTCAACCTGGTCACCGACATTATCGCCTGCCCGGGGCTGGATTACTGCTCGCTGGCCAATGCGCGCTCGATTCCGATCGCGCAGGAGTTGACCCGGCGCTTCGCCAATCACGACACAGCCGAGATGATCGGCCGTCTGCACATCAACATCTCCGGCTGCATCAACGCCTGCGGCCATCACCATGTCGGCCACATCGGCATTCTCGGCGTCGAGAAGAACGGTGAGGAATTCTACCAGATCACGATCGGCGGCCGCGCCGACGAGAACGCACAAATGGGTGCGCTGATCGGTCCAGCCGTTCCCTATGCGGAAGTTGCCGACGTGATCGAAGACATCGTCGAAGCCTATCTCGCGCTGCGCGACCGTCCCGAAGAACTGTTCGTCGATACGGTGAAGCGACTGGGCGTCGAGCCTTTCAAGGAGCGGGTCTATGCCACTCGTTAAGAACGGAAGAATTACCAGCGACCTGTTCGTCCATATTGCCGAAGGCGCCGAATTGCCGGGCGATGGAGCGATCCTCGTTCCGGCGGCGCGTTTCCTCGAGGATCCGGAAGCCGTCCTGAAGCACGCTGGCAAGGTCGGCGTGATCTGGCCGAACAATCGCGATCTCGACGATCTCGTCCCATATCTCGATCGTCTCGCCGCGGTGGCGCTGGTGTTCCCGAGCTTCCGCGATGGCCGCGCCTACAGTCAGGCGCGTCTGCTGCGCGAACGTCACGGCTATGACGGCGAATTGCGCGCCACCGGCCAGGTGCTGCGTGACCAGTTCGTGTTCATGTCTCGCGCAGGGTTCGACGCCTTCGAGGTGAAGAAAGACGCCGACGCCGATGCCTTCGCCGAGACCATGAAACGCTATTCGGTGTTCTACCAGCCGACCGGCGATGGCCGCGTCACCGCACTCCATCGGCGGATGCAGTTGCGTCATTCGGAGAGTGCCGGCCAGTGAGCATGATCGTACAGCACGGCCTCGCCGCTGACCCGGCGAACCTTCAATCGGCGCAGACGCTTGACCATACCTTGCGTGACGCTTCGCCGGCGCATGTCATTGAAACCGCGCTGAAGACCATCGGCCGCGAACGGCTTGCCCTGGTATCGTCGTTCGGCACGGAATCGGCGGCGCTGCTCAAGGTGATGTCGGACGTCGATCCCGCCATTCCCGTCATCTTCCTCGATACCGGGTGGCTGTTCGAGGAGACGCTGGCCTATCGCGACACGCTGATCGCAGCCCTCGGCCTTCGTGACGTCCGCTCGATCAAGCCGCTGGAAGAGGCGCTCTCACGCCAGGATCCCGATCGCGAATTGTGGTTTTCCGATCCCGACGCCTGTTGCCGTATCCGCAAGGTGGAACCGCTGGCGCGGGCGCTCAAGCCGTTTTCGGGCTGGATCAACGGTCGCAAGCGTTTTCAGGGCGGCGCGCGCGCCGAGATTCCCGTGGTCGAGGACGACGGCGAGAAGCTGAAATTCAATCCGTTCGCCAACGTGTCGCGCGAAGAGATCGAGGCGATCTACAAGCTCGCCAAATTGCCGCCGCATCCGCTGGTCGCCTCCGGCTACCTTTCGGTCGGCTGCATGCCGTGTTCGAGCCGGACCGCGCCGGACGAGGACGCCCGTGCCGGCCGCTGGCGCGGCAGGCAAAAGACCGAATGCGGCATCCACACGATGAAAACTTCCTAGAAGGCGGGCTTCATAGGACATTGAGGCTGCGGAACCGCAAACAATGAAATGCGGTTTCGTTGACGAAGCGGCCTTTCGTCGCGACTTATACGTTCGTGTTTGATGATAGGCTTCATCCAGCCGAATGGAGATCAACGATGATCCGTCGCATTCTGCCGCTCGTCGCCGGATTGCTCTGGGCGAGTTCGGCCTTCGCTGCCGATCATACCCTGCTCAACGTCTCCTACGATCCGACGCGCGAACTCTACGCGGATTTCAACAAGGCGTTTGTCGCGGCCTATCAAAAAGAAACCGGCAAGAGCGTCGAGATCAAGCAGTCGCATGGCGGCTCGGGATCGCAGGCGCGCGCGGTGATCGACGGACTGCAGGCGGACATCGTCACGCTGGCGCTGGCCTACGATATCGACGCCATCGCCGCCAAGGGCCTGGTGGCGCCCGACTGGCAGAAGCGCCTGTCGCTCAATGCGTCGCCCTATACGTCGACGATCGTGTTTCTGGTGCGCAAGGGCAATCCCAAGGCGATCAAGGATTGGGACGATCTGATCAAGCCCGGCGTGCAGGTGATTACGCCGAACCCGAAGACATCTGGCGGCGCGCGCTGGAACTATCTGGCGGCGTGGGGCTTTGCGGAAAAGAAATTCGGCTCCGCCGACAAGGCGAAGAAGTTCGTCGGCGATCTCTTCAAGAATGTACCGGTGCTCGATACCGGCGCGCGTGGCTCGACGGTGACATTCGTCGAGCGCGGCGTCGGCGACGTGCTGCTGGCGTGGGAGAACGAGGCATTCCTGGCGCAGCGCGAATTCGGCAAGGACAAGTTCGAGATCGTGGCGCCGCCATTGTCGATTCTCGCCGAGCCGCCGGTTGCGGTCGTCGACAAGGTTGCCGACAAAAAGGGCACCCGCGCGGTTGCCGAGGCCTACCTGAAATATTGGTATACCAAGGAGGGGCAGGAAATTGCCGCACGCAATTCCTACCGTCCGCGCGATTCGGAGATTGCGAAGGAATACGAAAAATCCTTCGCCAAGGTCGAACTTTTCACGATCGACGACGTTTTTGGTGGTTGGACCAAGGCGCAGAAAGATCACTTCGGCGAAGGCGGCATTTTCGACCAGATTTACAAGAACTGATCTGGTCGACCGCCGGCCGTAGCGGAAGCAGGGGGATTTGTGAACACAGCGGTGGCGCGGCGCAGCAGCTTGCCGGGGTTTGGGCTAACCATGGGCCTGACCCTGACATGGCTCTCCGTTATCATCCTCATCCCGCTCGCCGGCCTGTTTCTCAAGACGCTCGAGCTTTCGCCCGGACAGTTCTGGGAAATTCTCACCAGCCGCCGCACGCTGAATGCGCTGAGGATTTCGTTCGGTCTCTCCTTTGCCGCAGCCTGTGTCAACCTGGTGATGGGCACCATCATCGTGTGGGCGCTGGTGCGCTACCGCTTTCCGGGCCGGCGGATATTCGATGCCATCGTCGATATTCCCTTTGCGCTGCCGACCGCGGTCGCGGGCGTGGCGCTGACGCAATTGTTCGCGCAGAAGGGATGGCTGGGCGCGCCGCTCGCCGAACTCGGCATCAAGGTCGCGTTCACGCCGATCGGAATTTTCATTGCGATGGTCTTCATCGGCATCCCCTTCGTGGTGCGCACGGTTCAACCCGTCCTGATCGATCTCGATCCCGAAATCGAGGAGGCGGCCGCGAGCCTCGGAGCCAACCGCTGGCACACGGTGTTCCGGGTGATCCTGCCGAGCTTGATCCCGGCGCTCTTGACCGGCTTTGCGCTGGCATTTGCACGCGCGGTCGGTGAATACGGCTCGGTGATCTTCATCGCCGGCAACCTGCCGAACGTGTCGGAGATCGCGCCGCTCCTGATCGTGATCAGGCTGTCCGAATTTCGCTACGCCGATGCGACGGCGATTGCCGTCGTCATGCTGCTGGCCTCCTTCGTGATCATCTTCGCCGTCAATCGCCTGCAACGCTGGGCGCAAACCCGCATTCCCGCGCATTGAGGGCCTGATGATGTCGACGCAAACGAGCTTTGTGACTCCGGCGGCGCCGCTAAGGGCGTACGCGTCGACGGCGGACCTCGCGATCTCCCCGCCGTCGCACCGCGAGGCGGGCGACCGGCCTCGCGCGGTTGCTTCGCCGAAGGATCTGCGGACCGAGCCCACACCCGTCCGCGTCGTCATCATCGCGCTTGCCGTGACCTTCCTCACCGTCTTTGTCGTGCTGCCGCTGGTCGTGGTGTTCGCATCAGCCCTCTCGAAAGGCATCAGCGCCTATTCCGCCGCGCTGGTCGAGCCGGAGGCGCTATCGGCGATCAAACTGACCTTGCTGGTGGCGGCGATTTCGGTCGGTCTCAACCTCGTGTTCGGCGTGATCGCGGCCTGGGCGATCGCAAAGTTCGAATTTACCGGCAAGACTTTCCTGATCACGCTGATCGACCTGCCGTTCTCCGTCAGTCCGGTCATTTCGGGCCTCGTCTTCGTGCTGCTGTTTGGCGCGCAAGGCTATTGGGGCACGTGGCTGCAGGCGCACAACATCCACATTCTGTTCGCGGTGCCCGGTATTGCGCTCGCGACCATCTTCGTGACGTTTCCGTTCGTGGCCCGTTCGCTGATCCCGCTGATGCAGGAGCAGGGCACGCAGGAGGAGGAGGCCGCGATCTCGCTCGGAGCGTCAGGCCTGCAGACCTTCTTCCGCGTCACTCTGCCCAATATCAAATGGGGCCTGTTGTATGGCGTACTGCTGTGCAACGCGCGCGCCATGGGCGAGTTCGGCGCGGTGTCCGTCGTGTCGGGCCACATCCGCGGCGAGACCAACACCATGCCCCTCCTGGTCGAAATTCTCTATAATGAGTATCAATTCGTGGCGTCGTTTGCGATTGCCTCGCTATTGGCGATGCTGGCCCTGATCACGCTGGTCGCGAAGACCGTTCTCGAACAGCGTCTGGACGAAGGGCAAACCCCAAGGGACTTTCCAAGTGACCATTGAAGTCAAAAACATCGTCAAGAAGTTCGGCGCGTTTGCCGCGCTCGATAATGTCGATCTGAAGGTCGGCAAGGGCGAATTGCTGGCGCTGCTTGGTCCATCCGGTTCGGGCAAGACGACATTGTTGCGGATCATTGCAGGCCTCGACTGGCCCGACGCCGGCGAGGTGCGGATCGACGGCGAGGATGCGCTGGGACACGGCGCCAGCGAGCGCCATGTCGGATTCGTGTTCCAGCACTACGCGCTGTTCCGCCACATGACGGTGTTCGAAAACGTTGCCTTCGGCCTGCGCGTACAGCCGCGCGCGATCCGCAAGGACGAGGCCACCATCCGCGCCCGCGTCAAGGAATTGCTTGATCTCGTGCAACTCGACTGGCTGGCCAACCGCTATCCCAGCCAGTTGTCCGGCGGCCAGCGGCAGCGCATCGCGCTGGCGCGCGCGCTCGCGATCGAGCCGCGCATCCTGCTGCTCGACGAGCCCTTTGGCGCGCTCGATGCCAAGGTGCGGAAAGAGTTGCGGCAATGGCTGCGCTCGCTGCATTCCGAAATCCACGTCACCTCGATCTTCGTCACCCACGATCAGGAAGAGGCGCTCGAAGTCGCCAACCGCGTGGTGGTGATGGACAAGGGCCGCATCGAACAGATCGGCACGCCGGGCGATGTCTATGACAATCCCGCCACCGCCTTCGTCCACGGCTTCATCGGCGAATCCATCGTGCTGCCGGTGGAGGTTGCCGGCGGCTCGGTGCGGCTCGGCGGCCAGCCGCTCAATATCGCGGCCGACGGCGCGGCCTCCGGCGCCTCAAAACTGTTCGTCCGGCGCCACGACATGCAGATCGGGCCGGCCGGAACCGGCTCGCTGGAGGGCGCGGTGCGCCATGTCCGCTCGTTCGGCCCGATCCAGCGGGCGGAGGTCGCGCTCTCGAGCGGCGAGGGCAAGACCGTGATCGAGATCGACGCCCCGCGGGACCGGGAACTTCAGGCCGGCGAGATCATCGGCCTGCAGCCCCGTCGCTACCGGATTTTTGCCGCGTAGGATTGAATCCGGTGACCCGTTAGCCCGGATGGAGCGCCAGCGCAATTCGGGGCTGTTTGCGACGCGGATGGACCGTTCCCGGATTGTGTTTCGCTCTATCCGGGCTACCGCGCCCCCGGAATGACATCAAAACGTCCCCCGTTCACCATTCAGCCACGGTTGGTATGCAACAACGGCCGTTCCAATCTTCGGGGATTCTTTGGGGGATTCTTTCAGTGAAACGGGCGACTACCGCGATTATCGGGCTTTTGCTGCTTGCCGGCTGCTCGGCAGACGTCAAAATCCCGGATCAGCCGGCCATGTATCTCGACATGGCCCAACCCGGCGCCACGCTCGATCCGGCCGCGGCGGCGATCATGATCTCGCAATACCGCCAGAACAACGGCCTCGGCACCGTGGTGGTCGATCCCGAACTGACCAGGCTCGCCGAGCAGCAGTCCCAGGCGATGGCCGCACGCAACAAGATGGACCACAATGTGAAGGGCCCGCTGGAGAAGCGGTTGGGAGCCTCCGGCTATCCGGCGAAGCTAGCGGTTGAAAATGTCTCGGCCGGATATCATACCCTGGCCGAAGCCTTCTCCGGCTGGCGCGACTCGCCGCCGCACAAGGCCAATATGCTCAAAAACGGTGTCACAAAATTGGGCATCGCGGCGGCTTATGCTCCAAACACCAAATACAAGGTGTTCTGGACGCTCATCCTTGCATCAACCTGAAGCAGGTCCGGTTAAGGGCTCCGGCGCCTCACAAGGCGATAAACTCGGCGTGATCCTTGCTTCGATCTCGCTGATTGACGCCGTCGCGAACTGTCGCCACGGTGCCGCTGTCATTGTCTACTAGCCGACGGTTACGATGGATCTTTCCGCCTCTGCACCAGCCACCACGCCCGCCAAAGCGCAGCGTGTGCTGGTGCTGCAAGGCGGCGGCGCACTCGGTTCGTATCAGGCAGGGGCCTTTCAGGCGCTGTGCCGCGCGGGGTTCGAGCCGGAATGGATTGCGGGCATTTCGATCGGGGCCATCAACGCCGCGATCATTGCCGGCAATGGTCCTGAAACGCGCGTCGATCGGCTCAAGGAATTCTGGGAGATGGTGTCGTCTCCGGTGTCGTGGAGTCCGGTGACGCCGGGCGACCGCGCCCGCTCGCTGTTCAACGAAACCTCAGCTGCCCTGATCGCCACTTTCGGCGTGCCCGGATTCTTCACGCCGCGCGTTCCACCTGCGCCCTTGTGGCCGCCCGGCAGCCGGCAATCGCAGAGCTATTACGACACCGCGCCCTTGAAGAAGACGCTGGAGCGGCTGGTCGACTTCGATCGCATCAACGATTTGAAGACACGGCTCAGCGTCGGCGCAGTCGGCGTGGCCTCGGGCAATCTCAAATATTTCGACAATTTCGAATTCAGGAAACTAGGCAAGAAAATTGGACCGGAGCACATCATGGCGTCCGGCGCGCTGCCGCCCGGATTTCCTTCCGTGGAAATCGAAGGCGAGCATTACTGGGACGGCGGCATCGCCTCCAACACGCCGCTCGATTACGTGCTGGGTGAGGAAAACAACCGCGATCTCCTGATCTTCCAGGTCGACCTGTTCAGCGCGCGGGGCGACTTGCCGACGTCGCTGCTGGAAGCCGCCGAGCGCGAAAAGGACATCCGCTATTCCAGCCGCACCCGCATGAGTACCGACAAGAACAAGCAGCTACACAACACGCGCAAGGCGCTGCGCGAACTGCTCGGAAAATTACCCGACAATCTCAAGAACGATCCGTCGGTGGAAGTCCTCTGCAACGCAGCCAGGGAAAACACCGTCACCGTGGTGCACCTGATCTACAAGAGCAAGAACTACGAATCATCGTCGAAGGATTACGATTTTTCGCATGTCGCGATGGTCGAGCACTGGAACGCGGGGGTCCGCGACGTTCATCGGTCGATGCGTCACAAGGATGTGCTGGAGCGTCCGCAATCCGGCCAGACCATGATGGCCTACGATATGACGGGGGATGCTTCGAAGACCCCCGGAGCCAAGCAGGAGTGAATGGAATGGGTACATTAAAAGGCAAGACCGCCGTCGTGACCGGCTCGACCAGCGGCATCGGATTGGCTTATGCGCGCGCTTTCGCCGCCGCCGGCGCCAATGTCGTCCTCAACGGCATGGGCGTGCCGGCCGATATCGAGCGGGAGCGTTCCGGTATCGAGACCGACTTCAAGGTCCGCGCGGTACACTCGCCCGCCGACATGACCAAGCCCGCCGAGATCGCCGAAATGATCGCGCTTGGCGAGAAGACTTTCGGCTCGGTCGACATCCTCGTCAACAATGCCGGCATCCAGTTCGTGTCGCCGATCGAGGAGTTTCCGCCGGAGAAGTGGGAAGCCATCATCGCCATCAACCTGTCGTCGGCGTTTTACGGCATCCGGGCCGCGGTGCCCGGCATGAAGAAGCGCGGCTGGGGCCGCATCATCAACACGGCATCCGCGCATTCGCTGGTCGCTTCGCCGTTCAAGGCAGCCTATGTCTCCGCCAAGCACGGCATCGCCGGGTTGACAAAAACAGTGGCGCTGGAGCTTGCGACCTTCAAGATCACCTGCAACTGCATCAGCCCGGGCTATGTCTGGACGCCGCTGGTGGAGAAGCAGATTCCCGACACCATGAAGGCGCGCAACATGACCAAGGAGCAGGTCATCAACGACGTGTTGCTGGAGGCGCAGCCGACCAAGGAGTTCGTCACGTCGGAACAGGTCGCAGCGTTAGCGCTGTTCCTGTGCGGTGACGATGCCGCCCAGATCACCGGCGCCAATCTATCGATCGACGGCGGTTGGACCGCGGCGTAGGAATTGCGAACGGCCCGGGAGCGCGCCTAATGGGCGACGCTCCCGGTTATGGCCGCGATGCTCGCCGTGGACAGGTGCAACTCATTGAAGGCAAGCTTGCCGGCGACCAGAATCAGAACGGTGGCCAGTAGCAGCCTGAGCACCGTCTCCGGGACGCGAACCGCGCAATAGCTGCCGATAATGATACCGGGCAGCGAGCCGATCAGCAGCACGCCCATCAGCGCCCAATCGACCGAACCCAGCGCCCAGTGGCCGATGCCGGCGACCAGCGTCAGCGGCACGGCGTGCGCAATGTCGGAGCCGACGATGCTCGCCATCGGCAGGCGCGGATAGAGCAACAACAGCGCGGTAACGCCGACGGCGCCGGCGCCGACGGACGAAATCGAGACCAGCACACCGAGCGCCACGCCGACCGCCACGGTCGCACGGCCGGTCGCCGAAATGTCGAGCCGTTCCATGCGCCGACGGTATCGATCCATGATCGCCTTGCGGAAGATCAGAGATGTCGCCGTGAGGATGAGCGCAAAGCACAGCACCAGATTGACCAGGCTGCGCGCGGCCTCTCCGTTGAGTTCGAGTTGCCACAGCACAAGCAGCGTGACGACGCTCGCCGGAATGCTGCCGCTGGCGAGACGCATCACCGCCGGCCAGTGAATGCTCTGCGACCAGCCATGCACCAGGCTGCCGCCGGTCTTGGTCGCCGCGGCATATAGCAGGTCGGTGCCGACAGCGGTCGACGGATGGACGCCGAACAGCAGGATCAGCAACGGCGTCATCAGCGAGCCGCCGCCGACGCCCGTCATCCCGACCAGCAGGCCGACGCCGAATCCCGATGCAACGTAGAGAGGATCAATCATTTCCAAGATCAGATCTTTGATTCCACAGAGTTATATAGCAATGACGGCATGGGCGTCCTGATCGAGCGAAACAAGAACGTTTTATGTGTGCGCCGGAATCGCCGGAGATTTTCTCCATTATGCCGATACGACGATGGTGACGTTCTGAGGCCTCAAATGCGGCGGCCGCAGGGCATTACGGAACGCGAGGCCATGGGAGAGGTCATGGGAAATGCGCCGACAGCCGTCCGCAACCTGAAACGGTTGGGGGCGATGTGGCGCAGTTACTGCCCTATTGGTGTGCGATCAGCGTTTCCCGAACGCCAGCACGTGCAGCCCGAGCCGCCGGCGCACGATCCAGAACAGCAGCACGGTCTCGAACGCCAGCGAGATCGAGGTCGCCGCCGCAGCACCATGGCCGCCGAAGCGCGGCACCAGCGTCACGCACAGCACGACATTCATGACGAAAGCAAGTGCATAGGCCAGCGCGCAGATGTGCTGATGGCCGAGCATGTTCAAGAGCCGCTCGACCGGGCCGATAGCGGATCGCACCACGAGTCCAACAGCGGCAATGAACATGATGTCGTAGCCGACCACGAATTGCGGTCCGAACAGCCACAGCAGCGGCTTGCCCAGCGCCAGCAGCAGGATGGTGGCGGCCAGCGACGGCCAGAACGTCCACTGGATCGCGTGCGCCACATAGGCCGACAGCCGCGGCGTGTCGCCCTGCGCGTGATACTCGGCAAAGCGATGCGCCGTCGTCGCCGCCATCGCATAGTGAATGAAGGAGACCAGCGCCAGCGTCTTCACCACGGCGAAATAGACACCGACCTCTTCGGAGGAGCGGAACTGCTGCAGCACCAGCACGTCGGTGTAGGACAACAGCAGATAAAAGCTTTCTACCAGCAGGATCGGCAGCGAAACCGCGAGCCAGCCGCGGAAATCATAGGCCTTGGGGCCAGCCTTGATGTGGCCGCCCAGCCTGCGGTTCAGCACGATCATCTGGCCGATCATCGCGATCCACACCGCGGCGGCGCTGGCCCACATTGCGGCGGTGGCGCCGAGATTGAAGCCGAGCACGAAGGCGCCGGCCGTGAGGCCAATGATTAACGACTGCCGCACGATGAATTGCGGCATCAGGCCGAGCTGCATCCAGTCATGCGAGCGGGCGATGCCGTCCTGGGTGTTGGCGACGACAAATGCCGGTAGCGTCAGGCAGCCGATATAGAGGGGAACGATCGCGTTGGCGTCGATCCAGGGCGACATTCCCGTCACCACGCCCGCCAGCAGCAGCGAGACGGTCGAGGAGACGGCGAACGTCATCCAGCGGCTGCCGGAGAGGAAGCCGCGCAGCAGGGCATGCTCGCCGTGGGTTCGATATTCCGGAATGATTTTCTGCGCGGATGCCGAGATGCCGAAATCCATCATGCTGCCGAGCAGCAGCACCCAGGTCCAGACATAGACATAGACGCCGTAATCCGAGCCGCCCATCCAGCGCGCCAGCAGGATCTGGGCGAAATAGGCGAGCGCTGCGCTGAAGACCCGGATGATGAAGATCGTGCCGGCCAGCCGTCTGGTGACGGAGGCTTCATTGGAGCCGCCAAGCAACGCACGCAGGCGCGCGATCACGCCGGCAGGCGGAGCGGTTGCGGATTGCGTATCCATCACGGCCACAAGGGTACATCCCCGAAACGTGCCGCGAGGCGGCGGCGATGGCCGGATGTATCAACCATTCGTTAAGATTCGGTTGGATTGGGGTCCCGGGGCGCCGTTACCCGCCATCTAACGACTCGTTGCCGAGATCGCCCCGCCTACGCAATCGAGCTCGCTGGAACTTTTTCGGCCTTTTCCAACTTTTAGTTCCGGCCGCATGGTGCGGCCGGGGAGGAGAAATATGAAACTGCTTGTTACCGCTATTACAGTCACCACTGCGATGGCTTTCAGCCCGGCTTTCGCGGCGAAGATGGCTTGCACGAGCGAGAACATGGCCAAGCTCGTCACGTCCAGTAACACCATGCCTGACACGCCTGGCAAAGCGGCGATGATGAAGGAGATGGGCGCGGCAAATGCCGCCATGGCGAAGGGCGATATGCGGGGGGCTTGCAAGAGCTATATGCGCGCCCAGCAGATGAGCGGGCAGAAAAGTTAGGATATTGTTCCCGAGGAGGGCCGGCGCAGCCGGTTCTCCTCGGCTAGAAAGCATTCGCTGAACTGTCTCGGAAAAGCCCGCCGGTGCGAGCAGGTGCTTCCTGCGCGCTGGCGGAAGCTGGCGCCGATGGTCGGCGGCTGCGCTACCGCCGGCGGACGTCAATTCAGGTCAATTCAGATTGACATTGAACTCGTAGGCCCGGTCGCCGCCGACCAGCGTCAGCTTGAGTGCGGCGCCATCAGCGCTGGCGCCGGGCGGCAGACCGTCGAGTTCGAAGGTAAAGCGTTTGACGCCGGGCGGGCTTTGCTCGACCAGCCTGGGAACCGGCAGCGCCCAGTCGGGCGTCGGCCCCTCGACGAACAGGCTGACCTCCTTGGCCTCCGGCGCGGTCACGTCGACCAGCACATTATTCTTTCCCTCGCGCCTGACGTCGCGGATGGTCAGCGGATTGGGGTCGCCGACATTGGCGGGCTTCGGCACGGTATTGAGCGCATCGGACAGGTTGCCGTCCTCGGTGCTTGCCACGCTGGCAAAAGCGAGTTCGGCATGGGCTTCGACCGGAATGCAGATCTTGTCGCAAACCGCGTAGCTGATATTGACCCGCAGCGTCACCGGCTTGTCGGCATTTTTGGCGACGATCCGCAACGGCAGCACCACCTGCTGCTTATATCCCAGCGCGGTGCCGCCGGCGCCATCGTCAAATTTCTTTGGTGCCGGCCACAACACGGTCACGGCTTCGACATTGTCCGACTTGGAGAAATCGAAGCGCGGCGGAACGCCGGAATCGCCGGGCGTTCGCCAATAGGTCTTCCATCCCGGCTGCAACTGGATGGCGACGCCGCCGAGCAGCACCGCGCCGCTGCGCGATCCCGCCAGCAACCGCACCGCGGAATGCGCGTCATGTTGCCACGGCGAGGCATCCTCGGCGCGAACCTCCGACGTCGCACACGCGACATACACGGCGGCGACGCCGAGCGCGGCGCGCAGGGGAACCATCACGATCATGGGACGTCTTTACAGGCAAGTCTCGGCGCAAACCATTGAATTGCGTGTGATCGGCCGCCGAATGCCGCCGGAAGCTTGATTGACAGAAACCGCACCCGATATCAGGATATGAATTCAGCAAGAGAGGCCTTTGCGGATGAGCCCTGAAGGCAAGACATCGAAGCCCGTCCGCCGCAAAGCCGCCGGCTTTGGCGATAATTCGTCCGGCGCCGGTTACTTGGACGGCCGGCTGCTGATTGCCATGCCGGTCATGGGCGATCCGCGCTTCGAGCGCTCCGTCATCTACATGTGCGCGCATTCATCGGAAGGGGCGATGGGCATCATCGTCAACCGTCCGGCCGGCAGCATCGATTTTCCCGGACTCTTGGTGCAGCTCGACATCATCCAGAAGGCCGACCAGATCAAGTTGCCGGAAAACGCCGAGACCATGCAGGTGCTGAAGGGCGGTCCGGTCGATACCGGCCGCGGCTTCGTGCTGCATTCGAGCGATTTCTTCATCCAGGACGCGACACTCAATATCGACGAGGGTATCTGCCTGACCGCAACCGTCGACATCCTCAAGGCGATCGCCAAGGGCACCGGACCGAAGCACGCGATCCTGGCGCTGGGCTATGCCGGCTGGGCGCCGGGCCAGCTCGAGAACGAGATCCAGCACAATGGCTGGCTGCATTGCGATGCCGATCCGGATCTGATCTTCGGCGATGACGTCGATGAAAAATACCAGCGCGCGCTGCGCAAGATCGGCATCGACCCCGGCATGCTCTCGAACGAGGCCGGGCACGCGTAGGCGTGTTTTAGCGAGCATTCACTCAAGTACAACGTCGTCCCTGCGAACGCAGCGCGGTGGCTGACGCTCTGCCAACGACCGCTGCAGATCGCTGAAGCAAAGTCGTCTCCCTTCCTGCCCATTACCCCGGCTGCAGGGTATGGGCCTCTGCGTTCCGCAGGGGCGACGAGCTGATGTGTTCTGGCCTTTCCCACGGTCGTCTCTGCGAAACGCAAGGACCCATGCGCCGCGGCCTGCGTAGTGGGCACACTGGACGACGGCTTCGCTTCAACAACTCACAACAGCAACCGGCTAACGCAGCGCGTCTACGACCGCACCTCATTGATGGATCACGCGGTATCGCGATGAGCGCGGGGCGCTCACGCGGAGGTCCCTGCGTTCGTGGGGACGACGGAGAGTACTACTCCGCCGCCTGCTGCTGCACCGTCGGCTCGGTCCCCGCCACTGTTGCGCGGCGCATGTCGCGGGGTTGCGACTGGTCGTAACGGCGGACGCGATGCATGGTCTGGCGGTTGTCCCACATCACGAGGTCATGCACGGTCCATTTGTGGACGTGGACGAATTCCGGCTGCGTGGCGTGCTCGGTGAGATCGCGCAGCAACAGCCGCGCTTCGGGCATGCTCATGCCCTTGATGGCTCCCGCATGCGACGACAAATACAGCGACTTGCGGCGGTGCACCGGATGGGTCCGCACCAGCCGCTGCAGCACCGGCTTGAACATCTCTTTCTCTTCGTCGCTATAATCCAGGAAGCCGAGCGAGCCGCGCGAATACATCAGCGAATGCTCGCAGATCATGTCCTCGATCTCGGCCTTGGTGTCGTCGTCGAGCGCGTCATAGGCCGCGCGCATGTCGGCGAATTCGGTGTTGCCGCCCTTGGGGTTCACCACCCGCGCCGACAGCAGCGAAAACTTTGCCGGGATCGGGCGGAACGAGCTGTCGGAATGCCACAGGCAGTTTCCGAGATTGAACAGATGGGTGCGGCTGTCGCGCGGCAGCGGCTTGCCGTCCTTGCCGAGGTTGGAAACGTCGTTCAGCCCCGTGGTCAGCCGGTAGTCTTCCTTCTTGGTGATGGTGCCGCCCCGTGCCTTCTCGCGCTCGCCGAAATTCAGCGCAAAGGCCAGTTGCTGTTCGTCCGTGATGTCCTGGTTGCGAAACAGCAGCACGGCATACTTGTCCATGCCGGCTTCGATGTCGGCCGCTTCCTGCGGCGTCAGAGGCTGTCGCAAATCAACGCCCGAAACCTCGCCGAAAAAATGCGGATGAAGCTGCCGGATCGTGACCGTCATGGCGTCTCTCCAGGATGCGGCGGGCGGTTCGCCCCGCTCTCTTTGTGAGAAAAATTACTCCCTGCTCGCGCCGTGTCAACGCGACAGAGCCTGTGTGGCACACACGGCTGTCATGCCCGGACTTGATCCGGGCGGCCATCAATCTTCACAAGGGTTTTCGAGCCGGATGGATTGCGGGGGCAAGCCCGGCAATGACGAGAGGTTACGCATTCCGCGCCATCAGCCCACCATCCACGGGGATCACCGCGCCGGTCAGGAAGGAGGCCGCCGGCAGGCACAGGCTCAGCGTCATATGCGCCACCTCCTCAGGCTCGCCGTAGCGGCCGAGTGCGGTGCGGCGCTTGGCGTAGATCGTCTTGTGCTCTTCGGAAATCCGCTCGGTGATCGCGGTGCGGATCGGGCCCGGGCAGATGCAGTTCACGGTGATGCCCTCGCGGCCGAGTTCAACGGCGAGCGAACGCGTCAAGCCGGTGACGCCGGCTTTCGCCGCCGAATAGGGACTGTGCAATGCGGTCGCGCCGAGCGCTTCGGTCGACGCGATGTTGACGATGCGCGGGCTCTTCGACCGGCGCAGATGCGGCAACGCGGCGCGGATGATGCGCGGATGCGCGGTCAGCATCACGGCAAGCGCCTTGTCCCAGGCGGCTTCATAACCCTCGTCGTCGATCGCGACGCGCACGGAGATGCCGGCATTGTTGATGACGATATCGAGGGAGCCGAAATGCGCGGCGACGTCGTTGACGACCTTGATGATGTCGTCAGGTTTTGCGACGTCGAGCGTCCATGCCTTTGCAGAACCGCCGGTTGCGGCGATCTCGCCGGCGACGGCCTGCGTGGTCTCGGCGCTGATATCGGTGACGGCGACATTGGCGCCCTCGGCCGCGAATACGAGCGCCGTGGCGCGGCCCATGCCGCTGCCGGCGCCGGTGACGAGAACGGTCAGGCCTTTGACCGAGCGGCTGAGCTCTTTGAAATCCGACATGATGGTATCCGGACAGAGATGCGCGGTGCAGGATTGACAAGGCTGGCACCGATCCGCAGACAGGTCAAACCAGCCGAGCGAGGTGCAAACGTGACCAAGGTTAGCGATCTACGGATTCGCCGTCTGGAGCCTGCGGACGCTGCCCTGTACAGGGAGATCCGGCTGGAAGGTCTGCAGGGAAATCCCGAGGCCCTCGGCAGCACGTTTGAGAGCGAAAATGCGCAACCGCTATCGTGGTTCGAAGCGGTCGTGGCCCGCGCAGATGTCTTCGGCGCATTCCTTGATGAGGCGCTCGTCGGAATAGCCGGATATGCCGCGCCGGAAGGTTCGAAGCAGGCGCATAAAGGGCGGCTTTGGGGCATGTATGTTCGAGCCGCGGGCCGAAACGCGAGCCTTGGAAAAAGGCTTGTTCAGGCAGTTCTCGACCATGCGCGCGAGCGCGCGGAGATGGTTCAACTGACTGTGGTGAGCGAGAACGGAGCTGCGCGCCGGCTTTACGACGCCATGGGCTTTGTCGAGTACGGCTACGAAAAGCGAGCTCTCAAGCACGACGGGCGATATTACGACGAGGTTCTGATGGTCAAATTCCTCGACGAAGGTTTGAGTTAGAACGCAATCAAAAAAGGATCGCGAGCGATGAACGAACTGGATTTCAGCGGCAAGCAGGTGCTGGTGGTCGGCGGCTCCAGCGGCATCGGTAACGGCATTGCGCAGGCGTTCCGCGCCAAGGGCGCGCGCGTCGCCGTCAGCGGCACCCGCGCTGCCGCCGCTGACTATTCGCCCGACGAAGGGTCGCATCTCGAAGGCCTCGATTATTTCCAGCTCGACGTCAGCAATGCGCAGGCGATCGAGGCCTTGAAGCCGCCGTTCGAAAAGCTCGACGCGCTGGTATTGGCGCAAGGCGCAGTGATCTACCGCCGCGGCGAATTCGAGATGGATGGCTTTCGCAAGGTGGTGGAAGTCAATTTGATGAGTCTGATGGCGTGCGCAACCAAATTCCAGGCGATGCTGAGCGCTAGCAAGGATTCGCTGATCATCGTCAGTTCGACTGCCGCCTATCACTCCACCATGGGCAACCCGGCCTATAACGCTTCGAAGACCGGTGCGGTGGGATTGACGCGCACGCTCGGCGAGGCGTGGGCCGAGAACGGCATCCGCGTCAACGGCATCGCGCCAGGGCTGGTTGACACCAAGATGACCAAGGCGACGACTGCCAATCCGAAACGGCTCGAAGGCGCGCTGGAGCGGATCCCGCTGAAGCGGCTCGGCACGCCCGCCGACATGGCTGGTGCCGCGCTGTTCCTGGCCTCGCCGCTGGCGTCCTACATCATCGGCCAGACCATCGTGGTCGATGGCGGGCTTATACTTTGAGCCAAGCATTCTGAACCGAGGCGTCTTCAGCGCTTCAGGAACCCGAACGGGCCTCGCCGGTTAGCTCCCAAGAAAACACAGGGAAAACAGGAGTGACCCGATGGACAAGGATCGGATTGCCGGCTCGGCCAAGGATTTTGCGGGTAAGGTCGAAAGCACTGTCGGCGACATCGCCGGCGACGCGAAGACGCAGGCCGAAGGCCGCGCGCGTGAAGCGGCCGGCACGGTGCAAAATCTCTACGGGCAGGCCAAGGATGCCGCCCGCGACGCCACCGATGCCGCCGTCAACTATGCCAAGGACGCCTATGAGAACAGCGGCGACACTGTTCGCAGCGGCCAGAAAGCGGTAGCGAAAACCGTGCAGGAAAATCCGCTCGGCGCGCTGCTGGTCGCGGGTGGAATTGGTTTTGCGTTGGCGCTGCTGATGACGCGCCCGCCGCGCCGCCCGCCGCCGCGCTGGCGCTATTACGGATAGAGCGGTCCTCATTGGTTTGCCGGGCGATGCCTGCATCGTTCGGACCCGGCGATGCGTCGTCCGAAAACGCGCGTCTCACCGCAAGGCGTCAGAATCGCGTGAGATTGCCCGGCGGGACCTCGGCCGATCGTCCGACACTACCCGGCGGGCGCGGAACGCCCGGGGCTACGGGGCCGCGCGGCGGTGCGGCCGCGGGCGGCGCGGGCTGACGCGGCGCCGCACCGAACCCGCCGAAGAAATCGCGCAGCGACGGCCCGTTGTTTGGCGCGGGTCGGATCTGCATCGGCGGCGGCTGCTTCTTCTGTTGTTGTAACGTTTGTTGCGGCGGTGGAAGCAAAAGCTGCCTCTGTCCGGGCACTGCCGTCACCGTTCCGCCCGGGGAGGCGGCCGCAACCGGCGTATCGCCCTTGGCCTGCTCGCGGCCGATTTCCCGGCGAGGCCAGGCGTAATCGTCGGCGCGGCCGGCCGGCGCTGCCAGCGCTTCACCCTTCACCAGCGTGCGCGCAGCGAGCGCATCGACCGCCGCCGGGCGCGTGCCGGGACCGCCGAGCAACTGATCGGTGCCGACGGACGAAGCCACCAGCGGCATGACCGGTCCGGCAAGCGGACGCGGCGCCGGCTGGCCGGGCGCTACATTGGCCTCCGGGGTTGCCGGCTCGATCGGCACGGCGATCGGACCCGAGCGTGAAGCGAGCAGGCGCGTCACTTCGCGCTCGACATAATGCGCGAGCTTGCGCGCGCCGGGCCTGGTGAAGAAGACGCCGTCGGCCGTGCGCAACTGGCGGATCTGACCTTCGAAGTCGGGACCTTTTTGCAGGAAGCGGCCGGCTTCATCGACAAAGCCGTCCCAGATATCGACATAGGTGATGCCGGCCTTGCCGGCGCCGTCGCGATACAGCGCATCGAGGAACAGCATGTCGGCCGTTCCGCGCTGCCCGCGGATCGCAGGCAGGCCGACCCACAACACCGGCACGCCCTTGGATTTCAGCACGCCAATCAACTCTTCGATCTTCTTGGCGTAGAGTTCGACCCAGCGCTCGTCGCGAAACTCGTAAAGCCCGCCGCCCGCGCGCGCGCTCTTCTCGGGGGCGGCGAGTTTGCAGCGCATCATCGTCCTCGGCATCGTCAGCCTTCGCGGTATCAGCCTTGGCGGTATCAGCCTTCGCGGTATCAGCCTTCGCGGTATCTGCCTTGGCAGTATCAGCCTTGGCAGTATCTGCCTTAGCCGTGTCTGCCTTGGTTCCATCAGCCTTGCCAGCATCAGTCGAGCTTTCGGGCTTGGGCTTTGCATCGCCTGGCTTGGCGCGCGCGTCCTTCTTGTCGTCTTTCTTGTCGCTTTTCTTCTCAGGCGCTGCCTCGCGGATGGCCACGCGGTCATTGAGGCCGAGCATGACGACGATGGCATCAGGCTTTTCGCTGGCGAGGATGCCCTTGGCAGCCGCGGCCCAGTCGGCGGGCTCGCCGCGCGGCTGATACTTAATCAGGCCGGAGACGGTCTTGTGCTTGCGGATCACGCCCATGTCGGGCTGCTCGGCATAGGCATCTTCCAGGCCATAGCCGAGCCAGTCGGCCATGGCGTCGCCCAGCACCAGCACATTACGTTCCGGCACCGTGTCACGCTTGGCAGGCCCCGGCGCGCGGGAAAAATCCTGGCGCGGCGCCTGCTGCTGAGGCGTTTGCTGGAACGGCGCAAAGAAATCGCCGCCGAACCAGCCGCCGCCGGTGCGCGGGGCAGGACGGGAGGGCCCTCCGAAATTGAAGAATTGCGCCGACGCAGGGCCGACGATCCCGACCAGAAGCGCGATCGCAACCGCCAGCGCCACCAGCGGGCCGGTGTCGGTGAAAACGCGCAAGAAGGACTTTGGCTTTCGCATCCGGCTCGGGTCGCAATGGATCGTGAGGTGTCAAACATAGTACTGGAATCGGGCCGCAAGCGGGCAGATTTTCCCCATGAACCTGGGTTCCGGCCTGACCGTCAAGGCTTCTGCCGAATCGTGGTTTTCAGGGTTATTTTCATAGCGTTTTCGAGCGAAATCGGACCTGTTCGCGCGAAGAAAACGCGTCAAACCAAAGGGATTTAGCGCCCCCGCAGCCGCTCCAGCACGTCCGAAGAGGCAAATCCGTCCGCAGGAGCCCCGATCGAGGCCTGGAAGCCGCGGAGCGCCTCCCGCGTCTGGCCGCCGAACTGACCGTCCGGCGTGCCGCGGTAGAAGCCGCGCTGGGCCAGGAGCTGCTGCAGTTCCAGCCGCTCCGCCCGCGACAGCACCCGTTCCTGCCGCGGCCAGGGCTGCACGAACGGCGCCCCGCCGCGCAGGCGGTCGGCAAAATGGCCGATCGCCAGCGCATAGGCCTCCGCCGGGTTGTATTTCATGATCACCCGGAAATTCTGCAGCATCAGGAAGCCGGGCCCCTGCGCGCCGGCAGGCGCCAGCAGATAGGCCTTCTCGGTTGTGTCAGGGAACGGCTTGCCGTCGGCCCGCTTCAGTCCCTGCTGTTGCCACTGCGCGATCGTCATCGCCTTGGACTTGTCCGCCAGCATGAAATTGAAACCTTCCGGCAGCACCACCTCGTAGCCCCAGCTCCGCCCGGTCTGCCAGCCGTCCTTCTTGAGGTTGTTGGCGGTGGAGGCGATCAGGTCGGCGGCGTTGTCGACGACGTCGCGGCGGCCGTCGCCGTCACCGTCGACGGCGTAGCGCTTGAAGGCGGTCGGCATGAACTGCGTCGGCCCGAATGCGCCGGCCCAGGAGCCGCGCATCTGTTCGGGACGCAGATCGCCGCGGTTGAGGATTTCCAGTGCGGTGAGGAATTCGTCCTTGAAATAGGCCTGCCGGCGGCCGACGCAGGCCAGCGTCGCCGTCGACTGCACCACGTTGCGGTCGCCCATCTGCGTCGAGTAGTTCGACTCGATGCCCCAGATCGAGGCGATCGCGTAGCGGTCGACGCCGTAGGCTTTCTCCGCCGCATCGAACTGCGGCTTGTATGTCGCGAGGATCTCGCGCCCCTTGGCCAGGCGGTTGTCGTTCACGAGGATGTCGAGATAGTCCCAGATCGCCTTGGTGAATTCGGGCTGCGAATCCATCAGGTCCATGATGCGCAAATCAGGCTCGAGCCCTGCGGTGAAGCGCTCGAAATTCTGCTGGGTGATGTTGCGGCGTGCAGCATCAGGCCACATCGAGGCAACGCAATTTTGAAAGTTGGCGGCAGCCTCACGGATCGCGGAAGCCGTCATCAGCGGATGGCCGGAGGCGCCGTCCTCGCCGCTCCAGGGCGGCGGATTGCCGTCCGGGCCGGGCGTGGCCTGAGGCGGCGCGGCTTTCTGCCCGGAAAAGATGTTGCCGAAAAAGTTCGAAACCCCATTGCCGGAGGATTGGGCTTGCGATTGCCCGCTGGAACACAACAGCGCGGCCGCGATTAGCATCGCGCCGGTTCGATTGCTCATCACTCGTTCCATCAGACCCATGCCGTGCCGTCCGTCGCAGCCAACCCCGTGCCAGAAGGCCCTGTCACGGTTTCCAATAGTTTAACAGAGGGGATTTTGTTGTCGCGGCCGGGGTGCGCAAGGGGAGGCGAGATGGCCACCATAGATCCGCCTTTGTTCAGGGGTGCAAACCGGCTATCAACGTGCAATCAAAGCACTTTCCTCATTTCCAAATTTCTCAATGTCAAGGCTCGCGATACCCATGAAAATCCGTAAAGCCGTCTTCCCGGTCGCCGGTCTCGGCACCCGCGTCCTGCCCGCCACCAAGGCGATGCCGAAGGAAATGCTGACGATCGTCGACAAGCCGCTGATCCAGTACGTGGTCGACGAGGCCAAGGAGGCCGGCATCGAGCATTTCGTCTTCGTCACCGGGCGCAACAAGGGCGTGATTGAGGATCATTTCGACCGGATGTTCGAGCTCGACACCACGCTGGCTGCGCGCGGCAACAAGAAGGCCGAGCAGGATATTTTGGCGCGCGACCAGCCCAAAGCCGGCGCCACCAGCTTCACCCGTCAGCAGGCGCCGCTCGGGCTCGGGCATGCGGTCTGGTGCGCGCGCGATATCGTCGGCGACGAGCCGTTCGCGGTGGTGCTGCCGGACGAGCTGGTGCTGAACAGCCCCGGTTGCCTGAAGCAGATGGTCGAGGCTGCCAGCAAGCTCGGCAGCAAGTCCAACCTGCTGGCGGTCGAGGCGGTGCCCGACGATCTCACCCATCAATACGGCATCTGCGGCGTCGGCAAGCGGCTCGCCAAAAACATGTTCGAGGTCGACGGCATGGTGGAGAAACCGCCGAAGGGCACGGCGCCGTCCAACCTTTCGATCACCGGGCGCTACATCCTGCAGCCGGAAATCTTCAAGATCCTGGAGACCCAGGAGCGCGGCGCGGGCAACGAGATCCAGCTCACCGATGCGATGAAAACTCTCGCCAGGACGCAAAGATTCTATGGCGTGGAGTTCGAAGGCGAGCGGCACGATTGCGGCTCCAAATCCGGCTTCCTGCGCGCCAACATCGCCTACGGCATGGCGCGCGACGATCTGCGCGACGGCCTGCGCGCGGAGATGAAGAAGTATCTGGAGAAGTGACGGGCGAAGGCGTAGCGGCCTTTCCCCCGTCATTGCGAGGAGCGTAGCGACGAAGCAATCCATCGCTCCGCATACGCTGACGTATGGATTGCTTCGCGGAGCCTGTCATCGGGCGCGCATTCGCGCGACCCGTTGGCTGTGTGCCGAGTATGAACGACAGCTTGGAGGTGGAAGTCCTCTGTCTAGCCTGATGACGGCGAAGGACTAGCGAAGCGCAAGGGCGTCACCGCGAGGTGGGGTCTGAAGAAAGCGTGGAGCAAAGCCGCGGCCCGATGGACAAACACCGGATAACGAGGCCTGCCCGGCCGGACGAGCGAGCAGCCAATCGCGAAGTCCATGGTTATCAAAGGTCGGGGTGGTAGATCCGGCGGGCGTGCGGTGAAGGCGGTCGGTCTTACCTCGGGAGGTCTGCGCTGCGTCCCAGCTTTGGGACTGAGGCCGCCGCAAGGCGGCCTGACCGCAGCGCAGAAGTCAGCAGAGGGCGTAGTAGGCGGCAGCGCGCCGCCGAAGGCCTGAACGGTGGAAGCGGTTAGTAGAGCGGCGATCTCGTGCGAGCCATGCGGCAGAAGAACCAGGTCGAGCTGAACTTGGGCACCGGAGCGGAGGGTGAAGCCCGAAGCGCCGCCGCCCGAGAGCCCGAAGCGCGCCCGGCGAGAGCCTGTCCCGAACGCCCGGCGGTTGCGGGACCGTCGATGGAAGACGTGGTTGAGCGTGAGAACCTGAAGAAAGCGTTGGCGCGAGTGAAGCGCAACAAAGGTACGGCAGGCATTGACGGTATGAATGTCGATGACTTGTCGGCCTACCTGAAGGAGCACTGGCCTACGGTTCGGGTCCAGTTGCTTGAAGGCATCTACAAGCCGCAGCCGGTGTGGCGCGTCGAGATACCGAAGCCGTCGGGTGGCATGCGGCTGCTCGGCATTCCGACGGTGCTCGACCGCTTTATCCAGCAGGCGGTGATGCAGGTGCTGCAAGCCGACTGGGACGGAACGTTCTCCGAGACGAGCTTCGGCTTCCGGCCGAAGCGCTCGGCGCATCAGGCGGTAGAGCGGGCGCAGACGTATATTGCGTCCGGACACGCCATCGTCGTGGACATCGACCTGGAGAAGTTCTTCGACCGGGTCAACCACGATATCCTGATGGGGCTTGTTGCCAAGCGGGTTGCCGACAAACGCATCCTGAAGCTGATCCGCGGCTTTCTGACCGCGGGTGCGATGGAAGGAGGCCTTGTCAGCCCGACGGAGGAAGGCACGCCGCAGGGTGGGCCGCTCTCGCCGCTGTTGTCGAACCTGATGCTGGATGTGCTGGACAAGGAACTGGAGAAACGCGGCCATCGCTTCGTGCGCTACGCCGACGATTGCAACATCTATGTGCGCAGTCAGAAGGCGGGCGAGCGGGTGCTGGCCGGGATCGAGCGGTTCATCGAGAAGCGCCTCAAGCTCAAGGTCAACAAAGCCAAGAGTGCGGTTGCCAAACCGAGCGTTCGCAAGTTCCTGGGCTTCAGCTACACGAGTGGACGAAAGCCGCGACGGCGCGTTGCGCCGCAGGCCATCGCCCGCTTCAAGGCGAGAATTCGGGAGCTGACGCGGCGCACGCGTGGACGAAGCCTTGCGCAGATCGTCAAGGAGCTGTCGGTCTACCTCATCGGGTGGCGGGGTTACTTCGGCTTCTGCCAAACCCCGTCGGTGTTGCGCGCGCTTGAGGAATGGATCAGGCGGCGGTTGCGCGCCATCGCCTGGAAGCAATGGAAGTGTGGACCTGCTCGCTTTGCCGAGCTGCGACGCTGCGGCGTCGGCCGGGACCTGGCGGCGCGAACCGCCGGAAGCCCGCGTGGCCCTTGGCGGCTCGCAAGCAGCCCCGCGCTCACCACTGCAATGCCAATTGCTTTCTTCGGTTCACTCGGCCTGACTTCCATCACAGAACTACGACATGCATAATCCACCGAACCGCCGTATACGGACCCGTACGTACGGTGGTGTGGGAGGGGAGGAGCCGAGAGGCTCCCCCCTATCCCGATCGCAATGACGGTGCTGGCGCAGATGCTCACGCCACCAGCGCGAGCTGCGGGATCGCGGCGACCACCGACTGGTTGCGGCCGCTGGCCTTGGCCGCGTAGAGCGCCTTGTCGGCCGCTTCGACGAGATAGGGCCAATCAATGGCTGCCGTGGGTGTCATGCTCGCCACGCCGATGCTGACCGTCATGACATTGGGGTCCTCGGCCCACTGTTCGACCTTGATGCGGATGGTTTCGGCGACGGTGAACGCTTCCACCGCCGATAGGCCGGGCAGCAGCACCGCGAATTCCTCGCCGCCGTAGCGCGCCGAACAGTCGCCCGCCCTCCGCACCGCGTCCGAAATGCAGATCGCAATGCCGACCAGCACCTGGTCGCCGGCCTGATGGCCATAAGTGTCGTTGTAGGATTTGAAATGGTCGGCGTCGATCATCAGGACCGCGATCGGCGTGTTGTTGCGCGCTGCCCGCCGCCATTCCGCATCGATCTCGGTATCGAATTTGCGCCGGTTCTTCAGGCCGGTGAGCGCATCGGTGGTTGCCAGCTCTTCCAGCTTGTCCTCGGCCTCCGCGCGGCGGCCGATCTCGCGCGCGAGGAACAGCGCAGTGCCGACCACGAACAGGATCAGCACCGTCATGATCGCTCCGATCCGGATCACTTCCCTGTGCCAAAGATTCAGAATGCTCGCCAGCGGCTTTCCAACCACGACAAAGAATAAATTCGTGCTGCCGCTTCGAACGTAGAGCCGCGGCGTCGGATCGACCGGTCCGACGCCGGCATAGGCCGCGCCTTGCTTCAAATTGTCCGCGCGCCATTTTGGCCGCTCCGCCAGGTTCTTCCCGATCACATCCAGGTCGAACGGCGTCCGCATGATGATCGTCCGGTCCCGGCGCAGCACCGTGATCGTATCGCCGGGGTTGAGGGTCAGCCTTCCGAACAGGTCATGGAAATAAGTGAAACGGATCGAACCCACCACGACGCCGAGAAAACCACCGTCGGTATCGTTGATGCGCCGGCTCAGCACGATCGAATAGGCGCCGCGGCGCAGCATCGGCCGGCTCATGTACAGGCCTAGATCGGGATTGGCGCGATGGACCTGGAAATACTCCTCGTCGCTGCGATCCTCCGGCGCCGGATCGAGGCTTGCCGCGTCGTGCGTCAGCTTGCCCTGTGCGTCGAACACCTGGATCACGCCGAAATGTCTGGCGGTGGCGGCATGATCGAACAGGATCAGGTGCTGGATCTCCCTGCCGACGGCGCTGATCTCCGGCATCACCAGATTGCTGGCGACGTTGCGCAGCGAGAGGTCATAGAGTTCGATGTTTCGGCTGATGTCGGCATCGATGCCGGCTGCGAGATTTTCGAGAGTCTGGCGGGCGAGTTCTTCCTCGCCGCGGCGCATGTCCAGCATCACGCTGGCGCAAATCGCCGAAAAGCCGATCACGGTCGCGATCGACGACGCGATCAACAGCTTCACGGACAAGCGCCAGGGCCGGCGGTTGGAAGCTTTCCTGAACCAGCCCTTTCCCGGTCAGATCTTTCCCGGCCACGTCGCTTTGCCGTCCGAATAGCATCGTCCGCTCCAAGCCTTCGGATATGCGGCCGGATATGTTGTTGCGGCCTTAAACGACGACGGCGATATGATAGAGAGTTAACGCCGGGTTGCCGGCGTCGACGGTTTTGTGCAAATCACCATTGAGGACACGCGTGAACGTTTACGATCCCTTGCGGGACTATCTGAAGGCGCAGAAGCGTGCCGAATTCGTGCTGAGCTTCGAACAGATCGAGGAGATCATCGACGCCGCCCTGCCGCGCGCCGCGCAGCGCGCATCCTGGTGGGAGACGCTGCGCAGCCCGCAGGAGAAAATGCCACAGCGCGAGGCCTGCCTGGAAGCCGGCTACATCGCGACGCGGCAGGCGGATGGGAAAAGCGTGAAGTTCAAGAAGATGCCCGCGAGGCGGTGAGCGCGTGCCGCTCACCCGTCATCATCGGTGCATGCAGCGCCGCGTTTCCGTGCAGGATATCGATTGGTATGGAATACGCCAAGCGAGTCTCCCGCTGGAATCATTTTCCACAGACACCGGCCCTACCGCCGCCTCAATTTGGGGCGCAACTTATAAGACAAGAAGAAAAATCGATCGTGGGAGGATGGCGCCGATGGTTCCGACGACATGGTCGTTTGGGCGTCCCACGCCTGCAAATCTCTGATGGCCGCGGCGATAGCCGATGAGCGCCATAGCGGCATCGAGTCTTGATGGTGTTCTTGATCGGGCAGGGTGGGCTGCGCTGCCCGGCAGATCCCGGCTTCTGGCGCTCGGACTGTTTGCCGAACTTGTTGCCGGAGTTGGGCTGACGCCCGGCTTCGCAGGCGATGCGCTGCAATTGACGAACGCCCGGGTGCCGGCGTCCGACGAAGTCGGTATCGATCTCCCGCTGCTGATGACGATCAGGAACGATGCTGCCGAAGCCGATGCCATCCTGCGCGTCCGCTGTCCGTTCGCGAATTTCGTCGTAAAGCATACGGTCGATCGCGGCGAAGGCGCGCCCGCCATGCGCGAGATCAAGTCCATTCCGATCCCGGAGAGCAAGACGATCGAACTCAAGCACGACGGATATCACGTCATGCTGCTGCAGACGCGGCAGAAGCTCGTCGATGGCGAGACGTTCACATGCGCCGTCGTTTTCCAGAAAGCCGGAACCAAGGAAACGGAGGTGCAGGTTTCACGAACGCCATGATCGCGACAGCGGACTGGTGAAGCCCGTTGAATGGGGCCCGTCAGCGAACGCCCGGATATGCCGGACGTTCGATCCAACATGATCTGCGAACAAGAACTTGCCAGCAAGGAGGCATTACTCATGGAGCGATCTTCAGGTCACACAAAAATGTTGACGCGAGCCTGTCGGCTTGCCGCAGCGGTGGCTGCCGCAAGCGTGATGGGCGCACTTCCTGTCTCCGCCGCGGACCAGGTCAATCAGGAACGGCTGCTCAACGTCGACAAGGAGCCGGGCAACTGGCTTCATCATCATCAGAATTACTCGGCTCACCGGTTCTCCAGCCTGAAGGAGGTCAACCGCGATAACGTGAAGAACCTGAAGGTCGCCTGGACCATGCACCTCGGCGGCATCGAAGGCGGCGGCATCTGGAGCCATGGCGGGCTGGAAGGCACGCCCATTGCCGAGAACGGCTTTCTCTACGTTACCGATGGATGGGGTTCCGTTTACAAGATCGATGCGCATGGTGGCCGCGGCGTGCTGGTCTGGAAGATGGATCCCAAGACGGACCGTGACTGGGCTGGTGCTGTGGCGTGCTGCGGCGTCGACAACCGCGGCGTCGCACTGTGGGGTGATCTCGTCATTTCCCACACGCTTGATGGCCGGCTGATCGCGACCAACAAGGATACCGGCCAGGTCGCCTGGCAGCGGACTGTCGCCGATCCGGACAAGGGCGAGGTGATCACCGGCGCGCCGTTGATCGTCAAGAACATGGCGATCACCGGCGTGGCCGGCGCGGAGTACGGCATCCGTGGCTGGATCGCCGCCACCGACCTTGCGACCCAGAAGGAGGTCTGGCGCACCCACACGATCCCGGGCAAGGGCGAGCCCGGCAGCGAAACCTGGAAGGACAGCAACAACGCGGCTGCCGCCGGCGGCGGTTCGACCTGGGTAACCGGCACCTACGATCCCGCAACCGACACCCTCATCTGGGGCATCGGCAATCCCGGACCGGACTGGGATAACGCCTATCGGCCGGGCGACAACCTTTACACCGACAGCTCGCTGGCCCTTGACGCCACAACCGGCAAGATCAAGTGGCACTATCAGCACACGCCGAACGACCCCTACGACTATGACAGCGTGGCCGAAAACGTGCTGGTCGATATCCCCGGGCCCAGCGGTCCGCGGAAGCTCGCGCTCGAAGCGGACCGCAACGGCTTCGCCTATGCGATCGATCGCACCAACGGCAAGTTCGTCTGGGGCCTCCCATTCGTCAAGAAAGTCACATGGACCAAAGGGCTCGACGCGGAGACCGGCAAGCCGATCGAGTATGACTCGAACAAGCAGGTGCAGACCTATATCGCGTCGGTGACGCCAAGCCGCACCAACATGGAAACCGACATCTGCCCCGGCAATATGGGCGGTAAGAACTGGCCGCCGACGGCCTATAATCCGGATCTGAAGCTCTGGTACATCCCGGTGATCGAGAGCTGCAATCGCATCAAAGTTGAGGTGATGACGCCGGAAAAACTGAAACCTCGTGAGTTCTGGACCGGCGGCGGCCCGAGCCAGCCGTTCACGATCACCGGCAGCGTGACTGCGATCGACGTGACGACCGGCAAGATCGCCGGCAAAATGGAAACGCCGTTCCCCAATTTGGGCGGCATGCTTGCGACTCCTGACCTCGTCTTCACCGGCCAGCCGTCCGGCGAAGTGATGGCGCTTGACGCCAAGTCATTGCAGAAGCTCTGGGAGTTCAACACGGGCGGCGGCGTCAACGCACCGCCGATGACCTTTACGGTCGACGGCAAACAGTACGTCGCCATTCTGGTCGGCCTGGGCGGCGCCTGGGACAAGTGGTTCATCGATTCGACGCCCGAATTGAAGAAGATACAGCCGGGATCGATGCTCTACGTATTCGCACTCTGACATCCAAAAATGGAGGGTCCGCCAACGGCGGGCCCTCCCGCTTCTTCGACAAGAGATGCAATGATGATCTTCAACAGATTCCCGGCGGCAGACGAGCTGCTGCTTGCCAGCGTCGTCGCCCTGAATTTTTCGATGCCGGCCGCGACCTACGGTCAGTCGGCGCAGGCGCCGGCCTCGGATCCGACCAATACCGGCAAGGCGGTGTTCAGTCGCGCGAATTGCGTGGGTTGCCACAAATGGCACGGCAATGGCGGCGGTGGCTATGGCGGCGATGCGCTGTCGCTGCGCAAGACCGAGCTGACGCGGGATCAGATCATTGAAACCGTCGGCTGCGGGCGGCCAGGCACGGGGATGCCGTTCTTCATGCGCGGCGCCTACGATGAGGTGAAATGCCATGGCATGAACCGCCAGGACGCGGGGGCACAGATGCCGCCCGAGGGCGGAACATTTCTGCGGCCGAAGGATATCGAAGCCGTCGCCGATTACGTGATCGCCCATATCAAGGGAGCGGGTGAACCCACTTACGCGGAATGCGTCGCCTTCTTCTCAAGCACGTCGCGGGTATGCGACGTCTACAAGGCGCAGAAGCCGGATGATGCGACCGCCAGCATGGGGAAGGGCAAGTGATGGACAGACTGACGCTATCGGGAGTTCTTGCCGCGGGCCTGCTTGTCTGGCAGGCCGTCGCACTTGCGTACTCTCCGGCACGGACGGAAGAGTTCGGCGGCAACGATCTGCGCGACATTCGCCTCGGAATGGCCGCGGCCGAGCTGGCGGAGTCAGGTTACGTCGACTTCTCTTGCGCGGCGGATTCGAAGCGAACACTTTCTGGCTGGAAGGATTGGCGCGACTGTCCTGCCGAGAAGAATGGAACACGGGCGATCCGATTTGGTTACGATCCATCGACCAGCCGCGACGGCACGATGGTGGCGGGCCATCCCGCGATCCTGACCTTGCTGATCGACGATACCGGCCATGTTGCCGGTCTGCAGATCGAGACCGATCCGAAGGCGCGTCTCTATATCCGGAAGAAGGCGTTTCTCCTGGGGCTGCAGGCCAAATCGCGCTACGGCTCGGACGGCTGGGCATGCACCGAGGGCCAGCCGGGTGCAGGAGATCAGCCAGTGGGAGGCATCTACCTCAAGGAGCGCTGCACCAAGACAATCAGCGGCCGCTCACTCATTGTCGAACGTAATCTGTTCCGCCGCCCCGATCAGGACATCAAGAGTTTCGTCGATGAAACGCGGATCAGCATACTGCGGGCGAAGGATTAGGGCATTGCCGTGGTGCTGGCTGCCTGAGTTGGTCTACCTCCAAAGTAAATGTCGCGCTACGTGCTGCACGTCCAAAAAGTGCCAATTCAGCCGCGAGCCACCCTTCCTGCTACGCCGGCCGTCGTATATGAGAGAACTGCCAATGGAGCGTGCCGATAGTCTTAAGGCGCGAATTGGCGGCGTAGATGGTGGCGGCGGTTAGTTAGTCCAAAGTCGCGATCTGACACTTGATCGATGCAAGCGCGGACAGGCATTTCAACCGGGGCATGGCATGGTGAATCGAGTTACGATGGCGCGATCCACCGTGGCGATGCGGCGTTGGGGTCCCCCCGCCATTGTGACGCTCGCGGTGATGGCCGCGCTGGCCGCTGACGCCGCGGCGACACAAGTGCGCCCCAAGCCCCCCGCCGAGGCGACGGCGCCGCGCGACGCAGGCGAGCCGATCATGGCGATCGTTTCGATCAAGACCCAGCAGGTCACCATCTACGACGCCGACGGCTGGATCCTGCGCGCGCCGGTTTCAACCGGCACCACTGGACGCGAGACGCCTGCCGGCGTGTTCGCCATCCTCGAGAAGAACAAGGATCACCATTCGAGCCTCTATGACGATGCCGAGATGCCGAACATGCAGCGCATCACCTGGAACGGCATCGCGCTGCACGGCGGCCCGCTGCCCGGATACGCGGCCTCGCACGGCTGCGTGCGGATGCCCTTTGGCTTCGCCGAGAAATTGTTCGACAGGACGCGGATCGGGATGCGGGTAATCGTCTCGCCTGATAACGCCGAGCCGGTCGAGTTCTCCCACCCGGCGCTATTCGTGCCGAGCCCGGAGGCCATTGCGGCTGCACCGGCGCGCGCCGAGACGCTTGCCCGCGAGGCCGCGGAGGCCGCAACGACGGCCGGGGAGGCGAAGAAAGCCGCCGCGACCGCGGCGCGCGAGGTGGCGTCGCTCAAGGTGTCGCTGCGCAAGCTGGAGGGGCTCAAGACCCGCGCCGACGCTGGGCTCGCTTACGCCGACAAGGCGCTCGCTGCCGCAAAGACCGACGAGGCCAAGGCGCGGGCCGAGCACCTCAAGCAAACGGCCGACGCCAAGGCCGCGGAACTGGGGACGCAGCTCGACACTGCCAGGGATGACGCGAAGTCGAAGCCCGGCGCCGCCGCCGCCGCAAAAGACGCTGCCAAGGCGGCCGAGACCAGGAAGGTCGACACCGCCAAAGCGGCGAGCGAGGCGAAGCTCGCGCTCGAGCCGGTCTCGATCTACATCAGCCGCGCGACGCAGAAGCTTTACGTGCGCCGCCCCACGCATAAGCCGGCACCTGACGGCGGCGGCATCGTGTTCGATGCGACGATTGAGGTTCCGGTCACGATCCGCAATCCCGAAAGGCCGATCGGCACGCATGTGTTCACGGCGGTGGCGCGCAATGAGGCGAGCCTGCGCTGGACCGCGGTCACGATCGACAACGGCGACAACGCCAAGGCCGCGCTGGAGCGCATCACCATGCCGCAGGAGGTGCTCGATCGCATCGCGCCGACCGCATTGCCGCGATCCTCGATCGTCGTCTCGGACGAGCCGCTGAGCAGCGAAACCAACTATCGCACCGAGTTCGTCGCGGTGCTGAACAACCAGCCCCAGGGCGGCTTTATAACGCGCCAGCCTACGGCCGATGTCCTTGTTGCGAGCGACGACGTCCAGGGCGACAACGGTTTCGGCTTCTTCAATTTTCCGCGCGATCCGGCCCCCCAAACCGGCAACACGCGCCGCCGCGGCGGCCAGTACTATCGTCCGATGCAACCGGGCTGGTGGTAAGACCAAGGCACGCCGCGCGCAGGGAAGACGGCGACCCATAATCACAGGCTGCTGTTGTAGCGAAGGCAACCGGCCCCATCACTTCACGGACGGGCCGCGGCGTATGGGCCCCTGCTTTCGCAGGGGCGACGAAGAGACTAGCTCGCCGCTTCCAGCCGCTCCTCCGTGAGCAGCCGCATCGCGGCGTCGGCATCCATCGGCTCACCGAACGCAAAGCCCTGGGCGTATTCGCAGCCGAGCTGATAGAGCTCGACCGCATCCGAATCCGTCTCGGCGCCCTCCGCGACCACGTCCATGCCGAGGTCGTGGGCGAGGGCGATGATCGATTTCAGGATCACGGGTCGCGTGCCGCGGCTGGTGGTGCGCACGAAGGACTGGTCGATCTTGATGGTATCGAACGGAAAGCGCTGCAGATAGGCCAGCGAGGAATGGCCGGTGCCGAAATCGTCCAGCGACAGCCCGGTGCCGAGTTCGCGAATACGCGTCAGCATCTGCGCGGCATGTTCAGGGTTTTCCATGACCAGCGATTCCGTCAGCTCCAGTTTCAGCGTGCCGCGCGCCACCGACGATCGTGACAGCACGGTGCGGATGTCATGGATCAGATCGTGGCGCAGCAACTGCCGCGAGGAGACGTTGACGGAGGCAAAGATCGGTTCGCGCGAGCGCATCGCGCGCTGCCACACCGAAAGCTGCCGCGCGGTCTGGTCGAGCACGAACATGCCGAGATCGACGATCAGGCCGATTTCCTCGGCGATCGTGATGAATTCCGACGGCGACATCCGGCCGAGCTTGGGATGGTCCCAGCGCGCCAGGGCCTCGAAGCCGGCGATCGAGCGGTCTTCCAGCCGCACGATCGGCTGGTACAGGATGGTGATTTCCTGCCGCTCGATGGCGCGGCGGAGTTCGCTTTCCAGCGTCAGGCGGTCGGTCTTGCGGGCGCGCATGGCGGGCTTGTAGACGTCGATGCGGTCGCCGCCGATGCGCTTGGAGTGATACATCGCAAGCTCGGCGTCCTTGATGATCTCGTCGGACAGTTGCGTCTGCGGATCGGACAGCGCGAGCCCGATGGAAGCGGTCAGGAAGATCTCGCGGTCGTTGAAGGCGATCGGCGCGCGGATGGTCTTGCGGATGGTTTCGGCAAACGCGGTGATGCGCGCCGGGTCCTGCTCCGACAACAGGATCAGGCCGAACTGGTCGCCGGCCAGTCGCGCCAGCGTATCCTGCGGTTTCAGGATGCGCGTCAGCCGCCGCGCCAGCGTCAGCAGGATGGAATCGCCGACCGCGATGCCGACGGAATCATTGACCTGCTTGAAACGGTCGAGGTCGATCACCATCAGCGTCGGCCGCAGCGTCGGCATGCTCTTGGCGAAATTGGCGACCGCGCCAAGGCGGTCCATGAACAATTTGCGGTTCGGAAGACCGGTGAGGTTGTCATGCACGGAGTCGTGGAGCATGCGCTCTTCGGCGTTCTTGATCTCGGTGACGTCGGTGAGGGTTCCGACCACGCGCGAGACCTCGCCGTCGGAGCCGACCACCGGACGCGCCTTCAGCGCGAACCACATGAAATGGCCGTCGGGCGTGCGCAGGCGGAAATCCTGCACCAGGCGGCCGCGGCGCTGGTCGAGCACGCTGTCGAGGGCTGCGCGGAAACGATCCTGGTCGAGCGGGTGCAGCACCTCCAGCCATTTCGCGGCGGGGCCTTCCAGCGTGCCGCGCTTCAGGCCGAGCAGGCTTTCGGTCTCCGGGCTGGTGAATACCTTGTCGGCGGAGACGTCCCAGTCCCAGATCAGGTCGCCGGAACCGGTCAGCGCCAGCGCGCGACGCTCGATGTCGGAGACGATGCCGGTGGTCGCGCCGCCGCCGGCAAAGGCGTGCTGCATCACCGTAAATCCGATCAGCATCACGATCAGCACGAGGCCGCCGAGCAGCGCGGGACCGACGATGTCGTTGGTCACGGAGCCCGCCACCGTCATGCCGGCCGCGATCACCCAGACCACCAGCAGGAACCAGGTCGGAATCAACAGCACCGCGCGATCGAAACCATGCGTCGAGAGATAGACGATCAGCGCAAAGCCCGCGAAGGCGATCAGCACCAGTGAGATGCGTGCAATGCCGGAGGCGACCGCGGGATCGAACAGCGCCAGCGCCACCAGCGAGCCGAGGAAGGCCAGCCAGCCGACGGTGATGTGGGAATAGCGCACATGCCAGCGGCTGAGATTGAGATAGGCAAACAGGAACACGAGCAGCGTCGCCGCCAGGATCGCCTCGCCCGCCGCGCGCCAGACGCGCTCGGCGTTGTTCGACATGTCGAGCACCTTGCCCCAGAAGCCGAAATCGACGCCGATATAGACCAGCACCGCCCAGGCCAGCGCGGCGGCGGCGGGGAACATGATGCTGCCCTTCACCACGAACAGAATGGTCAGCACGAGGGCCAGGAGTCCGGAGATGCCGATCACGATGCCCTGGTAGAGCGTGAACGAGTTCACCTTGTCCTTGTAGGCGTCGGGCTCCCACAGATAGAGCTGCGGCAGCTTGTCGGTGCGCAGTTCCGCCACGAAGGTGATGACGGCGCCGGGATCGAGCGTGATGCGGAAGATGTCGGCAGTCGCGCTTTCCTGCCGCTCAGGACGGTCGCCGGTCGACGGCGTGATGGTGGCGATGCGCGACAGGCCGAGGTCGGGCCACAACAGGCCGGACGACACGATGCGATAATGCGGCGCGACGATCAGGCGGTCGAGTTGGTCGTCGGTGTTGTTGGCAAGCGCGAACACCACCCAGTTCTGCCCGCCCTCGCGGGCGCGGACCTCGATGCGGCGGACGATGCCGTCGGTTCCCGGCGCGGTCGAAACCTGGATGCGGTCGGTTTCGCTGCGCTGGTGGTCAAGCACGGCGGTGAGGTCGATGGCAGGCGCGTCACTGCGGACGCTGACCGCGTCAATGGCGTGCGCCGCCGGCGCGGCCGCAACAATCATGAGGCCCAGCGCCAACAGCGCAAGGCACCTGATCAGACGCAATGTCAGTACTCCGCGAGCAACGACCCTTCGGGACCTGGCGAATGGTCCCGCGTTTCCGCGATAAATGACATGAAAGCGAAGTAAATCAAAGGGTTTCCACCCTGTGCTTCGCTGGTGATCGTTAAACCTCCAACACAATTTTGCCAATATGTGCGCTGGTCTCCATCCGCCGATGCGCGTCAGCAGCCTTTTCCAGCGGGAATGAGCTGTCCATCAGCGGTTTTACGCGTCCGTCGCGCAAGAGCGGCATCACCTTGGCCTCAATTGCTGCCACCATCGCCGCCTTATCCGCATTAGTACGGGGGCGCAGCGTGGAGCCGGTGTGGGTCAGCCGCTTCACCATCACCTTGGCGATGTTGACGGTGACCTTGGGGCTGTTGAGGGTTGCGATCTGCACAATACGGCCGTCGACCGCCGCGGCGTCATAGTTGCGATCGACATAGTCGCCGGCAACCATGTCGAGGATCAGGTTCGCGCCCACATTGTTGGTCTCAGCCTTGACCACGGCGACGAAGTCTTCGGTCTTGTAGTTGATGGCGCGGTCGGCGCCGAGCTTGAGGCAGGCGTCGATCTTGTCCTGCGAGCCGACGGTCACGATCACCTTCGAGCCGAACGCTTTCGCAAGCTGGATCGCCATGGTGCCGATGCCGGACGAGCCGCCATGGATCAGCAAGGTTTCGCCCGGCTTCAGCGCGCCGCGCTCGAACACATTGTGCCAGACCGTCATCAGCGTTTCCGGGATCGCGCCGGCTTCCTGGATCGAGAGCGACGGCGGCACCGCCATCGCCTGCGCGTCTTGCGCAATGCAATATTGGGCGTAGCCGCCGCCCGCCACCAGCGACATCACCTTGTCGCCCAGCTTGTGCTTGGTAGCGCCTTCGCCGAGCGCGACCACTTCGCCCGCGATTTCCAGGCCAGGCAGGTCGCTGGCGCCGGGCGGCGGCGGATAGGCGCCGGAGCGCTGCGCAACGTCGGGACGGTTGACGCCGGCGGCCATCACCTTGACCAGGATTTCCCCCGGACCGGGCGTCGGAACGCTGCGGGTTTCCGGCAACAGCACCTCGGGGCCGCCGGGCTTGCTGATACCGACGACGGTCATTTGCGCGGGCAGCTTTTCCATGATTTGTCCTTGCGAAATGCGGAGAATTGAGGCGGCCCCTGATTAGCCAGCCCGGCCCCGGCTGGCAACCGCTCCGGCGGCCGCCGAGCACAAGGAGAAACGCATGGCCAACGAGGATGACGACAAGCCGCGGAAGAAGATCACCCACGAAATCGGCCAGGACCTGTCGCTATTGTCGGTCGAGGAATTGACCGAGCGCATCGCGCTGATGACTTCGGAAATCGAACGGCTGCAACAGGCCGTTACGAAGAAGCGCGCGTCGAAGGATGCTGCGAACAGCTTCTTCAAGACGTAAGGTCTTCGAACGCGATCTCTCATCACGTCGTCCCTGCCTAGTGCGCAATTGCGCGCAATCGCGCACTAGGCAGGGACGACCCGTGGGGGAGGTCAATCTCAAAACTCGGCCAATGGCCGACATGGCAAATAATCCCTAAAGAAAATCGCTCGTTTACGACCCGTTAAGCTTTCTCGATTATGACTGGCATCGTCCTCGTTTGGACACCGAGTGGCTCCTGTCCACTCTGTTTGACGCCTCCCTGTTATCAACTTCAAAAGCCGCCGGAAACGGCGGCTCTTTTTTGTGCGCACCGCGGCTATTTTGTGCCCCCATACGCTGGAAACCATAAATCCGGTTGCCGCTGGACTCTCGACTTCGCCCGAGCAATGATTTGTTCATCATAAGCCGGTGGTTCACAGCCGGTGGGGCAAGTAGTGGCGTGAGGGCGTTAACCATGGCGGACCGTTCGCAAAGCGAATCCGCGCTCGTTCTGTTCAGCGAGCGGCTCACCAATTCCGCGGCATTCGGGGTTCTGTTCCGGGAAGGCATGGATCTGGTCGAGGAAACCGCCGCCTATCTTGACGGCGACGGTCGCTCTGACGCCAAGGCGCTCGAACGTTCCGTCAGCCTCACTTACGCAACCGAAAGCATGCGCCTGACCACCCGGCTGATGCAACTCGCGTCCTGGCTGTTGCTGCATCGCGCGGTCAAGGAAGGCGAGATGACGCTGACCCAGGCCAACCGGGAAAAGACCAAGGTTAAGCTCAGCGCCGCCGATCCCGGTCCCGACGATATGATCGCAAAACTGCCGCAGCAGTTGCAGGACCTGATTGCGCGCTCGATGAGCCTGCAGACGCGGGTCCGCCGGCTCGACACCACGATCCATTCGCCCGTCGCTGAACGTGCCCCGATCGGAAATCCGCTCGTGCCGCAGCTCAACCGCCTGAAGGCGGCGTTCGAGCAGTAGTTCCGAAAAGATCACAGCCGTCATTCCGGGGCGCGAAGCGAACCCGGAATCTCGAGATTCCGGGTTCGATGCTTCGCATCGCCCCGGAATGACCACGGCGAAAGCACGCAACAAAAAACGCCCCGGCTTGACCGGGGCGTTTGTATTTCTGGATAGGAGGAGAGGGTTCGAAAACCCTCAGTCCTTCTTGAGGAAGCCCGAAAACTTCTTCTGGAAGCGCGACACGCGGCCGCCGCGGTCGAGGAGCTGCTGCGAGCCGCCGGTCCAGGCCGGATGCGACTTGGGGTCGATATCGAGGTTCAGCTTGTCGCCTTCCTTGCCCCAGGTGGAGCGGGTCTGATACTCGGTCCCGTCGGTCATTACGACCGTAATCGTATGATAATTCGGGTGAATTTCGGCTTTCATGGCATATCCTTCGGCGCGCCGGCGCCCGTCTCAAATGTCAGTGGATACGGGATTTGGCGGCTCTATAACGTAAGGCGGCTGCCAAAACAAGCTACGTATAAGCCCTGATGGGGAATCTCCCGGATTTGCCAGAGAGCACCTTGGGGCCTATCTGGGAACGGCAAAACCGGTCGGATTTCATGAGCGCAGCGGAACACCTCGAAGCCCCTCACAGCGCGCCCCCACGGCGCGACGCCCTGCTCGAGGAAGAGGCCTTCATCGAGGCCCAGTTGACGGAGTCGCCGGCCAAAAGCGGGGCCAGACTGCGCCCGCTGCTGGCGCTGGCGCCTTATGTCGCCCGCTACCGCGGACGCGCGCTGCTCGCCTTCATCTCGCTGACGATTGCGGCGATCACCACGCTGGTCGTGCCGGTCGCGGTCAGGCGCATGATCGATTTCGGCTTCACCCCCGAAGGCATCGCCCTGATCAACAGCTATTTCAGCGTCATGATCGCGGTCGTCGCGGTGCTGGCCGCTGCCAGCGCGTCGCGCTACTACCTCGTCATGACGATCGGCGAGCGTATCGTCGCCGATCTCAGGCGCGACGTGTTCGCGCATCTGATCTCGCTGTCGCCCGCGTTCTTCGATTCGGCGCGCTCAGGCGAACTGGTGTCGCGGCTGACCGCCGATACCACCCAGATCAAATCGGCCGTCGGTGCCTCGGTATCGATCGCGCTGCGCAACATGATGCTGTTTATCGGCGCCGCCACCATGATGGTGATCACGAGCCCAAAGCTGTCGGGTTTCGTGCTGCTGGCGATCCCGCTGATCGTGATTCCGCTTGTCGCGTTCGGACGCTGGGTGCGGCGGCTGTCGCGCAACGCCCAGGACACGCTGGCGGACGCCAGTGCCTACGCTTCCGAACTGGTCGGCGCGATCCGCACCGTGCAGGCCTATACCAGCGAGCGGCTGGCGACCAACCGCTTCGGCGGCGAGGTCGAGCAGGCCTATGAGGCGGCACGCAGTTCGACGCGGGCGCGCGCGGTGCTGACGCTGATCATCATCTTCATCGTGTTCTCCAGCGTTGTGGCGATCCTCTGGGTCGGCTCGCACGACGTGCTGACCGGCCAGATCACGCCGGGCCGGCTCGGCCAGTTCGTGCTGTATGCGGCATTTGCCGCGACCGGCCTCGGCCAGCTCAGCGAGGTCTGGGGCGAAGTCTCGGCCGCGTCAGGCGCTGCCGAGCGGCTGTTCGAGATCCTGCGCGTCAAATCGCAAATCACGGCGCCGGCACAGCCGGCAGCACTCCCGCAGCCGGCGCGCGGCGACGTCGGTTTCGATCATGTCAGCTTCGCCTATCCGGCGCGGCCGGCCGTGCTCGCGATCGACGATGTTTCGCTCGCCGTCAAGGCCGGCGAAAAGGTCGCAATCGTCGGCCCCTCGGGGGCGGGCAAGAGCACGCTGTTTCATCTGTTGCTGCGCTTCTACGATCCCGCGCGCGGGACGATCTCGCTCGATGGCGTGCCGATCAAATCCGCCGATCCGGTCGATGTCCGCTCGCGCATCGCGCTGGTGCCGCAGGACTCGGTCGTGTTCGCGGCTTCCGCCCGCGAAAACATCCGCTTCGGCCGGCCGGATGCGACCGATGCCGAAGTCGAGCGCGCCGCCGATCTCGCCCATGCCACCGAATTCCTGCGCCGCCTGCCGGGCGGTTTCGAGGCGCAGCTCGGCGAGCGCGGCGTGACGCTGTCCGGCGGCCAGCGCCAGCGCATCGCGATCGCGCGCGCCATCCTGCGCGACGCGCCGCTATTGTTGCTCGACGAGGCAACCTCCGCGCTCGATGCCGAAAGCGAGACGCTGGTGCAGACCGCGCTCGAGGAATTGATGCGCCACCGCACCACGCTGGTGATCGCCCATCGCCTCGCCACCGTGCTGTCCTGCGACCGCATCATGGTGATGGACCAGGGCCGGATCGTCGAACAGGGCACGCATGCCGAACTGGTCGCGGCGAACGGACTGTATGCGCGGCTGGCGCGGCTGCAGTTCGAGGGCGTGTAGCCAATTGGTGGGAGCCTAAGGTGTCGTCTTGCTGTGCAGCGCTGGGCTTCTTGCCCGGCATGCGCGGGGATGACAGCTTCGAGCGGGGGCTTACGCTTTCCATTCCATCTTCAAGACCGGCCGTCCTGAGGCCGGATTCACATCCTCGCCGGCATGTTCAAAGCCGTTGCGTTCGTAGAAGCGGATGGCGCGCGCATTGTCCTTGTTGACCTTTAGCGTGACGCCGGCAGGCGACAGCCGTTTTGCCTCATCGACCAGCGCGGTGGCGAGTTCCGAGCCCCAGTGATCGGGGCTGACCACGAGCTGGTCGAGATAGCCCGAGCCGTCAATGGTCACGAACCCAACTAACGCGTCCGCCTGATGGGCGACGGTGATCGCCGCATGCGGCACCAGCTCGTTCCGCCACCGCTCACGCCACCACGCCACCCGCGCACTGAAATCGATCGAGGGATAGGCCTGCTGCCAGGTCAGCCGCCACAACTCGATCGCCGCGTCTTCGTCCTCGGCGCGGTAGGGACGGAGGTGGAAGGAGGTGCTCATTCAAGCACACTCGTCATGCCCGGACTTGATCCGGGCATCCATCCACTTCGAAAGAATCTCTTTGTGATGGATTGCCGGGTCAAGCCCGGCAATGGCAAAATTGCATTTGCAAGTCACCACTACCGCTCCGTCAGCTTCAATTCGATGCGGCGGTTGCGCTTGTAGGCGTCCTCGGTGGTGGCGGTGTCGAGCGGCTGGAATTCGGCAAAGCCGGCGGCGACCAGCCGCTGCGCGGGGACGCCGAGGAAAACCAGATATTGCACCACGGAGATGGCGCGCGCCGACGACAATTCCCAGTTCGACTTGAACAGCGGCGAGTTGATCGGCCGCATGTCGGTGTGGCCGTCGACCCGTAGCACCCAGGCGATCTCGCTCGGAATCTGCTTGTCCAGATCGATCAGCGCAGTTGCGAGTTTATCCAGCTCGGCGCGGCCCTCGGGCAGCAGCAATGCCTGACCGGTGTCAAAAAATACTTCCGATTGGAAGACAAAACGGTCGCCGACGATCCGGATATCGGGGCGGTTGCCCAGAATGGCGCGCAGCCGGCCGAAGAATTCCGAACGGTAGCGCGACAATTCCTGCACGCGCTGCGCCAGCGCGACGTTCAGGCGCTGGCCGAGATCGGCAATCCGCCCCTGCGATTCCTTGTCGCGCTTTTCGGAAGCCTCCAGCGCTTCCTCGAGCGCCGCGAGCTGGCGGCGCAGCGCGCTGATCTGCTGGTTCAGCACCTCGATCTGGGCGAGCGCGCGCGAACTCACCGTCTTTTCGGATTCGAGCGCCTTGTTGAGCTCGGCGGCACGGCCCTGGGCGTCGCCGCCGGCGCCGGCCAGCCCGTCGTAAAGTCCCTTGATGCGGTCGCGCTCGCTTTCCGCGGCGGCGAGGCCGGCGCGCAATTGCCCGACCTGGTCGTCGAGCGCGATCTTGCCGAGCTTTTCCAGCGACAGCAGGTCGTTGAGCTGCGCGATCTTGGCGTTGAGCTGTTCCAGCGCCTTGTCCTTGCCGGTGACTTCCTGCGACAGGAAGAACTGCACCACCAAAAACACCGACAGCAGGAACACGATCGACAGTACCAGTGTCGACAGTGCGTCGACGAATCCCGGCCAGTAGTTGAAACCGGATTCGCTGCGGCGTGCACGGGCGAGGGCCATTGTTCGAATTCTCTATCTCTTGGGTTGACGCATTGGCGGCACGTTATCCCTGCCGCGCGTGGCAGACCGCCTCGATATTGTGGCCGTCGGGATCGAGGACAAATGCTCCGTAGTAACTGGGATGGTAATTCGGGCGTATTCCAGGCGCTCCATTGTCCCGGCCGCCGGCCGCAATGGCTTCCGCATGAAACCAGTCCACTACGGCACGGTCCTGCGCCGTGAAGGCGATATGGGCGCCCGTCTGCGGGGAGCTTCGCCAACTGATCCAGAAGAAGGCCTTGGGAGAGATTCCGTAGCCCGAGGCCGTTTCGCCTTCCGCATACAGGCGCGTGATCCCCAGCGGACGCAGCGCCAAATCATAGAAGTTTCTCGATCGCTCGATGTTGCTGACACCGATGGTTACGTGATCGAGCATATCACAACTCTTGCCGCTAGCTCTTTTCGGGCTGCTTGGCGATCCGCTCCAGGAGCTTCTTGATCTCGCGGTTCTGCTCGCCCTGGCCGTCGGCCCATTCGCGGATCATCTGCTGCTCGGTGCGCATATGCGCGACCAGGCCCTGGATGGCCTCGGCGAGGTTGGCCATCGCCGCCGTGGTGCTGCGGCTGCCGCCGCTCTCTTCAACCACCGCGCGTATCCGTTCCATCGCATGTTGCAATTCGCCGCCGATGCCGGACCCGCCATCGCCATATTCGCGCACGGTGGAGGCGAGCCAGTCCTCGAGGTCGGTGTAGAAGCGGTTTTGCGCCTGGCTCGACTGCAGGTCGAGAAAGCCCAGGATCAGGGAGCCGGCGAGCCCGAACAGCGAGGACGAGAACGAAATGCCCATGCCGCCGAGCGGTGCGGCCAGCCCCTCTTTCAGGGTGTCGAACAGGGAGCCGGCATCGCCGCCGACCTTCAAGCCGTCGATCACCTTGCCGACGGAGCCGACGGTTTCGATCAGGCCCCAGAAGGTGCCGAGCAGGCCGAGAAACACCAGCAAGCCCGTCATGTAGCGGGAAATATCGCGCGCTTCATCCAGCCGTGTCGCGATCGAATCCAGCAGATGCCGCATGGTCTGCTGCGAGATCGTCATCCGCCCGGAGCGCTCGCCGCCGAGAATAGCCGCCATTGGCGCCAGCAGGGCCGGGCGCCGCTCGATCGCCAGCCCGGGATCGGCGATACGGAAATTGTTGACCCAGGCCACTTCCGGGTAGAGCCGGATCACCTGCCGGAACGACAGGATGATGCCGATCAGCAGCACCCCGCCGATCAGCGCGTTGAGGCCGGGATTGGCAAAGAAGGCTGCGATGATCTGCTTGTAGAGCACGACCGTGATCAGCGTGCACAGCACCAGGAACACCAGCATCCGCACCAGGAAAATCCGGGGCGAGGACAGTTTGCTCAGTTCGATCTCCATTTCGGAGCGGGAGGAGTGGTGGCCTGAGGGCATTTGCGGGTGTCATCCGTTACGAAAAGCCGCGCTGGGAACCAATATGGCACAGCGGGCTGGAGAAAAAAGCTGGGAAGCGCGATTTCGGGTAGACGATGGTGGAACCTCTTCCCGAAACCCGGCTTTGACATCAGCGTATTTTGGAACGTTTCGATGTCCAACCGGGATTTTTGATGACGGCCTTATACCATGAGAGACCGGCGCGCCGCTCCCGTATCGCTTTCGGTCGCGACGGGGCCCCGGTGGGGCGATCGCGCAGTCCAGCTTCTATTCGAAGGAAGCGCCTGTTGCGAGATAGACCAGCCACAGTAGCCCGTTCTCCACCGAAGGGAGTGGCCACATGAGCTTCGTCTCCACGATCATGGGCACTGCCGAGCGCGTGCCGCTGCCCGACGTCATTATCCGGGCCGCCATCCATCAACTCTGCTCGCGCACCGCCATGCGGCTCGCCACCGGGAATGCCGAAAGCGATGCCTGGCTCGCCGACGAAATGGCAGCGCGCGCCATCGCCGAATATTCCGACGAGCCCGATGTTCGGCACCACGAGGTGCCGGCCGAGTTTTTTGCCTGCCTGCTTGGTCCCAACCGCAAATATTCCTGTTGTTTCTACAAGGAGGCGTCCTCGACGCTGCAGGAAGCCGAGGAGGAAGCGCTCCGCCAGACCGTCGAGCACGCCGATCTGGCCGGCGGACAATCGATCCTCGAACTCGGTTGCGGCTGGGGGGCACTGTCGCTGTGGATGGCGCGGCAATTCCCGGATTCGCAGGTCACGGCGATTTCAAACTTGGACGCGCAGCGCGAGTATGTCGCGGGCGAAGCCGCAAAGCGCGACCTTACCAATCTGCGCGTCATCACATCAGACATCAACCGGCTCGCACCGAAAGCGCGGTTCGACCGCATCGTCTCCATCGAGATGTTCGAGCACATGGTGAATTGGCGCGAGCTGATGACGCGCCTGCGCACCTGGCTGGAGCCCGACGGCCGCCTGTTCCTGCACATCTTCACCCATCGCTCCGGCGCCTATCTGTTCAATCGCGCCGATGGCGAGAACTGGATCGCGCAACGCTTCTTTACCGGCGGCGTGATGCCGAGCCATCATCTGATCCGGCAATATGCCGATCTGTTCGAGGTCGAAAAGGAATGGCGCTGGAGCGGCGTGCACTATCAGCGTACCGCGCAGGACTGGCTGGACAATTTCGATTCCAACCGCGACGAAATCGAGCGCGTGCTTCGCAAGGTCCATGGCGGCGAGACCGCGTTGTGGATGCGGCGCTGGCGCTGGTTCCTTCTCGCCACCGCCGGCTTGTTCGGTTACGCTGGCGGCAGCGAGTGGGGCGTCAGCCATTACCGGCTGAAGGCGGCCGGTCAGACCTGCCTTGACTGATTCGTGCCGGATTGCCGCGCGCTCCGCCGACTGCTGCATCTCGTGCCGCCAAACGACAGGTTCCCTGTCATTTGTCTTCGATCCAGCCGTAAAAGGCTGCGATGGAACCGGCTCACAATCGAGTGAGTCCAGGAAAATAGGCGTTAATTCAGCGCGATAGCGTTGTGTGACATTGGGCCGCCGCGAAACCGTATTGCGTCGCAGCAGGCTCCCCCTATCCTATATGCCATCAACCGTGAGTTACGAGACCGCATAACGACGTCCTCTTACGACAACGTCGCGAATGCTCAATTCGCGCTTTCCAACCTGAACTGGGGCAATGCTTTCAATGTCCGGACTTCGAACGCAATCGGCATGCATCGTTTTGATGTTGACTGCGATGGCGCCGCTTTTGGCTGGCTGCAATGAACCGATCGCCGCTACCGCAGCGGCAAAACCCCCCGAACCTGAAGTAGGCACGTTCACCGTGCGGTCTCAGGCCCGCGCCATCGTTCGTGAATTGCCCGGCCGGATCGCGCCCACCCGGGTTTCGGAAGTTCGCGCCCAGGTCTCGGGCATCGTCGTCGAGCGCCTGTTCCAGCAGGGCACCGAGGTGAAAGCCGGCGATCCCTTGTACCGGATCGACCCCAAGCCGTTCCAGGTGGAGTTGCAGGCGAGCGAAGCCGCGCTGGACAAGGCCACCGCTGCGCTCGATCTCGCCGCACAGCATGCGCGGCGCATCGCGACGCTGACCAGCCAGCGCGCGGCGCCTGAGGTCGAGAACGAAAAGGCCATCGCGGCCCACCGTCAGGCCGAGGCCGAGGTCGGCAGCCGCAAGGCCGAAGTTGCGCGTGCGAGGCTCAATCTCGATTACGCGACGATCCGTGCGCCGATCAGCGGCGCCGTCGGCGCCGCGCTGGTGAGCGAAGGCGCGCTGGTGATCCAGAACGACAGCACCAGTCTCGCCACGATCCAGCAACTCGACCCGATCTACGCCGACTTCACCCAATCGGTCTCCGATATGCACAAGCTGCGCCGCGCGTTTGATAGCGGCGATCTCGAACGGATCGCGCCCGATGCGGCCAAGGTGCGCCTCGTGCTCGACGACGGAACCCTCTATCCGATTTCCGGCAAACTGCTGTTCTCCGAAGCCAAGGTGGACGCCCATACCGGGCAGGTCACGCTGCGCGGACAGTTTCCGAACCCGAATCGCGAATTGCTGCCGGGCATGTATGTCCGCGTCCTGATCGAACAGGGCATCGATTCCGACGCCATCGCCGTGCCGCAGCAGGCGATCCAGCGCGATGCCGGCGGCGGCAGCGAGGTTTTCGTGGTCAAGGACGATGGCCGCGTGGCGACGCAGCCGGTCCGCACCGGGGCGGTGCAGGACGGTCTCTGGCTGGTTAGCGAGGGCCTGAAGGATGGCGACCGAATTATCGTCGACGGCTTCCAGAAATTCGTGCCCGGCGACAAGGTGAATCCGAAATCGTGGATCGATGCGGATGCCTCGGTTGGTACAATACCGAATGCGCCGGCGGCGCAAGCGTCCCGCTGAGATCGGGATATGCCCAGTTTCTTCATCGACAGGCCGATCTTCGCCTGGGTGGTTGCGCTTTTCATCTGCCTGGTCGGCGCGATCTCGATTCCGCTGCTGGCGGTCGCGCAATATCCGATCATCGCGCCGCCCTCGATCTCGATCTCGACTAGCTATCCGGGCGCGTCGCCGGAAAACCTCTATAACAGCGTTACGCGGCTGATCGAGGAGGAGCTCAACGGCGCCTCCGGTATCCTCAATTTCGAATCCACCTCTGACTCGCTGGGGCAGGTCGAAATCATCGCCAACTTCGTGCCCGGCACCGAGACGAGCGCGGCCTCGGTCGAGGTGCAAAACCGCCTCAAACGCATCGAGGCGCGGCTGCCGCGCGCGGTGATCCAGCAGGGCATCCTGGTCGAGGAAGCTTCCTCCGCCGTGCTGCAGATCATCACGCTGAACTCGACCGACGGCTCGCTCGACGAAATCGGCCTCGGCGATTTCATGATCCGCAACGTGCTCGGCGAAATCAGGCGCATTCCCGGCGTCGGCCGCGCCACGCTCTATTCGACGGAACGTTCGCTGCGGATCTGGGTCGATCCCGCAAAGCTGGTCGGCTACGGCCTCACCGCCGATGACGTCAACAAGGCGATATCGGCGCAGAACGCGCAGGTCGCCTCCGGCAGCGTCGGCGCCGAGCCGAGCACGCCGACGCAGAAGATTTCCGCGCTGGTGCTGGTCAAGGGCCAACTCGCCTCGCCCGAGGAATTCGGCGCGATCACGCTGCGCGCCAATCCTGACGGGTCGACGGTGCGGCTGCGCGATGTCGCGCGCATCGAGATCGGTGGTTTGAGCTACCAGTTCAACACGCGGCTCAACGGCAAGTCGACAGCCGGCCTTTCGGTGCTGATGTCACCGACCGGCAACGCGCTCGCGACCGCCAGCGCCGTCGAAGCCAAGATGAAGGAACTGTCGAAGTTCTTCCCGGCCAATATCGGCTACGAAATCCCCTACAACATCACCCCCGTCGTCAAGGCCTCGATCAACAAGGTGCTGATGACGCTGGTCGAGGCGGTGGTGCTGGTCTTCATCGTGATGTTCCTGTTCCTGCAGAACATCCGCTACACCATCATCCCGACCATCGTGGTGCCGGTGGCGCTGCTCGGCACCTGCGCGATGCTGATGGCGGCCGGCTATTCCATCAACATGCTGACGATGTTCGGCATGGTGCTGGCGGTCGGCATTCTCGTCGATGACGCCATCGTCGTGGTCGAGAACGTCGAGCGCATCATGACGGAGGAGGGCCTGCCGCCGAAGGAAGCCACCCGCAAGGCGATGTCGCAGATTACGGGCGCCATCATCGGCATCACGCTGGTGCTGATGGCGGTGTTCGTGCCGATGGCGTTCTTCCCGGGATCGGTCGGTATCATCTACCGGCAGTTCTCCGTCACCATGGTTTCCGCGATCGCCTTCTCCGCGCTGCTGGCGCTGTCGCTGACGCCGGCGTTGTGCGCGACGTTGCTGAAGCCGGTTACCGCCGGCCATGGTCATGCGAAGAAGGGCGTGTTTGGCTGGTTCAACCGCGTGCTCGAGTCGAGCCGCAACGGCTATTCACGCACCGTGAGCGGTTTGCTGAAGCGCACCGGGCGGCTGATGCTGATCTATGCCGTGCTGTTCATTGGCCTCGGCTGGGCCTTTGTCCGGCTGCCCGGCGGCTTCCTGCCGGTCGACGACCAGGGCTTCATCACGACCGACGTGCAGACGCCGTCCGACTCCTCCTATGCCCGCACCGAGGCCGCGGTCGAGCAGGTCGAAAAATATCTCCGCGACCGCGCCGGCGTCGAGGACGTGACGTTCCTGACCGGCTTCAGCTTCCTCGGCCAGGGCATGAACACCGCGCAGGCCTTCATCACGCTGAAGGACTGGTCGGAGCGGGGCCCTAAGGATTCGGCCGCGGCGATCGTCGCCGACGTCAATCGCGAGCTGTCGTCGATCCGCGATGCCAGAATTTCGGCGCTGCAGCCGCCGCCGATCGACAATCTCGGCAACTCCTCGGGCTTCTCGTTCCGCCTGCAGGACCGCGGCCAGAAGGGTTATCCGGCGCTGGTCGCTGCGTCCGATCGCCTGATCGCGGAAGCCAATGCCAGCCCAGTGCTGCAAAAGGTCTATGTCGAGGGCCTGCCGCCGGCGCCGCAGGTCAATCTGATGATCGACCGCGAAAAGGCCGGCGCGTTCGGCGTCACCTTCGAGGACATCAACCAGACGATCTCGACCAACCTTGGCTCGAACTACATCAACGACTTCCCGAACCGCGGGCGGATGCAGCGCGTGATCGTGCAGGCTGATCGCACCAGCCGCATGAACGCCGACGACATTCTCAATTACAACGTCAAGAATAGCCGCGGGCAGCTCGTGCCGTTCTCTGCTTTCGCCACGGTGCAGTGGTCGAGGGGGCCGACCCAGATTGCGGGCTTCAACTACTATCCCGCCGTGCGTATCTCCGGCGAAGCAAAGCCCGGCTTCACCTCCGGCGACGCCATCGCCGAGATGGAGCGACTGGCGAACAAGCTGCCGCGCGGCTTCGGTTTCGAATGGACCGGGCAGTCGCTACAGGAGAAGCTGTCGGGTTCGCAGGCGCCGTTCCTGCTCGGCCTCTCGGTGCTGGTGGTGTTCCTCCTGCTCGCTGCGCTCTATGAGAGCTGGACCATTCCGCTGGCGGTGCTGCTGACGGTGCCGCTCGGCATCTGCGGCGCAGTGATCGCAGCGACCACGCGCGGCCTGCCGAACGACGTCTATTTCACCGTCGGCTTGATCACTATCATTGGCCTTGCGGCAAAGGACGCCATCCTCATCATCGAGTTCGCCAAGGATCTGCGCGCGCAAGGCAAGCCGCTGGTCGAGGCAACGATCGAAGCCTGCTCGCTTCGCTTCCGCCCGATCCTGATGACGGGCCTAGCCTTCGTCTGCGGCGTGCTGCCGATGGTTATCGCGAAGGGCGCCGGCGGCGCGAGCCAGCAGGCGCTCGGCACCAGCGTCATGGGCGGCATGATCGCGGTGGTGATCCTGGCGCTGTTGATGGTGCCGGTGTTCTTCGTCTCAGTGCAGCGCGTGCTGGCGGGGGACCGGGAGAAGGTGGAGGCGACCGCGGGAGCCGAGGTGGTCGGCCCGCCGGCGCCAGTGAAGTAGTAGGCGTTGTCATGCTCCGTGACCCCGTCACGCTCCGTGATCCCGCGACGCCAGGGCTTCGCCGGGACTTGCGGTCTCGGGCCGTCGAGAAGCCTTGGCGCGGGCGGCGGCCGATCCATCCAGTCCATAAATTTGCCGGGCTGACGCCGCGCCAGAATCCGCGCAGCGAAACGACGCTATGTGCCAGACTAGGACTCATGCACTGCGTCAAACCGATGCCCCGTTGCCCCACTGTGAGACGAAGCATCACCTGCTCCCCGGCCCGTCGATGATCGAACCGAGCCCCTTTCCAACGTCCGCGAACGATGGGGATCGTTCGCCGGCTCGATCGGTTAAAACAAGATCGTGAAGAGGCCGCCAGCAAAAGGCGGCCTCTGACTCAGGTATTCAAGCTACTATTGCAGACCATCAACAGCAAACGAGCGGAACCTCGCGTATTTTTCGCCAACCTTGCGAAGCTCGACATATTCTGGATTGGCCCGCCAGGCCCGAATTTTCTCCATACTATCCCAGACCTGAACGACCACGCGCTTCGGCGCGTCCCCATCAAATGCTGTCACTGTTCCTGTAGTTGCGGCGGATCCGCCGATAGCCAAGAAGCGACCGCCGGATGCCTTGATGATGGCCTGAGCCTTCGGAGCGTACTCCTTTGCATACGCGTCCGGGTTGGTCACGTCGATTTCTGCCACGAAATAGACCGGTGGCTTTGCTTGAGCGTGAAGACCTTGAACCGCGAGAGCGCCAATCGCGACACCTGCGGTCACTGCCACTGCGATTTTGTAATTTGATCTCATGGCATTCCCTCCTAGTGTGTGCAATTTCCCCCCGAGGCACACGTTGAAAGTGCCCCAACTGACGGTGGGACCAAACGTGCGCGGTGGATGTGAACCGGCTCACATGGGCGGATGCAAATATCTGAGATCGACGGCGCAGATGTGTAAGGAAGCCTGTCAAGTCCGAGTTGGGTCATCTGCGACGTTTCGAACCGAGTCCGATCATTTTCGCTCTTCCCCGGTCGGACCTTATTCTTGGATCACGGGTTTGCCGAGCGGCGCTGCCCCCTGGAGAGAATGGGTCAACCGCACTGACGAATGAAGCGACTCCAGTGAGGTGAATCGACAAAACTGAATGCAAGGTGTTCACTATCTGAAGTGAGGCCCGAAGAGGTCACCTAACAACCAGATCCATTCATTGATATCGTTCGGGAGAAACGAACATGTCCTTCGTCGCACGACGATTGGCGGCGTTTTCTGCCGCCGTCATTATGCTCGCTGCCAGTGGAGGTGGTGCGCTGTCTCAGAAGAAATATGATGTCGGCGCAACCGACACCGAAATAAAGATCGGCAACATCATGCCGTACAGCGGACCCGCGTCGGCCTATGGGGTAATCGGCAGAACCGAAGCGGCCTACTTCCGCAAAATCAATGCCGGGGGCGGTATCAATGGGCGGAAGATCAACTTCATCTCCTATGACGACGCCTACAGCCCGCCGAAAACGGTTGAGCAGGCGCGCAAGCTGGTCGAGAGCGACGAGGTGCTTCTGGTCTTCGGCCCGCTCGGCACGCCGTCTAACACCGCCATTCAGAGATACATGAACACCAAGAAGGTGCCACAGTTGTTCGTCGCGACGGGTGCGACCAAATGGAATGATCCGAAAACCTATCCGTGGACCATGGGCTGGCAGCCCAATTATCAGAACGAGGCGCGGATCTACGCGAAGTACATCCTCAAGGAAAAACCGAACGCCAGAATCGGTATTCTTTATCAGAACGACGATTACGGAAAGGACTACCTCAAAGGCCTAAAGGACGGGCTGGGCGACAAGGCCGCGTCGATGATCATAGCGGAGGACGCTTACGAGGTCGCCGAGCCGACCATCGATACGCATGTCGTCAAGATGAAATCTATCAATGCCGACGTGTTCGTTAACATCACCACGCCGAAGTTCGCGGCGCAGGCCATCAAGAAGGCGGGCGAGATCGGCTGGAAGCCGATGCACTTTCTCAATATCGTCGCCACCTCGATTGGCGCCGTAATCAGGCCGGCCGGATTAGAGAACGCGCAGGATATCATTTCGGTGGCTTACTTGATGGATCCGATGGATCCGCAATGGAGTGATCATCCGGGAATGAAGGCTTTTGACGAATTCTTGGCGAAGTATTTTCCCGAAGGCAATCGGGCCGACAACTTCGTGGTCACGGGATATAACAATGCCCAGACTTTGGTTCAGGTATTGAAGCAGTGCGGCGACGAACTCACCCGCGAGAACGTGATGAAGCAGGCAGCGAATCTAAAGAACTTCAGAACCGATAACCTGCTGCCGGGCATCACGATCAACACCAGCCCGACTGATTTCGCTCCGATCAAGCAAGTGCAGTTCAGACGGTTCAAGGGGGAAAGGTGGGAGCTGTTTGGCCCCGTGCTCAGCGATGAAATCGGAGGCTAGGAAGTACCAAGTCGTAATGAATGACGTGCGATTCCGGCTCATTAGGATCGACCGTAGACTTCCTCTCCCAAACTCGGTTAGTGGCGGTGATGCGCGCGGGCGTGCGGATCGGCGCGGTGCTACATCCTAGCCGTGCTCGTCGCACTCGCGGATGGCACCGGCCCGTAGCACCGCGATGGCCCACCCGCGCAGCGTCCGGATTGCGGGGCGCCGTTCCTTCATCATCAGCATCGAGATCGCTTCTGCCCCCAGACGAATCCGATCGGTCCGTCCTCCGTTCCGGCTGTTAACACAGAGCAGGGATTCCGAATTGCGGCGGCAACGTCTTTTCCACGTGTTCCGCCGCCCTGTGCGCGATGGCGTTGTGCCACGCTCATTGGTGTCGGTCAGCACTTTCGTGGAAGGCCGCAGCCTGATGTCCGATCTGTCTCTCAATCAACGGACATCGCGGAGCATGAGCGGCAGGTCAGAAAAGTGCCAGCGCGGCGGTTTGGTCGCACCACGGCGACTTCCGGTGTACCCCGGTGAACGGACATTCTCAGGATAGGCGGGCATGTCTCAAAGGTGCCCAAAGAAGCGGTCATTCCGGTTATCCCGTCTTCGGCGTCGTACCCGGGTTCATTCGGGCAACCTCGCTTTCCGAAGGCCCTCAATCATCAGCTTCGAGTTTGATTGCCCACCACGGGCGATCCATACCGATATCGTAAAGGCGGGATCGAACTCAAGCACCCGCGCCGCCGCCTCACGTGCCTCCGCATCACGTCCGAGGTGGGCGAAAGCGGACGCGAGACAGCTGTAAGCTGCCGGAAAGGAGGGGTTGTGGCGCTGGGCTCTCTTCCCTGCGACGATGGCCTCGTCAAAGCGACGAAGCTCGATAAGGGCCATCCCCATCCCAGCAAGAGCTCGGTTTAGCGCCGGGTCAATTGGGCTCATCCGAATGGCACGTTCAAAGCTCCGGACCGCTTCCTCCGGCAGCCCCGCAATTCTATAGACTTGGCCTCTGCAGGCCCATGCACGAAATGAATTTGGGTTGAGCGCGACGGCCCGGTCCGCCATTTCGATCTCACTTTCGCTATCGCCAACCATGAACGCCGAGATTAGGCCAACCCATGCTAGCGTGTCCGGATCACCATCGTCGACGCTCAACGCCAAGCGAGAAAGCCGAACTGCTTCCTTCCTGTCGAATTGAGGATCGGTGGAATAGCCCCAAAGGACCCTTTGCATGTGACAGACACCTGCTAGAGCCGCGACAAAACCGAACCGAGGGTCCAGCTCCAAAGCGCGATGCGCCAATCTGATCGCCTCGGCGTCCCCTTCGCGGGTCGTCAGGTAGTACTGTGGCATAGCTCGGAGATAAAAATCATAGGCGGTGAGGCTCTCCGGTCGCCGCCGCGTCGCCGTTGCAATTTCTGTTTGAAGCAATTTTGGCTGAATGGCTGAGACAACGGCGACCGTGACTTCGTCCTGGAGCGCGAAAACGTCCATCAGGTCACGCTCGAACCTGTCCGCCCAAATGTGCGCGCCCGTCACCGCATCAATCAACTGCCCCGTGATGCGAACTTTGCCCGCCGCCTTGCGCACAGACCCCTCAAGGACGTAGCGCACGCCGAGCCTGCGTCCGACCTCCTTTATATCGACGGCTTTGCCTTTGAACGTAAAGCTCGAATTGCGAGCGATCACGAATAACCATTTGAACCGCGAGAGCGCCGTAATGATTTCCTCAACCATCCCGTCCGCAAAATACTCCTGCTCGGGATCGCCGGACATGTTCTCGAACGGAAGCACGGCGATAGACGGCTTGTCGGGGAGCGCCAGAGCTTGCGTGCTCTCGACAGGCGGCTCTATCGGCGCTGCGGCAGAACCGCTCGCGTTCATCCTCAACCGCCATGCTCGCATCGGTTCAACAATATTCTTCAGGTTCTGCGGACCCATGTCCTCAAAGGCGAAATCGACCTTCCCGCGGACCTGACGTTGTGCGTCGTCGGAGATGCAAACGCCACCCGGCTCCGCAATCCCCTCAAGGCGAGCGGCGATGTTGACGCCGTCGCCAAAGATATCGTTGTCGTCGACGATGATGTCACCGACGTGGATGCCGATGCGAAATTCGATCTGCTTGACCTGCGGCATCGTAGCATTTTGCTCAGCCATACCGCGCTGGATCTCGATGGCGCAACGCACCGCATCTACGACACTGCCGAACTCAGCGAGCACGCCATCGCCCGTATGCTTGACGACCTTGCCACGATGCTCGCTGACCTTGGGATCAGCGAGCCCACGCAAACGCTCCCTCAGCCGGACGTGTGTCCCTTCCTCGTCCAAGCCGGTCAGGCGACTATATCCAGCCACATCAGCCGCAAGGATAGCTGCAAGCCGTCGTTCAACGCGATTGTCGGTCAAAACGGCCTCCCGAGATCGGTAGACCCGTCGGACGTATCAAAGCATAGGGCGTTGCCCTTGGGCTAGGGCCAATGTTCGAGTTGGGTCACGGGACTAAACCGCTCGCGCGGTAGCTCGCTGCGGCGGCCGGCACAGCCAACACGGTAGCGCAACGGGGCGTCCTGTCTTTAGATGAGGGGTTCGCAACCCTCTGCGCAGGACCGGGCCGGCGCCCCACGGCAGGGGCGTCGCCCCGGCCGCTGTCAGATTGTCACGCGGCTGCCGTCGAAGCGCGTGAGGGAGAAGCCGTCGAAGGGTTCGCGAAGGGTGGTGCGCTCGTCCCGCAGCATGCCGATAGCAACTTCCTCGCCGATCGCCATTGACGCGGAAGCGTCGGAACGCCAGTGGATGCCCGCCCAATTCCGTCCGAAACCGAAATTCACCGCGAGCTTGTTCAACTCTCCACCAACCGTGAGCGGCGGGCCGCTATAGGGCACGAGCCTCGTCGGGTCAGCCGGATCGGGCTGTACCGGATTGGCGATGACGCGGCTCTCGTCGAAAAACGCCTTCAATATGGTAGCCGTGACGGCGCCAACGCTCGTGGCACCGCCGGGATAGGTGGAGTGAAGGGGCGCGGCCTCCGGATAGGTTTGTGACAAAAGATAGGTGCCATATTTGGCTTTACTGCGATCGAGGGCTTCCGATGTCAGGAAGTTATCATGCAACGGGTAGTCGCTCACGCCATTGGCGAGGCGATGGTGCGCCAGAGCGCCGTAGGCTTCCGGTCGTACGGTCCGGTGCACCATATACTTCTGCCAGTAGGCCGCGCGGACGGAGTTACTGATCCCCGTGGCGAGCAATGCCTGCACATAGGGCAACCCGAAGGTGGCACCGGCAGGGCTTTGGGTTTTCGATTTCCGATACGGGTTCGATGGATAGGACACAGGCTCAGCCGGTGGATACATCCCGGAGTACCGTTGATCCGCTCCACCGCCGGGGGTTGCAAGGATCAGTGCCGCCGCCCACCCAAGTGCAGGACCAGCGTGGATATACTCCGCGAGATCTCTTCCTGTCGTTATGTATCGCGGTGTCGCGTCGAACTGCAACCGGCGTTTCGGGGCGGCACCGTTCTGGATCGCCAGCCACTCCTCGTATTCGGTCAGGAATTCGTTGGCGGGCAACGTCGTGCGAATTTGAGCACTGATCCACTGTGCGGCATAGGGCACGTCCCGGAGCAGGAATTGCGAGATCAGCGGGCCGTCCAAAACGCCTGGAGGCGTGACGGAGCGGCCCTTCGGGTCAGTTGGGTCGAAATAAAGCGCATTGGCACGGAACAGCGTACCGGGCGTGACCCGCCCGCCAGACTTCGGCCCCCGGAAATCGGCAAGCTTGTTGAGTTCCTCCGTTGCTGCAAGCACGTCGCGATTGGAGGTGTCGTCGCGCAACTCGGTAAGCGGAACATCACGAAGCAGCGATTGCCAATATACCTCGACCGCCTCGCCGCCCCGCTCCGCACTTGCAAGGGCCGGTGCCGCAGGTATCGCAATCTGAGTAGGGTTCATGCCGCTGAGACTGACGGCTTGTGTGCCTACGGGATTGACCAGTTTGCGAATGCCGCCGAGCGGGATTTTCTCGAAATCAGCGGGATCGCCCGACTGGCAAGCGGTATAGAGCGCCTGCCATGCCGCTTGTTCCACTTCGCCGCGTTTGTCGTGCGGCAGGCCCCGTGAATCGGAACCGATCTTGTTGGTGTAGCGCGCCTCATCGCCATTCGTCGGGTGGGGCGCGATGGGGATTTTCTCGTTATTGCTCGCGCAGACTTGTCGGACTTCGAAGGCGCGGCGCTTGAACGCCGCGTCGTGCGGTCTCAGATCCGCGCTCACAGGCTGCGCCGCGGCCGGGGCGATTCCGGGCATGCTCGGTGGAGACGCAAGCACAGCAGCGCCAACCGCGATGCCGGCCCCGCCGAGCAGCGAGCGGCGAGTGACCGCGGTGGTCGGCAGGGTCGGCGATGCCAGGTCAGATTCAATCGAAATGGTGGGGTGGTCAGCCATGGAGATTCTCCTCCCTCGCAGGCACGCTCTGGGGCCTGCGTTTTTCCCCTTTTCAGGATTCAAATGGCATCCGGGCGCGCTTACGCGCACCCGCGTCAGAATGCGAATGCTGAAGGACCGGCGAAAAAGGAAGTCGGTTATTCGAGTGCAATGCTGGCCGATGGCACGACTGCTGTCCGTTCAGTCTCGCGAGGAATTCGGCATTTCCCGCCTGCGACGACAGCTATTCAAAGAGTACACGATCTCGTGCGTCATGGAAAGACGTCCCGGTGCGGATTGATGGCGCTCCCCTGGACGTCATTCAAGCTTCGAAACCGGAGCCTTGAATCATGCGCTGCGAATTCAGCGAACATGAGTGGCCGCCATTAAGCCGATGTTGCCGAACAAGCCGCGCGGCGTTCGGCGGGTAGATGACCGCCGCGTGCTCGATGGCATCGTTTGGGTCCTGCGTTCAGGTGCGCCATGGCGCGACCTGCCGGCGACCGATGGTCCCCGCACGACTTGTTACAATCGCTACGTTCGGTGGATGATGGTCTTGTCTCGCTGATTTGCGCGACGTGTCAAATGTCGACTTCAGCACTCGACGAGTGCCGGCTACTGTGCATGGGGTTGTTTTCAATATTTTGGCTGGGAGCGCCGAGGCTCCTGCGTGTCCTTCCGCCGCCTCCGGAGGGCGGCATCACCCGATCGCGGATGAGGCGATGGCGCGTGGCTTGGAACCGTCGCGCTACTTCCCCAGCGGCCCCAGCATCTTCACCAGTTCCCCGTGCACGAACTCATTCCCGCACACCACGTGCCCGGTCTTCAGCGCATCATCCTTGCCCTCGATGCCCGTCACCGTCCCGCCGGCTTCCCGCACCATGATCTGCCCGGCCGCGATGTCCCAAGGCGAGAGATTGCGTTCCCAGTAGCCGTCGAGGCGGCCGGCGGCGACAAAAGCGAGGTCGAGCGAGGCGGCGCCGAAGCGGCGGAAGCCGGCCACCTTGTTCTGCAGCGCGGCCATTTCGTTCAGTGCCAGTTGGTGGTCGCCGCGGCCGATATGCGGCAGGCCGCAGGCGACCACGCACTCATCGAGCCTGCGGCGGCCGGCGACGCGCAGCCGCTGGTCGTTGAGGAACGCGCCCTTGCCGCGTTCGGCGATGTAGAGCTCGTCATTGGCGGGATTGTAGATCACGCCGGCAATGATGGTGTCTTCGCGCCGCAGGCCGATCGATATCGCAAATTGCGGGATGCCGTGCAGGAAGTTGGTGGTGCCGTCCAAGGGATCGACGACCCAGGTGTGGGTCTTGTCGGCGCCTTCGCGGCTGCCGCCTTCCTCGCCGATGAAGCCGTAGCCCGGCCGCGCCTTGGCGAGGTCCTCGTACAGCATTTCCTCGGCGCGCTTGTCGGCCTTGGTGACGAAGTTCGCCGGCCCCTTCAGCGACACCTGCAGATGCTCGATCTCGCCGAGGTCGCGCTTGAGGCTGCGGCCGGCACGGCGCGCGGCTTTCACCATGACGTTGATAAGAGCGGAATAGAGCATGATGTGAGCTTATGACGTGAGAGGGAACGGCCCAGTGCCGTCAGGGCTTAGGGACTGGGTGCCCTGCTGATGTGCCGCCGTCAAGGCGTGATTTGCCGGCGGTACCGGTCCATTTCTGCGCCGCCTCCTGAACCTTGGCGCGATCCTCGGGGCTGAGCTCCGAAAGCCGCTCGTCCAGCTCGGGGTCGCCCTTGCCGGCGGTCTTGGCGACAAGGTGCCACTTCAGGCCTTCGATCTTGTCCACCGGCACCCCCAGTCCGCTCACGAGCACGCGGGCGAGGCGGTTCTGCGCGATCGGCGAGTTCTGCCTCGCCGCCTTGCGCAACAGCGCGACCGCCGCGGCCTGGTTCTTCGGCGTTCCGGTGCCGTTGAACAGCGCAATCGCATACTCGACCTCGGCATCGACATTGTCGGCCAGCGAAGCCGCCTGCAGCAGCCGCACCGCCTTGTCGACGTCCTTCGGCACGCCGGTGCCTTCCTTGTAGAAGGTCGCGAGCGCGTATTGCGCTTCCGGGTTGCCGGCGTCGGCCGCGGCGCGCAGCAGCTCGGCGGCGCGCCGGACGTCCTGCGGCAGCGTGTTGCCGTCGAGATAGAGCAGCGCCAGATTGTAGGCCGCCTTGGGGTTACCGAGCTTGGCCGCAGAGGCCAGCAGCTTGACCGCCTGCTCGCGATTGGTGGGGCCGCCGCGGCCCGCCAGCCGCATCATGGCAAGCGCGAACATGCCCTCGCGGTCGCCGGCGTCCGCCGCGCGCTGGTACCACTCGGCGGCCTTCGCATAGTTGCGCTTGATGCCGAGCCCGTTGGCATAGAGCTCGCCCAGCATCGTCATCGCCTTGGCGTCGCCGTTATATTGCGCGCGCGTGGTCGCTAGGTCGAAGGCCGTCTTGTAGAGGCCGCGCTGATAGGCGCCGTAGACGAGGTCGACGTTCGGATCCTCGAAAGCGGGCGTCGGCGAAGGGGAGGGTGTCGGCGTTGCCGCGGGCTTGGTCGTTACCACCGGCTTGGGCGGCGCCGACGGGGCCGGCGTCGGTGTCGGTGTCGCAGCGGACTTTTTCGCTGCCGTCGGCGCCTTTGGTTTGGGCGCCTCCTTTTTCGCGGCCGGAGGACTCGCGGCCGGCGGCTGCGCGGCCGGCGGCGTCAGCGAGATCTGCGCGGTGGCGCCGGTCATCGTCATCAGGAGGCTCGCAAGCAGCGATATGGGACGCAGGAGTTTCATTGTCCGGCGTTATCCGTGCCCCGCCTTATCCGTGCCAGCCTTATCAGTACCAGCCTTGGCTTTTCCGAACGCTGCCTGGTGCGCTTGCGCGAGCGCCTGTCCGGCATCGATCAGCGCCGCCTTTGCGCCGCGCGGATCAGTCCAGATGAAATCGCCGACCAGAACGAAATCTGCGCCGGCGGCCGCGAATTCGGCAGCCTCCTCGCGCGAGGCGGCAAAGCCGATGCAAGGCGGTTCGAACAGTTCATCCCACCACTGCAGGCGCTCGGCAATCGCTTCAACCGAGGGCCGTTGGCCGTTGGCGTCGGGTTCGCCGAACAGCACGTAATCGGCGCCGAGCTCACCCGCGGCCATCGAATCGTGCCGCGTGGCAAGGCCGCCGACGCCGGCAATGCGGTCCGGCTTCAACGACGGCACGGCATCTTCCAGCGCGGCGAGGCCGTTCAGATGCGCGCCATCGGCGCCCGCGCGCGCCACCAGTTCGACGTGGCCGTCGAGCAGCAGCGCCGCGCCGGCGTTCTGGATTGCGGGCGCCAGCGCTTTCACGCGCGAAATCATGGTGCGCTGGTCGGTCGGCTTCAGCCGCAGCAGCACCGCCGCGACATCGGCCGCGGCCAATAGCTCCGGAAGCTGGCTTGCGAGCTGCGACGGATCGTCCACCTCGGGCGTCGCAAGATAGAGGCGCGGCGCCGGGCGCGGCGGAACGGGTTTATTGGCCAAGTGTTTATTGGCCAAGTCTAGGCGACCTTCTTTTCCAGGCCGGTGTCCCACTCGCCCTTGCTTGCCAGCGCGTTCATCCGCGCACGGTGCGTGAAGGCGCGCTGGCCCGCAGCGATATTCTCGGCCTTACCCGACCATGCCTTTTGCGGCGCCGCCTGCAGCGCGCGGCCATAAGAGAATGTCAGCTTCCAGGGCAGGCCGCTGATCCGGTTCATGGCGTTCAGATGCGCGGTCGCCTCCTCGTCGGATTGCCCGCCGGAAAGGAAGGCGATGCCGGGGACAGCGGCGGGAACACACGCCTTCAACAGCCGCACGGTTTTTTCGGCGACTTCCTCGATGGGAGCCTGCTTCGCGCACTTCTTGCCTGAAATAGCCATATTGGGTTTCAGTACCATGCCTTCGAGTTCGACGCGCTGGACCCGCAATTCCTGGAACGTCTTGTTCAGCACACGCTGGGTCACGTCATAGCAGCGGTCGATGTCGTGATCGCCGTCCATCAGCACTTCCGGCTCCACAATGGGAACGATCTGCGCGGCCTGGCACAACGCCGCATAGCGCGCCAACGCATGCGCGTTGACGTTGATCGCGGTCATCGATGGAATTCCCGCGCCAATGTCGATCACCGCGCGCCACTTCGCAAAGCGCGCGCCGCGTTCGTAATATTTCTTCAGGCGCTCGGCGAGCTTGTCGAGGCCGATGGTGACCAGTTCGCCCGGACACTGCGGCAGCGCCTGCGTCCCCTCATCGACCTTGATGCCGGGGATCGCGCCGGACTGCTCGATCAGCTTGACCAGCGGCGTGCCGTCCTTGGCGTTCTGCCAGATCGTCTCGTCGTAAAGGATCACCCCCGAGACGTACTTGCTCATCGCCTCGGTGGAACGGAACAGCATCTCGCGATAGTCGCGGCGGTTCTCCTCGGTCGATTCGACCTTGATGGCGTCAAAACGCTTCTTGATCGTGCCCGAGGATTCGTCGGCGGCGAGAATGCCCTTGCCCGGGGTGACCATGGCGAGGGCAACCTTATTGAGGTCAGCAAGATTCATGGGAACGTTCTCCGAAAACATCATGCCCTTGCGCACCAAAATAGGCGGTTCTCGGGCAATTGCCTAGAAAACGTTCGTCGCACCGGGGGTGTTTGCGAGGCGGCGGCCTGCTCAGGCGATCTTTGTCAGGCGACCTTGTCAGGCGACCTTGGGGTCCAGTTCACCCCTGGTATAGCGCCTGGCCATTTCGGCCGTCGTCAGCACCTTCTTGATCTTGCTGGCCTGGCCTGCGGTATTGAATTCCTGCAGCCGCTGCTTGCACAGCTTGGCCATCGCTTCCATCGCGGGCTTGAGGTATTTGCGCGGATCGAACTCTTCCGGATTGTCTTTGAAGACTTTGCGGATCTGCCCGGTCATCGCCATGCGGTTGTCGGTGTCGATGTTGATCTTGCGCACGCCGTTCTTGATGCCGCGCTGAATTTCGGACACCGGCACGCCCCAGGTCGGCTTCATCTTGCCGCCATTGGCGTTGATGATCTCCTGCAGGTCCTGCGGCACCGAGGACGAGCCGTGCATCACCAGATGCGTGTTCGGCAGCTTGCGGTGGATCTCCTCGATCACGTTCATGGCGAGGATGTCGCCGTCCGGCTTGCGCGTGAACTTGTAGGCGCCGTGCGAGGTGCCCATTGCGATCGCCAGCGCGTCGACTTTTGTCTCTTTCACGAACTTCACGGCTTCGTCAGGATTGGTCAGCAGTTGGTCGTGAGAGAGTTTTCCTTCGGCGCCATGCCCGTCTTCCTTGTCGCCCATGCCGGTCTCGAGCGAACCGAGCACGCCGAGCTCGCCTTCCACGGAGATGCCGCCGAGATGGGCCATGTCGGTGACGGTCTTGGTCACGCCGACATTGTAATCCCAGTCGCCGGGGGTCTTGCCGTCGGCCTTCAGCGAGCCGTCCATCATCACGGAGGTGAAGCCGGCCTGGATCGCGGTCATGCAGGTGGCAGGTTCGTTGCCGTGGTCGAGATGCACGCAGACCGGGATCTGGGGATAGATTTCGGTGACGGCGTCCATCATGTGCCTGAGCATGACGTCATTGGCATAGGAGCGCGCGCCGCGAGAGGCCTGGATGATGACGGGGGCGTCGAGCGAGGAGGCGGCCTCCATGATGGCCAGCGCCTGCTCCATGTTGTTGATGTTGAACGCCGGCACCCCGTAATCGTGCTCTGCCGCATGATCGAGCAGTTGGCGCAAGGTAATGCGAGCCATTCAAATTCTCCTGTATTTGCCGCGCGCCTTTGGCGCTCCATTAAGTCGTCGTCTAACGCAGTTTCAGAACTTCCACGCCGGGCAGCGGTTTGCCTTCCATCCATTCGAGAAACGCGCCGCCCGCAGTCGACACATAGGAAAAATCGCCTGATACGCCGGCTTGGTTCAGCGCGGCGACGGTGTCGCCGCCGCCGGCGACAGAGATCAGTTTCTTCGCCTTGGTCCGCTCTGCCGCATGCCTCGCCGCCACCATGGTGCCACGGTCGAACGGCGTCAATTCGAACGCGCCGAGCGGGCCGTTCCAGACCAGCGTCTTGGCGTCGTCGATCGCGGCGTGAATCCGCGCGGTCGATTGCGGCCCGACGTCGAGGATCATGCCGTCGGGTGGAATGGCGTCGAGCCCATAGGCATGCGACGGCGAGTTGGCGGCAAAGTGATAGGCGACCACGGCGTCGACCGGCAGGATGATGGCGCAGTTCGCGGCACTGGCCTTTTCGATGATGCGCAGCGCGGTCGCCGCGAGATCCTTCTCCGCCAGCGACTTGCCGACGCCGACGCCCTGCGCCTGCAGGAAGGTGTTGGCCATGCCGCCGCCGATGACCAGCGCGTCGACTTTTGTCACGAGGTTTTCCAAAAGATCGATCTTGGTCGATACCTTGGCACCACCGATGATCGCGATCACAGGCTTGGTCGGTGCTTCCAGCGCCTTGCCAAGCGCGTCGAGCTCGGCCTGCATGGTGCGGCCGGCATAGGCGGGCAGCTTGTGGCCGAGGCCTTCGGTCGAGGCATGCGCGCGGTGCGCGGCCGAGAAGGCGTCGTTGACCCAGATGTCGCCGAGCTTGGCCAGTTCGGCTACAAACGCCGGATCGTTCTTCTCTTCCTCTTTATGGAAGCGGGTGTTCTCCAGGCAGAGAATGTCGCCGTCCTTCATCGCAGCCACGGCCTTGGCCGCGGCTTCCCCGATGCAGTCCTCGGCGAAGGCGACCGGTTTCTTGATGACCCGCCCGAGCGCCGCCGCGACGGGTTTGAGCGAATCCTTGTCGTCGCGTCCCTTCGGCCTTCCGAAATGGGCGAGCAGGACGACCTTGCCGCCCTTGTCGGAAATTTCGCTGATGGTCGGTACGACACGCTCGAGCCGTGTCGCGTCGGAAACGCGGCCGTTCTCCATCGGCACGTTGAGGTCAACGCGCAGCAGCACGCGCTTGCCCTTTACGTCGACGTCATCGAGGGTGCGGAATGTTTTCGGCATTGGCGGACTCGGACTCTCGGCGGTCATTCCGGGGCGATGCGAAGCATCGAACTACGATGTGCGATTGCACATCGGGGAATCTCGAGATTCCGGGTCTGGTCCTTCGGACCATCCCGGAATGACGGTTCAACAAGACAAGAATGCCCGGCACGGCATTCCGAAAAATGACTTACAGCAGCTTCCCCATCGCGACGGCGGTGTCGGCCATGCGGTTGGAGAAACCCCATTCATTGTCGTACCAGGACATCACGCGCACCAGCGTGCCGTTCTGCACCTTGGTCTGGTCCTCGTGGAACGTCGACGAGTGCGGATCGTGGTTGAAGTCGATCGAGACGTTGGGCGCTGTGGTGTAGCCGAGGATGCCCTTGAGCTGCTGCTCGGAGGCGCGCTTCATCGCCGCGTTGATTTCCTTGACGTCGGTCTCGCGCTTGGCGACGATCTTGAGATCGACGACCGAGACGTTCGGGGTCGGCACGCGGATCGCGACGCCGTCGAGCTTGCCCTTTAGTTCCGGCAGCACGAGGCCGATCGCCTTGGCAGCACCCGTGGAGGTCGGGATCATCGACATCGCCGCCGCGCGGCCGCGGTAGAGATCCTTGTGCAGCGTGTCGAGGGTGGGCTGGTCGCCGGTATAGGCGTGGATCGTGGTCATGAAGCCGGTCTCGATGCCCACCGTGTCATTCAGCACCTTGGCAACGGGCGCGAGGCAGTTGGTGGTGCAGGAGCCGTTGGAAACGATCAGGTGATCCTTGGTCAGGGTGTCATGGTTGACGCCGAACACGATGGTGGCGTCGGCGTTGTCGGCGGGCGCCGAGACCAGCACGCGCTTGGCGCCGGCGGTCAGATGCGCGGAAGCCTTGTCCTTGGCGGTGAAGATGCCGGTGCATTCCAGCGCGATATCGACGCCGAGGGCCTTCCAGGGCAGCTTGGAGGGATCGCGCTCGGCGGAGACCTTGATCTTGCCATTGCCGAGGCTGAGTGAGTCGCCATCGACGGTCACCGTGCCGGGGAAGCGGCCATGCACGGAATCGAAGCGCAGCAGGTGGGCATTGGTCTCGACCGGGCCGAGATCGTTGATCCCGACCACCTCGATATCGTTGCGGCCGGATTCGGCGATGGCGCGCAAGATATTGCGGCCGATGCGGCCAAATCCGTTGATCCCGACGCGGATTGCCATGCTCGTTTCTCCTCTAATAGCCGGTGCCGGCCCCGCGGAGACGTTCCACGGAGGTGCTTACGGCGGAACGCCCGGTTCGGCCGGGCGGGAACGGTCAAGATGGGGTCTAGGTAGTCCTTTTTTCCCCGAACCTCAACCGTCACCCCAACCGCTTCAGCACAGCGTTAACCGCAGCCTCGGCGGTAATTCCGAAGTGCTTGAAAAGGTCCTTGGCCGGCGCGCTGGCACCGAAACCGTGCATCCCGATGAATTCACCGTCCTGGCCGATCACGGCGTCCCAGCCCCAGCGTACCCCGGCCTCGATGGCCAGTCTGATCGGCGCATTGCCGATGATCGCCTTCTGCCGGTCCGCCGGTTGGTCCAGCAGCAGTTCGAGCGAGGGCACCGAGACCACCCGCGACGCGATGCCGCGTTCCGCCAGTTGCTTCTGGGCCGCCACCGCGACCTCGACCTCCGAGCCCGAGGCGAACAGCGATACTTTGGCGTCGCCCTGTGCCGCGACCAGCTCATAGGCGCCATGCGCGCACGGATTGTCGTTCGGGGCTGAGGTGCGGAGTTGCGGCAGGTTCTGGCGGGTCAGTGCCAGCACCGTCGGACCGTCGATCCGATTGAGCGCCAGTTCCCAGCATTCGGCTACCTCGACGGCGTCGCAGGGCCGAAACACGCGCATGTTGGGAATCGCGCGCAGCGCCGCGAGATGTTCGACCGGCTGGTGTGTCGGGCCGTCTTCGCCAAGCCCGATCGAATCATGGGTCATCACATAGACGACGCCGGCGCCCATCAGCGCGGCGAGCCGCATCGCCGGCCGCGCGTAGTCGGTGAACACCAGGAACGTCGCGCCGTTCGGCGCAAAACCGCCATGCAGGAAGATGCCGTTCATGGCCGCCGCCATGCCGTGCTCGCGGATGCCGTAATGGATGAAGCGGCCCTTCGGCGTCTTGGCCGAGAACGCCACTGCTGATTTGGCCTTGTTGTTGTTGGAGCCGGTGAGGTCGGCGGAGCCGGCGAGGAATTCCATCGGCATCGCTGCCGCGATCGCCTCGATGGCGGATTCGGACGATTTCCGCGTGGCCACATTCTGCGGCGATTCCAGCAGCGCCTTCTTGTGGGCGCGCAGCGCCTTCGAAAGCGCGGCGGGCCGTTCGTGCCGCATCCGCCGCTCGAACTCGGCGCGCTTGCGGGGGCCGAGTTCGGCGAAAAGGCTTTCCCACTCCTGGCGCGCGGCAGCGCCACGGCTGCCTGCGGCACGCCACGCCTTCAGCACATCGTCAGGCACCGAGAAGGCTTCGAGCGAGATGCCGAGCTTTTCCTTGGCGCCCTTGAGTTCGTCGGCGCCGAGCGCCTCGCCATGGGCCTTCGCCGTGCCGGCCCGCGTCGGCGCGCCGTAGCCGATGGTGGTCTTGCAGGCGATCAGCGAGGGCTTGTTGGATTTTTGCGCGCGGGCAATCGCGGCTGCAATCGCCTTCGGATCCTGGCCGTCGATCAGCTCGGCCGCCCAGCCCGCGGACTTGAATCGCTTCACCTGGTCGACCGAATCGGCGAGCGAGGTCGGGCCATCGATCGAAATGCCGTTGTCGTCATACAGCACGATCAGCTTGTTCAGCTTCCAGTGGCCGGCCATCGCGATCGCTTCCTGCGATACGCCTTCCATCAGGTCGCCGTCGGAGGCGAGCACGTACGTGTGATGCCCGACCACCTTCTTGCCGAACTCGGCGGCCAGCATCTTCTCCGCCAGCGCCATGCCGACCGATGCGGCGATGCCCTGGCCGAGCGGGCCGGTGGTAGTCTCGACGCCGCTGGTCTCGAAGTTCTCCGGATGGCCCGGCGTCTTGGAGCCGAGCTGACGGAAATTCTTGATCTGGTCGAGCGTCATGTCCTTGTTGCCGGTGAGGTACAGCAAGGCATAGAGCAGCATCGAGCCGTGGCCGGCCGAGAGCACGAAACGGTCGCGGTCCGGCCAGGCCGGAGCTGTCGCGTCGAATTTGAGGAACTGTGTGAACAGCACGGTCGCGATGTCGGCGGTGCCCATCGGCAAGCCGGGATGGCCGGATTTCGCCTTTTCGACGGCATCCATGGCAAGCCCGCGAATCGCATTGGCCATACGGGTATGATCGACTTGCGTCATGATGAAAATCCGCCTGAAATGAGGTGCTTCGTTGTGGGTACGTACCGGGCGAGGCCGCAATACGGGCGTGGCTTAAGGGAAAGTCGGGGCTGGATAGCACCACAATCCCCGGGAGTCCAAGGCGGGGAAACGCGCTTCCGGTCCGAAAAGTTGCTTAGCAGTGCATAGCTTCGCGTCGGCGTTGCGCTTCCCTCGCTTGCCACGTAAATTTCGTGCTCTAACCGCTTGCCGAACCGCGGATTTTGCTGCCGTGCGGCGGGCCTACGCGAAGGTGCGCGCTGTCTCTCATGGGCGATCGTAACGCTAACGGGGCCGGCAATGCCGAGCCGGTCTATGCCGATATCGAGGTCGCGACGCGGCGCCTGATGATGGCGCTCGATGCGCTCGAGGCCGCGGCCGAGCGGCGGCGCGACGCCGACCGCGACGAGAACGAACTGGCGAGCCGGATCCAGGCGCTCGGCGCCGATCGCTCGCGGCTCGCCGACGAGCTCGACGGCTCGCTGGTGAAGACGCGGCGGCTGGAGCGCACCAACCGCGAGATCGCTGAAAAACTGGATGTCGCGATCGGCACCATCCGCGCGGTGCTCGATGCCGGAGAGGATGAATGAGCCACATCAACGTCACCATCAATGGCCGGCAGTACCGCATGGCCTGCGAGGAAGGGCAGGAAGTGCGGCTCTTAAAGCTCGCCGAGAGCCTTGAAACGCGGGTCGGAGAATTGCGCGGCAAGTTCGGCGAAATCGGCGATGCGCGGCTGACGGTGATGGCCGCGCTCACCGTGTGCGATGAATTGCTCGACTCCAACGCGCGCATCCGCGCGCTGGAGGGCGAACTCGAAACCCTGCGCAACGTTCGCGTCGCCGCCGCCGACCGCGCCAAGGCCACCCAGGTCGCGGTCGCCAACGCACTCAACGCCGCGGCCGACCGCATCGAAAAGACCACGCAGATGCTGAACCGCACCATCGGCAGCGGCGTCGCGATCGGGTGAAGAGGCGAACGTTAGCGCTGGCGGATTCGGTTCGTAGCCCCTACATTGTGCCTTGCGAAGCTGCGTCGTGCGTCAGGAGCCATATATCCCCGGGGCCTTATCGATCCTTTAGGGAACTGTCCCTGGCCGGGTCCGTGGATCCGGACATATGGTGCCCACCTACTTTCGTAGGGAACTCCGGGATCGAGTGCTTCAACGGCGTTCGCGGCTTCGCACTTTGATTCGTTGGTGGGGTGTTTCCAAAGTTCTTCGGTGCATTGCCGCCTGCGCGGCGTGCCCAGCGTAGCCGGATGGAGCGAAGAGCAATCCGGGACAAGCTGTTCGATTGCGACACGGCCCCGGATTTCGCTGCGCTCCATCCGGGGCTACGATTGCGTCCAAATCCTGTGCTTGCTGACGACGGCAGAACAAGATCCCGCATGACCGCAACCCTGTCGAAAGCCGACCTCCGCACCGCCGCGCTGGCCAGGCGCGACGCGTTGAGCGACGAACAGCGCGCCGCCGCGGCGCAGGCCATGGCACAGCGCGGCCTGCCGTTTTCGATTCCGCCGGGCATGGTGGTGTCAGGCTATTCGCCGATCCGCAGCGAGATCGATCCGGCGCCGTTGATGCGCAAGCTCGCCGAGCAGGGTGCGAAGCTGGCACTGCCGGCGGTTCTGTCGCGCGGAAAATCGCTGGCGTTCCGCGCCTGGTCGCCCGACGACCGGCTGATGATGGGGCCGCTAGGTATCCTCGAGCCGTCGCCGGCGGCGGAAGAACTCATTCCCGATGTCATGTTGATCCCGCTGGCGGCGTTCGACCGCGAGGGCCACCGCATCGGTTATGGCGCCGGCCATTACGACTTCACGCTCGCCCATTTGCGTAAAGTGAAGGCCATCACGGCCGTCGGCAGCGCCTTCTCGCTGCAGGAAATAAAAGCCGTTCCCGCGCTGCCGCACGACGTGGCGCTGGATTATGTGCTAACGGAAAAGAAAGTGTTCGATTTCCGGAGCTGAACTTTGCGTATTCTTTTCGTGGGCGACGTGGTCGGCCGGGCAGGCCGCACCGCGATCGCGGAATATCTGCCCGGCATGGTCCGTGACTGGGCTCTCGATCTCGTCGTCGTCAATGGCGAGAATTCCGCCGGCGGTTTTGGCATCACCGAGGTGATCTATCAGGAATTCCTCGATGCGGGTGCAGATGCCATCACGCTCGGCAATCACGCCTGGGACCAGCGCGAGGCGCTGGTGTTCATCGAGCGCGCGCCGAAGCTGGTCCGCCCCGCCAATTTTCCGAAGGGTACGCCGGGCCGAGGCGCTGCGCTGGTCGATACCAAGAACGGCAAGCGCGCGCTTGTCGTCAACGCCATCGGCCGCGTCTTCATGACGCCGTTCGACGACCCCTTCGCCGTGCTCAACCGCGAACTCGATGCCTGTCCGCTGCGCGAGGCGGCGGATGCGATCGTGGTCGATTTCCACGGCGAGGCGTCGAGCGAGAAACAAGGCATCGGCTTCTTCTGCGACGGCCGCGCCAGCCTCGTCGTCGGGACCCACACCCATGTGCCGACCGCCGATCATCAGATCCTCATCGGCGGCACCGCCTACATGACCGATGCCGGCATGACCGGCGACTATGATTCCATCATCGGCATGCAAAAGGAAGAGCCGCTGCGCCGCTTCACGACCGGCATTCCGTCGGGCCGCTTCGAACCGGCGGCTGGCATTGCGACGCTCAGCGGCGTTGCGGTCGAGACCGATGACGCCACCGGTCTCGCGCTGCGCGTCGCGCCGGTACGGATTGGTGGAAGGCTGGAGCCGGCCGTACCGAGGTTTTGGGTCTGAGAAGGTCTCTCAATTAAACTGAACCACCTTGTCCAGCGTAATCGGCAGGTCGCGCACGCGCTTTCCCGTCGCGTGATAGACCGCGTTGGCGATCGCCGCCGCTACACCGACAATGCCGATTTCGCCGAGGCCCTTGATGCCGAGCGGGTTGACGATCTCGTCCGGCTCCTCGACGAAGATGACGTTGATGTCGTGTATGTCGGCATTCACGGGCACGTGGTATTCGGCAATATTGGCGTTCATGACGCGCCCGAAGCGATGGTCGAACAGCGTTTCCTCGTGCAGCGCCATGCCGATGCCCCAGACCACGCCGCCCATGACCTGGCTGTGGGCGGTCTTGAGGTTGAGGATGCGGCCGGCAGCCACCGCATTGACCACGCGGGTCACGCGGATAACGCCGAGTTCTTCGTCCACCTTGACCTCCGCGAAGATCGCGGAGTGGACGTTGCGCGCGTGAGACTTGTCTTCGGCCACCTTGTTGGTTTCCTCGCGCGTGATGCGATCGGCATTGTCGGACTGCATGGCGCTTGCGATCGAGACCGCGCGGCTCGCATCACGCTTGCTGACGATCTTGCCGTCCACCAGCGCGACGTCGTCCACGCCGGCGCCCGCCAGCGGCGAATCCTTCATCGCCTTGGCAAACTTCAGCAGGTCGCCGCGAATCGCATGCGCGGTATTTGCGATGGCATTGCACACCGAGGACGCGATCCATGAACCGCCCTCCAGCGGACATTGCGGCAGCGTCGAATCACCGAGTTTGACGCTGATATTGTCGATCGGCAGGCCGAGCATGTCGGCCGCGACCTGCGCCATGATCGTGTAAGTCCCGGTGCCGATATCGGATGCCGCGGTCGCCACTTCCGCGTGCCCGTTGGCTGTCAACACGATGCGGACCGTGGCCGGCATCTGCAGCGCTTCCCATACGCCTGACGCCATGCCCCAACCGACCAGTTCGCTGCCGTCCCGCATTGAGCGCGGTTCAGCTTTGCGCTGGTCCCAGCCGAATGCCGCCGCGCCCTGCAGGTAGCATTCGCGCAATTGCTTGCTGGTATAGGGAATATCCCCGCCCTGGTCACGGTCGGAATAACATTGCAGCCGCAACTGCACCGGATCGGTCTTGAGCGCGACGGCGAGTTCATCCATGGCGCATTCCAGCGCATAGACGCCGGTCGCAGCCCCAGGCGCCCGCATGTCGCAGGAAGTCGGCACGTCGAGCTTGATAAGCTTGTGCTCGAACTTCGCATTGGGACTTTTGTAAAGCAGATTGCCCCAGCCGGTATCGTTGCGCGCGAATTCCTCGAACTGCGAGGTCACGGCGATGGCCTCATGGCTCATCGCGTCGAGCGTGCCGCCGCCATTGGCGCCGAGCGCAAGGCGTTCGATGGTCGCCGGCCGGTGGCCGAGCGCATACATCTGCGCGCGGGTCAGCATGACGCGCACCGGGCGCTTGAGCGCGCGCGCCCCCAATACCGCCAGCACGACCTGATATTGTGGGCGCAGGCCGGCGCCGAAGCCGCCGCCCATATAGGGCGACATGACGCGAACCTCGTCAGGCTTCATCTTGAACACGCCGCAGAGATATTGCTGCACGTTCTGCACGCCCTGCGTCTTGTCGTACACTGTGAGCTGGCCATCGTCCCACATCGCGGTCGAGGCGAACAATTCCATGGGATTGTGGTGCTCGGTCGGAATGAAATATTCGGCCACGTGGCGCACGGCGGCGGACGCAAATGCTTTTTCGGCATCGCCGCGCGGCTTCTCCGGCTTGTCGATGGCAAAGGCATTGCCGCGGTCCGCATGCAAATCGGTCACGTGGGACTCTTTGCGGTATTCGACCCGCACCAGCGAAGCGGCGACACGCGCGGTTTCCCAATCCTCGGCCAGCACCAGCGCGAGCGGCTGTCCGCTGAAATGGATCCTGTCGTCATAGAGGGGACGATAGGGCGAACCTTTTTCCGGCGCCACTTCGTCCTTGTAGGCGTCGTCCCTGTCGGCCATCGGCGGACGGTTCTGGTGGGTGAGCACGTCGATCACGCCGTCAACGCCCAGCGCCGCGCTGGTGTCGATGCGCAGGATCCGCCCCTTCGCAATGGTCGACTCGACGACATAGCCATGGACGAGGCCAGGGACGTTGAACTCACCGGCATATCTGGCTTCGCCGGTGACTTTGGCCCTGCCGTCGACACGGGATGTCGCTGATCCGATATAGGATGCCATGGCGCTCACCGTATTTTCTTGTCGGATAACGACTGCGGCGTGCCGCGCGCGGCCTGACCGAGCGTCCGCATGATGGCGCGCCGCGCAAGGCCAATCTTGAAGTTGTTGTGTCCGTAGCCTTTGGCGCCGTGCAGCAGCCAATCCGCGGCTTGGGCAAATGCGGCCGCGCCGGCGCGTTGTCCGAGCAGGGCCGCTTCGGCGGCGGAACTGCGCCATGGCTTGTGCGCAACGCCGCCGAGCGCCACGCGGGCCTCCTTGATCGTGTCGCCGTCGAGTTCGAGCGCGGCTGCGACCGATACCAGTGCGAACGCATAGGACAGACGATCGCGGATCTTCAGGTAGGAATAGTTCGCGCTAAAACCCTTTGGCGGAAGCTCGATGGCGGTGATGATCTCATCGGGCTCCAGATTGGTGTCACGCTGCGGCGTGTTGCCGGGCAACCGATGGAAATCTGCAAACGCGATGGTGCGCGCCCCGGCCGGGCCTGCGACATGCACCGTGGCTTCGAGCGCTGCGAGCGCCACGCACATGTCGGAAGGATGGGTAGCGATGCAGGCTTCGCTGGTGCCGAGGATCGCATTGATGCGGTTGACTCCGTCGATCGCCGAGCAGCCGCTGCCCGGCACGCGTTTGTTGCACGGGGTCGCCGCGTCGTAGAAATAGAAGCAGCGCGTCCGCTGCAGCAGGTTGCCGCCGGTCGAGGCCATGTTGCGCAACTGCTGCGACGCGCCTGATAGTATCGCGCGCGCGAGCAGCGGATAACGCTGTTCGATCATCGGATGGTAGGCGAGGTCGGTGTTCGGCACCATTGCCCCGATAAGAAGGCCGCCGGCGGAAGTTTGCTCGATGCTCCTGAGCGGGAGATGCGAGATGTCGATCAGCCGGGTCGGGCCCTCGATGTCGTATTTGATCAGGTCGATCAGATTGGTGCCGCCCGCAATGAATCTCGCGGAAGGATCAGTGGCGATCTGCTTGATGGCATCGCCGACGTCGTTGGCGCGCGCGTATTGAAATGGGGTCATGATCGCTCCATCGCCTGCAGGATCGCCGCCACGATGTTCGGATAGGCGCCGCAACGGCAGATGTTGCCGCTCATCAGTTCGCGAATCTCGTCGGCCGTTTTTGCCCTGCCTTCGGCGATCAGCCCGGCGGCCGAACAGATCTGTCCCGAAGTGCAGTAGCCGCACTGAAACGCATCGTGGTCGATGAAGGCTTGCTGCAGCGGATGTAGCTCACCGTTGCGCGCAAGGCCCTCGATGGTGGTTATTTCGGCGCCTTCCTTCATCACCGCCAGCGTCAGGCAGGAATTGATCCGCCGTCCGTCAACGAGAACGGTGCACGCGCCGCATTGTCCGTGGTCGCAGCCCTTCTTGGTGCCGGTCACGTCGAGATGGTCGCGCAACGCATCCAATAGCGTCGTCCACGGCGCGACCGAGAGTTCCATCTGACTGCCATTGACGGTCAGCCGGATCGGAATCTTCTCCGGCACCGTGGCAGTCCGCGTTACCCGCCTTGCTGTGCCAGAGTGCGCCATGTTGATCTCCACCTGCCTTTGCTGGTGCGCGAGATGATGGGCGCAGGATGATCCAGCCTGCTTGACCTTTCGCGCTGAGGGACCCCGTCAGCCGCGATTTCAAGCCTACCTATAACGTGTTCGAACAAGGAAGGTTCAGAGCGAAAGCGCGATAGGCTCATCCGCTTCACGGCGCACTTTCTGGGCAGCCTTCGGCGTCGTTGCCCGCAACCGATTGCCGATATGTGTCCGCCAGGTGATCGCGGCTACAGCCGGTAGGCGGTGCGGAAGCCGCCCCAGTGGCGGCCTTTGACGCGGATCGGCACGTCGATCTCGCGCATCATCACGGTGTTGCCGTTGCCCATGTCGCGGGCGTAGCTCTGGATCAGATAGGCGCGCTGATTGCGCCCGGCGGCAAGCCCGGCCGGATCGTTGAAGATGCGGCGGTTGCGGCTGTTGGCGGTGTTCCAGGTGACGTCGCCCGGCCGCTGCGGATGCGAATAGATCTTGTTATGAACAGGCAAATAGCCGTTGGTGTCGATCATGGCGCAGAACGCCATCCGCTTGTCCTTGGCGAGGAACGCTTCCTGGAACGGCGGCAAGGCGCGGTCGGCCCAGTCCAGGATTTTGGTGCGGTACTGGACCGGATTGCTGCCCGGTATCTCGACATAATTGGTGTCGAACATGTCCTCGATCGAGATCGCGCCGCTGTCGATGCCGTTCTCGAAAATCTTCTTTAGCGCCGCGCCGGCTTCCATCGCACGGGTGACTGCCTCGGTATTGTCGTCCTGGATCGACCACATCTTGTCTTCGATCTTCTCGGTCAGCGCGGCATTCGCCCGCTCGAACCGGGCCTGCGTGCCGGCCTTCGAGCGCTCGCCGATGCGAATGCGGCAGGTGCCGACGTCCTGCAGCGTCGCATCAAAACTCTGGCCTTGTGCCAGCCTTTCGGCGTCAGCCCCGCTGATCAGGATGCCGTCCATCGCAATCTCGTAGACCGGCGCCGATATCACCCCGCGCGGCGTCGTGATGTCGATCTTGAGGCTGCAGGGCAGCTTTTGTTGCTCGCGCCGCTCGGTGCTCCCGCCTTCTTTTTCTCCTTGCCGCAGCAGCACCGCGCAACGCGCCTTGAGCTTCTGCGCGAACGCGGTGACGGCCCGTCCGGCCTTGGCGACGCTTTCGCCATGGGCCTCGGCTTCCTTGGTCGCATGATCGATTTCGGTGGCGCTGTCGCCGACCGAGGCGATGAATCTGGACGCGGAAGCGGCATTGTCGGCCATCTCGCCGGTGGTCGCGTTCTGTTCGGCAACCGCGCCGTTGACGTTGTCAAACACCGGGCGGATCGCCTCGATCGCCTGCGTGATGCGGTGAACGGCGTCGACCGAGCCCGCGGCGTCACGCTGCAGCGCCTCGATCTTCCTGGTGATCTCTTCAGTCGCGTTCTGGGTCTGCACCGCGAGCGCCTTCACCTCGGTGGCGACCACGGCAAAGCCGCGCCCGGCCTCGCCGGCGCGCGCGGCCTCGATGGTGGAGTTGAGCGCCAGCAGCGTGGTCTGCCGCGCAATCTGCGCGATCAGGTTGACGACGTTGCCGATCGCCGCCGATGATTCCCGCAGGCGGTCGACATTGGTGCTGGCTTCGCGGGCGGCGTCGCTGGCCTGATCGGCGAGCTTGCCGGCATCGCGCACCTGGGAACCGATGCCCTGCGCCGACTGGGTGAACTTGTCGGCAGCTAACGAAAAGGTCGTCGCCGTGCCCTGGGCTTCGCTGGTGCGGCCGGTCAGGGCATTGGTGCGCTGGCGGATGGTGGAGAGCGTCGCGGCGGTCGCGTCGGCTCCCCCGGCGACCGAATTGGCCGCACGCTCGAGCTGGCGGATCATCGCGCCAAGCTCGAGTTCGAGCAGTTCAAGGATGGCCTTGGCCGAATCGTCCTCGGTGCTAGCGGCCATGGGGGTAGCGGCCGGAACCTTGGGTTCCGCGACCGCTGCAGCCGGCTCCGCCACGCGCTTTGCAAACAAACCGAACGCCATGGGGTCTCTTAAAAGTTGAGGACGGGTGCGAAATCCTCTCATCCGAGCATGAAGTCGTGGTTAACAACTGCCTCATATTCCGGCATGCGGCAGTATTCGCGTACCTGAAGGGCCTGCAAATCTTTGATTTCAGCCGATTGCCGGCCTATAAGGCCGCGCTTTCATCCCATTCCCCGCGGACGAATCCCAAGAGACCTCGCATGGCCGGCCATTCCCAATTCAAGAACATCATGCACCGCAAGGGCAAGCAGGATGCCCAGAAGTCCAAGCTGTTCGGCAAGCTGGCGCGTGAAATCACGGTCGCGGCCAAGCTCGGAACCCCGGACCCGGCCATGAATCCGCGGTTGCGCGCGGCCGTGATCGCGGCGCGCCAGGAGAACATGCCGAAGGACAATATCGAGCGCGCCATCAAGAAGGCGACCGGCGGTGAAAGTGAGAGCTATGACGAAATCCGCTACGAGGGCTACGGCCCCGGCGGCGTCGCCGTGATCGTCGAGGCGCTGACCGACAACCGCAACCGCGCCGCCTCCGACATCCGTTCCTTCTTCGCCAAGTCCGGCGGCAATCTCGGCGAAACCGGCTCGGTCGCTTTCATGTTCGACCGCACCGGCATCATCGAATATGACGCCGGCAAAGCCTCCGACGACGCCATGCTGGAAGCCGCGATCGAAGCCGGCGCCGACGACGTCGTGTCCAGCGAGACCGGCCACGAGATCTACGCATCGCAGGAAACCTTTCGCGAGGTCGCGAAAGCGCTGGAATCGAAGTTCGGCGAAGCCCGCAAGGCGGCGCTGACCTGGAAGCCGCAGAACACCATCGCGGTCGATGACGAGACCGGCGAGAAGCTGCTGAAGCTGATGGACCTCCTCAACGAGCACGACGACGTCCAGAACGTCTACGCCAATTTCGAGATTTCCGACGCGCTGATGGCGAAGATGGGCGGGTAATTCGTCGTCCCTGCTTTCCGCAGGGACGACGACAAGCCAGCGGGATGCGCCGCCGGCTGCGGATACGACCACCTCGGCAGGGGATTTCCGTTCTCTTTATGTTTCGTTCATCCGGCTCTGGCGTTATCACTACGGCATGACATCCCCACCGATTCGCCAACCCGTCCGGATCATCGGCATCGACCCCGGCCTGCGCCGCACCGGCTGGGGCGTGATCGAGACCGAGGGCAACCGGCTCGTCTTCATCGGCTGCGGCTCGGTGGAACCGCCGGACGGTCTGCCGCTGGCCAACCGCCTCCTGGCGATCCATGAAGGACTCGCCGCAGTCCTCGGCGGTTTCAGGCCGGTGGAGGCCGCGGTCGAACAGACCTTTGTGAACAAGGACGGCGTCGCCACGCTGAAGCTCGGCCAGGCCCGCGGCGTCGCCATGCTCGCGCCGGCGATGTTCGGCATTTCGGTTGCGGAATACGCGCCCAACCAGGTCAAGAAGACGGTGGTCGGCGCCGGCCACGCCGACAAGAACCAGATCGCGGTGATGCTGAAAATATTGCTGCCGAAAGCCGAGCCGAAATCCGCCGACGCTGCCGACGCGCTGGCGATTGCGATTACCCACGCCCATCACCGCCAGGGCGCAGCGCTGCGGCTGAAAGTGGCGAGCCTATGATCGGCAAGCTCAAAGGTCTGATCGATTCCTACGGCGAGGACTACGTGATCCTCGACGTCGGCGGCGTCGGCTATCAGGTGCATTGCTCCTCGCGTACGCTGCAGGCGCTGCCGTCGCGGGGCGAGGCCGCCGTGCTCTCGATCGAGACTTACGTGCGCGAGGATCAAATAAAGCTGTTCGGCTTCCGCACCGATACCGAGCGCGAATGGTTTCGCCTGCTGCAGACCGTGCAGGGCGTCGGCGCCAAGGTCGCGCTCGCCGTGCTCTCGACGCTGCCGCCCGCCGAACTCGCCAATGCGATTGCGCTGCGCGACAAGTCGGCGGTATCGCGCACGCCCGGCGTCGGCCCGAAAGTCGCCGAACGCATCGTCTCTGAATTGAAAGACAAGGCGCCGGCGTTCGCCAACGTCGATCCGGCGGTGGTGCATCTTGCCGGGGCAGTGGACGATCACCGCGCGCCGCGCCCGGTTACCGATGCGATCTCCGCGCTGGTCAATCTCGGTTACGGCCAGCCGCAGGCCGCTGCCGCCATCGCCGCCGCCTCGCGCAGCGCGGGTGAGAATGCGGAGACGGCGCAGCTTATTCGGTTAGGGCTGAAGGAACTCGCGAAGTGAGCGGAACGGCGTTCTTTCTCGGCAAAGATGGCTCGCTGTCAGCGCTTTGGCGCTTTATTTTTATTGTTGCGATCTTCGTGCTCATTTGGCCGCCGATTTGTGGCATCGTAGTGTGGTGGGTCAAGTTTGACAGCGGACCGGCGATGCTTGGCTGGCTCGCCGCGGCGGTGATTTACGCTTATTTGTTGTGCGTGCCGTCAGCACTGCTGGCGGGAATTATGCATGCAGTCGCAGCCCTGAGCTTTCGTCACTATTCAATATTGGTGCCAATAGCGGCAGCTGCGCTTGCTGCAGTCCTGATCGAAATGGTCATTGTGAATCCTTTCTACTTGCGGGAGCTCGCAGATAAGACCATGAGCAGTCTTGAACTCCTGCTTTTCGCGTCGCTGATTGCATCGATCATTTGCTGGCGTTTAACGCGGCAGCTCGCGAGGACGTCATGAACCCGCCCTCCCGCATCGTTGGCCCCGAGCGCCGTTTCGACGATGTCGGCGACACAGCGCTGAGCCGGCGAGAATACCGAGACCGCGCAACTGATCCGGCTAGGCCTGAAGGAGTTGTCGAAATAGACTGGTATCGGCCGGCCACCGACTGACCAAGGAACGCATTCTCCACCATGCTGAGCAACAAGGACGAAGAGCTGATCGCCGTCGCCACCGAAGCCATCAGCCAGCGCTATCGCGACGACTGGCAGGAGGTCGGCGCCGCCATGCGCACCCGCGACGGTCGTATCGTCACCGGGGTGAATATCGACGCCTATATCGGCCGGATCGCGGTCTGCGCCGAAGCGATCGCCATCGGCCGCGCCATCACCGAAAACGGCGACCACGGCATCGAAACCATCGTCGCCGTGCGTCACCCCAAGCCCGGTGAGCCCGGCAAGATCGCGGTGGTCTCGCCCTGCGGCATCTGTCGCGAACTGATCCACGACTACGACGCCAACGCGCGGGTCATCGTCCCCGACAGCGGCCGTGGGCCGAAAGTCGTGACCATCGGCGAACTGCTGCCCAACAAGTACAAGCGGGGCAGCGAGTGAACACGCCCTCCCGCATCGTCACGCCCGAGCGCCGCTCCGACGATGTCGGCGACACCGCGCTGCGTCCGCAATTGCTGTCCGAGTTCGTCGGGCAGGCGCAGGCGCGCAAGAATCTCTCGATCTTCATCGAGGCCGCGCGCAAGCGGGGCGAGGCGCTGGATCACGTGCTGTTCGTCGGTCCCCCCGGTCTTGGCAAGACCACGCTGGCGCAGATCGTCGCGCGCGAACTCGGCGTCGGCTTTCGCGCCACCTCAGGCCCCGTCATCGCGAAAGCCGGCGATCTCGCCGCGCTGCTCACCAATCTCGAAGAGCGCGATGTCCTGTTCATCGACGAAATCCATCGTCTCAGCCCGGCGGTGGAGGAAGTGCTCTATCCCGCGATGGAGGATTTTCAGCTCGACCTGATCATCGGCGAGGGCCCTGCGGCGCGCTCGGTCAAGATCGACCTCGCAAAGTTCACGCTCGTCGGCGCCACCACGCGCGCGGGCCTCCTGACCAATCCGCTGCGCGATCGTTTTGGCATTCCGGTGCGGCTGAATTTCTACACCGAGGAAGAGCTGGAGAGGATCGTCACCCGTGGCGCCCGCGTGCTCAATATCGGCATGACGCCCGATGGCGCCAACGAGATCGCGCGCCGCGCTCGCGGCACGCCGCGTATCGCCGGCCGCCTGTTGCGCCGCGTGCGGGATTTTGCTTCGGCGGCGGATGCAAGCTCCGTCGACCGCGCCATCGCCGACCACGCGCTGAGCGCGCTGGAGGTCGATGCCGCCGGCCTGGACGCCATGGACCGGCGCTATCTCACGACCATCGCGCTGAACTACGGCGGCGGCCCGGTCGGCGTCGAGACCATGGCGGCGGCGCTGTCGGAGCCGCGCGACGCCATCGAGGACATCATCGAGCCGTTCCTGATCCAGTGCGGCTATTTGCAGCGCACCCCACGGGGCAGGCTCCTGACCTCGCACGCCTTTCGCCATCTCGGCCTCGCCGAACCGGCGCGCGATCCCGCGCAGTTCGGATTGTTCGGCAACGGCGACAGCGACGATTGATCGCTTCGAACCCGATCATTGCGGCGATGCACTAAGGGCAAAATGCCTGCCGCGCGTGAGCGTCGGGGCCTGCTTGCCGCGGCGTAATCGAACATGGGCTCGACGGGCAGAACCGCTGGTAAGAAGCTGCTGGAGGTATGCTGACGTTCTGCACAAACGCACCGCAATTCAGGCTCAATCCGCCACCATGTTTGCGATGCATCACGATTGGAACAGATGTTAACACGCCGTCATTTTCTGAAAAGCATGGGTGGTCTGGGCGCGCTGGGCGTCTCGACCACCGCTTACGGGTTCGGTGCGCCGGTCGTCCGGCTTCGCGTCGTGCGGTACAACCTTTCTCCGCCGCAATGGCCGACAGGTCTCAAGCTCAGGATCGCGGCCATCGCCGACCTCCACGCCTGCGATCCCTGGATGTCGCTCGATCATATCCAGGAGATTGTCGAACGCACCAATGCGCTCAAGCCCGACATCGTCGTCATGCTCGGAGACTACGTGGCCGGTCATCGCAAGGTGACCCGCTTCATTCCCGATGCCGATTGGGCGCAGGTGCTCGCCGGCCTGAAGGCGCCGCTCGGCGTGCACGCGGTGCTCGGCAATCACGACTGGTGGGAAGACAAGACCGTGCAGCGCGAAGGGCTGGGATTGCCGAGCGCAGGCCGCGCACTGGAGGCTGTCGGCATCCCGGTTTACGAAAACGACGCGAAGAAGCTCCATAAGGACGGCCATTCGTTCTGGCTGGCCGGTCTCGGCGACCAGCTCGCCTATATGCCGGCGCGCCGTTTCAGGCCGCTCAGGCGGATCGGCGTCGACGATCTCGGCGCGACGCTGGCGAAGATCACCGACGATGCCCCCGTCGTTCTGATGGCGCATGAACCCGACATAGCGAGGCGCGTACCCTCGCGCGTCGCGCTGCAGCTCTCCGGGCATACCCATGGCGGCCAGGTGCGGATGCTGGGCTGGTCGCCGATCTCGCCGTCCGGGCAGCAGCTCGCCTATGGCCATATCAAAATGAACTGCGACGTCGTGGTCTCCGGCGGCCTGGGCTGCAGCATCATGCCGTTCCGGCTTGGGGTGCCACCGGAAATCGTACTGGTGACGCTGGGGGCAAACCGGCCGGCAATGGCGTAGCCGTCCGCATGATGTCGAGCTATATTCCTCGACGACCGCGGTGGCCGAGATGAGAATCACAGTTTCAATCGACGATCAATTGTTTGCAAATGCGCAGCGTTTCGCCGGCGTTACGGACGAATCCGCTGTCGTGCGGGCGGCATTGACGGCCTTCGTTGAGCGCGAAGCCGGTCGTAGACTTGCGGAAATGGGAGGCACGGATCCAGGCGCACAAGCCCCGCCGCGCCGCCGTTTCTAGTCGCTCACAAGGATTGACAGTTCGAATGACCTTCTCCCTCGACGGCGAGATCCGCGACGGTCGCCATCACATGCAGGTCCGCGTTTATTACGAGGACACCGATTTTTCCGGCATCGTCTATCACGCCAACTACCTGCGCTTCATGGAGCGTGGGCGCACCAATCATTTGCGGCTGATGGGCGCATCGCAGCAGGCACTGTTCGAACAGGCGCAGGAGGAGACGCCGGGCTTTGCCTTCGTGGTGCGCTCGATGCAGCTCGATTTTTTTCGGCCGGCGCGGATGGACGACGTGCTCGACGTGGTGACGTGGCCGGTCGCGGTGAAGGGCGCTTCCATCACGCTGGCGCAGGAGGTGCGGCGCGCCGACGAGGTGCTGGTCAAGGCCGAGGTCCGCGTCGCCTTTATCAGCGAGGGGCGGGCGAAGCCGATCCCGAAATCGCTGCGGCTGTTGATGAAGGCCGATCTGGCCCCCGACTAAATCTTGCGGATTGACTCTCTGTACCGATCGGTACAATCTTCGGAGATCGCCCATCCGGAGAAATCTCATGTCGCGTCCGCCGCTGCCGCCCTTCACCCGCGAAACCGCCGCCCAGAAGGCGCGCATGGCGGAAGACGCCTGGAACTCGCGCGATCCGGTGCGGGTGTCGCTCGCCTATACCGAGGACAGCCGCTGGCGCAATCGCTCCGAATTCTTCCAAGGACGCGATGCGATCGTAGCCTTCCTCACCCGCAAATGGGCTAGCGAGTACGACTATCGCCTGATCAAGGATCTCTGGGCGTTCGATCAAAACCGCATCGCCGTGCGCTTCCAGTATGAATGGCACGACGATGCCGGGCAGTGGCATCGCTCCTACGGCAACGAGCAATGGGAGTTCGACGAGCATGGCCTGATGCGGCGGCGCGAGGCCAGCATCAACGATATCGCCATCAAGGAGAGCGAACGGCGCTTTCACTGGCCGGCCCCGGGACCGCGCCCGGCCGATGTTGCGGGCTTAAGCGAGAACCCGCTGTGACGCGATGTTGAAGAAAGGTGTCGAGCGCAAGGACGTGTTGCGGGCGCTCGGCGAGGTGTTTCGCGCGCATGGCTATGAGGGGGCCTCGCTGACGCTGATCACGGAGGCCACCGGGCTCGGCAAGGGTAGCCTCTATCATTTGTTCCCCGGCGGGAAAGAACAGATGGCCGCCGAGGTGCTGGCGGATATCGACGGCTGGTTCGAACTCAATATCTATGCGCCGTTGCGCGAGGCTACCGATCCCGCGCGCGCGATCGCTGCGATGATCGCGGGCATCGACCAGTATTTTCATTCCGGCGATCGCGTCTGCCTGGTCGGTCTGGTCGCGCTCGGGGCGGCGCGCGACACGTTTGCCGCCAGCGTCGATAATTATTTTGCGCGCTGGCAGGTTGCGCTGGCGCAGCTTTTGCGGCGATCCGGATTGAGCAAGGGCCAGGCGCAGCGGCGTGCCGAGGACGCGCTACTGACCATTCAGGGCGCGCTGGTGCTGGCGCGGGCGCGCAACGATGCCGGAATCTTTCGCCGCGCGCTGAACGATCTGACGGCGCGATTGCTGGCGCCGTCAGAGTGAGGTTGCTGTTAGAACGACGTCGTCCCTGCGAAAGCATGCGAAAGCAGGGACCCATAACCACCGGCCGTTGTTGCTACGGAAGGTGTCCGCCATTTTGCCAAATAGAGAAATCACGCGGTATGGGTCCCCGCGTTCGCGGGGACGACGTGCTGAGAGATAACGCCTTACGCCGCCGCCTTGTGGCGGGCGAGTTCGGCCTTGTACAGCTCGAACTCCTCGGCGACCGCCTTCGCGATGCTGGGGCGGGCGCGCAGGCGCTCATAATAGGCCTTCACGTTGGGCCATTTCGCCAGTTCGACCGGCGGCGTCGCCATCGTCCAGTTGACGATGGTGACGAGATAGGCATCGGCCACGCTGAAGTGATCGAGCAGGAATTCACGGCCCTTCAGGTAGTTTTCGAGATAGTCGAGCCGCGACAGGTTCTTGGTTAGTGCATAGGTCTTCGCGTCCTGCGGCGCCGTCTTGTCGAGCAGCGGCACGAACAGAGCCTTGTGCAGTTCGGTGCCGATGAAGCAGAGCCATTGATGCAGGCGGCTGCGCTCCTCAGTCGAGTTGGCCGAGATGCCGGCGTTTGGAAAGCGGTCGGCGACATATTGCAGGATCGCCGCGTTCTCGGTCAGCACCGTCCCGTCGTCGGTGCGCAGCGTCGGCACCAGCCCGAGCGGGTTGATGGCGCGGAAATCGGAGCCGTCCTTCTGCACCACCTTGGTCTTGGGATCGACCTCGAGATAGTTGGCGTCCGCGCCGGCTTCGTACAGCGCGATTCTGGTCGCCAGCGAGCAGGCGAGCGGTGAGAAATAGAGATCCATGGGTTGCCTCCTTGGCGGTTGATCAATCAGGCCGGCGCTCAGGCGGGGCGGGATTGATTTTTATACTGTTCCGCATAATATAAACCGGGTCAAGGAATTTCTTGCGAAATGGTACAAAAAAGTAAAAGGCCGCCCGCGGCAAAGATCGACGCCCCCGCGCCGCCCAAGCGTCGCGGCCGGCCGCGCGCCTATCAGCCCGACGTCGCGCTCGGCAAGGCGCTTGATCTGTTTCGCAAGGACGGATTCGCGGCGACGTCGCTGGACGATCTCTCCGTCGCCACCGGCATGAACCGGCCGAGCCTCTATGGCGCGTTCGGCGACAAGCGCGAGCTCTATATCAAGAGCTACCGGCGCTATCGCGAGGACGCGCGCGCCGCGATGGCTGATATTTTCCGCGGCGAACTGCCGATCCGAAAGCGTCTGGAACGCATCTATGCGGTGGCGCTCGACATCTACCTGTCCGGCGAATCCGGCCCGCGCGGGTGCTTCACGGTGATGACGGCGGCCTCCGAGGCGGTCGCCGATCCCGATATCCGCACCATAGTCCTGGAAGGCTTCGCCGAAATGGACAAGGCCTTTGCCGCCTGCTTCCGCCTCGCCAAGGAGAAAGGTGAATTGCCTGAAAGCGCGGATCCCGCCGTGCTGGCGCAGCTCGCCTCCGCCACCATCCACTCCATCGCCATCCGCGCCCGCGCCCAGACGCCGCGCGCGGAACTGGAGGCGATCGTCAATGGCGCGATCGGCGTGATGCTGCGGGCCTAGCTCTCACGTCGTCCCTGCGAACGCAGGGACCCATACCGCGTGATCCATCGGTAGGACGCGGCGGTCGGGACTTCCCACGCGACAAACGCTGGTGGTTATGGGTTCCTGCGTTCGCAGGGACGACGATAGAGCACGTCTATTGCCGATCAGTGCTCGCCTCACGCCGCCCTGATATGGGCGAGGAAGCGGTCGACCTCGCTGCGTAGCTTGCTCGATTGCTGGGCCAGTTCGCCCGCCGATGAGAGCACTTCCTGCGCGGCATCGCCGGTGGCGCCAATGCCTGTCGTCACGCCGGAAATATTGCGCGAAACCTCGCCGGTTCGCGAGGCCGCCTGCTGCACATTGCGCGCGATTTCCTGCGTCGCCGAGTCCTGCTGGCCTACGGCTGCGGCAATCGCCGCGGAAATTTCGTCGACCTCCTGGATCGTCGTGCAGATCGACTGGATGCCCTCGACGGCGGCGGTGGTTTCGCTTTGAACCGCCGCGATCTGGGCGCGGATTTCTTCGGTCGCCTTGGCCGTCTGCGTCGCCAGCGTCTTCACTTCGCTGGCGACGACCGCAAAGCCGCGGCCGGACTCGCCGGCGCGCGCAGCCTCGATGGTCGCATTCAGCGCGAGCAGGTTGGTCTGGCTGGCGATCTGGTTGATCAGCGACACCACCTCGCCGATTTTTTGCGCAGCGGCGGCGAGGCTCTGGACGCGGCTGTTCGACTGCTGGCCGTCGTTCGCGGCCTTGCCGACGACAGTGGAGGCATGCGTCAGCCGCCGGCCGATTTCGCCCATCGACGACGACAATTCTTCGGCCGCCGCAGCAACGGTCTGGACGTTGTCGGAAGCCTGTGCGGATGCGGTGGAAACCGTGAGCGTCTGCTGCCGCGATTGCTCGACGATGGAGGACATCGACTGCGCCGTCGCCTGCATCTCGGTTGCGGCCGCGGACACGCGCTCGACCACGCCGCGGACGCTGGCCTCGAAACTGTCGGCCAGTGCCGCGAAGGCGCGGCGTTTTTCCTGCTCGGATTGGGCCTTGGCTTCCGCCTGATCCGCCTGCATCCGTTGCATGCGGACGGCATTGTCCTTGAACACCGCCACGGCCCGCGCCATTTCGCCGACTTCGTCCTGGCGCTGATGGACCGGCAATTCGAATTCCAGCTTGCCATGCGCGAGATCGCGCATCGCCGCCGTGATCGCCAGAATGGGGCGGGAGATGCCGCGGGCGATCAGCAATCCGGCGGCCGCCGCGATGGCGATGCCGAGCAGCGCCATGCCGATGGCGAGCTGGCGCGCGCGATCGAGCGAGGTCACATACTCGCTGTTGTCCATCACGATTTCGACGGCGCCGATCGAGTTGCCGGAAAAATCCTTGATCGGACCGAGCAACGCTGCAACCGGCATGGTGCCGAGCTTGCCCTGATGGATAATGAAGCCGCCGTCGCGGGCGCCGCCATAGTCGGCCGGATAGAAGAAGCTCCGGCCGTCCAGTGTGCCGCCGAACAGCTTGAAGTCGCTGCCCGCCGAAAGATGAAACGCGACGTCGACGCCGCGGGTGCGCTTGAACTCGTCGAAAAACGGCTGGCCGAAGGTCAGGCCGAACTCCACGGAGCCGAGATGCTTGCCGGCCAGCGCGACCGGAACGACGCCGCGGATGCCGAGCCCGGCGACGCCGCCTTCGAGACCAACGATCGGCTTGCGCGTCTGATTGGCCGCGACCACCGTCTTGCGGAATCCGGAGAGGTCGTCGCCGAATTTCTTCGGCTGATGGATGCGTAGATATGATATTGCCGGCGGCGTGTGAAACTGGAACTGGTCGACGCCATAGTCGGATTTCAGCGCCGCGAACCCGGCGCCGAACAAGGCCAACAAGGCATCGCGATCGTCGCGCGCCATCGCTTCCTGAACTGCGGGGATGGTCGCGACGACGGCGCTCATCGCGGCGGCCCGGCGGGCCTCCTGGCCGAGCCTCGATTGCAGCGCGTCGTAGTGGCTGCGCAATTCGCGCTCATCGGCGCGATCGACGATGCCTGAGATGATCCACATCGCACCCAGCAGGACGAAGACCGCCGTTGCCGCCGAGGCGAGCGCGAGCGCCGCGGTGATCCGGGTTCTGAGCCCCAGATTGAAGTGTCGGGAGAAACCGTTTCGTGCTGTGCTGGCCATCCAGCATGGATAACGAAACGTTGCTAATTTTGGGTGAATGGCGCCGGCCGTGCAACCTTGCGAGGCTGTCGCGAACAACCTGTGCGTGCGCCCTAGTACCCCCGGTTGCGATCCACCACATTCTCCAGCAAGCCGCCGGCCTCGAAGCGCGCGATCTGCTGCGCGACATATTTCGAGATCTCGTCGGGATCGGTGTCGGCGGCGTTGTGCGGGGTCAGCACCACCTTTGGATGGGTCCAGAACGGGCTGTCTGCGGGCAGCGGCTCGGTGGCGTAGACGTCGAGCGAGGCGCCACTGAGCGTGCCGTCGTCGAGGCATTGCAGGATGTCGGTCTCGTTCTGCAAGCCCCCGCGGCCGGCATTGATTACCACCGGCGCGCCGAGCGGGCTGGTGCGGTTCAGTTTCTCAAACAGCGCGCGGTCGAGAATATGCCGCGTCTCCGGCGTCAGCGGCAGCAGGCAGACCAGGATGTCGGTCCGCCGCAGGAACGCCTCGAACTGCGCCTCGCCGTGAAAGCAATCGATGCCGTCGATCGCCCTGGGGCTGCGGCTCCACCCGGCGACGCGAAAGCCGAGGCGCTTGAGCGCGTCGGCGGCGTCAGCTCCGAGCGTGCCCAGCCCCATGATGCCGACCGAGATCGCGCCCGCCGCCCATTGCATTTTCGGCGCCCAGCGCTTGGCGCGCTGCGACTCCCGCAAGTAAGGCTCCTGCCGGTGGTGCATCAGCACGTGCAGCACGACATATTCGGTCATTCGCGCCGTGAGGTCGGTGACGGCCACGCGCACCAGCGGCACGTCGGGCAATGAGCGGTCGGCCATCAACGCATCGACGCCGGCGCCGAGATTGAAGATCACACGCAGATTGGGGAAGGCGGCAAGCTCGCCTGGATTTGGCTTCCACACCGCGGCGTAGTGCACCTCCGCCGGATCGGACGCGGCATTCGGCAACAGCAGCACGCGGCGCCCCTCGCAGACCTCGTCGAACCGGCTCTTCCAGCGCTGCGGCGACCAGTTTTCACTTCCGCCATGCACCAGAAGGGCGAGCGCACCTTTGTTCATTGCCATTCCTTTCGCGTGACCCGCCTCACATCGCGGATCGAGCCGCTTCTCTATCCTCCTTTCATCCAACAAGGGAGGCTTCAGTTGCGCAAATTGATCTTGATCGCGGCATTTGCGCCCGCCTCCTGCCGGATCGCCAAATGTGGTGCCTATTGATGATACAGGTGGCCATCATCGCGGCGGTGGCGGTATCGCTGGCGATTTCCTGGCGGAACAGTCAGCGCGACGCTGGCATCACAGGGATCGAAGCCTTCAGGAGGGCGGCGAAAACCATCTTTCTGGTTCTCGTCGTGTGCAGCCTTTGTTCCAAGGCGGCCGTCCACACCTACCGGCACTTCAATCCGCCATCGCCTCCGATCATCGGTCCCTGACCGGCGCTGGAACATTCAAAATTTCTTCGACGCCCCTGTCGGCTCCGGGCATAATCGTTCGTCATCATGACAACGGAGATGCCAGTTCTCATGCTTTACGCCATCCTTTGCTATCACGACGAAGACCTTGTCGGTTCCTGGACCAAGGAACAGGACGCCGCGGTCATGAATAAGCTTGCCGTCGTGCAGGACAAGCTGACCAAACAGGGTCGGCTCGGTCCGGTCGCGCGGTTGCTGCCGACGACGGCGGCGGCCACGCTGCGCAAGGACGATCCGCCACTGGTGCTGGACGGCCCCTATGCCGAAACCAAGGAGCAGCTGCTCGGCTTCTATCTCGTCGACTGCAAGAATCTCGACGAGGCGCTCGATGTCGCCCGCGACCTCGGCGCGGCCAATCCCGGCGGCGCCTACGAGGTCCGGCCCGTCGGCCAGTTCAGGCCCGGGAGTGTGCAGCCGTGACTGATACCGCCTGGATCGATGCCGCGCTGACCTCGGCTCGCCCCCAGGCGGTCGGCGCGTTGCTGCGCTATTTCCGCAATCTCGACACCGCCGAGGAGGCGTTTCAGAACGCCTGCCTGCGGGCGCTGAAGAGCTGGCCGCAGAATGGCCCGCCGCGCGATCCCGCGGCGTGGCTGATCATGGTCGGGCGCAATGTCGCGATCGACGACATCAGGCGGAGCAAGAAGCAAGAGGCGTTGCCCGAGGACGAGGCGATTTCCGATCTTGATGACGCCGAGGAACAGTTGGCCGAGCGTCTCGACGGCTCGCACTATCGCGACGACATTTTGCGGCTCCTGTTCATTTGCTGCCATCCGGACCTGCCGGCGACCCAGCAGATCGCGCTTGCGCTGCGCATCGTCTCAGGGCTCACGGTGAAGCAGATCGCGCGCGCTTTCCTGGTCTCGGAAGCCGCGATGGAGCAGCGCATCACGCGCGCGAAGGCCCGGGTCGCCGACGCCGACGTGCCGTTCGAAACACCCGGCGCGGTGGAGCGCTCCGAGCGCCTCACCTCCGTCGCCGCCATGATCTACCTGATCTTCAACGAGGGCTATTCGGCCTCGGGCGATACCGCGGAGATTCGCAGCCCCTTGTGCGAGGAGGCGATTCGTCTGGCGCGGCTCTTGCTGCGGCTGTTCCAGAGCGAGCCCGAGATCATGGGGCTGACCGCGTTGCTACTGATACAGCATGCGCGCGCTGCGGCGCGGTTCGATGCCGATGGCGCGGTGATCCTGCTCGACGATCAGGATCGCTCGCTATGGAATAAGTCTCTCATCGCCGAGGGACTGGCGCTGATCGACAAGGCGATGCGCCATCGCCGCAGCGGGCCTTATCAGGTGCAGGCCGCGATCGCAGCGCTGCATGCCCGCGCCGAAAAGCCGCAGGATACCGACTGGACCCAGATCGACCTGCTCTACGGCGCGCTCGAGGTCATGCAGCCGTCGCCGGTGGTGACGCTGAACCGCGCGGTCGCGGTATCCAAGGTGAAGGGACCGCAGGCCGCCCTCGACATGATCGAGCCGTTGGCGCCGCGGCTGTCGAACTATTTTCATTTCTTCGGCGTGCGCGGCGCCTTCCTGATGCAGCTCGGCCGCAACGACGAGGCCCGCACCGCCTTCGACCGCGCCATTGCGCTGGCCAACACCTCGGCCGAAGCCGCCCACATCCGCATGCACCTCGACCGCCTGCAGCGCGACAGCCAGCCCCGCGGCAAGAAGGCGGGGAAGTAGACTCTTCTTCCTTCTCCCCTTGTCGCTTCTTCCCTTCTCCCCTTGTGGGAGAAGGTGCCTTCGCGAAGCGAAGGCGGATGAGGGGTTCTATCCGCGAATACCAATGCGAGAGATTCATCCGCGGAGACAAACCCCTCATCCGTCTCGAATGAGCTGACGCTCATTCGATCCACCTTCTCCCACAAGGGGAGAAGGGAAGAACGGCAGACGCCGCGAAGAATTTTTCGCTCCCTCCTGTCGGCTTCCGCCCGCCCCATTCGTCTTGAATCCGAGCAGCCATTCAAGACCACGGGGATCAATCATGACCGTCATCGCCGAAACCCTTCCAGCCTCCGGCCCCGCACGCTGGACCGGCCGCATCCTCTCCGGCCTCGTCATCGTATTCCTGATGATCGACGGCGCCATCAAGCTGGTGCCGTGGCCGGTCGTCACCGAAACCATGGACAGGATGGGCTATGGTTCGAGCGAAACGCTGGCGCGGAGCCTCGGCATCATCACCATCGTCTGCACCGTGCTCTATTCCATTCCGCCGACCTCGATCCTCGGTGCGATCCTGCTCACCGGCTATCTTGGCGGCGCCATGGCCTCGCATGTGCGGATCGGCAGCCCTCTGTTCACGCACACGCTGTTCGGGCTTTATCTCGGCCTGATGGTGTGGGGCGGGCTGTGGCTGCGCGACCGGAATTTGCAAACCTTGATCCCGTTCCGCCGCTGATCGGCGGCAACTTTAGTGGAGCCAGACATGTCTGAAGTCCTCGTCATCATCGCCGTCATATTGGCGATCGCCATTGCCGCCGTTCTCGCTCTCGCCGCAACCAAGCCGGGCATGCTGGGTGTGCAGCGCTCGGTCAGCATCAAGGCGCCGGCGGAAACGATTTTTCCGCTGATCAACGATTTTCACCAGTGGAGAAGCTGGTCGCCGTATGAAAACAAGGACCCGGCGATGAAGCGCACCTATAGCGGCGCGGAGCGCGGCAAGGGCGCCGTCTATGCCTGGGACGGCGACAAAAACGTCGGTTCCGGCCGCATGGAAATTCTCGAAGCCTCCGCGCCGCAAAAGATCGTCATCAAGCTCGATTTCTTCACGCCGTTCGAAGGCCACAACACCGCCGAGTTCACAATGCTGCCGCAGGGCGATGGCACCCATGTCACATGGCTGATGCATGGTCCCGCCCGCTTCGTGACCAGGCTGATCCAGGTGTTCATGAATCTGGACAACATGATCGGAAAGGATTTCGAGGCCGGTCTCGCCAACCTGAAGAGGCTCACCGAGAAATGAGTGTCGCTATCTTGTCCCGGACGCAGTGCAGCGTTCTTCACGATGCACCGCAGAGCCGGGACCCAGATGGACCCCGGATCAGCGGCGCATCACCATAGCGCGTCGAAGACGCGCGTGAACCCGCATATGGTGCTGCGCAGCGTCCGGGGAGCGCCGTGACTGATTACATAACCCAAGGAGACAGCGATGCAGGTCAATCCCTATCTGTTCTACAACGGCAATTGCGAGGAAGCGCTGAAGTACTATCAAAAGGTGCTCGGCGCCGAGATCGGGGCGATGTTTCGCTATGAGGGCGGACCGCCCGATATGCCGGTCCCGCCGGAGTGGAAGAACAAGCTCATGCATGCGAGCATTACGATCGACGGCGAGGTATTGATGGCTTCCGATGCCACACCCGGCGATTACCATCAGCCGCAGGGCTTTGCCGTCTCGCTTCAGGTCGACGATCCCGCGGACGCCGAGCGTCGGTTCAACGGACTGGCCGAGGGCGGCACAGTGCGCATGCCGTTCGGCAAGACCTTCTTCTCCAACGGCTTCGGCATGTGCGTCGACAGATTCGGCATTCCCTGGATGGTCAACTGCCCGAAGGAAGATATGTGAGGCTCGTAGGGTGGGCAAAGCGAAGCGAGCCTACCATTCGTGCAGCATCGAAGATGGTAAGCACAGCGCCTGACGGCGCCTTTGCCCACCCTGCAAATCCTATTTGCACCGCGGATAGATCGCGGCGAGTTCGCGCCCGCGCAGCAGCAACAGCCGCGACGTCAATCCGCCGCGGCGGCCGATCCAGTCCCGCACCGGCGCCGGATAGGCCGCCTCCACATCCCGCGAGGCTTCCGGTTCGGCGTATATGTGCCCGCGGCCGTCGATCGAGCGTGCGGCGTGAAATCCGAGCACCGCGCGGCGCGTCACGCAGATGCGCTCAGTCGGCACCATCATCAGCACCAGCGTGCAGGCCGACAGGCAGGGACCGTCGATCACCACCCGCTCGCCGGAGGCGTTCACGCGATCGAACAGCGCGATAAATGGACCGACCTGTCCGCCGGGGCTGGCGAGAATGCGGACCTCGGCCTGAGCGGACAGTATCGCCGCGAACAGCGCGGCGGCGACAACGACTACCTTGATGACCGCCATTGGCATGTGCGGCTCCTTCGTCAGCATTGTCTGCCCTGAGGCAGTTACGCAGACATATGTGGCAAGGTTTCGTCAAGCGCCCGCGCCGGTTGGCGCGTGGTTGCGGTCAACCAGCGCTAGCCGCCTGTGCCTTCAATCTCGCCCGCTTGCGGCCGCAACAGAGAGGGGGGGAGACCTTACCCGTTCCGCCGTGCGCCGCGCAGGGTCGGCAGGCCGATGCCGGCGGCGTCAAAGCCGCCATCGACGGCAAGGATCTGCCCGGTGATGTAGCTTGCACGATCGCTGCACAGGAAGAAGATCGCTTCCGCCAGTTCCTCCTCGAGGCCGTAACGATTGAGCGGAATGGCGTCGTGATAGTCGGCGCGGATTTCCGGCGTATGGACCTGTTTCGCCATCGCGGTCTCGACCGGGCCGGGCGCCACGGCGTTGACGCGGATGCCGAGGGACGCCAGTTCGACCGCGAGCTGCTTGGTCAGATGCGCCAGCCCGGCTTTGCTGGTGCCGTAGGCCGAGCGCAGCGTGGAGGCTCGCACCGCCGAGATCGAGGTGATGTTGACGATCGCGCCGCCATGCTCGCGCATCAATGGCGCGGCTGCCTTGGTACACAGGAACGGCCCGGTGAGGTTGACCTGCAGGATGCGGCTCCAGTCTTCATCCGAGGTGTCGAGCAAAGGTGCAAACACCGCGATGCCGGCATTGTTGACCAGCGCGTCGAGCCGGCCGAACCGTCCGCTCACCGACGCCATGGCGGTCGCCACCGCCTTGGCATCGGAGACGTCGCAATGCAGCGCCACCGTATTGTCGGGGTCGGCGAGGCCTGCGACCGCGCCGCGCAGCAGTTCGGCTTCGATGTCGAGCAGCGCCACCTGCCAGCCCTCGGCGAGAAACCGTTTGGCCGTCGCAAGTCCGATGCCGCGTGCGGCGCCGGTGACGAGAGCAACTTTTTGCGGGGAGGGGGGCATGGGCGGGTCCGTTTGCGAGAGAAAGATTTCCCGCTGCTATAACCCAAGCCCTGTCCCGTGTCCCGGCGACAATGATGCGGAATTCAGCGATGCCGCGGGCAGCCGGCATACGAAAATCCGACACGGGAGTTGTCCCGTGTCGGATCCGGTCCGTAGCAGCGCTACGCCCGCTGCGCGATCGCCTTCGCTTCCGCGGCGGCGCGCTGCATGCTCGACGACATCTCGCTGGTGACGGTGCTCTGTTCCTCGACCGCGGCCGCGGTGGCCGTGACGTATTCGCTGACGCCCTGGATCGCCTGCTTGATGCTGTCGAGCGCGCTCACGACGTCGCCGGAGATGCCGTTGAGATTGCCGATCTCCTGCCCGATCTTGTCGGTGGCCTGCTTGGCCTGGGTGGCGAGGTTCTTGACCTCGGACGCGACCACGGCAAAGCCGCGCCCCGCCTCGCCGGCACGCGCCGATTCGATCGTCGCATTCAGCGCCAAAAGGTTGATCTGCCCGGTGATGTTGCCGATCAGTTCGACGATGCCGCTCATGGCCTGCGCCGCCTCGTTCAGACGCTTGGCCTGGGCGTCGGCCGCCTCGACCCGTCCGACCGCGGTCGATGCCGTCTCGCGCGACTTGGTCATGGCTTCAGAGATTTCGCGAACCGAGGCGTTCAATTCCTCGGCGCCCGAGGCCACCGATTCCATCATGCCGCGCACGCGCTCGTTGCCTAGGCGCACCAGCACCTGCGCGGTGGTGTCGGTGGCGTATTTGACGACCTTGAACGGCTTGCCGTTGAGATCGATGATCGGATTGTAGGACGCCTGGATCCAGAGCTCTTTGCCGCCCTTGCCGAGCCGCTTGTACTCGGCGGCCTGGTATTCACCGCGGTCGAGCGCCGCCCAGAATTCGCGGTAGGCTGCGCCGTCGCGCTCGGACGGATCGACGAACATGCTGTGGTGCCGGCCGCGGATCTCGTCCAGCGCGTAACCGACCGTCTTGAGGAAGTTCTGGTTGGCGCCGATGATGGTGCCGTCCATGTTGAATTCGATCACGGCCTGCGACTTGCCGATAGCGGCGATCTGGCCGGCGAGGTCTGCAGTCGCCAGTTTCTGGCTGGTGACGTCGGTGGCGAATTTCACCACCCGGAACGGCTTGCCCTTTTCGTCGAGCACCGGGTTGTAGGAGGCGAGGATCCAGACCTCCTTGCCGCCCTTGCCGATCCGCTTGTATTCGGCCGACTGGTTTTCGCCGCGGTTGAGCTTTGCCCAGAACTCGCGATAGGCCGCGCTGTTGCGCTCGCCCTGTTCGACGAACATGCTGTGGTGCTTGTTCTGGATTTCGGCGAGCGTGTAGCCGAGTGCCTTCAGGAAGTTTTCATTGGCGGTGATGATGCTGCCGTTCATCTCGAACGCAATGACCGCCTGTGCGCGGCTGATCGCGGCGATCTGGCCGGCGTCCTCCATGCTCTTGATCTTGCGCGCGGTGATATCGGTCGCAAATTTCACCACCTTGATCGGCTTGCCGCCGGCATCCAGAACGGGGTTGTAGGTCGCCTGAATCCAGACTTCTCGGCCGCCCTTGCCGATCCGCTTGTATTCGGCGGCCTGGAATTCGCCGCGCCGCAGCGCCGCCCAGAAGTCGCGATAGGCCGCGCCGTCGCGTTCCGACGGATCGACGAACATGCTGTGATGCTTGCCCTGGATTTCGCCGAGCGAGTAGCCGAGGGCTTTGAGGAAATTGTCGTTGGCGGTGACGATGGTGCCGTCCATGCCGAACTCGATCACGGCCTGCGACCGGCCGAGTGCATCAGCCAGCGCCCTGTCTGAAGACGAATTCTTGAGGAATTGAAACACGAGCAACCCCGTCCAAAGTGATGTGAATTGGTGAGGCTGTGATCAAATGCCGGTTCGAGCCTCATCGCCCAGGAATGGGACAATTGATCCGAAGGAAAGAAGAATTCGTTAACGCTGTTCTCCGTAAGATGACGGATAACATTGTAAAAACATAGACCTGGAAGGTACATCTGTGCGGCGTCACGCGCTGTACGAGCGCAAAGCGCCGGCCTGGATCAAGTCGGCAATACCTGTTTGCGGCGCACCACGCTCTCATACGCCGCCTGTAACCGCTCGCCGACCGACGGTCCCGTTCGCTTGCGCCGCTTCACGCCGAGATGGCTTTCGCGCAACTCGTCCATGAACTCCGCCCATAGTTTCGGTCCGCCCTCGCTGAGCAGCCCCGCGCGGATGCCGAGCTCGTCGCTGACGGGGAGATATTTGTAACCCCAGGCTGCCATCTGCGCGAGAATGGGGAGCAGCTCGATGCCTTGCTCCGTCAGCGAATAGATTCCCTTTTGCTTGTGCGTAGGATCGTCCTCGCGGGTAATGATCTTTTCGTCGAGCAGCGTCTTCAGCCGGTCGGCGAGGATGTTGGAGGAGATACCTTCCTCTGATTTCGTCAACAGCTCGCGAAAGTGCCGCCGGTTGCCGAACATCATGTCGCGGATGATCAGCAGGCTCCATTTATCGCCGAGTACTTCCAGCGAGAGATTGATCGGGCAGCCGGAGCGGCTGGTGTCGGTCATGTTCGGTTCCAGACGGGCGTCAGAACGCCCCAAAAAACTGCTTGCAATATTGCACCAGTTGTCTCAGGATGCAACCAGTTGCAAATCGCAATCAGTTTTCAAGGGAGGTGTCGCGATGGCGAAGTTGATCATGTGGAACCTGATGACGCTGGATGGTTTCGTCGAAGGCCCGAACCGGGACATTTCCTGGCATTCCGATGTCTGGGGCGACGAACTCGAGCAATTGGGTATTGAGCAGTTGCACGCCGCCGGCGGACTGCTGTTCGGCCGGGTCACCTACGAGTTGATGGCGAACCATTGGCCTAGCGCGACCGGCGAGGTCGCCGATTTCATGAACGCCGCGCCGAAATACGTCTTCTCCCGCACGGTGAAAAAGTCCGACTGGAACAACACGCAGATGTTCAGCGCTGACGTGCCCGAGACCGTCGCCAGGCTGAAACGCGACAGCGCCAAGGATATTTTTCTGTTCGGCAGCGCTGATCTTGCCGACAGCCTGATCCCGCACGGCTTGATCGACGAGTTCCGCATCGCGCTGAACCCGGTCATCCTCGGCGGCGGAACGCCGCTGTTCAAGCCGGGCGAAAAGCGCAAGCTGAAGCTGATTGACAGCCGGCCATTGTCGACCGGCGTCGTGATCCTGCGCTACGTGCCCGCCCCCTGATCGCCTTGCGGGCAAGGCCCGTCGATACCTCGCGGGCAAAGCCCGTCGATACCTCGCGGGCAAGGCCCGTCGATACCTGGAGATTTTCATGTCGCTCACCCTGCATTTCCATCCGCTGGCCTCGTACTGCTGGAAGGCGCTGATCGCGCTGTACGAGAACGACATTCCGTTCACGCCGAACCAGGTCGATCTCGGCAATCCCGCCGAGCGCGCCGCGCTGGTGAAGCTGTGGGGCATCGGCAAATTTCCGGTACTGCGCGACGATGCGCGGAGCGAGACCGTGCCGGAATCCAGCATCATCATCGAATATCTCGACCGAAACTATGGCGGCCGCACGCGCTTCATCCCTGACGATCCCACCCGCGCCTTGCAGACGCGGCTGCGCGACCGCTTCTACGATCTCTATGTGCATCTGCCGATGCAGAAGATCATGACAGACCGGCTGCGGCCTGAAGGGAAACGAGATCCGCACGGCGTCGAGGAAGCACGCGCGCAGTTGCGGATATCCTACGCCATGATCGAGCAGCAGATGGCAGGCGGCGCCTGGGCGATGGGCGCGGATTTCAGCCTCGCCGACTGCGCCGCCGCGCCGTCGCTGTTCTACGGCAGCATGGCCGAGCCGTTCGGCGACGCGAACAGGAATCTCGCGGCCTATCTCGAGCGGCTGAAGGCGCGTCCCTCATTCGCGCGCGTGATGAGGGAGGCGGAGCCGTATTTCCAGATGGTACCGAAGGAGCCTTGAGAGGAACATTGAATGGCAGCGATCGACAGGGCGGATAGCATTCGCGCGATTTTTGCGGCCTATCTGGCCAACAACCGCCAGTTGGTGGAGGCCGCGCTCAGCGACGATTTCCGCTTCACCAGCCCTTATGACGACAACATCGACAAGCCGACCTATTTCGAGCGGTGCTGGAAGGGCAGCGAGTGGATCGAACGGCACGAACTGGAGAAAATCGTCGTCGACGGCGATGAAGTCTTTGTGACCTATCGCTGCGTAGCCAAAGGTGGCCGAAGCTTCCGCAATACCGAATTCTTCGTTTTCGATGGCGACAAGGTAAGACGCATCGACGTCTATTTCGGCGCGACCTACCAAAACGGCAATTTCGTCAGGCAGCCGGGGTAGTTGCTGTTTGCTTCGCCCCCGGACGCGATGCACGACCATAAGCTGCTGAGCGGCTTGCTGCGCCGCGCCCGGGGGCACGATTACTCCAAAAATAATTTTCACCGACATGTCGGCGGCGTAAAAGCCCGCTCGTCTTGTTGACGAAGGCCGACGTGACAGCAGCCGGCCCAAGAGGATCACAACGGAGAATAACGATGCGATTCATGGTGATTGTGAAGGCCAGCAAGGATTCGGAAGCCGGCGTGATGCCGAGCACGGAACTGCTGACCGCGATGGGCAAGTTCAACGAGGAATTGGTGAAGGCCGGCGTGATGGAGGCGGGCGAGGGCCTGCATCCGACCGCGAAGGGTGCCCGGATCAAGTATGGCAGCGGGCAGGGCGGCGTCAGCCGCGGGCCGTTCCCGCTCTCCGGCGATCTGGTCGCCGGATTCTGGCTGATCAACACCAAGTCGCTGGATGACGCGATCGACTGGATGAAGCGCGCCCCGTTCCTCGATGGCGACGAGATCGAGATCCGCCAGGTGTTTGCCGCGGAGGATTTCGGCGAAGCGCTGACCCCCGAACTGCGCGAGCAGGAAGAGCGCCTGCGCGCGCAGGCCGCGAAGAAATAAGTCCATCCACCGTCATTCCGGGATGGTCCGAAGGACCAGACCTCAGATGCGCAATTGCGCATCGGGGAATCTCGAGATTCCGGGTTCGCTTCGCGCCCCGGAATGACAACGCAGCGCAAAGGACACCCACCATGCGATTCATGATGCTGATGATCCCCCTGGGCTATGAGACCGCGCCGCCGGATGTCCAGCTCGACCCTGAACGGGTCAAGGCGATGATGAAATACAACGAGGCGCTCAAAGAGGCCGGCGTGCTGATCGCGCTCGACGGGCTGCATCCGCCGTCGATGGGCGCGCGGGTTTCCTTCGCCGCCGGCAAGCCTGTCGTCACCGACGGTCCCTTCACCGAGGCCAAGGAAGTGCTCGGCGGCTACTGGATGATCAACGTGAAGTCGCGCGAGGAGGCGATCGCCTGGGCAAAGAAGTGCCCGGCCTCCGAGAACGAAATCATCGAGATCCGCCAGGTGCAGGAGATGGCCGATTTCTCGGAAGAAGTGCAACAGGCAGCCAAGGGCTTCGACGAGCTGCAGAAGGGAAATGCGCACAAGGCGCAATGAGTCCGAAAGGCCGCTGCAACAGAGCTGCGCACGCCGTTAGTTGAGAGCCTATCGCGATCCGTCAACCACAAGGGAGGAGAAACCCCATGAGCACCAACGATACGTTCCTCGCCGTCTTCCTCGGCAGCAAGACCAGCGCGAACATGACGGCCTGGAATGCGCTGTCTGAGGCTGAGCGGCGCGACAGGGAGCAACAGGGAATCGCGGCGTGGAAAGCTTGGGTCGAAAAGCACCAGGCGGCGATCGTCGCCATGGGTGGCCCGCTCGGCAAGACCAAGAAGGTCGATTCAAACGGTATTGCCGACATCGCCAACGAGATGGGCGCCTTCACGGTGGTGCGCGCCGGCTCGCATGAGGCCGCCGCGAAACTGTTCGAGAACCACCCGCATTTTGCGATCTTCCCCGGCGAGCGCGTGGAGATCATGCCGGTCCTCCCGATCCCGGGCGGTTAGACCGTGGCGGCTGGAACCGGCCGGAACCGCGTCGCGCCGCACGCCGTTAATCTTGATGAACACCGGTTAACGGCCTCAAAATAAGTGACCTTTTCCGCCGGCTCATGTAAAAGCCTTTCACATGAGCTGGCGCAAGGAACAACGCCGCACCGAGCGCGGCTACCATCACGGCAATTTGAAAGAGGCGTTGCTGCAGGCGGCGCTCGGCCTGATCGCCGAGAAGGGCGCGGCCGGCTTCACCTTTGCCGATGCGGCGCGGATGGCCGGCGTCAGCCCGGCCGCGCCTTATCGCCATTTCCGTGACCGCGATGAATTGCTGTCCTCGATCGCCCAGCGCGGCTTTGAGCAGTTCGAGGCGCTGCTGACGCAGGCCTGGGACGACGGCCGCCCGGACACGGTCTCGGCGTTCGAGCGGGTAGGCAAGGCCTATCTTGCCTTCGCCCGCAACGAGCCCGCGTTCTACTCGGCGATGTTCGAATCCGGCATTCCGGTTGATTTAAACCCTACACTGATGGCCGCCAGCGAGCGGGCGTTCGCCATCATCCGCGCCGCCGCCGAACGGCTTGCCGCGATGGCGCCGCCCGGCATGCCGCGGCCGCCGGCGATGATGATGGCGCTGCACATCTGGTCGATGGCGCATGGCGTGGCCTCGCTGTTCGGCCGCGGCGATGCGGCGCGGCGCAAGCTGCCGATGTCTCCAGAGGATCTCCTGGAAGCCGAAGTGCTGATCTATCTGCGCGGCCTCGGCTTCCCGACCGATCGCCGGCCGGAACCCAAACCGCCGGGTCCGCCGCCAGTGCCGCCCGCTGGTCCCTGGGGCACCCCAAAATAATTTTTCGAAGCTGCGGCGAGCCGCACGCTTGACAAAAACGCGGGATGGTTTAGGTATGTAAATGTTATTTACATTCACAACGGCGTGATCGCCGTCATGGAGAGGGAAATGGCCTACACCGCAGATGTCAATCGATGGCGCGGCCCGACGGAAGAGCACTATCGCCCGCATATGCTTGAGAGCCCCTGGCACCCCGGCTGGATCGCCGTGACCATCCTCGGCTTCATCATCTGGTGGCCGATCGGCCTTGCCCTCCTCTTTTTCACACTAGGGAGCAGAAAAATGGGTTGCTGGAGTCACGGGGATCGTTGGCAGAACAAGATGGAGCGGATGCAGTACAAGATGGACCGGATGCGCAACCGCATGGAGGGCCGCGGCTTTGGCGGCTTCGGCTTCGGCGCGCCCACCAGCGGCAACCGCGCCTTCGACGAGTACCGCATGGAAACCCTGCGCCGGCTCGAGGAAGAGCAGGTCGAGTTCAAGAATTTCCTCGATCGCCTGCGTCACGCCAAGGACAAGGAAGAGTTCGACGCGTTCATGGCGCAGCACAAGACGCGTCCGACCCCGCCGAACGACCAGCCGCAGCAGGGCTGAGCGCGCATAGCGTTTTCAAGCGAAGTGGATACCGGTTCGCGTGAAGAAAGCGCGTCAAAAGTAAAGCGCCCGTCGCGAGTGAGAGTTCAGCCTCAGGCGTGATGCCCCCATGATGCCTGATGGCGATACAGCCGCCCATCTGCGAAAGCAGGTGGGCGGCTTGTTTTTTGGAACTTGCTTGATACCGGCCCATCCTTTGTCGGCGTCAAGAGAACAACAAGCACTGAAAATCATGAGGCGACGCCGTTTTCCGCTGAAACGCTAACCTTTGCCGCGGCTGCGTCGAACCTCCAACCGCGAAACCCATGAGGCCCGTGCCGCTGTTGGCGCGGGCGCGTAACATTTGTGGCTTCCGAAACGAAGTTCATCAAGATCAACAATAAGGAGAAGATCATGCTGACCCGTCGTTCCCTTATCGGCGCCACGCTCGTTGTCGGAATTCTCGCCGCTTCGCCGGTGCTGGCAGAAGACGTCCCTGCGTTCGATGCCAAGGCGTTCGCCGCAGCCCAGAAGGCCGGCAAGCCAATCCTGATTGCAGTTCACGCTTCGTGGTGTCCGACCTGCAAGGCGCAGGCGCCGATCCTGAACGATCTAAGGGCCGATCCCAGGTTCAGGGAACTCGTCTATTTCGTGATCGATTTCGACAGCCAGAAGGATCTGCTCAATCGCTTCGGCGTCCGCACGCAATCGACCCTGATTGCCTTCAAGGGCGAAAAGGAAGAGGCGCGCTCGGTCGGCGATACCAAGCGGGACTCGATCTTTGCGATGGTCGGGAAAGCGATCTGACCTTTTCGATGGGAAACCCGCGATGACGATCGGCAGTATGTTGTTGGCATTCCTCGCAGGAATCCTTTCGATCCTTTCGCCTTGCGTTCTCCCTCTACTTCCGATCGTCCTGGGTAGCGCGGCATCTCGTCATCGTCAGGGACCTTTGGCACTGGCTGCCGGGCTGTCCCTTTCGTTTGTCGGCATTGGATTATTTGCGGCGACGGTCGGCCACTCGATAGGATTGGATGCGGATCGACTTCGCTACCTTGCGGCGACGCTGATGATGCTTATCGGCGTCGTGCTTGTTGTGCCGCGGTTACAGGCGCAAATCGCAGTTGCAGCGGGCCCGATCGGAAACTGGGCCGATGGCAGGTTGGCGACGAGCCGCACCAGCGGCATTGTCGGACAGTTTTGGATCGGCGTGCTGCTCGGAGCCGTATGGAGCCCATGCGTCGGGCCGACACTTGGAACCGCATCCTTGCTTGCCGCCCAAGGCCGGGATCTTGGTCAGGTCGCGCTGACGATGCTTGCGTTCGGTGTCGGCGCCGCGCTCCCATTGGTGGGATTGGGATGGCTTTCCCGGGAAACGATGGCGCGCTGGCGCGGCCGATTGTTGGCCGCCGGCGGCGGAATGAAGTCCGCGCTCGGTCTTTTGCTTGTTGTCGTCGGCATGCTCATCATTTCCGGAGCGGACAAGGCGCTTGAAAGCTTTCTGGTCGACGTTTCGCCGGAATGGCTGACCAATCTGACTACGCGCTTTTAGAGGCTCATAGCTTTTGGAGGCTCATACTTGCGGGGCCCTTCGGACGAATTGCCAGTTACTTGTTTGAGGACCTTGAAATCCAGCTAGGGAGAAGCTCCGATGAAGTTCATGTTCGTTTTCTTAGCACTGGTCATCGCGGCGCCGGCTTGCGCGGACGACGGCATCATCACGAAGCCCAGCAATTTTTCGGTGAAGGATACGATTTCGCGCTTTGAGGCGGCCGTCAAATCTAGGGAAGGCGCCGGCTTCATCGTGTTCACCGAAATCGACCACGCTGCCGCTGGAAAGAAATTCGGCATCGATATGCGGCCTCGTACGGTGGTCATATTTGGAAATCCCAAACTCGGCACGCCGGTAATGGCAAAGACGCCATTGCTGGCGATCGACAATCCTTTGAAGGTTCTGGTTTGGGAGGATGATCAGGGCAAAGCATGGCTGTCGTATAATTCAGCCGATTATCTGTATAAGACTATTTACCCGCGGCATGGATTGGAAGCACCACCCAATTATGCGGCGTTCGCAAAGACCTTGAGTGACATCACCGACGAGGCAACAAAGTAGCGGCGCTCGCGCCGGCGCTGTCGCGTGGATGTCATCGTCTGCGAAGAAAGCTTACCGCACCATGGCGCCGTAGACGATGTCCTGGACCTGCTCGCGATAGTACTTCCGAAGTTCGCCGGGCGCCGCCGTTCCCACGACGACGACAAGGCGCTCCTTCGGGTCGCAGAAGAACTGCGTGCCATAGGCGCCATTCCAGGTGAATTCGCCGGGATTGCCTGGAACCGAGGACAGACCCTCGCTCGTGCGCACGGCCACTCCAAGACCGAAGCCAAAGCCACCGCGATGCGGCTCGACGTTGGCCACGTTGTTCTTGATGTCAGGTCCGAGGTGGCTGGAGATCATGTGATGCACGGTCTTGGGCCCGAGAATGCGCTGACCGTCGAGTTCGCCGCCATTGAGCAGCATTTGCCCAAAACGCACATAGTCGCCCACGGTTGCAAACGCGCAGGCGCCACCGCAGTCGAACTTCGTTGGTGTATCGAGAAGTTTGATCGCCTGCGGCTTGCCCGTCAGCGGGTCATTGGGAAATGGCCGGGCAAGGCGAGCCCGCTGCGCCTCCGTGGGCTGGAACGTGGCGTCTTTCATGCCGAGCGGTCGCCACACATTGCCGGCCAGGTAGTCGCCAAGCCGCTGCTCGCTCACCTTTTCAACAACCGCGCCGAGCACATCGATCGAGAAGCCGTACTCGAAAACCGTCGCCGGCTGGTGCGCCAGCGGCAGCTTCGTGATGCGATCGATGAACGCCTGCGTATCGCCCTCGATCGCCGGCGCCGTCCCCTCCGGGTATTGACGCGCTACCGGGCTCGAGCTGTCCGGGCGTCCGCCATACATCAGGCCGGAGGTGTGCCGATAAAGGTCGTGGATGTAGATCGGCGAAACCTGCGCTTCGAGCTTCAGCGAACCATCCGGCTGCGGGACGCCGACCTTCATCTCGGCGAACGCGGGATAGTAGTCGGCAAGCTTTGCCTGAAGCGCCAGGCGGCCCTGCTCCATAAGTGTCAGGCCGGCGACGGCGGCCATCGGCTTGGTCATGGAGGCAAGCGCGAACACGGCATCCAGCGGCATCGGCGTGCCTTTGGTCGGATCAAGCTGGCCGTACGCCTTGTACTGAACCAGCTTTCCGTCGCGGGCTATCGCAACCACGGCGCCGGGCACACGTTTCGCGGCGATCTCGCGGGCGAAAAAATCGTCCAGGCGGGCCAATCCTTGCTGCGAAAATCCAGCGTCATCCGGCTTTGCCTCGGGCAGCGGCGCGGCATTCGCCGCATTGGCAGCGAAGCCGGCAACAACCGCCGCGGCCATCATGAATGCCTTCATTGTCTTCTCCCTCGAATGCGGATCAGACCCGCACGCTTATTATGGTTGGCGCCTTATGGTTGGCGCCATGTTTAGATCACGCCTGTCCGAGCGACAAGGCGAGCGTGGGAGCAGGGCGGTTGTCCGGCGCCGCAAAATTTGTTCCGCGCTGCCCCGACGGCCAAAACAGCAAGCACCGACTGCGCCGTCGCGCGTTCAATGGTTGCCAAAGGCGCTGCGCGCAAAGACGAATTCCACCAGCCATTTCAACGCGATTTGGGTCGTCCAGATTGGCGGGCAAAAATATTCCGCTTCACTTGTCGGGCAAATCAGTCGCATAACTCCGCCCGTCTCACCCGATTGAGGGGCGGCTCGCGATCGTCACGAACGTGCGGTGAGATGCGATGGACGCTGATGGCGCGCTAGACGTACGCGCCGGACGCGTACGGCGAAGTCGTGTGGTTCGGGCGCCGCGGTGCTGGCGTTAAGTTGGCGGGAAGTATCTCGCTGGCGACGGAGGCAACAGAGCCGTTCTCCGGGAAGAGCACGAAGTAAGCCGTAAAGCCATTGCGCAGGGAAGGCCGGAATGCTCCCGCTGCCCTGTATGCTCGTGTGCAGTTTTGTTTGCGCAAATCGCACGCGAGACCGCGGGTGCAGCAAGCACCCGGTCTTCCCTGCGCCCTCTGAACAAGAGGGTACAGTTTAAGTGCAAACCTCGGACGCAATGCGCCGCGAGAAGGTGAAGGTGCGTCGCCTCGTTGAAATTGAATGCGAAAGCTCTTTCGTCGTCCCTGCGAACGCACCCCGAGAAGCCGGCCGAGCGGTCGTCTCGAAGGGCGAAGCCACTGGCGGGCACCACCTCCGGGGGCATGGAACCCGGACCTCGAGCCCCGTAACCGCCCGGCCTGCCTCGATTTACGGCAGTCACATTTCCCTTTAGTAACCTAGTGTTAACCAAGCTTAGCGTCTGGTTAGGGACGGAATGACGCGCTGACAGCCCTCGTTTTGACATGTTGGCAGGGGAAGCAAGACCCGGCTTTCGGCGGGCCCCCCATGCGACACCAAGAGAGCTTTCGCGCTGGCGCATGACGCCACGCCCGACGCGCGGCTGTGGTACCGGCAGCCATTTGCTCCCGGAGGAAATAGGGACACTTGCGTTGAGAGGATACCGCCCATGAATCCCGCCGACGTGGCTCCGGCAGCCCTGCCGTTGGTCTCCGCCGACGTGTCGCTGATCTCCCTGTTTCTGCAGGCCCACTGGGTCGTGAAAACGGTCATGTTGGGGCTGTTGGCCTGCTCGGTCTGGGTCTGGGCGATCGCGATCGACAAGATTTTCCTCTATGGCCGCACCAAGCGCGCCATGGACCGCTTCGAACAGGCCTTCTGGTCCGGTCAATCGATCGAGGAACTCTATCGCGCGCTGTCGGCCAAACCGACGCAATCGATGGCAGCATGCTTCGTCGCGGCCATGCGCGAATGGAAGCGCTCGTTCGAGAGCCAGACCCGCTCCTTCGCCGGATTGCAGATGCGGATCGAGAAGGTAATGAACGTCTCCATCGCCCGCGAGGTCGAGCGGCTGGAACGAAGGCTCCTGGTGCTGGCGACCGTCGGCTCCGCCGGGCCGTTCGTCGGCCTGTTCGGAACCGTCTGGGGCATCATGTCGAGCTTCCAGTCGATCGCGGCCTCGAAAAACACCTCGCTCGCGGTGGTGGCGCCCGGCATCGCCGAAGCGCTGTTTGCGACGGCTATCGGCCTCATCGCGGCCATTCCGGCGACCATTTTCTACAATAAATTCACGTCCGAGGTGAATCGGCAGGCGCAGCGGCTGGAAGGCTTCGCCGACGAATTTTCCGCCATCCTGTCCCGCCAGATCGACGAGCGGGCATGAGGACGCAAATGACGAGCGCATCGTGAGATCAAGATCATGGCGATGAACATGGCAGGTTCGGCCGGTGGCGGCGGTGGACGCCGCGGCCGGCGTCGCGCCGCCGTGATGGCGGAGATCAACGTCACGCCGATGGTCGACGTGATGCTGGTGCTGCTCATCATCTTCATGGTGGCGGCGCCGCTGATGACGTCGACCATCGATATCGATCTGCCCGTCGCCGGCGGCGGCAAGCAGATCGCGGCCAATGCGCCGCCGCTGACGCTCTCGGTCAAGCGCACCGGCGGGGCCTGCAATTCGAACGTCGAACTCTATCTCGGAGATACGCTGATTTCGGCCAATGACCTGCTGCCCAAGATCAAGGCGATCCGGGAGACCCGGTCGGAGGCCGAGAGCGTGGTATACCTGCGCGGCGACAAGGACGTTTGTTACACGGATATGATGAAATTATTGGGGTATATTCGGACGGCGGGATTCAAGGCGAATATCGTCATCGTGCCGGAGCAGGGCTCCTGAGCCATGCAGCGGCGCGCGACGGCTGAGGACGGAGCGGGAAAGCTCAAGTGAAGGTCAAGGTCGACAAGACGGTGATGGCATCGGTTGCCCTGCACGTGTTCGTGCTGGGGTGGGTGATGCTGTCGTTCTCGACCAAGGCCCTCGAAATGCAGCCGGAAGATTCGGTCGCGGTCGATGTCATTTCTCCCGATCAGCTGGCCAAGGTCATGGCCGGCATGAAGACCGGCAAGAAGGAAAACCCGAAGCCACTGGTCGAAAAGGTCGCCGAAGCCAAGCCGGTCGATGACGCCGTCGGCAAGATCACCGAGAAAGCGCCTGTAGTGACCGAGACCGCGCCACCGCCGCAGCCGAAGGTCGAGGACAAGCCGGTCGAGAAGAAGCCCGATCCGCCGAAGGTTGTCGAGAAGCCGAAGGAAGAGCCGAAGCAGGTCGAGAAAAAACCTGATCCGCCGAAGGTCGACCCGATCGGCGAAACCCTCAAGAAGGAAGAGAAGAAGCCGCCGCCGAAGCCGGTACAGGCCGCCAAGCCGCCGGAGCCGCAGAAGCAGAGGATTGTGGAACGGCACTTCGATCAGAACCAGATCGCAGCCTTGCTCGACAAGCGTGACCCGTCGCGTCAGGCCGCGACCGGCGACACGCTGAATTCCAACGCCGCGCTCGGCCTTTCGAAGGGCGCGGCTGCGGACAATTCCGCAACCTGGGGCGCGATGTTCCAGCGGCAGGTCGAGCGGTGCTGGAAAAAGCCCTATGGCGGCATCGAATCGCAGAAGCCTGAAGCCGCTTTTGCCATTCGTCTGAAGCGCGACGGCACCCTTGAAGGCTCGCCGGTTCCGGAAGGCGTGCCTACGACGCCCTTCCTTCGCGTCTATCAGGAGAGCGCGCTGCGCGCGATCATCGAATGCCAGCCGTACAAGCTGCCGGCGGCCCTTTACGAGGAATGGAAATATTTCGCGCCGGTGTTCAAGGAAAAAGTCTGACGATTTGGTCACGTGGTGGATACCTGCTGGCAATGACGGATATGAGCAAAGTTTGAAGCGATGACTGACAAGGATGGATTGCCGAACATGCTGTATCGTCCGAACCGCCGGCAGATCATTTCTGGAATGGCTTCGACGGGCCTTTTGGTGGGCGGTTTCGGAAGCGCCTTCGCCCAGAAGCGGGTCGTCATTCCGGAAGGCGAGTTCACCCCGCTTCCGATTGCGATCCCGAATTTCGTCGCGGGCACACCGGCGGATGCCGAGGTCGGCGTCGGCATGGCGCAGGTCATCACCAACAATCTCAAGCGCAGCGGGCTGTTCGCGCCGATCGATCAGGCCGCCCACATCGAGCGCATCACCAACATCGACGTCCCTCCGCAATTCCAGAGCTGGAAACAGATAAACGCGCAGGCGCTGGTGCTCGGGCGCATGACGCGCCAGCCCAATGGGCGTGTGAAGGCGGAATTCCGCCTCTGGGACGTCAACACCGCCCAACAACTCGCCGGCCAGCAATATGACACCCAGGCGGAGTATTGGCGGCGCATCGCGCACATCATCTCCGACCAGATCTATGAGCGGCTGACCGGCGAAAAGGGCTATTTCGATAGCCGTGTCGTGTTCGTCGACGAGACCGGGTCGAAGGAGCGCCGCGTCAAGCGGCTGGCGCTGATGGATCAGGATGGCGCCAATGTCAGGTATCTGACCAAGGGCGCCGATCTGGTGCTGACGCCGCGCTTCTCACCGTCGACGCAAGAGATCACCTACATGGAATTCGGGCAGGGCGACCCGCGGGTCTATCTGCTCAACACCGACACCGGACAGCGCGAGATCGTCGGCAATTTCCCCGGCATGTCGTTCTCGCCGCGGTTCTCGCCGGATGGCCAGCGCATCATCATGAGCCTGCAGCAAGGCGGCAATTCGAACCTGTTCGTGATGGATCTGCGTTCGAAATCGACGACGCGGCTGACCGATACGCCGGCGATCGACACCTCGCCGTCCTACTCGCCCGATGGCGCCCGCATCTGCTTCGAATCCGACCGCGGCGGCAAACCGCAGATCTACGTGATGCCGGCCACCGGCGGCGGCGCACAGCGTATCTCGTTTGGCGAGGGCAGCTATTCGACGCCGGTGTGGTCGCCGCGCGGCGACTACATCGCCTTTACCAAGCAGGGCGGCGGACAGTTTGCGATCGGCATCATGAAGACCGACGGTTCGGGCGAACGGATCCTGACCTCGGGCTTCCACAATGAGGGGCCGACCTTTGCGCCGAACGGCCGGGTCGTGATGTTCTTCCGCGAGCCCGGCGGCAGCGGCGGGCCGTCGTTGTTCACCGTCGATATTTCAGGTCGTAACGAATTGCGGGTACCGACGCCCGGCTTCGCCTCCGACCCGGCATGGTCGCCGCTGCTGTCGTGATGGAACCCGGCCCGGCGGGCGGGCCGTTGTTGATGGGCAACGATTGCCTAGTCTGCTGATTTTTCAGGCAAATTTGTCGCTTGCTCCTCAAAAGCAACGCCTCGGTAACGATGTTCCCTCAGAAAGACTTCATCTGAGAAGGGTAGAACTACGCACCCCTAACAGGACGCGTGCCCCGAATATGCAACTCGCCAATCTGAGCGGAGAGCCGGACCAGCGACAGATATCGCCGAAGATTGCGGCGGCGCTGATCGATTCGCTGTTCGAAACTCAAGGTCCGGTGCACGTCGGCATCTTCTTCCTGGCCGTCGCGGCGAGCCTGACCGCGCTGAAGACCGGCGAAAATCTGATCTGGGTGTGCGTCGGGCTTCTGCTGTTGGCCGGTGCCATCCGGGCTTTCGATTTGCAGCGGTACCAAGCGTGCAAAGCGAGCCTGACGGCCGATGAAGCTGAACGGTGGAAAAAGCGATATCAGATCGGGGCGATGATCCAGGCCGCTGCAATCGGCATATGGGGCTTCGTCACTCTGCTGACCAGCGACGATGCCGTCGCCCACATGATTTGCTTGTCCGTCATTACCGGAGTCGTGTCTGGAGGCGCAGGCAGGGCCTATGGGCGCCAGTGGATATTCCAGTTGCAGGCTGCAATTGCCTTCGGTCCAACGGTTATCGCGCTGGCGCTGAATGGCACGCCCTATTACCTCGCCATGTCAGTTATCACCGCCGCATTCCTTGTCGTTGTCATGCAGATGTCGGCCAATTTGCACAGCATCTTCCTGCGGGCGCTTCTGGCCCGCGAGCGCGAGGCGGCGCTCGCCGGACAGTTCGATACTGCCTTGAACAACATGCCCCATGGTCTGTGCATGTTTCGCGGCGACGGACAGCTTGCGGTGATGAATCACCGCTTCTGCGAAATGATGGATCTGTCCGAAGATCTCGTGCAGCAGGGCGCGAGCGCGCCCGACATCATCGCCGCCTGCGTGATTGCCGGATCGATCTCGGCGGCGAGTGGACAAATGATCCTCGCCGAAATCGAGAATTCACAGGCCAAGGACGTCATCACCGCCGACCCCGACCTCGCCAGAAACCGTTCACTATCGTGGGCCTTCCAGCCGATGGCTGGCGGCGGCGCAGTCGTGCTCCTGGAAGACATTACCGAGCGGCGCAACTCCGAAGCCAAGATCAGCCATCTGGCGCGGTACGACGAACTCACCGAACTCCCCAACCGGGTCAACTTCCGCGACGAGATCGGACATCTTCTGGCAGCCCAGCAGGGCGCCGAGCAGTTGTCGGCGCTGCTGTTCGTCGACCTCGACCAGTTCAAGCAGGTCAACGACACGCTCGGTCATCCCTGCGGCGACCAGTTGCTGTGCGCGGTGGCCGGTCGCTTGCGTGAAATGCTGCGGCCCGAGGATTTCGTGGCGCGCTTTGGCGGCGACGAGTTCGTGGTGTTCCAGCAGAACATCCAGTCCCCCGACGACGCCGCCGGTCTCGCGCGGCGCATCGTCGATCGCTTGAGCGAGCGCTACAAGATCGACAACCATCTGGTCGAGATCGGCGCCAGCGTCGGCATTGCCGTGACCTCGCGCGGCATCAGTGCCGACACGCTGTTGAAGAATGCCGACATGGCGCTCTATCGCGCCAAGGCCGACGGCCGCGGCACCTTCTGCTTCTTCCGCGACGAGATGGCGCAAATCGTCGAGTCCCGCCGTATCCTCGAACTGGACCTGCGCAAGGCGCTGGCCAACGAGGAGTTCGAACTGTTCTTCCAACCACTGGTCAATCTCAAGTCGGGCCGGATATCGACCTGCGAGGCGTTGCTACGCTGGAATCATCCAGTCCGCGGCACGGTGTCGCCGACCGATATCATTCCGATCGCGGAGGACATGGGCTTGATCGTCGATCTCGGCCGCTGGATTTTGCGCAAGGCCTGCATGGAATGCATGAAATGGCCCGAAGCCGTCAGCGTCGCGGTCAACTTCTCGCCGCAGCAGTTCCATCAGCGCGACGTGCTGAGCGAAGTCCGCTATGCACTCGAGGTCTCCGGCCTGCCGGCGAACCGGCTCGAAATCGAGATTACCGAATCCTCGTTGCTGCGTAACACGCAGTTGACGCACGACGTGCTGTCGCAATTGCATTCGCTCGGTGTGCGGATATCGCTCGACGATTTCGGCACCGGCTATTCGAGCCTCAGCTACTTGCACAACTTCCCATTGCAGAAGGTGAAGATCGACCGCTCCTTCCTGGAAGGGATCGATAGCGACCGTCCGCTGACGCTGCTGCGCGGCGTGGCGCGGCTGTCAGCCGATCTTGGAATGTCGGTGGTGGTCGAGGGCATCGAGACCAACGAGCAACTTGAATTGATCAGCGCCGACGGGGCGGTAACGGAAGCGCAGGGCTATCTATTCAGCCCGCCGGTCCCGGCCGTGCGGGTCCGGCAGTTGCTCAACGCGTCGCACGGTCGCCGCATGCCTGACGATCAGATCGTCGCGGTTTCCTCGCGATCGATCGCCTGACTTCAGGGTAATCCGTCCTCCTGTGTTCGTGCTCTCGACACGGCTCCTCCCGTGTTTTTGCGGGCTGCAAAGGTTAACCCTAACGCTTCTAAGCCTTTGCAATTTTGTTAAGGGGCCGTTAATCTTTCCATACTCGTGGAAGTTGTCGGATGGTTGGAGCATCATATGAAGGCTGGAGCCGAACCGCGCAATCCGCTCTTTGTGCGGGGGGCAGGGCTATTTGATCGCGTCGACTACCGGCTCATCGAAACTCCCGAGGAAAGGGACGCTCTGTATTTGATGCGTTACAGAGCCTATCTGCATGGCGGGTTGATCATGCCCTCAGAGTCTCAGCGCGTCACCGATCGTTATGACGATGCGCCCAACGCCTGGACGTTCGGAATCTATGTTGACGGCGAACTTTGCAGTTCTCTCCGCATCCACGTCCTGACGCCGGAATCGCGGACGTCCTTTGCAACTGAATTGTTCGGCGATGTTCTTCATCCTCGCCTCGACCGCGGCGAAGTTATCGTTGATCCGGCTCGGTTTGTTGCAGATCCCGAAAAAGCCCAACGGTTTCCGGAACTGCCCTATTTGACGGTGCGGTTGGCCTATCTGGCATGTGAGTATTTCAACGCCGATACCGGGCTCGCGCAGGTTCGTGCCGAGCATCTGGCGTTTTATCGCCGGGTCTTTCTGCAGGAGACCATTGCCGAGCCGCGTTCTTTTCCGAACGTATTGAAAAAAGTGGCATTGATGGCGTGCGATTTTCCAGCCGTGCGCGAACGGGTCTTGACCCGTTTTCCCATCATGCGCTCGAGCGCTTTCGAGCGACGGATGCTGTTCGATCGCCCGGCTGAGCGCCCCTTCTTTCCGAGTGCGGTCGTTGAATCCTTCCGGCGCCCCTCGATCGTGCCGAACGCCTGAATTTGCGGATTGTGGCTAACTTAGCCTCACTGCAGGGTTTTTGAGCAGATGGCGCTTGCCTTCACCGTCGCGCCACATTTACAAACCATTAACTATCGCGGTCGCTTTTCACGGTTTGTCGGCATTTGATCGGGTCTGGCAAGGTTCCATCAAGGTTGACGGAACGTTCGCTTAACCATCGACCTGTAGACCGGATAACAGTCGAAAAACGTGAGCGTGGAGGCTCCGGAATGAAATATCAAATGCGTATCCTCCAGGGATGGAAGCTGGCGGCGGTGGTCGCGGTGGCGCTGTCGATGGGCGCCTGCGCCAAGAACAACGTCGGCGCCGATGGCGCGATGGCAAGCGCGGCGACCCCGGGGAGCCAGCAGGATTTCGTCGTCAATGTCGGCGACCGCGTGTTCTTCGAGAGCGACCAGACCGATCTGAGCCCGCAGGCGATCGCCACGCTGGAGAAGCAGGCACAGTGGCTGCAGACCTACAACCGCTACTCCTTCACCATCGAAGGCCATGCGGACGAGCGCGGCACCCGCGAATACAACATCGCGCTCGGCGCACGCCGCGCCCAGTCGGTGCGCAGCTATCTCGCCTCGCGCGGCATCGACCCGAACCGCATGCGCACGATCTCCTACGGCAAGGAGCGCCCGGTGGCGGTCTGTAACGACATCTCCTGCTGGTCGCAGAATCGCCGCGCCGTCACGGTGCTGAACGCCGGCGCCTGACGAATTCGACTTCGTAGAGTTTCAAAACCGGCGCCATCGGGCGCCGGTTTTATTTCGGGTGCAGGATGAAGCGGCGGATCGCGGCCAGGGTACGCTCGGGCGCGTCCTGTATGCAGGCGTGCCGGCAGTCAGCGAACCGTTCGAACCGCACCAGATGCGGCGGCAGCGCTGCTACGATATCGGCCTGGCTCTCGATCGGGTGAATGGGGTCGTCTTCGCCGCCGAGCACCAGCGTCGGACACTGGATGCGACCCAGGTCGGGGAAGAAATTGTAGCTGTGGCTCTCGCCCCCGGGCCGCGTGAACCATTGCAGTACCTGCGGCCGGTTGATGGCACGGCGTCCCATGTCGGGGTCGCGCGGGATGCGTGTGTAGTGCGGCATCGCCAGCCGCATCCAGGCCTCCACCGAAGCCTGGTCAGGATGGCCCTGTTGCTCCAGCAGGCGACGCCGCGCCAGCGCGCCGACCTCCGGCCCGCCGAAGCGTTCAAACAGCTCGACGCGCCGCTCCAGATATTCGTCGCCGGCAGCCGCGGTGCTGATCAGGATCAGTTTCGAAGGGTGGCTTGGATGGCGCGTGGCGTAGGCCAGTGCAACCATGCCGCCGAACGAGGCGCCGAGCACGATCGGGTTGGCGATGCCGAGCGCGTCGCAGAACCCGTGCACGTCGTCGCCCCACTGCGCCAGGTTCCAGCACTCTTGCGCACCATCCTCGCTGCGGCCGTTGCCGCGGTGGTCGAGATAGACGACCTGGGCGATGTCGGCCAAGGCGGAATAGGCCGGCCGGTAGATCGAGTGGTCGAAGCCGGGGCCGCCGTGAAGCATCAACAGCACCGGCTTTTCCCGCATCACCGGGCCGTCCGGAACCAGCTTTGCGCCCTCGACATCGAAGAACAGCCGCACACCGTTCACGGATACGTGCATGAGCGGGTCTCCCTCGATTTGTGAACGGTCTGCCGGACCGGGCGGCTTGTCTTGCGGCGGATACTAAACCATACCGGAATTCAGCGAACCGAATCGGAAATGCCAGTCACAATTCTGGCGTACTCCCTATCTCAATAGTGTTCTGCTTTCGTTTGACACGTGATATTCGTCGTCAGGGCAAAATGTCATCCAGATTCCTTAATGCTGCCGGTGCCGCGGCGATCGCCGCGATGCTGGCTTTGTCTGTGCAGACCTCGTCCGCACAGATCACGTTCCCATGGGAGCGTTCTCCGCAAGGCTCCCCGCAGGTCCAGGCGCAGTCCGATGACGCCGATCTGGAGATGCGGATCCAGCGGCTGGAAAACCAGCTCCGGCAACTGACCGGCCAGAACGAGGAATTGCAGTACCGTAACCGCCAGCTTGAGGATCGGCTGCGTCAGCTTGGCGCTGCACCGCCCGCGCCGGGTGGCCAGCCCGCGGGTGCGCTGCCCAACGTGGCCGCGGCGCCGCCTCCAGTTCAGCCCGGCCCGCCGCAGGGGCCACAGAGCTATCCGCAACAAGCTTATCCGCAGCAGGGGGCGCGCCAGCCGCAGGGCTATCCGCAGGCCCAACCCGGCTACGACCAGCAGCCGCAGATCGCGTCGCCCGCGCCGATCGTGCAGGACCCGGCAGCCCCGCAGGCCGGTGGCCGCCGTCGCGGCGATGCCTTCGATCCCAGCCAGAATCCCAACGCCCCCGGCGCGCCGCGCGCGCTTGGTGGTGGCCAGATGCCGCTATCGAGCGACGCTGCGGTTGGCGCCCCCGGTGGGCGCGGTCCGGGCGAGCCGCTCAATCTCGGCGGCCCGCGCGACTCCGGCGGCGCCCTGCCGCCGCCCTCGGCAGCCGCACCGCCACCGCGCGGGGCCGGCGCCAGCGCCGCGCTGACCACGCTGCCGCCCTCGGCCACGCCGAAGGACGAATTCGATCTCGGCATCGGCTACATGCAGCGCAAGGACTATGCACTGGCCGAAGCGACGATGAAGAACTTTGCGCAGAAATATCCGAGCGATCCGCTGATCGCGGATTCGCAATACTGGCTTGGCGAAAGCTACTTCCAGCGCCAGCAATATCGCGACGCCGCCGAAGCGTTCCTCGGCGTGACCACCAAGTTCGACAAGTCGGGCAAGGCGCCCGACGCCCTGCTGCGGCTCGGCCAGTCGCTGGCGGCGCTGAAGGAAAAGGAAGCCGCCTGTGCGGCGCTCGGCGAGGTGACGCGGAAATATCCGCGCGCATCGGCCGGCGTCAAAGCCGCCGTCGACCGTGAGCAAAAGCGGGTTAAGTGCTAAAGCAGGAGCCGGTCGAGGCCGCCATCGGCCTCGAATGGACTGGCGATGCCATGGCTGACGACGACCACGCGCCGATCTCGGTACAGCAAGCGAAAGACCTGTTCGCGCATTGGAAGGCCGCGCCCGCGCTCGTGCTGGCGGTGTCCGGCGGTCCCGATTCCCTTGCCCTGATGTGGCTTGCCGCCCGCTGGCGCCGTGCGCTTTCGCGCGGGCCGCGATTGATCGCCGTCACCGTCGATCACGGCTTGCGGCGCGAGGCCGCGCGCGAGGCGCGCGACGTCAAGCGTCTGGCAGCTACGCTCGATATGCCCCATCGCACGCTGCGCTGGACCGGGACCAAGCCGAAGACCGGCCTGCCGGCCGCAGCGAGGGCGGCGCGCTATCGGCTGCTGGCGAAAGCCGCACGAGCGACCGGCGCGACGCATATTCTGACCGCGCATACCCGCGACGACCAGGCCGAAACGCTGTTGATGCGCATGCTGCGCGGCAGCGGCATCGCCGGGCTTGCGGCGATGGCGCGCGAGACCGAACGCGAGGGCGTGTGGCTGGCGCGGCCGTTGCTCGACGTTCCGAAATCGCGGCTCGTTGCGACGCTGGGCAGGGCGAAGATCGCCTTTGCCGACGATCCTACCAATCGCGACATGAGCTTCACGCGGCCGCGGCTGCGCGCGTTGATGCCGGCGCTGGTCGAGGAGGGCGGCGACAGCCGAAACCTGGCGCGGCTGGCAACGAGGCTGGCGCGGGCGAATGACGCGATTGAAGTGCTGGCCGACGGCGCCGAGCGCTATCTCGCCTTGAGAGATCGTGATGATGTCTCGCGCTTCGGATTTGATGCCCGGGCGTTTGCCGGCCTGCCCGAGGAAATCCGGCTTCGGCTGCTCAAGCGGGCGATTGACCGGGCCGGTCACGAAGGGCCAGCGGAACTCGGCAAGGTCGAGGCGCTGCTGGCGGTACTGGACCGGGCCATTGCGAATGGCGCGACGCAGACCCAACTGAAACAGACGCTGGCCGGGGCGGCGATCAGCCTGATCGGAGGCCGGATTCATGTCGATCCAGCACCGCCGCGGAGGGGTAATCGGGCGTGAGAAGCGTTGCCATGCCGCAATATCCGCGATATCGGGACGAAGTGCCTTAACCACCTCGGAAAAACCTCGGCTTTTGCGTCATTTTTTGACCGGGAATCGCGTTAAGATGCGTTAAATAGTCCCGAGTGGTTCCCTTGGCATTGACCCGGGCGCCACCTAGATTGAGATGCAGTGGACCGGGGATTTCTCGCCTCACTACCCAAGAATACTCAAGGGTTACTGCCAAGGACATAGGGCCGCGATCCGCGCGACCACGAAGGAAGATCAATGAACGCCAATCTGCGCAACTTCGCCCTCTGGGTCATCATTGTTTTGCTGCTGTTGGCATTGTTCACGCTTTTCCAGAACCCGGGTCAGCGTACGTCCTCGCAGGACATTTCGTTTTCGCAGTTGTTGAGCGAGGTCGATCAGAACCGCGTCCGCGACGTCGTGATCCAGGGGCCGGAAATCCACGGCACCTTCACCAACGGCTCCTCGTTCCAGACCTATGCGCCAAACGATCCGACGCTGGTCAAGCGCCTCTATGACGGCAAGGTCTCGATCACCGCGAAGCCGCCCGGCGACAACGTGCCGTGGTTCGTCTCGCTGCTCGTCTCCTGGCTGCCCTTCATCGCGCTGATCGGCGTGTGGATCTTCCTGTCGCGGCAGATGCAGGGCGGCGCCGGCAAGGCGATGGGCTTTGGCAAGTCGCGCGCCAAGATGCTGACCGAGGCCCATGGCCGCGTCACCTTTGAGGACGTCGCGGGCGTCGACGAAGCCAAGCAGGACCTGCAGGAGATCGTCGAATTCCTGCGCGATCCCGGAAAATTCCAACGCCTCGGCGGACGCATTCCGCGCGGCGTGCTGCTGGTCGGCCCTCCCGGCACCGGCAAGACGCTGATCGCGCGTGCGGTCGCGGGCGAAGCCAACGTGCCGTTCTTCACGATCTCTGGTTCGGACTTCGTCGAAATGTTCGTCGGCGTCGGCGCCTCGCGTGTCAGGGACATGTTCGAACAGGCCAAGAAGAATGCGCCCTGCATCATCTTCATCGACGAAATCGATGCGGTCGGCCGTCATCGCGGCGCCGGCCTCGGCGGCGGCAATGACGAGCGCGAGCAGACGCTCAACCAGTTGTTGGTCGAGATGGACGGCTTCGAGGCCAATGAAGGCGTGATCCTGATCGCGGCGACCAACCGTCCCGACGTGCTGGATCCCGCGCTGCTGCGTCCCGGCCGTTTCGATCGCCAGGTCGTGGTGCCGAACCCGGATGTCGTCGGCCGCGAGCAGATCCTGAAGGTTCACGTTCGCAAGGTGCCGTTGGCGCCGGATATCAACCTCAAGACCATCGCGCGCGGCACGCCGGGCTTCTCCGGCGCCGACCTGATGAACCTCGTCAACGAGGCCGCACTGACCGCCGCCCGCCGCAACAAGCGGATGGTGACGCAGGCCGAGTTCGAGGAAGCCAAGGACAAGGTGATGATGGGCGCCGAGCGCAAGTCGCTCGTCATGACCGAGGAAGAGAAGTTGCTGACGGCCTATCACGAGGGCGGCCACGCCATCGTCGGCCTCAACGTCGTTGCGACCGATCCGATCCACAAGGCCACGATCATTCCGCGCGGCCGTGCGCTGGGCATGGTGATGCAGCTCCCCGAGCGCGACAAGCTGTCGATGTCGCTCGAGCAGATGACCTCGCGGCTCGCCATCATGATGGGCGGCCGTGTTGCGGAAGAACTGATCTTCGGCCGCGAGAAGGTCACCTCGGGTGCGGCTTCCGATATCGAGCAGGCGACGCGTCTGGCACGCATGATGGTGACGCGCTGGGGCCTGTCCGAAGAGCTCGGCACCGTGTCCTATGGCGAAAACCAGGACGAGGTGTTTTTGGGCATGTCGGTGTCGCGTACGCAGAACGCGTCGGAAGCGACCGTCCAGAAGATCGACAAGGAGATCAAGCGGCTGGTCGAGGAAGGCTACAACGAGGCGACCAAGATCCTCACCGAGAAGCGCGAGGACCTCGAGATGCTCGCCAAGGGCCTGCTCGAATTCGAGACGCTGAGCGGCGACGAAATCATCGACCTCTTGAAGGGCAAGAAGCCCAACCGCGAGTCGGTGCTGGAGCCGAGCACGCCGCGCGCTTCCGCCGTGCCGCCTGCCGGCAAGCCGCGCCCGCGTCCCGATCCGGACCCGGGTCTGGAGCCCCAGCCGCAAGCGTAAGCTAGCAGCATCCGATTAGAGAAACGCGGCGGCGACGCCGCGTTTTTTTGTCATCGCTGTCGTCATTGCGCCACGAGGTGCGTTATGCTTTCGCCGGAGCGCCGAGATGCACGGCCAGGATATGCTCCGGCGTCTCTACCACTTCGATCGTCTCCCCGTCGCCACCGACAAAGGCAAGAACGGTGCGCTCGCCGTCGCGTGACATGCTGCCGACGAGCGCGATATTGATGTGGATGGGTTGCCCCGTCTCGAACCTCGTGCATTGAATCCAGAAGCGCATCGCAGTCTCCTTCGATCATCTGCGGCAAGACTAGAGAAGGGGTCAGTCTTGCGCTAGGCTGAAGCCCGCAATTCGCGAGCCGCCGCCACCATGTTGACGAGCGCAGGCCGCACCTCTTCCCATTTCCTTGTCTTCAATCCGCAATCCGGATTGATCCAGATCTGGCTGTCGTTGAGCCGCATCCGCGCCAGCTTGAGCAGGGCGGTCATCTCTTCGATTTCGGGCACCCGCGGCGAGTGGATGTCGTAGACGCCGGGGCCGATTTCGTTCGGATAGCTGTAGTTCCTGAACGCGTCGAGCAGCTCCATTTTCGAGCGCGAGGTCTCGATCGAGATCACGTCGGCGTCCATCGCGCCGATCGCGCCGATGATGTCGTTGAACTCCGAATAGCACATATGGGTGTGGATCTGCGTCTCGTCGCGCACGCCGGAGGAACAGAGGCGGAAGGCATCGACGGCCCAGTCCAGATAGGCTTTCCATTCGGATTTGCGCAGCGGCAAACCCTCGCGTAGCGCCGCCTCATCGATCTGGATCATGCCGGCGCCGGCCGCCTCGAGATCGGCGACCTCGTCGCGGATCGCGAGCGCGATCTGCCGGCAGGCTTCGCTGCGCGGCAAATCATCGCGCACGAAGGACCAGTTCAGGATGGTGACGGGACCGGTCAGCATTGCCTTCATCGGCTTTTTTGTCAGCGACTGGGCGTACTGCCACCACTCGACCGTCATCGGTTTCGGGCGGGAGACGTCGCCGAACAAGACCGGCGGGCGAACGTAGCGCGATCCGTAGGATTGCACCCAGCCGTTTGCGGTGAAGGCAAAGCCTGCGAGCTGTTCGCCAAAGTATTGCACCATGTCGTTGCGCTCGAACTCGCCATGCACGAGCACGTCGAGACCGATGGTTTCCTGCCACTGCACCGCGCGGGCGGTCTGGTCCTGCAGATAGACCTTGTAGACTTCGTCCGTCAGGGCGCCGCTGGCGTGCGCGGCGCGGGCTTTCCTGACTTCGGCCGTCTGCGGGAACGAGCCGATGGTCGTGGTCGGGAAGGCCGGCAGGTTGAAGCGCTCGTGTTGGACGCCGGCGCGCTCGGCGAATGGGCTGGCGCGGCGACGCATGGCGTCATCGATGCCGGCGATGCGCGCCGCGACCTTCGCATCGTGAATTCGCGGCGAAGCCTTGCGGGCGGCGGCCGCCTCGTCCGAAACCCGCAGGGCGGCTTCGACACTGCCACGTCCGCTGGCAAGCGCCGTCCCGAGCGTGGTCAATTCCTCGAGCTTCTGTACGGAGAACGCCAGCCAGCTCTTGATTTCGGAATCGAGCCCCGTTTCCAGCGCCAGGTCGATCGGAACATGCAGCAGCGAGCAGGAGGGCGCGATCTGCACGCGGTCTTTGCCGAGTCTCGCGATCACGGGTTCGAGCCGGCCAAGAATCCGGTTCAAGTCCGCGCGCCAGATGTTACGGCCGTCGATGATTCCGAGCGACAGCACGCGGTCTTTTGGAAAACCGGCGAGGTCGTCGATCTGATCTGGCGCACGCACCAGATCGAGATGCAGGCCGGCGACGGGCAGCGCCAGCGCGACATCGCGGTTAGCGCCCAGCCCGCCGAAATAGGTCGCGAGCATGATCTTGAGCTGCGGCACCGCATTGGTGATCTCTGTATAGGCGTAATGCAGCGCCTGCTGCCCGACGATGTCGAGGTCGAGTACGAGACATGGCTCGTCGATCTGCACCCAGTCGGCGCCCCCGTAGGCCAGTTCGCGCAGCACCTCGATATAGATCGGCAGCAACCGGTCGAGCAGCGACAACGGATTGAAGCCGGCGTCCCTGCTCTTGGCGAGCTTGAGGAACGTGACCGGGCCGACCAGCACGGGGCGGGTCTGATAGCCCAACGCCTTGGCTTCCTCATATTCCTCAATCGGCTTGCGCGAGGCGAGGGTGAACTGCTGATCCCTCGCCAGCTCGGGCACCATGTAGTGATAGTTGGTGTCGAACCATTTTGTCATTTCCTGCGCCGGCGCGCCGTGGGCGGCATCGTGCCCATGATCCGTATGGCCGCAGCTCGCCTCGTGCGTCTTGCCTTGCGCGCCGCGGGCCATCGCAAAGTAAGTCGAGAGCGGGACCGGGCCGCCGTTCCAGCGATAGATTTCAGGAATCGCGCCGACCATCACTGACGTATCCAGCATCTGGTCGTAGAACGAGAAATCGTTCGACGGGATCACGCTGACGCCGAGTTTCTTCTGGCGCGCCCAGTTGGCCGCGCGAAGCCCGGCGCCGGTTTCGACCAGCGCCTCCTCGTCGGTTGCGCCCGACCAGAAGCTTTCCAAAGCGAATTTCAGCTCGCGGCGCGGGCCGATCCGCGGCGTGCCGAGGGCAGCAACGGGAAGCGAGGAAGTAGAGATGGTGGAAGTAGACGATGTAGAAGATGACGATGTTGAAGACATTGGCTTAACCCCAAAAGTTGGGGGCAAAGGCCGAAGTGACACGTCTGGATTCCGCGTACGGCGGAGCGCGCGCGGAATCGCAACCGCACCACCGGGACACCCCGCCCGAGGACGTGTATGTTGTCGAGGCAGGTCTCCTGGCTCGCGGGTCAATGCTGCTGTCCGGCCTTCCCGAAACCCGTGAGGTCTCAGTGACTTTGTTGGACAGCAACTCGCCGCTTACAGTTGCGGGGGCAGCTCCGGCTTTGGCTTTTTCGGCCGCACCGGCTTCCCTCTTAGCTTCGGGCCGATCCAGCCCGAAGAACCACGACGAGTTCAGTTAAGGTCAACGGCGATCTCAGTCAATATGAGATCGGTCGTTCCCCCGCGGCGCTCTCTGCCATCATTCGATGGACGCCATTCCGATCGAAGCGCGATAACTACATAATTCACCTCTGCGGCATGGCTGTGGGAACGATGGTTCTGACGATGGAGGCGTCGAGCGCCTCGTAATCCTGCAGCCCGATCGCTGCGTACAGCTCGGCGCGCGTCTGCATCTGGTCGAGCATTTTGCGGGTGCTGCCGTCGCGCTTGAGGGTAGCAAACAGGTTCTGCTGGGCCTTGTTGGCGACGCGGAGCGACGACACCGGCCAGATCACCATGCGATAGCCCATCGCCTCGAACTCGCATGCCGTGAAGAACGGCGTCTTGCCGAACTCCGTCATGTTCGCGAGCAGCGGAGCACCGGGAACGCGCCTGGCGAATTCCTGGAACATCTCGCGCGAAATCATTGCTTCCGGGAAGATCGCGTCCGCCCCCGCTTCCAGATAAAGCTTTGCACGCGCCACCGCGCCGTCCATGCCTTCGCTGGCCGCAGCGTCCGTCCTTGCGATCAGATAAAGATGACGCCGCGCTTTTGCGGCGGCGGCGACCTTGGTTGCCATGTCGCGCGCATCCGCCAGCTTCTTGTCGTTGAGGTGGCCGCACTTCTTCGGAAGCAGTTGGTCCTCGATGTGCACGGCGGCAGCGCCGGCATCCTCGAAGGTGCGCACCATGTTCATGACATTGAGCGCTTCGCCATAGCCGGTGTCGCCATCGACCAGTACCGGCAGGCCGCTGGCGCGCGCCACCTGGCGGATGAAGAAGCCGACTTCCTCGATCGTGATAATGCCGAGATCCGGCAGGCCCATCGAAGCCGTCATCGCCGCGCCCGACAGATAGAGCGCGGAAAAGCCGGCGTCACGGGCCTGCAGCGCGGCCATTCCGTTATGCGCACCCGGCATCTGGAGAATGTCCGGCTTGTTCAGGAGGTCGCGGAAGCGAGCCCCGGCCGGCGTGTCGGCTATGTCGGAACCCAGGAGATACACCATTGTTGCCTCCTTATGCGGCGCGAGGGGCGACGGCGGCTTTGCCACGCTCATGCAGCGGCACAAACTTCAGATTCTCCGGGCCGATATAGTTCGCGGCGGGGCGGATGATCTTGTTGTTGATGCGCTGTTCCATCACATGCGCCGCCCATCCGGATGTTCGGGAAATCACGAACAGGGGCGTGAACATCGCGGTCGGCACCCCCATCGCGTGGTAGGAGACCGCGCTGAACCAGTCGAGATTGGCGAACATCTTCTTGGCGTCGGCCATGACGGCCTCGATCCGGTCGGCGATTTCGAACATGCGGGTGTTCTCGCTTTCAATGCTCAGGCGGCGCGCGACTTCCTTGATCACCTTGTTGCGGGGGTCGGCAATGCTGTAGACCGGGTGGCCGAAACCGATCACGACCTCCCTGGCCGCGACCCTGCGGCGGATATCAGCCTCCGCCTCTTCCGTAGTTCCGTAGCGCTTCTGCACTTCGAACGCGATCTCGTTGGCGCCGCCATGCTTCGGCCCGCGCAGCGCGCCGATCGCGCCTGTTATCGCGGAATAGAGATCCGAGCCGGTGCCGGCGATCGAGCGCGCGGTGAACGTCGAGGCGTTATACTCATGCTCCGCGTAGAGGATCAGCGAAGTATGCATCGCGCGCTCGTGCGATGGCGGCGGCTTCCTGCCGTGGAGCAGATGCAGGAAGTGCGATCCGATCGAATCGTCGTCGGTTTCGACGTCGATCCGGCGGCCATGATGGGCGTAGTGGTGCCAATAGAGCAGCATCGATCCAAGCGAGGCCATCAGCCGGTCGGCAATGTCGCGGGCGCCGGGCTGGTTGTGATCATGGGCCTCGGGAAGGATGCAGCCGAGTGCGGAAACGCCGCTTCTCAGGACGTCCATCGGATGCGCAGCGGCGGGAAGCAATTCCAGCGTCTGCAGCACCGCGAGCGGCAAGGCGCGCAGCGCCTTCAGCTTGGCCTTGTAGTTTCTGAGTTCCGACAGAGTGGGCAGGCTGCCGTGAACGAGGAGATACGCGATTTCCTCGAACTCGCAGCTTTCGGCGACATCGAGAATATCGTAGCCGCGATAATGCAGGTCGTTTCCGGTGCGGCCGACCGTGCACAGCGCAGTATCGCCGGCGATCACGCCGGAGAGCGCGACCGATTTCTTGGGCGAAGGCTTGATGTCCGTCATCTCAATCTCCCTTATCGATTAGCGGCGCGCTGGACTGTGGCCGGGGTGGTGTCGCGCCAATCGAAGATGCCGTGCGTTGACGTGCTGCCGAGGAATTTTGGATCAACCGTGAAGGTCAGGTCGGTCAGCTCACCCGCCTTCAGCGACGCCAGTCGCTCCACCGTTGCGATGAAGCGATCCTGCTCAGCAGGGGCAATCACGTCTTCCGCCAGGTTGCGGAATTTCCGGATGTAGTCCGGCCGCTTGAACGGGCGGGCGCCCAGTGGATGTGCATCTGCCAGCGCAATTTCATCGCTGATGACGGAGCCGCCTTTCAGTCTCAAGACGACACGGCCGCCGAACGCCTTTTCCTTCGGATCGTGGCTGTGGTAGCGGCGGGTCCATGCGGGGTCTTCGACCGTGGAGATCTTGCGCCACAGCGCAACCGTCGTCTCGCGGCCGGCACGCTCGGGCGCGTAAGATCGCTCGTGATGCCAGCCGCCGTCTTCGAGCGCGACCGCAAAAATATACATGATCGAATGGTCGAGCGTTTCGCGGCTCGCCTTCGGGTCCATCTTCTGCGGATCGTTGGCACCGGTGCCGATGACGTAGTGGGTGTGATGGCTGGTGTGGATGACGATGCTTTCGATCGTCGAGAGATCGCCGATTTTCGGTCTCAGCCGGCGCGCCAGGTCGATCAGCGCCTGGCTCTGGTATTCCGCCGAGTACTCCTTGGTGTAAGTGTCGAGAATGGCGCGCTTCGGCTCGCCCTTCTCAGGCAGCGGCACCGCGTATTCCGCGCGCGGGCCACCGAGCAGCCAGGCGATGAAGCCGTCCTCGCCCTCATAGGCGGGTGACGGCGCGCCTTCGCCGCGCATCGCGCGATCGACGGATTCAATTGCCATCTTGTCGGCGAAGGCCGGCGCATAGGCCTTCCAGCTCGAGATCTCGCCCTTGCGTGACTGCCGCGTGGTGGTGGTGACGTGCAGCGCCTGCTGGACGGCCTGATAGATCGTCTCGGCCGGCAGACCGAGCAACGCGCCGATTCCGGCGGCAGCCGACGGCCCGAGATGGGCGATGTGATCGATCTTGTGCTCGTGCAGGCAGATGCCCTTCACGAGATCGACCTGAATTTCATACGCCGCAGTCAGCCCGCGCACGAGGTCCGCGCCCGTCAACCCGCAATGCTGGGCGACAGCCAGCACCGGCGGAATGTTGTCGCCGGGATGCGAATAGTCCGCCGCCAGGAACGTGTCGTGGAAATCGAGTTCGCGGACGGCGACGCCGTTGGCCCAGGCGGCCCATTCCGGCGAAATCCGCTGCGACCGCGTCAACCCGAACACGGTGGCTCCCGGCTGGAACGGATGCGTCTCGGCTTGCGCTCGCGCGCTGACAACAGGACGCCGCGCGATCGAGGCGGCGGCAACGGCGGCGTTATCGATGATGCGGTTGCCCAGCATCCCCACCACGTCGCTCTCGACCCCGACCGGGTCGGCGGCGACCTCGGCGATCTTCCAGGCCAGTTGCTCCGCGCGCGGCAGATGATCGGCCGATTTGAAAGTACGAACGGTATGCTGTTTCAAGACGCAGCTTCCTTCTGGATTGAACCGGTCATGGCTGGTTGCGTGATCGGGACCGGACGGCCGAATTCGTTCACCGCGACCATCTCGAACGTTCCGCGCACCGCGGATTTCCGCCTGCCGCTGATCAGGTCTTCGCGGATCATGTCGACGGCAACCGTCATGGAACTGCGGCCGACCCGTACGACCTGGGCAACGAGCTCGACGAGTTCGCCGACATGGATCGGCTCATGAAATTCGATCTTGTCCGAGGTCGCCATGACGACGCTCTGCCGCGCGTGCCGCGTGGCCGTGACGAATGCCGCCTTGCCCATCAGGCTCAGCGCATGGCCGCCGAACAGCGTGCCGTAGTGATTGGCCTGCTCCGGAAACACCATCTCCACGAACCGGGTTTCGTCGGGATTAAGGGTTGGCGACGCCACTGAATGCATTTTCCTGCTCCGGACGACTTGTTATTCCGTACCGACTTCGCAATATCTACAAACGTGCACCATCGAAATGGCTGAAAAAGCATAGTCTTGCGAAGACGAGCCGGTTTATTTGCAAAGGTTGCGAAGGTGATGCGATGAAAAAGACCTTCATGGGCGTGCGGCTGAAAAGGCTGCGTGAGGAGCAGCGCCTGACGCAGGCGGCACTTGCCGGGAAGCTCGGGATCTCCCTGAGCTACCTCAACCAGTTGGAAAACAATCAGCGGCCGCTCACCGTGCCGGTGCTGCTGGCGCTCAATTCGGTGTTCGGCCTGGACGTGCAGTCGTTCGCCGAGGGCGACGAAGCGCGCTTGATCTCGGACCTTCGCGAAGCGCTGGCGGATCCTGCATTGGGAGAGACGATTGCTATCGCCGAACTTCGTGAACTCGCGCAGAACATGCCTGCGGTCGGGCGCGCGCTGGTCAATCTCAACCAGAAGTATCGCCATGCCACCGAGCAATATGCGGCCATCTCCGCGCGGCTCGGCGAGGACCGTCAGGCCGCAGCGGCGGTTCTGCCGACCACGCCGTTCGAGGAAGTCCGCGACTTCTTCTATCTGCAGCACAACTATATTGCTGAGCTCGACGACGCGGCGGAGGCGATCGCCGGCCGGATGGGGTTACCGATCGGGCGGATGACGCCGGGCCTGGTGTCGTATCTCGAAAGCCATCACGGCGTGACTGTCCTGATCGACGCGAGCGGCGAGCTGGGATCGGGAACGCAGCGTCTGTTCGATGGCCGCACGCGAACGCTACGACTGTCGCCAAGCCTTGATCCGGGCCAGCAGGCGTTTCAGCTCGCAACGCAGATTGCCATTCTGGAACTGGACGAGGCGATCCGCGCAATCGTCGACAAGGCAAAATTCACCAGCGACGAATCGCGCGGCCTCGCCCGCATCGGGCTAGCAAACTATTTCGCCGGTGCGCTGATCTTGCCTTACGCCGTTTTCCTGGCCGAGGCGGAGCGGCGCCGCTACGACATCGAATTGCTCAGTCACCGGTTCGGCGTGGGCTTTGAAACGATCTGTCACCGGCTGAGTACCTTGCAGCGCCATAATGCGCGCGGCGTGCCGTTCTTCTTCATCCGCGTCGATCGCGCCGGAAACATATCGAAACGCCAGTCGGCGACCGATTTCCATTTTTCGCGGGTCGGCGGGACCTGTCCGCTGTGGAACGTCTATGAGGCCTTCGCCAACCCGGGGCGTATCCTGACGCAGGTGGCGCGGATGCCCGATGAGCGAACCTATCTCTGGGTTGCCCGGACGGTGTCGCACGGCAGCGGAGGCTACGGAGCGCCCGCCAAGACGTTTGCGGTCGCCCTGGGATGCGATGTTCGCCATGCGGACCGAATCGTCTATTCGCAGGGCCTCAAGATCGATCCGTCGCTGGCGACGCCGATCGGCATGGGCTGCAAGGTGTGCGAACGACCGGATTGTCCGCAGCGCGCGTTTCCCCCGGCCGGCCGGGCCCTTCGAATCGACGAGACGCGATCCCGATTCGCGCCCTATGCCACGTCGTGATCCGACGTGGCCGGAATATCGGGGAAAACGGCTTTCACGCGGAGAAAGAATCGGCTTTTTCGTGTTTCCCACCCCTCCTGCGGAAATTTTTTGGAAATTGCGGGCATCGGTCTCCCGCGCCCCATTGACACTTTGCTACGAATGGTACCAGATATAGGCGTCGCGGCCTGCCAGATCGCAAGATTTGGTGGCTAAGAGGGAAGCCGGTGTATCGCGCGTTTTTGCGAGAATCCGGCGCTGCCCCCGCAACTGTAAGCAGTGAGTTGCTCCCGATTTTTCACGTCACTGATGCGGCCACGCATTGGGAAGACGGGGTGCAACGCTGACCTGCGAGCCAGGAGACCTGCCGCGACACCGAAAAACGTCCACGGGCGGGGTGTCCCGGCGGTCGCTCGCAGATTCATGCCCGTGCCTTGCGCCGGGCATCCTATGCAGCGTCGCCTCAAGACATCCAGCCCCAACAACACCACGGGGTCTGCCGATGTCGCAATCTTCTCAACTCGTTTCTCCCGAAGCCAAAGCTGCTCCCTTTCTCGCGTTGCGCACCGAATCGTCGGCGTCGCCGGCAAGTGCGCTGCCGATGCAGGTGATCCGCCGCAACGGCACGGTTTCGAAATTCGACGCCAGCAAGATTTCGGTCGCGATGACCAAGGCGTTCCTCGCGGTCGAGGGGCACGGCGCGGCGGCTTCCCGCCGCGTGCATGAAATCGTTGAGCAACTGACCGCCGAAGTCGTCGGCGCGCTGTCGCGCCGGATGAGCGAGGGCCGCACCTTTCATATCGAGGACGTACAGGACCAGGTCGAACTCGCCTTGATGCGCAGCGAGCACCACAAGGTCGCGCGCGCCTATGTGCTGTATCGCGAGGAGCGCACGCGACAACGCGCCAGGCAGGAAGCGGCCAACGCCCAGCCGTCGGGGGAGCCTGCGCTGCGCGTCGCGCTGGCCAGCGGCGTGCAGGTTCCGCTCGATATCGCGCGCCTGACGCTGATCATCGAGGAGGCCTGCGCCGGCCTTGAGGGTGTCATCGCCGCGACCGTGCTCACTGAGACGCAGCGCAATCTCTACGACGGCATCGGCGAGGGCGAACTGGCGCTGGCATCTGTCATGGCCGCGCGAACGTTGGTGGAGCAGGAGCCGAACTACGCCTATGTCAGCGCGCGGCTTTTGCTCGACAAGCTGCGCACCGAGGTGCTGTCGTTTGTGGAGGGGGTGCCGACCAGCGCCTCGCAGGCCGATATGGCCGTGCGTTACGGCGAATACTTTCCCGCCTACATCAAGACCGGCATCAAGGCCGAACTGCTCGATCCCGATCTGGCGCGCTTCGACCTGAAGAAACTCGCAGCGGCGCTGAAGCCGGAACGGGATCTGGCGTTCCAGTTCCTGGGGTTGCAAACGCTGTACGACCGCTATTTCCTGCATGAGCGCGGCAACCGCATCGAACTGCCGCAGGCGTTCTTCATGCGCGTCGCCATGGGGCTGGCGCTGCGCGAGATCGACCGCGAGGCACGCGCCATCGAGTTCTACGATCTGCTGTCGTCGTTCGACTTCATGGCCTCGACGCCGACGCTGTTCAATTCGGGCACGCTGCGGCCGCAATTGTCGTCCTGCTTCCTTACCACCGTTGCCGACGATCTCGACGGCATCTTCAAGTCGGTCAAGGACAATGCGTTGCTGGCAAAATATTCCGGCGGGCTCGGCAACGACTGGACCCGCGTGCGCGGGCTTGGCGCGCACATCAAGGGCACCAATGGCGAGAGCCAGGGCGTGGTGCCGTTCCTCAAAGTTGCGAACGACACCGCGATCGCCGTCAACCAGGGCGGCAAGCGTAAAGGCGCGGTCTGCGCCTATCTCGAAACCTGGCATGTCGACATCGAGGAGTTCCTCGACCTGCGCAAGAACACCGGCGACGACCGCCGCCGCACCCACGACATGAATACCGCGAACTGGGTGCCCGACCTGTTCATGCAGCGTGTCGAGGCGGACGGCGAATGGACGCTGTTCTCGCCGGACGAGACGCCTGATCTGCACGACCTCTACGGCAAGGCGTTCGCCGAGCGTTACGCGTTCTATGAGGCCAAGGCGGCGCGCGGCGAAATCCGCGTGTTCAAGCAGGTTCGCGCCACGGATTTGTGGCGCAAGATGCTGACCATGCTGTTCGAGACCGGACATCCCTGGATCACGTTCAAGGACCCCTGTAATCTGCGCTCGCCGCAGCGCCATGCCGGCGTGATTCATTCCTCGAATCTCTGTACCGAGATTACGCTCAATACATCCGACGACGAGACCGCCGTCTGCAATCTCGGCTCGATCAATCTGCTCAACCATGTGAAGGAAGGGCGGCTGGATGAGCCGCGGCTGAAGCGCAGCGTGACGATCGCGATGCGGATGCTCGACAACGTCATCGACATCAATTTCTACACCATCCCGGAAGCGCGCCGCTCGAACCTGCGGCACCGTCCGGTCGGCCTCGGGCTGATGGGCTTCCAGGATGCGCTGCAGGCGTTGCGGATAGCGATGGCTTCCGATGCGGCGGTTGCCTTCGCCGATACCAGCATGGAGATGATTTCCTATTATGCGATCGCGGCCTCGGTCGATCTGGCGGCCGAGCGCGGACGCTATCCGTCGTTCGACGGTTCGCTGTGGAGCCGGGGCATTCTGCCGATCGATTCGATCGAGCTAGTGGCGGAAGCCCGCGGCGGCCTCGCGATGGACCGCGGCGTGACGCTCGACTGGGATCGCCTGCGCGAGCGCGTCAAATCGACCGGCATGCGCAATTCGAACGTGATGGCGATCGCGCCGACGGCGACCATTTCGAACATCTGCGGCGTAGCGCAGTCGATCGAGCCCGCCTACCAGAACCTCTATGTCAAATCCAACATGTCCGGCGACTTCACCGTGGTGAACGAGTTTTTGGTGCGCGACCTCAAGGCGCGCGGGCTGTGGGACGAGGTGATGGTCAACGACCTCAAATATTTCGACGGCAGCGTTGGCGCCATCGATCGCATTCCTGATGACCTCAAGGCGCTCTATGCGACCGCCTTCGAGATCGACAGCGCCTGGCTGATCGAGGCGGCCTCCCGGCGGCAGAAATGGATCGACCAGTCGCAGTCGCTCAACCTCTATATCGCCAACCCCAGCGGCAAGAAGCTCGATGCGCTCTATCGCCTGGCTTGGGCACGGGGCCTGAAGACGACTTACTACTTGCGCTCGCGCAGCGCGACGCATGTCGAAAAGTCCACGCTCCGGGGCACCGACGGCAAGCTCAACGCCGTTGCGGCTGCGCCTGTGGTGTCGGCCGCCGCGCCGATCATCGTCCCATCCGGCATCACGGCGCCTGACCTGTCCGGCGCTGTGGCGTGCTCCATCGACAATCCCGAATGCGAAGCCTGCCAGTAAGCAGACAAGAAGCAAGGAAACGATAATGCTCGACTGGTCCGAACCCACTGCACCCCCGCGCCGGATGCCGCCTCCCTTGGTGGCGCAAACCAATGTCGCGGCCGATCAAACCGGCCTCGGCACCATCGACCGCGGCGGCGGACGGGTGTCCGTGGACGACAAGCGGATGATCAACTGCCGCGCCGACGTCAATCAATTGCTGCCGCTGAAATACAAATGGGCATGGGAGAAATACCTCGCCGGCTGCAACAATCACTGGATGCCGACCGAAGTCTCGATGCAGGCCGACATCGCGCTGTGGAAGTCGCGTGATGGGCTGACGGAAGACGAGCGCCGCGCCATCAAGCGCAACCTCGGCTTCTTCGCGGCCTCCGAAAGCCTCGTCGCCAACAACATCGTGCTGGCGATCTATCGCCATCTGACCAATCCGGAGTGCCGGCAGTATCTGCTGCGGCAATCCTTCGAGGAGGCCGTTCACACCCACACCTTCCAGTACGTCGTCGAAAGCCTTGGCCTCGACGAGGGCGAGTTGTTCAACATGTATCGCGAGGTGCCCTCGATCACCGACAAGGCGGCGTGGGCGCTGAAACATACCCAGCACCTCGATGACCCGGACTTCAGGACCGGGACACCGGAAGCCGACCAGGCGTTCCTGCGCGACCTCGTCGCCTTCTATGTCATCTTCGAGGGCATGTGGTTCTATACGGGATTCGCCCAGATCCTCTCGCTCGGCCGCCGCAACAAGATGGTAGGTATTGCCGAGCAGTATCAATACATCCTGCGCGACGAATCGATTCATCTGAACTTCGGGATCGATGTCATCAACCAGATCAAGATCGAGAATCCGCATTTGTGGACCAAAGCCTTTCAGGACGAAGTCCGCGCCATGGTGCGCGAGGCGGCTGAACTGGAAGCGGCCTATGGGCGGGACACCATGCCGCGCGGCTTCCTCGGGCTGAACGCAGCGCTGTGCGAGAGCTACATGCACTTCATCGCCAACCGCCGCTGTGCGCAGCTTGGGCTACAGCGGGTGTTCGACGAAACCGAAAATCCGTTTCCATGGATGTCGGAGGCGATGGACCTGAAGAAGGAGAAGAACTTCTTCGAGACGCGGGTGATCGAATATCAGAACGGCGGGGCGCTGAGCTGGGAGTAGGGGTTGAGAGTAGGGGTTGGCGAAGCCGCGTGCCCTACACGCTGAAGGCCGCGGCCCTTGCCGCCGGTACGCTGCTGACCATGCCCTATTTGTTCATGTACGACATGATGGTGCTGGCGATTCCGATTGGTTTCCTGGTCCGCACCGGACTGAAGACCGGCTTTCGCGCCTATGAGCTGCCGGCGCTGGGCGCCGTCGTCGCCCTCATCGTCTGCTACATGTTCACCGGTATTCCGACCGGCCTTGGCGCCACGCTGGTGGTGGTCGCGCTGATCTTGCGCCGCGCCGGTCCCTGTGGCGGCATGAGCCGGCGCCAAAACTGGTTACGGCCAGCGCGTGATTGGCGCGAGGTGAAGAGGAGATGTCGCGCGCCAGCGCCGGAAATCACCGCTTGCTAATTCATGAACGCCGCCCACAGGGCAGCGTTCGCAAGCGTGCCTGCCTCGTTCATGTGGCAACCATCAGGACTGCGTCCCTCATTTCCGATCGTGTCAGTATCGGGCCCCTGATGGATGTTCAGGGCGCGATCGATCGCCGATAACTGACCGGCACGGATGGCAGCCGTGTTCTTCGGATCGACATGGCCGCATTTCGTGCTGCGTGACAGATAGAAGGGCGCATCGAAACCGGCGGCGCGGAATCGCTTCACGAGTTGATGCAGCAGCGAAACATATTGCTCAGCTGATGTCGTCGATTGCGCGTCCGTTTCCCCTTGCTGGAACAGAATATGCGTCGGCGTCAGTCCGGCTGCCTTCAACTTCGCAATGCCGTTGGTGATCAGGCTCGCTCCTTCGTTGTTCAGGAAGGAGATTGAAGAGCTGCCCCTGGCGATCGGCACCAGGACTACGCGATCGTAGCGTCCGGACTGGATCAGAATGTCGCCGAGCCGCGTTGCAAAACTTCCGCCGAGACCATCGGTGCCCAGCAGGGGGTCGATCGCAGCGAAGCATTTGCCGGTCGCGGGATCGAAATTATCGACGGCTTCGCGCGCCGCGTGCCGGGTGCTTCCGTAGTTGGCCGCATTGCTCTGGCCGTGCACGACGAGAATTGCGGTTCGCGCCGATGCGATAACGCACGGTCGCTCGTCTCGCGCTGGCAGCGCGATTGCGGCCAAATCGGTGTGGGAGGTGGCCGGGCTCAAGAGCGTGTAGCCGATGGTCCCGATCAGCACGCCACCCATCAGGAACGCCACTTTACGCCGCAATGGAATGGTCTCCGTGTAGCTCGATTGCCGTCGAAGCCGTGGCCATCCCGCGATAGCCCGTAGGCAGGGGCAGAGCGCGCGATCGGAGCCTGCCATTCGGTACAGGCTAGCGGGCCGAGATTGCGATCCTGTTAACGGTTCGGAAAGTCTTGAAACCATCTTGTCATCGCTCGTGAATAGTTGTTCACTTCTTCAAAGCGGTGACTGCGGTTGTCGTGCAAGACATTGACGGTATGCGCGTTCTGGCAGGCCCCATGGGGCTCGAGGGCGCGCCGGGGACGGAACGCGCCATGGTCTATCGGCGGACCCATCAGGTCGTAAAGCGGCTGGCGGCGCGGCGTAGCGCCATCCTGGCGGCGGCGCGGGACGCTGCGGCCGAGGGCGGCATGGCGGCGGTGCAAATCGCCCCGGTTGCGGTCCGCGCCAATGTCGCGGCCGGCACCGTCTACCGCTACTTCCCCTCCAAGGCTGAGCTGATTTCCGAGCTGATCGCCGAAGTGTCGCGCGACGAACTGGGGGCGATTCGCCGCGCGGCGGATGCGGCGCCGGGGCCGTCCTCGGCGCTGGCTGCCGCCGTCACTACCGTTGCCGTGCATGTGCTGTCGCAGCGCAAGCTCGCCTGGGGCATCTTGGCCGAGCCCGTCGATGTCGACGTCTCGGTGTCGCGGCTCGCCAGCCGCCGCGAAATCTCCGGCGAGATCGCTGCGAGAATAGATGCCGCGGTGCGCGCCGGCCATCTGCCGGCGCAGGATACCGCGCTTGCCGCCACCGCGCTGCTCGGTGCGCTGCATGAATCGCTGGTAGGTCCGCTGGCGCCCGAGAATCTGGATGATCCTGCGAAGCTGCGCGACGCCGTGCAAACGGTCACATTGTTAGCGCTGCGCGCCGTCGGCGTGATGGATGCGCGTGCCCGTGGCCTCGTGGTGCAGGCGGTGCTGCCGGCGAAGACGCTGGTCGGGGCGTAGAAACCCCCTTCGTTTGCGACACGCCTTTGTCGCAACCATTTGCCACGCTGCGGCTTATCGACGGTCCAACCAGCGATCAGGAGCATGCGATGAGCACGACATCAGGGTCCGCCAAATGGCAGGGCGGCATCAAGGACGGCAAGGGCGCGATCTCGACCAAGAGCGGCGCGCTGAACGATTATCCTTACGGCTTTTCGAGCCGCTTCGAGGGCAAGGCGGGCTCCAACCCGGAGGAATTGATCGGCGCGGCGCATGCTGCTTGCTTCACCATGGCGCTGTCGCTGATTTTGGGCGAAGCCAAGCTCACCGCCGAGCACATGGAAACGAAAGCCGACGTGACGCTGGAAAAGCAGGGTGATGGTTTTGCCATCACCTCGGTTCATTTGACGCTGAATGCGAAAATTCCGGGCGCCGACAAGGCGAAATTCGAGGAACTGGCTGGTAAAGCGAAGGCCGGCTGCCCGGTGTCGAAACTGCTGAATACGAAAATCACGCTGGACACGACCTTGCAGAGCTAGGTGCTGATCCGATCATGAATTGTCGTTCCGGGTTTGCGCTGACGCGCGCCCGGAAGGACGGCACGCCGTCACATCTCCGCATCGCTGCTGGAACCGACGGAGGCGATGCGCACCATGTTGGTGGTGCCGGGGATGCGGAGCGGCACGCCGGCGACGATGATCACGCGCTGGCCGGCCTTGGCGAAGCCGTCGCGGAAGGCGATCGAACCGGCGCGATCGACCATGTCGTCCTGGTCGTGGGCGTCTTCGGCGACCACGCAATGCACGCCCCACACGACGGACAATTTGCGCCCGGTGACGAGGTTCGGCGTGATCGCCACCACGGGCAGCTTCGGACGCTCGCGCGCCACGCGAATCGCGGTTGAGCCCGAGGAGGTCCAGCAGATGATTGCCGATAGCTCCAGCGTCTCGGCGATCTGCCGCGCGGCGTCGGCAATGGCATCGCCGACCGTGTTCTCGGGGTCGGGCCGCTGCGCCGTCAGCACCGAGCGGTAGGTCGGATCGCGCTCCACTTCCTCGCCGATGCGGTTCATGGTCGAAACCGCTTCGATCGGGAATTTGCCGGCAGCCGATTCAGCCGACAGCATGATGGCGTCGGCACCTTCGTAAACCGCGGTCGCGACGTCGGAGACTTCGGCGCGCGTCGGCACCGGCGCCTGGATCATCGATTCCAGCATTTGCGTTGCGATCACCACCGGCTTGCCGGCGCGGCGCGCCATCCGCGTCATTTGCTTCTGCAGGCTCGGCACCCGCTCCAGCGGCAGCTCGACGCCGAGATCGCCGCGCGCCACCATCAGCGCGTCTGACGCGTCGATGATTTCGGCGAGGCGGTCGATCGCCTGCGGCTTCTCGATCTTGGCCATCACAGCGGCGCGGCCGCGGATCATCCGCTTGGCTTCGTTGACGTCCTCGGCGCGCTGCACGAAGGAGAGCGCGATCCAGTCGACCCCGGTCACCAGGGCGGCTTCGAGGTCGGCGCGATCCTTCGGTGTCATCGCCGATACCGGCAGGTCGGTATCGGGCAGGCTGACGCCCTTGCGGTCCGACATCTTGCCGCCGATCACCACCCGCGTCACCGCGCGGTGGGCCGAGGTCTCTTCGGCGATCAGGCGCACCTTGCCGTCGTCGAGCAGTAGCGCATGGCCCGGCCGAAGGGCTGCGAGGATTTCCGGATGCGGTAATTGCACGCGGCTGTTGTCGCCCGGCGCCTTGTCGGAATCGAGCACAAAACTCTGGCCGTTCTTGAGCTGGGTCGAGCCTTCGGCGAAAGCGCCGAGCCGCAGCTTCGGTCCCTGCAGGTCGACCAGGATGCCGATCGGGCGGCCGTAGCTACTTTCGACATTGCGGATGGTCGAGACCAGCTCGCGCATCTTGTCGTGCGGCGTGTGGCTCATATTGATGCGGAACACATCCGCACCGGCCTCGAACAGCTTCCGGATCATCGCGCTGTCTGACGATGCCGGGCCGAGGGTTGCGAGGATCTTGATACGACGGAGCCGTCTCATTGCTTGGGCGCCGCGGCTGGCGGCAGACCCGGTCCGCTTGGCGGATTGGACAGGCCCGGAACTCCGCCGGGGCCGCCCGGTCCCACCGTCCCTGGAATTCCCGGCACGCGCTGCGCGGGTTGCTCGTTGGCTTCGGTCAGTTGCACGGTCCACGCTCGCTGTTCGCCTGTGTCGACCTCAAAGAACCCGGTGCGGTCGTAGCCGCGCGCCAGGCAATTCTCGGTACCCTTGATGGTGAATTCCTTGTCACGCGAACACATGAAGGCCTGTCCCGACCATTCGCCGCCGCGGTCATAGTCGAGCGCGTAGATGTAATAGTAACGGGCGACAAGAGTTCCGCGCAGTAGCGTCTCGCAGCTCCGGGATGACACGTTCCACCAGCCTTCGGTGGTCCAGCCCTCCGCGTCCTTGTAGCCGAGCGCAATGCCGACCCGGCTGGAAGTGTTGTTGCAGAGCCGGAAATCGGCCGCCGCCGGGCTGCTCCACAGGCACGCCGCCGCCAACGCGAGCATCGGCATCAGGCCGGCGGTCATGCGTGCGGGGAGGGGGGACAAGCGGCGAGAATCTTTTCCGGTCATGCAGCGAAGCTATATCAAATCATTGACGATTTCGCGTGACCCGGCGGGACCTGTCAACGGCCGGGGACGCCTTTCCCGCGCTATGGGAAACCGGGACGCCACGTGCGATAGCCACTTTTGCGCGCAGATATGGCAAAATCTGTGACAATTCCCTATTAACATGCCCGGCACCCTATGACGCAGGACCCAAGCCCATGACAATCGACGACAAAACCAGAACGGAACTGGAAGCCGCCGTTTTCCGGCGCCTGGTCAGCCACCTGCGCGCCCGTACCGACGTCCAGAACATCGATTTGATGAATCTGGCCGGCTTCTGCCGCAACTGCCTGTCCAACTGGATGAAGGAAGAGGCCGACGCCAGGGGGGTCGCCGTCAGCAAGGACGAGAGCCGCGAGGCGGTCTACGGCATGCCCTATGAGGAGTGGAAGGCGAAGCATCAGGGTGCGGCGACCCCGGAGCAGCTGGCTGCGATGAAGAAGGTTCATCCCGGGCATTGAGCCCTTCAGGTCGTCTGTCATTCCGGGGCGATGCGTAGCATCGAACTTTGGTGCGCAATTGCGCACCTGAGAATCTCGAGATTCCCCGACGCGCAATTGCGCATCTGAGGTCTGGTGCTTCCGCACCATCCCGGAATGACGCACGGTATTGATTGATCCCCATCTCCTGTGGGCGCGCTGTGGATGAGCGCGATGTTTCCTTGACGCAGGGCCCCCTGATCTTGAGGGTCAATCCTGAAAAAGCGCCGTGCGGTAACGCGTGCGGCGCTTGATCTTTCAGCATTACTTTCAGTTCCATTCAGGAGTACCCGATGGCCACCTCCGCCGCCGCTGCCGTCCAGGACGAGCCCGCGACAAAATTCGCCAAAGACCAGCTCAAGGCCATCATCGAGCGCATCGAGCGTCTGGAAGAAGAAAAGAAGACGATCTCCGATGACATCCGCGACGTCTATGCGGAAGCCAAGGGCAACGGCTTCGACACCAAGGCGCTGCGCACCATCGTGCGGATGCGCAAGCAGGACGCCAATGAGCGCGCCGAGCAGGAAACCATTTTGGAGACCTACATGCAGGCGCTGGGGATGCTGTGAGGCGTCTCAAGGTGTCATACGCGGGCTTGACCCGCGTATCCATCAAGCTTCAGAAAGACTCATACGAGAGGGATGGATTGCCGGGTCAGGCCCGGCAATGACGATAGGCGCCTAGCGCAGCGCGGCGGTGCGCAGGACGAACGACTGCGTCGGCAGTTGCGCGGTCGCCGATCCCGTGAAGCGGTCGCAGGTCATGCCCATCATTGGATCATCCGAGAAGGTCATGGCGATCGCGGCCTTCGGCTTGACGAAATGGCTGCGCATCTGGGTCATCTCGGTGTCGCCGAGCACGGTCGTCGACATCGCATTGCTCGCACTCGGCGCCAGCATCACCACCCGCATCCAGATGCTGTTGCCCTGGACGGCGGCGAGACGGGTCGAGGTCGCGACCACGCTGTCCTGCCCCTGAGCACCCTTGGCGACCACGGTATTGATTTCGGTCGCGGCGGCGCCGGCATTGCGCGCCGGACGGGCGGGACGCGCCGGCACCGGCGCGGAGGCGGTGACGACGTTGGCGCGATCAACCGGCGAGGAGGCGGCCGGCGCATAGGCCATCGCCCTGTTGAACGATTCGGTGACGCTGGCGGTCGGCTGCGGATCGGTGGCGGCGGCGAGCGCCTGGCGGGCGCGGAGGGCCGCGACCTGCGCGGGGGTCGCCTGGTTAGCCGCCTTCGGTACGTCGTCCCAGAAGCCGCGGGAATTGATGATATCGGCCGGCGTCTGCGGCTTCGGTTCGGCGGAAGTCTGCTCGGTCTGTTTCTGTTCCGGCCTGGCTTTGGGCGCCGGCACGATCTGCGCGTCGGCTGAAGCCAACTGAAGGGTCGCCCCGACCTGCGGTTTTGCGCGCGGGGTCGGAATCGGATCGGCGGATTTCGCGGGTGCCGCTGCGGCCATCACGCTGGCAGGCTTCTCGTTCTTGACGGGGGCGCTGCCAGCCTCGTCATCCTCTTCGTTCGACTTGCCGCCCCTGAACAGGGCTGCGAACAGGCTCGGCATTTTGCCGACGGTTGCGGCATTGTCGCCATTGCCGCGGCGTTCGATGTCGGCGCGGGCCAGCTCATAGCCCTTCATCGGACCGCCATTGGACGGCAGATGGACGGTGCGCCCATCCGGGAACACTCTGGCGAGTTGATCGTGGGTCATGCGCGGCCAGTGACGGACGCTGCCGGTGTCGAGATGGACGAACGGCGATCCCGATGTCGGGTAGAAGCCAACGCCGCCGCGCTGCAGGCGGAGCCCGGCGGCGCGAATCTGCTCCAGCGGCACGTCCGGGATGTAGAAGTCCATTGCGTGGCCGAGCATGTGCTGGCTGAAGCGCGCCACGCCGGAAGAGCGGCGGCGGAGCATGGAGTTGGTAGCGGGGGAGCGGTAGGCGGAGATGATCTGGATCGGCTTCTTGCCGTCGACGTCGCGGTAGACTTCCCAGAGGATGTCGAACAGATGCCGATCCATCGTGGTGGAGTCCTGGCTGCGCCAGTCGCGGAGGAAGTGATTAAGCTTCTTGAGAGCTTCTTCGTCGTAGCGGCCGTCGCGCTTGAAGGTGACGGTGAGGTCTTCGTCGGAATGGGTGTGGTGGAACGAGAGGGTGCGGGTTTCGTTCAGCGCGGTCGCATCATGCACCGAGCCGGCGCCGGCCAGCAGCAATAGCGTAGTCAGGCCGATCCGATATCCGGCTTTTGAAGACAGCGGATTGTATTGGCGCGCGAAACCAGCCAGCACGTATGAGCCCACCCAGTCGACGAGCGTTCACGGTGTTCTTTTGCAGACCCCCGGCAAAAGAGGGTGAACGCTTTCTTAAAGCGGGAAGGTTAACCGATGTTTACCATCCCGCCCCCAAGTTAGGCTTAACCTAACCCGCGGACTGTGGCGAAAAAGTGCCCCGCCGAATCCGGGATGGATAATGGTTAACGTAAACGAACTCGCCGGAGCGGCGAGGCCGTTGATTTTGTTCGGAAATCCACTCGGGCAGGATTACCGGGTGAACCGCTGTTGCGGGCGGCGACCAACCGGGGCGGGCGGCGTGACGTTCGACGGCCCCCCGAACAGACGCTCAAAGAACGACGACGGACCAGACGAGTAGGTGTTGTCGCTGGCAAAGCTGACGCCGGCCGGCAAACCGTCCTTCGGGCGCGAATAGTTCGGTTGCGCATGGGCGACCATGGCCTCCAGGTCCTTGCTGCGGCCGTTCTTGAGCAGCGCGATCATCGCAGCGTCGCGGCCATAGATGTCCTTGCGGATGTGCAGCTTGCCGGCGTCATCCACGAACGCGGTCTGATAAGTGATGTTGACCGGGATCGGCGTCGGGAATTTCAGGTCGATCTCGCTACGGCCGTACATGCTGCGGATCTTTTCCGGCGAATAGCGCTCGTTCGGCATCACGATGTTGAGCAGCGTCGAGGCGTATTGATCCGGATTCTGCACCCGCATGCAGCCGTGGCTGAAGGCGCGTTCTTCCTTGGCGAACAGGTGCTTGTCCGGCGTGTCGTGCTGATAGACCAGGAACTTGTTCGGGAAGTTGAAGCGGATGCGGCCGAGCGCATTGGCCTCGCCCGGCGGTTGCGAAATGTGGATGCTGCCGTCGCGGGCCCGCTCGAGCTTCAGTCCCATGCGTTGCAGCACGGTCGGGTCCTGCTGCAGGGCCGGCAGATATTCGTTGTAGATGATCGAGGGCGGCACGTTCCAGGTCGGGTTGACCGTGATGAACTTCATCGTCTCCGTCAGCATCGGCGTCGCATGCTTGCCCGGCTTTCCGGTCACGACCCGCGTGGTCCAGACCGGCGCACCGTTCTGCATCACCTTCAGCGTGAAGTCAGGGACGTTGAGAATGACATAGGCATTGCCGAGTGAGGCCGCGCCGAGCTGGCGCGGCAGCCAGCGCCAGCGTTCCATATTGACGAGGACGGTGTCGATCTGCCGGTCGCGCTTCGGGCTGTTGATCGCCTTCACGGTGCGGTCGTCGAGCACACCGGTCGGCTTGAGATCGACGCTCTCCTGGAATTTGCGCACGGCGGCGGCGACCTTGGCGTCGTAGCGCTGGTCGTCGGGGTTCTCGATGCCGAGTTTGGCGCGCAGTTGCGGCACGCGCGAATCTTCCGGCGCGACTTCGCCCTGCTTCTTGGAGGCGGCCTTGAACGCGAGCGCCGGCCCCTCGGCGATGTGGATCATTGGACCGTCGCCCAGGCCGCGCAGTTCGGCGAGCTTGGCCTTCAATTCCTTGTAGAGCTTGTGCGGCGGGTTGTAGCCGTCCAGCGCTGCGGAAGCGTCCTTGGCGGTCGAGATGTTGGCGAGCACTTCCGCCGGATCGGTCGGGTGCTCGGGATACTGGATGTCGGCGGAAACCTGCGACCAGTGCATCCGGCCGCTCTGGGCCTGTCGCGCATAGTCGAGCATGCTCGCGGTCAGTTTCAGTTCGGCTTCGGCGAGTTGGTCCGGCGAAGTGGCGGCCGCAAACTCCGGCAACGGATAGTCGGCCGGATTGAGGCCCTCGGCGGCGGCATCCTTCAAACGGGCGATCACGCCCTTGCCGCTGTCGGTCAATTTGCCGGCTTGCGTCCATTGCGGCGCAAAGTCGCGCGCCGAGTAGAACTTCTCGACGGCGGCGCGTTCGTTCTTGCGGTCGAAATAGCGCAGCGACCTGGCGCCGAGCATGTCGCGCAGGCGGTCGGCGACCGGCTGGTCGGCCGGTGCGACGGTGCTCGCCTTCACCGGCTCCTTGGCGGGTTCGGCGGCCGGCGCCGTGGCGGTCGCAGTCGGAGGCGTGGCGGTTCCGGCGTCGTTGGCCGCAGGTGCGGTGACGGTTTCGGCCGGCTTGGCGTCGGTTTTGGGCTCGACTGCCTTTACGGTCGTGTCGGCCTCGTTCGGCTTCGTGGCCGTCGTTGCTGCGTCAGGCACCGTGGCGGTGGTGTCCATCTTGAAGTCGCCGATGGTCGGAGGCGGAACGTTGGCCGGTTCGGGCCGGGGAACTGCTGCGTCGATCGCGAGCTCGGCGGCGCTGGCACGCGGCGTGGTTGACTGAGCCGCCAGTGCTGAGGTCGCTGATACCGTGAGGAAGGTTGCCGCGACGGCCATCAGCACGCGGTCAAATCCTGCACGATTCGTCGAACAGTCACGCATCGTCACACCCCCTTGGGCGAACTGCCCCGGCATGGAGCAGTCGTTAGGTATCGTTCGTCACGGCTTGCGCGGGAAGCGCCGGCTCGATCGGTTTCTCAGTCGTACGCCTGCACGCCATGATTCAAACGCAGACGATACATGTGCCCCTTTCATGCAGCCAGCGCCATGCGGGACAACTCACGACAAACTGACCTCAAACAACCCGTTTGCATTCGGGTCGCGCGTTTTTGCCACGCCACCCATCATTTGTCTGTCACCGCCAAGCCACGGTTCAAAAGCTTCCGAACGATCGATGTCGTTGGTTTGCCACGATCTTTGCCATGTGGACGCCATAATCGCCCACTGGCTGTCGCTCAATTCGCGCCTCAATTCGCATCCTGCGCGCCGCCGTCGGCCGGGTCGTCGGCGGCAGCTTCATCGAGCTTGCGGTAGAGCGTGGAGCGGCCGATCTTGAGGCGGCGCGCGACTTCCGACATCTGGCCGCGATAGTGCGAGATCGCAAAACGGATGAT